>NZ_JBITLU010000002.1:500983-894596 GCF_044465525.1 Nonomuraea sp. NPDC049646 | reverse complement strand
GGCACATCGGCCTGACCGCCCAGCCGCCCGTCCGTGCCCACCTCACGCGCCACCCGGGTCACCTCGGAGGTGAACAACGACAACTGGTCGACCATCCCGTTGAACACCGAGGCGATCTCGCCCAGCAACCCGTCGGCGTCCTCGGGCAGACGGGTGCGGAAGTCGCCGTCCCGGACCGCCGTCAGCCCGCCGAGCAGCTGACGCAGCTCGGTCTCGCCCACCTCGGAGGGGCCGTGGGGACGCTTGCCGCGCCCGCTCGAACGTGCGTTGCCGACCGTGGGGTCGCTCATGTCGTGTTCCTCGTTCCGTGCTCGCCCGGCATGGAAGAACTTCAACCCTGGGTAGCGGAAGAGTAGCCGCCTGCGCCCAGACGCGCGCTAGCCCCGAAGTTAGCCGAGAATGCCCCCGCGCGCCGCCCGTCACACGGAACGTTCCGCGGCGGCCCTGGCGGCGGCCACCGCCTCCTCGACCGTGTCGTGCACGGGGAGGTGCCCGAGCACCCCGGTGATGTCCAGCAACCGGGCGGGCAGGGGCTGCACGGCGGCCAGGCGCACCGCGCCCGACCTCCTGAGCCGGTCGGTGGCGAAGGCCAGCAGGACGTGCAGGCCCGAGCTGTCCACGAACGGCACCCGGGCCAGGTCGAACACGACCTGGTGCCCGGGCTCCGGACGGTCTTTGAGGAAGCTCTCGAACTGGGCGCGGTTGGTGGCGTCGAGCTCGCCGGACACCACGATCACGGTCACGCCCGGCTGCTCCCGGCGCAGGAGCGTCAGCGGTGGCATCGCCGCCCACCCCGCCTCGGACGCGACGCGACCGGCGGCGGAGGGGCGCCGCCCGGCGCCCGGTGATGACCGGCCCCGGCGCAGGCCGGGTGTGTCGAGAAGCCGCGTCCCGCGGGGGGCGGAGCAGTCACGCAAGCAGAATAGCCTCCCGGCGTCGCCGGGGACATCCCGTCAGTGACCGTGCCCGTGACCGTGACCGTGACCGACGAACGCGCCCGCCGGCCTGCCGGGCGGGACGAGACCGAGCGAGATCACCGCCGCCGCGCCCGCGACGACCGCGCACAGCACGAACCCCGAGGTGAAGCCGCCGGCCCCCGCGCCCGGCGTCAGGCCGGCCGCGGCGACCGTGGAGACCACCGCCACCCCGATCGAGCCGCCCAGCTCGTGGAAGGTGTTGATCACCCCGGAGGCGACGCCGCTCTCGCCGGGCGGGACGTTGGCCATCGTCGTGGTGGTGGCGGTCACGAACGCCGGCCCGATCCCCACGGCGGCCACTACGAACCCCGGCACCAAGGTGGTGAACGCGCCGGCCTCCGGGGAGACGCGCGTCATCAGCGCCGCCCCCGCGGCGGTCAGCAGGAACGACGCCACGGCCACCGGCCGGCCCCCGACCCTGCCGATGAGCCGGCCGCCGAGGTGCGCGCCGAGCGTGATGGCGACGGCGACGGGCAGGAACGTGAGCCCGGTCCGCAGGGGGCTGTAGCCCAGGACGTGCTGGAGGTAGAGGGAGCTGAGGAAGAACAGGCCCAGCATCAGCCCGGTGGCGACCAGCATGACGAACGCGCCCGAGACGACGGGACGCCTGGCCAGGGTCTCGACCCGCATGAGCGGCGCCCGTACCGACCGCTCGACCAGCACGAAGGCGACATAGGACAGGGCGGCCCCGGCCAGCGGCAGCACGGTTCCCGCGGCCCCCCAGCCGCCGTCGCCGGCGGAGACGAGCCCGTAGATCAGCAGGGCGGTCGCCAGCGTGACGAGCAGCGCGCCCCCGACGTCCACCCGGCCGCCGCGCTGGGCGTCGTCCCCGACCCGGGCGGGGACGACGCGCGGGACGGCGGCCAGCACCAGCAGGCCGACGGGGACGTTCACGAAGAACACCCACATCCAGCCGGGGCCGCCGGTCAGGACGCCGCCGAGCAGCACGCCGATCGCCGCGCCCGAGCCGCCGATGGCCGCCCACACGGCGAGCGCGCGGGCCCGGCGCTCGCCCTGGAAGACGGTGGTGACCACGGCCAGGGCCGCAGGCGACAGCAGCGCCGCGCCGACCCCCTGGACGGCCCGCCCGGCGATGAGCGTGCCGCCGTCGCCGGCCAGGCCGCAGACGAGCGAGGCCACGGTGAACAGCGCCAGCCCGGCCAGCAGCGTGCGGCGCGGGCCGAGCGCGTCGGCGAGCCGCCCGCCGAGGACCATCAGGCCGCCGAAGCACAGCGTGTACGTGGTCACCACCCAGGTCAGCGCCTCCCGGCCGAGCGCGAGGTCGGCGCCGATGGTGGGCAGGGCCACCTGGACGACGGTGATGTCGATGATCAGCATGAACTGCGCCAGGCACAGCAACGCCAGCACCGCCCAGCCCTTGCTCTGCGGGGGCGCGGAAGCCCGCGTTCCGACGTGGTGACTCATCCCAGCTCTCCTTAACTCGTACACTGGTGTTCAAGTTAAGCACAGCAAAACGGTACGCCGGTAGGGTGACGCGGCGGCCGGTCGGCTGGGAGGAGCCCTGCAGGGGAGGTGTCAGGCGGGGGAGGGCGGGGTGAGGAGGGCGAGCATCGTGCGGGTCAGGACCGGCTCGACCTCCTCGGCGGCCAGGCGGCCGGCCTCCCGTTCCTGGGCCGCGCTGTGGATGATCGCGAAGAACGTCGTCACCAGCCACTCCAGCGGCAGGTCGGTGCGGAAGTCGCCGTCGTCCTGGCCGCGGGCGATCAGACGCTCCACCCGGCGCAGCGGGCGGTCGTGGTGCTCGCGGATGCGCTCGGTGGGCAGCACCCGGTCGGCGGCCACGAAGAGCCGCCGGTGGCGGTCGAGGATCTCCCACGACGTGTGCAGCAGCCCGGCCATCGCCTCCGGCGCGGGAGCCGTGTCGAGGGCCTCGTCCTCCAGGACGGCGTCGGCCAGCCCGACGGTGTGGTCGAGGACGGCGTCCACCAGGGCCTCGCGGGAGGGGAAGTGCCCGTACAGGGTGACCCGGCCGACGCCCGCCGCCTTGGCGATCTCGGCCACGCTCGCGCCCGGATCGTCGCTGAGCAGCCGCGTCCCGGCTTCCAGGATGGCGGCGATGTTGCGCTCGGCGTCGGCCCGCCGGGCGGGGACGGGCTGTCGGGCGGCGGTCTTCCCCATGGGCACCAGCCTACGACGGCCCAGGCCGGAGATCGCCGCCGCCCTCGGCGCGTCACCGGCGCCGGGGGAGGCGGTCAGAGGGCGAGCGCGTGGTCCAGGAGGGACTGGAGGGTGACGGCCCCGGCGACCCGGCCGTCCTCGACGATCGCCACCAGCGGGCTGCGCGTGCGGGCCATGAGCGCCGCCAGTTCGAGCACGGTGGCCTTCATGTCCGCCACCGGCAGCTCGCGCGGCTGCTCGGGCAGGCACGCGCGGACGGTACGCGTGCCGAGCCGGCGCAGGAACAGGTCGGCGTGGGCCTCGTCCACCACCCGGGCCAGGGCCGGGTCGTCCTGGCAGTAGGGCGGCACGGCCAGCCGGAGCACCTGCGTGCCGGGGAGGATGCTGTGGGGGCGGCCGTCGTCGCCGATCACGATGAGGCCGGGCAGGTCGCGCTCGGCCAGCAGCCGGGCGGCGTCGAGCGCCGACGTGTCGAGCGTGACCGCCGGGAACTCCGTGACGAGATCGCGTGCGCGCATGGGTGATCATCCTCCGGCCCACAGCCTAGCCAACCCCTGCCCGCCCGGCGGAAGGCCCAGGCTTCCGTGGCGGGGTCAGGAGGGCGGACGCAGGTGGCCCGGCGGGACGTGGGCGGTGAGCCAGACGCCGTTGTCGCTGCGCAGGAACAGGTGACCGGTGGCGTGCATGTCCCCGGCGGCGACCGTCAGCACCACCGGCCTGCCCCTGCGCGCGCCCACCCGGACGGCGGTCTCCCGGTCGGCGGACAGGTGCACGTGGTGGCGGCTCATCGGCCGCAGGCCCTCACGGCGGATCGCGTCCAGGTTGCGGGCCACCGTCCCGTGGTAGAGGTACGCGGGCGGCCGCACGGCGGGCAGGCCGAGCTCCACCGGCACGGAGTGGCCCTGGCTGGCGCGGATCCTGCCGTCCTCGATCGCGTAGCGCCGCTTGTCGTTGGTCTCCACGACCTGGCGCAGCTCGTCGGGGGTGATCGGGAAGTCGTGCGCGGCGGCGGCGGCGAGCAGGTCGTCGACGGCCACCCAGCCGGCCGCGTCGAGGGAGAGCCCGATGCGCCGCGGGTCGTGGCGCAGGTGGCGGGCCAGGTACTTGGAGATGCGGATCATGCGTCGTTCGTCCATGGGGTTCCCATGGTGGCAGCGACGGGCGGGCGCGGTCAGCTGGTTTGTGCCCGTACGAGGTCGTCGCCGAGGGACGTCCGGCCGTAGAGGACCGAACGGCCCGCCCGCACGCGGCCGACCAGCCCCGCGTCGAGCAGCACCTTGAGATGGCGGCCCACCGAGCCCAGGCCCTGGCCGGTGAGCGCGACGAGCTGCGTGGTGCTCTTCGGGGTGTCCAGCAGCACCAGCACGCCCGCCCGCGCCCCGCCCAGCAGCCGGCCCAGCGCCTGCGGCGCGGGCGGCGGGCCGACGTCGGCCAGCGGCCCCGAGCACGGGTAGACGATCGCGCAGCGGCGGGAGCCGTGCCAGCTCACCCAGCCCTGGCGCGGCGTGACCGGCACGAACATCAGCCGCGCGCCCGCCAGGTCCCGCGGCGGGTGGTCGTAGGCGTTGATCTGCAGCCGTCCGTCGCCCAGCCAGCGCAGGCCGGGACGCATGCCGTCCAGAGCCGCCGCCCAGCCGCCCCGGCCCAGCCGCGCGGCGCGGGCCGTGACGTCGGCCTCGATGATCCGGCGGCGCCGCGGCCAGGCCGGCAGCACGGTCTCGCGCCACACCCACTCCAGCCGGGCGGCCATGCGCGCGGGCAGGTCGCCGCGGCGCAGCACGGCGGGCACCGGGCCGCCCAGCGACTCGACCAGGTCCTCGCGCGCCTGTCCGGGCGGGGTGTCGCGGACGCTCGCCACCTCCTCCTCGAAGGCGGCCTCGCCCTCTCCCTCGGGCGTGGGCGTGAGGAACGTCGCGTTCCACGTACGGCCCAGCGCGGCGCGGACGAGCAGCGCCGTGACCGGGTCGGCGGCCTGCTCGGCGCGGTAGGCGGGCAGGTGGGCGGCCAGCCAGGCGGCCTCGCCGGGATGGGCGGCGACGGCGCGGTCCAGCGTCTTCAGCGCGGCGATCGTCTCGGCCAGCGGCGACAGGACGAACCGGCCGTCCGCGAGCGTGTCCGCGTCGATCTGCCAGAAACCCACCCTCGCCCTCCTCGTCCGCGCTTTGTTTCGCGGGTGGGCGAAACAGTAACGCCTGCCGGCGCCGGTCGCGAAGACTGCCGTCCCATGCGCACGTACCGGGACCTGTTCGGCAGGTCCGGATTCACCCCGCTCTTCCTGGTCTCGTCCGGGCAGGTGGCCGGGCAGACGGTGAGCGGACTCGCCCTCGGCACCCTCGTCTACGCCGACACCGGATCGCCGCTGCTGTCCGGGCTGGCCATGTTCGGCCCGGCGCTCGCCCAGGTGGTGGGCGCGGCCACGCTGCTGTCGGCGGCCGACCGGCTGCCGCCGCGGGCCGCCCTGTCCGGGCTGGCGCTGGCGGCCGCGCTCGGCGCCGCCTTCCTGGCCGTGCCCGGCCTGCCCGTGTGGGGCATGCTCGCCGCCGTGCTGGCACTCGGCGCGCTGTCCGCGCTCGGCGGCGGCGTCCGGTACGGGCTGCTCAACGAGCTGCTCGACCGGGACGGTTACCTGCTCGGCCGGTCGGTGCTCAACATGTCCTCCGGGATCGTGCAGATCGCCGGGTTCGGCGCGGGCGGCGTGCTGGTGACCGTCCTGTCGCCGCGCGGGACGCTGCTCGTCGCCGCGGCCCTCCACCTGGCCGCCGCCCTGGCCGGGCTGGGGCTCGGACGGCGGCGGCCGCGCGCCTCCGGACGGCCCTCACCCGCCGAGACCTGGCGCGACAACGCGCGCCTGTGGTCCGATCGGCCGCGCCGGCACGTCTACCTCGCCCTCTGGCTGCCCAACGGCCTGATCGTGGGCTGCGAGTCGTTGTTCGTGCCGCTCGCCCCGGACCGGGCCGGGCTGCTGTTCGCCTGCGCCGCCGCCGGGATGCTCGCCGGTGACGTGCTGGTCGGCCGGTACGTGCCGCCGCACCGGCGGGCGCGGCTGGTCACGCCGCTGTACCTGCTGCTCGCGCTGCCGTACCTGGCGTTCGTGGCGTACCCGTCGCCGGTGCTGGTCGCGCTCGCCTCGGCCGGGTTCGCCGCCACCCTGCTGCTGCAGGAGCGGCTCATGGCGCTGACGCCCCCCGAGCTGAGCGGGCACGCGCTCGGGCTGCACTCCTCCGGCATGGTCGCCATGCAGGGGCTGGCCGCCGCGCTGGCCGGGGCCCTGGCCGAGCACACCTCGCCCGGCGCGGCGATGGCCGTGCTGGCCGCGGCGTCGGCGGCGGTCACGCTCGCGCTGGCGCCCCGCCTGCGGTCCCCCCGTGTCGCAACCCCGGCGCAGGCCCCGGCGAAGTTACCGTTGACCAGGGGAAATCGCCGGGGGAAGGACACACCATGACGCAGACGGACGACTTCGTGCTCGACGTCACCAGGATCCGCGAGCAGGTCCGGCAGAAGATGGACGAGGGCCCGATCACGCAGACCTTCGGCCGCGACCCGGAGAAGGTCATCGAGGTCCTCAACGACGTGATCGCCACCGAGGTGGTGTGCTGGCTCAGGTACACCAGGCACGCCATCTCGGCCAAGGGCATCGACCGCGCGCAGGTCGCGGCGGAGTTCACCGAGCACGCCAAGGAGGAGCTCGACCACGCGCTGCGCGCCGCCGAACGCGTCAGCCAGCTCGGCGGCGAGCCGGACTTCGACCCGGCCAAGCTCGTCCAGCGCTCGCACACCGACTACCAGGTGCCCGCCGACACCGACCTGAAGGCGCTGCTGGAGGCCAACCTGTGGGCCGAGCGCATCGTCATCTCCACCTACCAGGAGATCATCCGCTGGCTCGGCGAGGGCGACCCGACCACCCGCCGGCTCATGGAGTCGATCCTGGAAGAGGAGGAGGAGCACGCCGACGACCTCACCGACCTGCTCGGGGTCTAGAACCGGGCTTGGCCCGCCGTTGGGCGGCCCGTGAGCCGGCCCGGGTAAGTGCCCGGCATGAAGAGCCTGGTCAACACGCCCGTCACGCACACGCCGCCGTCCCGCGAGATCGACGTCGAGACGCTGAGCCGCCGCCTCGCCGCGGCCGTGGACGGCGAGGTGCGCTTCGACCTGGGCAGCCGCGCCGCCTACGCGCGTGACGCCTCCAACTACCGGCAGGTCCCGATCGGCGTCGTCGTGCCGCGCGACCTGGACGCCGGGGTGGCGGCGGTGGCCGTGTGCCGGTCCAGCGACGTGCCGGTGCTCTCCCGCGGCGGCGGCACCAGCCTGGCCGGGCAGTGCTGCAACGCGGCGGTGGTGATCGACTGGTCCAAGCACTGCGGTGCGGTCGAGTCCGTGGACGCGGCGGGCCGCCGGGTCGTCGTCCAGGCGGGGGCCGTGCTCGACCAGGTGGACCACGAGCTGGCGCCGTACGGGCTGATGGTGGGGCCGCGGCCGTCCAGCCACCGGGCCTGCACGATCGGCGGCATGATCGGCAACAACTCGTGCGGGGCGTCGGCGCAGGCGTACGGGAAGATGTCGCAGTCGGTGCTGCGGCTGGAGATCCTCACCTACGACGGCGTGCGCGCCTGGGTGGGGCCGACCAGCGACGCCGAGTACGACCGCATCCAGGCCCAGGGCGGCCGGCTGGCCGAGATCTACCGCCAGGTGCGCGACCTGCGCGACGAGACCATGGAACTGGTCCGCACCCGCTACCCCAGGCTGGAACGCCGCATCTCCGGCTACAACCTCGACCAGCTCCTGCCCGAGAACGGCTTCGACCTGGCCCGCGCCCTGACCGGCAGCGAGGGCACGCTGGTGACCGTGCTCCGCGCCGAGCTGCGCGTGGTGCCGTCGCCGCCCGCCAGGGCGCTGGCCGTGCTCGGCTTCGAGGACGTCTTCACCGCCGCCGACGCCGTCCCGGCCGTGGCACGGCACGCGCCGATCGCGCTGGAGGCCATGGACGAGACCATGTACCGGCTGGCCAAGCGGGAGCACCCCGGCGACCCGGCGCTCCAGGACCTGCCCGAGGGCGGCGGCTGGCTGCTGGTGCAGTTCGGCGGGGACACGCCCGAGCAGGCGCGCGAGCGGGCCGAGACGATGATGCGCGACGTGGGGGAGCGGGCCGGGGCGCCCACGCCCACGCACGCCTTCCTCGGCGACCCGGCCAGGGAGGACCGGCTGTGGCGGTGGCGGGAGTCGGGGCTCGGCGTGGAGGCGTACCCGCCGACCGGCCGCCAGACGTACGAGGGCTGGTCGGACGCGGCCGTGCCGCCCGAGCGGCTGGGCGCCTACCTGCGCGACTACGAGCGGCTGCTGCGCGCCCACGACTACCAGGACTCCGCCCTGTACGGCCACTTCGGCCAGGGCTGCGTGCACGGCCGCCTGCCGCTCGACCTGCACACCGACGACGGCATCGCCCGCTACCGCGCCTTCGCTGAAGAGGCCGCCGAGCTGGTCGCCTCCTACGGCGGCTCGCTGTCCGGCGAGCACGGCGACGGCCAGGCGCTGGCCGAGCTGCTGCCGATCATGTTCGGCCAGGAGATCGTGGAGGTGTTCGGCCGCTTCAAGGCCGTCTTCGACCCGCGCGACCGGATGAACCCGGGCAAGGTCGTCCACCCCCGCCACCTCGACCAGAACCTGGCCCAGCACCGCTTCTACCCGCACGAGCCGCGCCAGACGTTCTTCCAGTACCCCAACGACCACGGACGTTTCGGGCACGCCGCCACCCGCTGCGTCGGCACCGGGACCTGCCGCAAGCACACCTTCGAGGGCGGCGTCATGTGCCCCAGCTACCGGGTGACCCGCGAGGAGGAGCACTCCACGCGCGGGCGGGCCCGGCTGCTGGAGGAGATGGTGCGCGGCGACGTCATCACCGACGGCTGGCGTTCGGCCGCCGTGCGCGACGCGCTCGACCTGTGCCTGTCGTGCAAGGGCTGCCGCTCCGAGTGCCCCGTGAACGTGGACATGGCCACCTACAAGGCCGAGTTCCTCGCCCACCACTACCGGGGACGCCTCCGGCCGCGGGCCCACTACTCGATGGGCTGGCTGCCGGTGTGGGCGGCGCTCGCCTCGGCCGCGCCCGGCCTGGTCAACGCGGTCGGCTCGGCGCCGGGACTGTCGCGGCTGGTCAAGGCCGTCGCGGGGGTCACGCCGGAGCGCGAGCTGCCGAGGTTCGCCCGGCAGCGGTTCACCGACTGGTTCAGGCGGCGTCCCCGGAGCGGGCCGGGCACGCGGGGGCGGGTGGTGCTGTGGGCCGACACGTTCACCGACCACTTCGACCCGCACATCGGGCGGGCCGCCGTGGACGTGCTGGAGGCGGCCGGGTTCGAGGTGGTGGTGCCGCCGGTGACGCTGTGCTGCGGGCTGACCTGGATCAGCACGGGGCAGCTCGGGGTGGCGCGGCGGGTGCTGGCGCGGACGGTCGGGGCGCTCGCCCCCTGGGCCGAGGCCGGGGTGCCGGTGGTCGGCCTGGAGCCGAGCTGCGCCGCCGTGTTCCGCTCCGACGGCCCCGAACTGCTCAACACGCCCGAGACTCGGCTGCTGGCCGAGCGGTTCCTGACGCTGGCCGAGCTGCTGGAGACGCGCGCCGCCGACTGGCGGCCGGCCACGACCGGCGGGCAGGCGATCGCGCAGGTGCACTGCCACCAGAGCGCGATCATGGGCTACGACGCCGACCGGGCCGTGCTGGACCGCTTCGGCATCCGGACCAGCGTGCTCGACACCGGCTGCTGCGGGCAGGCCGGCAACTTCGGGTTCGAGCGGGGGCACCACGAGGTGTCGCAGGCGTGCGCCGAGCAGGGGCTCTGGCCCGCCGTACGGTCGGCCGGGCCGCAGGACGAACTGCTCGCCGACGGCTTCTCCTGCCGCACCCAGATCGCCGCCGCCGGCACCGGACGCCAGGGCCGCCACCTGGCCGAACTGCTCGCCACGGCCCTCCTCCGCCAGGACTGACCGGGCCTCAGCCGTCGAGGCTCCGGGACAGGCGGCGGGGCAGGCCGGTGTTGCGGGGCCGGCCCACCCGGTGGACGGCCAGCTCCAGCGCCTCGCGCTGCCCCACCAGCACGACCCACGCCTTGGCCCGGGTCACCAGCGTGTACAGCAGCTTGCGCCGCAACATGATCCCGCCCGCCTCGGCCACGATCGGCGCCACCACGAACGGGTACTCGCTGCCCTGCGAGCGGTGCACGCTGATGGCGTAGGCGTGGGTGAGGTCGTCGAGCTCGCCGAACCCGTACTGGACGGTCTCGCCGTCGTCGGTGCGGAGCTCGATCACGCGGTCCTGCGGCAGCACGGCGGTGACCTTGGCGGTCTCCCCGTTGAAGACGCCCTTGTCGTAGTTGTTGCGGATGGGCATGACCCGGTCGCCCACCCGGAACACCGACGCCCCCGACCAGTGCTCGGGCTTGTCGTCGGCCGCGGGGTTGAGGCGGTCCTGCAGCAGCCGGCCCAGCGTGACCGAGCCCGTCTCGCCCTTGCGCATCGGGCACAGCACCTGCACCTGCTCGGGCGGGACGCCCTGCTTGCGGGGGATCGCCTCCATGGCCAGATGGGCCACCCGCTCGGCCACCCGCGCCGGATCGTCGAGCTCCTCGAACCAGAACCCGCCGCGCCCCGGAGTGGCCGGCACGCGGCCGGCCCGGATGAGGTGGGCGGCCTCGACGATGCCGCTGCCGCCCGCCTGCCGGAAGACGTGGGTGAGCCGCACCCGCGGGATCGCCTCCACCCGCAGCAGGTCGGCCAGCACGTCGCCGGCGCCGATGCTGGGAAGCTGGTCGCTGTCGCCGATGAGCAGCAGGTGGCTGCCCGGCTGGACGGCCGCCGTGAGCCGGGTGGCGAGGTGGAGGTCGAGCATCGACGCCTCGTCGACCACGATCAGGTCGGCCTGCGCGGGCGCCTCCTCGAACAGCGTGGAGGGATCGGGGTCGGGCTGGTGGGCGAGCATGCGGTGGATGGTCATGGCGGGCATGCCGGTCAGCTCCGACAGGCGTTTGGCCGCCTTGCCGGTGGGGGCCGTGAGCGTGACCGTGCCGCCCGACGCCTTCACCGTGGCGGCCACGGCCCTGACCGTGTGGCTCTTGCCGCAGCCGGGCCCGCCGGTGATGATCGAGACCGTGCAGGTCAGCGCCATGTTGACGGCCGCGCGCTGGTCGTCGTGGAGGGTCTCGTCCTCGCGGAAGGAGCGCAGCGGCAGCGTGGAGCGGGCCCGCAGGAGCCGGGTGAGCTGCTCGGTGAGCTGCCGCTCGCGGGCGTGCACGTGTTTGGCGTAGGCCACCGCCCGCCCCGGCTGCTCGTCGTCGGCCTCGACCACCACCCGCCGCTCGGCCACCAGCGCGTCGATCATCGGCGCGACCGCCTCGGGGTCGAGCTCGATCAGCTCGGCCGCCCGCGCCACCAGATGGGGCACCGGCACGAAGCAGTGGCCGTCGCGCACCGCCGCCGACTCCAGCCGGTCGAGCAGCGCCGCCTTGATCCGCTGCGGGCTGCGCTCGGGCACCCCCCGCTGCAGCGCGATGCGGTCGGCGACGCGGAAGGCGATGCCCCTGACCCGGCCGATCAGCCGGTAGGGGTCGGTGGCCAGGACCTCCTCGGCCTCGCCGCCGAACACCTGGTGAATCTTGGCCGCCAGCAGCGGGCTGACGCCCAGCCCCTGCAACGTCACCATCAGCGCGGCGACGGCCTTCTGCTCCTGCCACGCCTGGACGATCTGCGCCTGCCGCAGCGGCCCGATGTTGACGACCTCGGTCAGCCGCCCCGGCTCGGCGTCGATGACCTTGAGCGTCTCCTCGCCGAAGTGGTCGACGATCGCGTACGCCAGCCGCGGCCCGATGCCCCGGATCAGCCCCGACCCGAGGTAGACGCGGATCGCCCGGACCGTGGCGGGCACCACCCGCTCGCACCCGGCCACGGCGAACCGCCTGCCGTGGCGCGCGTGGTGGCTCCAGTCGCCGGTCAGCCGGAGCGTCTCGCCCGGCTGCGCGCCCGACAGCGCCCGGCCGGTGGCCACGAAGTCGGGCACGCCCTCGGCGCTCATGCGCGCGACGGTGTATTCGTCGTCCCTGACGTAGACGAGCTGCTCGACCGAGGCCTCCACAGCAGCGATCAAACCATCCGCCACCGACAGTCCGTCACATGGCGCTGGGATAGGTCTCCGGCTCGACGTCGTCCCACGGCTCGGCGTGCAGCGGGTGCAGGGCCTCGGTGACGTCCAGCCAGATGAAGGCGTCGTAGCGGTCGCCGAGCGCGGTGGGCACGTAGTTGCCCCACTTCTCGCGCTCGGGCCGGTAGACGACGCCGATCGCGCGGTGGTCCAGCGGCTCGTCGAACCAGCGCGGACGGGGCCGCCGCGGCGTCACGAACAGGGCGCGCTCGCCTCCGAGGGCGTCGTGCAGCAGCGCCTCCAGCGAGCCGGGCCGGGCCGGCGGGACCGGCATGACGTGCGCCCGCGTGCCCCAGCTCGCCCCGGCCACGACCGTCCCCCGGTAGCCGCCGAAGCCGACCAGGACGACGTCCTCGCCGTGCCGCTCGCGGGCCAGCTGCCCGAGGTTGGTCATGCCGGCGGCGGCCATGTCGGTGGCGCGGGCGTCGCCGACGTGCGTGTTGTGCGCCCACACCACGCCCTTGGCGCCGTAGAAGGCGGTCAGGCGGTCCAGGGTGTCGGCCATGTGGACGTCCCTGACGTTCCACGAATCGGGGCCGCCGCCGACCATGGTCCGGTAGTAGTTCTCGGCCCCGGCCACGACCTCGGCGTTCTGCCGGGCCTCGAAGCCGTCCTCGTCGGCGGGCGCGGCCGCCACGACCGCCCTGAGCAGCTCCACGACCTCGGTCTCGCAGGAGTCGGGGACCAGGCGGGTCTCCAGGCCGTACCGCTGCGGGTCGTGGCCGTAGGACTCGAAGCAGTACAGGGCCTCCATCACCGTGCCGAGCTGGTCGGGCAGGTGGTCGGCGGCGTAGCGGCGGACCGCGCGCAGGGACTCCCAGAGGCTGTAGACGTCCAGGCCGTGGAAGCCGACGCGCTCCGGCGGCGGCAGGGCCGAGTTCCAGCGCCGGAGCCAGCGGCAGAACTCGGCGACCTCCTCGTTGGCCCACATGAACGCGGGCCAGCGCTGGTAGGCGTACAGGGCGTCGAAGGGGTCCTCGCCGTCGCGGGTGACCGCGCGGTGGACGCGCTCGCAGTCGGGCCAGTCGCCCTCGACGGCGACGAACCCGAAGCCCTTCTCGGCGATCAGGCGGCGGGTGAGCGCGGCCCGCCAGGTGTAGAAGTCGTGGGTGCCGTGACTGGCCTCGCCGATCAGCACGAGACCGGCCTCGCCGACGCGGTCGAGCAGCGGGTCGAGGTCCTGTTCGCCCGACAGCCGCAGCGCCGAGCGGGTGACGTCATCCATAGCCGTTCTCCTCTGCCGGCCGGAAGACGCCCAGGCATTCGCGGGCGAGCTGGAGCTCCTCGCGCACCTGGACGACCAGGACGGGCACGGCGGCGCCCGGCCCGCTGACCGGGCCGTCGTCGTGCCGGTTGCCGGACTCGGGCGGCTCGACGCCGAGCAGCCCGAGACGGCGGCAGACCGCCTCGCGCACCTCGGGCTGGTCCCAGCCGATCTCGCCGGTGAACACCAGCGCGTCGATCCTGGACAGCGACGTGGCGGCGGCGGCGATCTCCCGGCTCACGCGGTGGCAGAACACCTCCAGGGCCAGGGCGGCCTCGGCGTCGCCGGCGCGTTCGGCCTCGACCAGCTCGCGGGTGTCGCCCGAGCGGCCGCCGGACAGCCCGAGCAGCCCGGAGCGGCGTTGCAGGCCCTCGTCCAGCTCGCCGGCCGACAGGTGGCCCTGCGACAGCAGCCACATCAGCATCCCGGGATCGACGCTGCCCGAACGCCTGCTCATCGGGACGCCGTCCAGCGGGGTGAACCCCATCGAGGTGTCCAGGCTGCGCCCGCCCGACACCGCGCACACCGACGAGCCGCCGCCCAGGTGGGTCAGCACCAGCTCCAGGTCGGCGAGCGGCCGGCCGAGCAGCTCGGCCACCCGGTCGGCGGTCCAGGCGTAGGACAGGCCGTGGAAGCCGTAGCGGCGCAGGCCGTACCGGTCGCGCCACTCGCGCGGCAGGGCGTAGACGGCGGCGGCGTCGGGCAGGCCGGCGTGGAAGGCCGTGTCGGGGCAGAGCACGTGCGGCACGGCGGGAAGCTGCTCGCGGGCCGCCTCCAGCAGCGCCAGCGCGGGCGGCAGGTGCAGCGGCGCCAGGCTCACGACGCCGCGCAGCGCCTCGACGGTCTCGTCGTCGGCGACCGTGGGCGCGCGGACGACGTCGCCGCCGTGCACCAGCCGGTGCGCCACCGCGCGGATGTCGCGGTCGAAGTGACCGCCCAGGAACGCCGCCAGCTCCTCGCGCGCCGAGCCGGGGTCGGCGGCCCGCTCGGCGTGCGCGCTGTCCAGCACGCAGCCGCCCTGCACGAGGTCGAGGCGCAGGCTCGACGAGCCCGCGTTGACGGTGAGCACCGCCTCGGACTCCGCCACCTGCTCGTCGAACGATCGCCCCATGCACCCCTCCGCGGCCCGATCCTCTCCCCGGCTACCCGCCGCCCGCGGCCCGACACCTGGACTCCGTCACCTTTACCCCGAGATGTCCGAGCCCGTGGTTGCCTCCGGCGGTGGCCGGGTAGGCGAGCGCCTATGGACATCACCCTGCAGGTGAACGGCGTGCCGCACACCGTGGCCGTCGACCCCAGGATCTCCTTGCTCGACCTGCTGCGCGAACGGCTCGGCCTGACCGGCTCCAAGAAGGGCTGCGACCACGGCCAGTGCGGCGCGTGCACGGTGCTCATCGACGGCCGCCGGGCCAACTCCTGCCTGGCGCTGGCCGTGGCCGTGGACGGCAGCGAGATCGTCACCGTCGAGGGGCTGGCCTCGGGCGAGCAACTGCATCCGCTGCAGGCCGCGTTCATCGAGCACGACGCCTTCCAGTGCGGCTACTGCACGCCCGGCCAGCTCTGCTCGGCGGTCGGCATGCTGGGCGAGCCAGGGCCGAGCGCCGTCACCGCCGACCTCCTCCTCGACCCGGCCCTGACGCCCGAGGAGATCAAGGAACGCATGAGCGGCAACCTGTGCCGGTGCGGCGCCTATCCCGGCATCGTGGCCGCGATCGGCGAGGTGGCCCGGTGAAGCCGTTCGACTACGTCCGCGCCCAGAGCCCGTCGGACGCGGTCGGCCGGTACGGCCCCGGCACGATGTACCTGGGCGGCGGCACCAACCTGGTCGACCTCATGCGCCTCGGCGTGGCCGCCCCCGACCACCTCGTGGACGTCAGCCGCCTGCCGCTGGACGCCGTCGAACCCGTACGCGACCGGCTGCGGATCGGCGCGGCCGTCCGCAACAGCGACCTGGCGGCCGACCCGCTCGTCCGCGCCCGCTACCCGATGCTCGCCAGGGCCGTGCTGACCGGCGCCTCCGGCCAGGTCAGGAACATGGCCACGGTGGCCGGCAACCTGCTGCAACGCACCCGCTGCCCCTACTTCCAGGACGTCACCAGGCCGTGCAACAAGCGCGAGCCCGGCACCGGCTGCCCCGCGATCGAGGGCGACCACGGCAACCTGGCCGTGCTCGGCGCCTCCGACGCCTGCGTGGCCACCCACCCCTCGGACATGGCCGTGGCGCTGGCCGCGCTCGACGCCGAGGTGCACGTCACCGGCCCGGCCGGCGACCGGATCATCCCCATGCCCGGCCTGCACCGCCTGCCCGGCGACGCGCCCGAGCGCGACACCGTGCTCGAACCCGGCATGCTGATCACCGCCGTCGAGCTGCCCGCGCCGCCGCCGGGCGCCTCCCTCTACCGCAAGGTGCGCGAGCGGGCCTCGTTCGCGTTCGCGCTGGTGTCCGTCGCCGCCGTGCTCGACGTGCGCTGGGACGGCGTGGTGACCGGCTGCCGCATCGCGCTCGGCGGCGTGGCCCACGCGCCCTGGCGGGCCGAACGCGCCGAACGGGCGCTCATCGGCGGCCCCGCCACGGGGGAGGCGTACCTGCGGGCCGCCGAGGCCGAGCTCGACCAGGCCCGCCCGCTGCCGCGCAACGCGTACAAGCTGCCGCTGGCGCGCAACCTGATCGTCCGCACGCTGGAGGAGCTGACGCCGTGAACCGCATCGAGGGGCGCGTCAAGGTCACCGGGCTGGCCACGTACGCCGCCGAGTACCCGGTCGAGGGCGTCGCCCACTGCTACCCGGTGCAGTCCACGATCGCCAGGGGCCGGGTGACCGGAGTGGAGACCGGGCCGGCGCTGGCCATGCCGGGCGTGCTCGCCGTGCTGTCCGTCGAGGACCCGCCCGACCTGGCCGAGGACGCCGACCCCGAACTGGCGCTGTTCCGCTCCCGGGATGTCGTCTACCGGGGCCAGCTCGTGGCCGCCGTCGTCGCCGGCACCTACGACCAGGCCCGCGCCGCCGCCGACGCCGTCCGCGTCGCCTACCAGGCGCAGGCTCACGACGTGCGGCTGCGCGCCGACCACCCGGACCTCTACCGGCCCGAGAAGGTCAACCCGAACCTGCCGCCCGACACCGAGAAGGGCGACGTGGAGGCCGGGCTGGCCGCCGCCGCGTCGGCCGTGGACGTGACGTACACGACGCCGCCCCTGCACAACAACGCGATGGAGCCGCACGCCGCGGTGGCCGTGTGGGCCGACGACGGCCGGCTGCTGGTCTACGACTCGACCCAGGGCGCCAGCGGCGACCGGGACAGCATCGCCAAGACCCTCGGCCTGCCCGCCGGGCAGGTGCGCGTGGTGTCCAGGCACGTCGGCGGCGGCTTCGGGTCCAAGGGCACCACCAGGCCGAACGCCGTGCTCGCCGCCCTGGCCGCGCGGGCCGCCGGCCGTCCGGTCAAGGTCGTCTTCACCCGGCAGCAGATGTTCGACCTGACCGGCTACCGCACCCCCACCGTCCAGCGGCTGCGGCTCGGCGCCGACGCCGACGGCCGGCTCACCGCGGTCGAGCACACGGCGTACGTGCAGTCCAGCAGGATCGTCGAGTTCGCCGAGCAGGCCGCCACCCCGGGCCGCGTCATGTACGCCACGCCCGCGCTGCGCACCGCGCACCGGCTCGTCCGCCTCGACGTCGCCACCCCGTCCTGGATGCGCGCCCCCGGCGAGTGCCCCGGCATGTACGCCCTGGAGTCGGCGATGGACGAGCTGGCCGAGGCGGCCGGGATCGACCCCGTCGAACTGCGCATCCGCAACGAGCCCACGACCGAGCCGGACGGCGGCCTGCCCTTCAGCTCCCGCAGCCTGGTGACCTGCCTGCGCGAGGGCGCCCGCCGCTTCGGCTGGGACCGCCGCGACCCGCAGCCCGGCGTCCGGCGCGAGGGGGAGTGGCTGGTCGGCACCGGCGTGGCCGCCTCCACCTACCCGGCCAGGCGCGGCCCGTCGCAGGCCACCGCGACCGTGCGCGACGGCGACTTCGTCATCCGGGTGGCCGCCGCCGACATCGGCACCGGCGCCCGGACCGTGCTCACCAGGATCGCGGCCGACTGCCTCGGCGTCGCCCCCGGCCGGGTGCACGTCGAGCTCGGCGACAGCGACCTGCCCACCGCCCCCGTCGCGGGCGGCTCGATGGGCACGGCGTCGTGGGGCTCGGCCGTCGTACGGGCCTGCGAGGCGCTGCGGGCCGACGGCGGCGAGGGGTCGGCCGACACCACCGAGGAGGTCAAGGCCGACGAGGAGCTGGCCAGGCACGCCTTCGGCGCCCAGTTCGCCGAGGTCAGGGTCAGCTCCGTGACGGGCGAGATCCGCCTGTCGCGCCTGCTCGGCGTGTTCGCCGCCGGCCGCATCCTGGACGCCAGGCTGGCCAGGTCGCAGTTCGTCGGCGGAATGACCATGGGCATGGGGATGGCGCTGATGGAGGAGACGCTGACCGACGACGAGTTCGGCGGCTTCCTGCACCGCGACCTGGCCCAGTACCACGTGCCGGCCTGCGCCGACGTGCCGGCGATCGAGGCCGTCTGGATCGACGAGCAGGACGGCCTGCTCAACCCGATGGGCTCCAAGGGCATCGGCGAGATCGGCATCGTCGGCACCGCCGCCGCGATCGGCAACGCCGTTCACCACGCCACCGGCCGGCGGGTGCGCGACCTGCCCATCACGCCGGCCAAGATCCTCGCCTGACCTAGGAAATCCATGTTTCGACCGGCCTCCGCCAAGGAAGAGAGGAACATCCAACAAGGAGGCCGAGTGAAGAACGAGTCGCACGAGGAACGCGCCGACCGGAACTTCGTCGAGCTGCTGCAGGGCGCCCGCGTCGCGGTGACCGGCGTGCAGGTGCTGTTCGCGTTCCTGCTGACCGTCCCCTTCTCGCCCGGCTTCGTCAAGCTGGACCAGACCGACCGCTGGCTCTACTTCGCCGCGCTGGTCAGCGCCGCCGTCGCGTCGATCTGCTACATCGCGCCGACCGCCCAGCACCGCGTGCTGTTCCGGCAGGGCCACAAGGAGACCCTGGTACGCCGGTCCAACACCTACGGCCTGTTAGGAGCGCTCGCCCTGGTGGTGTCGATGACCACGGCCACCATGCTGGTGATCGACTACCTGTTCCACTCCACCCTGGCCTGGATCACCGCCGGCATCCTGGCCGGGCTGGCCGCCTGGACCTGGTTCGGCCAGCCCGCCCTCGACCGCAAGGGCGATCAGTCCTCCTCCGAGGGCGGCATCTCGGTCTCGTCCCGCGACGACTGACGCGAGTGGGCCGCCCGCCCCACCATGTACGCCGCCACCGACACCGTGATCACCTGCGAGGCCCCCACGATCAGCAGCGGCCCGGCGTTCCACCAGGTGGGCCGGTGCAGCCACATCGCGGCCAGCACCAGCAGCACGCCGAGCACCTGCGGCTTGGTGCCGGCGTGCATCCGGTCGAGCGTCGTGCGGAAGCGCACCAGCCCGGCGCCCGCCGACAACGCCAGCACGGCCCCGAGCACCAGGCAGACCGCCGCCGCCACATCCATCGGGCTCACCCCGACCGTCCAGGGAAGAACCGGGCCAGCGACACCGACCCGACGAACCCCAGCAGCGACAGCACCTGGAGCACCGGCAGGTCGGAGTAGTCGTCCCTGACCACCGCGAACAGCCCGACCGCGCACATCGCCAGCGACGTCAGCACGTCGAGGGCGACCGCGCGGTCCAGCATCGACGGCCCGCGCCCCACCCGCCACAACGCGGCCGCCGCCCCGCCGCCCAGCAGCGCGATCGTCACCAGGTACACCACGCTCACCGCAGCTCCTCCCGGTCCGCGCGGGTGCCGAACGCGGCCACGATGCGCGACTCCAGCCCGGCCAGGTCCCTGCGGACCGCGTCCGGGACGCCCTCGCCGGCCAGCCCCAGCACGTGCAGCATCAGCTCTCTCCTGTCCAGGTACGCCTCCACCACCAGGCTCCCCGGCATCGTGGACAACGCCACCATGATCATCACGGTCATCGACTCCGACGACGTGCGCAGCCGCACCGGGACGAGCTGCGTGGGCGGATCGCCGGGCCGCACCACCCACGCCACCACCCGCACGGTCGAGAGCAGCATGTCCCACCCGAACCACAGCAGGAACCGCGCCAGCGGCAGCGGCCGCACCCTGATCCCCGGGTCCAGGACGGGCAGCGGCAGCAGCCACGTCACCACCAGCGCGGTCGCCAGGCCGCCCAGCACGTTCCCCGCCGACAGCTCGCCCCACAGCGTCACCCACACCAGCGTCAGCCACGCCGCCAGCGGCAGCGGCACCCGCCGGCCGAACAGCCGCGGCGCGAGCAGGCCGCCGCTCACCGCCGCGTCCCCAGCACCGCGGTGACGTACGTCTGCCGCTCGCTCAGCTCCATGGCCACCCGCTGCGTCAGCGCCGCCAGCGGCCCGGCCAGCACCGTGAACGACAGCCCCATCGCCACCAGCGCCGCCGTCGCGCCCAGCAGCACGGGCGGCAGCGCCGTCGTCGTCACCACCGGCTCCTCACCCGTCGCCTCCTCGCTCTCCATCACCTGGCCCAGCCGCTCCTCGCGCGGCGCGCGCCAGAACGCCTTGCCCCACGTCTTGGCGATCGCGTACAGCGTCAGCAGGCTCGTCAGCAGCCCGCCGGCCACCAGCACGAGCGCCGCCGGGCCGCCCTTGTCCAGGCCCGCCTGCACCAGCAGCAGCTTGCCCAGGAACCCCGACATCGGCGGGATGCCCGACAGGTTCATGGCGGGCACGAAGAACAGCACGCCCAGCACCGGCGCGGTCCTCATCAGCCCGCCCAGCCGGTTGACCGACGTGGTGCCGGTGCGCCGCTCGATCAGCCCCGTCACCAGGAACAGGCTCGTCTGCACGGTGATGTGGTGGACGATGTAGAACACCGCGCCCGCCAGGCCCGCCACCGTCGACAGCGCCACCCCGAACACCATGTAGCCGATGTGGCTGACCAGCGTGAAGGACAACATCCGCTTGATGTCGGTCTGCGCCACCGCGCCCAGCACGCCGGCCAGCATCGTGGCCAGCGCCACCGCCATCAGCAGCGTCGAGACCGGCCCGCCGGGGAACAGCAGCGCCTCCAGCCGGATGATCGCGTACACGCCGACCTTCGTGAGCAGCCCGGCGAACACGGCCGTGGCCGGCGCGGGCGCGGTCGGGTAGGAGTCGGGCAGCCATGCCGACACCGGGAAGATCGCCGCCTTGATCGCGAACGCCAGCAGCAGCGTCAGCTCGACCAGCAGCTTGACCTGCTCGGGCAGCGTGCCGAAACGCTCGGCGAGCTGCGCCATCGACAACGTGCCCGTCGCGCCGTAGGTCACCGCCAGCGCGATCAGGAACAGCATCGACGACGCCAGCGCCATCAGCGTGTACGTGGCCCCCGCCCGCATCCTGGACTCGGTCCCGCCGAAGGTCAGCAGCACGTACGAGCCGCTCAGCAGCATCTCGAACGCGACGAACAGGTTGAACAGGTCGCCGGACAGGAACGCGTCCGCCACGCCCGCCACCATGACCAGGAACGCCGGATGGAAGATCGCCATCGGCGCGTCGTGCTCGGCCTCGTCGTAGGCGCTGGCGATCGAGTACACCATCACGCAGAGCGTCACCGCCGACGACACCACCAGCACCAGCGTCGAGAGCCGGTCGGCCACCAGGCAGATGCCGACCGGCGAGGCCCAGCCGCCCAGCTCGGTCACCAGGGGGCCGTGCGTGTCGGCCTGCACGAGCAGCAGCACCGACACCGCCAGCGAGATGCCCAGCGTGGTGAGGCTGATGGCCGACTGCAGGTGCCGCAGCCGCCCGCCGATCGCCAGCTTGATCCCGGCCGCCAGCAGCGGCAGCAGCACCGGCACGCACACCAGCTCGCGCAGCTCGACCAGGTCACCCACGGGCGCCGCCCCTGCCTGCCACTAGTCGTCGCCCTCCAGCTCGGGGTCGTTGGCGAGCGCCTGGCGGGCCCGCTCCTCGCGGATGGCCGAGCGCATCTGCCTGCGGGCGTCGCGCTGCCTGGCCTTGATCCGCTGGCGCAGCTCCCGCTCGCCGGCCGCCTGCTCGGCCCGCCGCCGGGTGTGCTCGCGGCGCAGCTCGTCGATGCGCTCGGCGTTGTCGCCGGCCGTGGCCTCCTCGTCCGGCAGGTCCCGCTGCCCGGCCTCCTCGAAGCCGCGTTGCAGCTCCTCCTCCGACAGCCCCTCGGCCATCCGGGTGCGCATCCACTCCTCCAGCTCGGTGTGCACGCGGGCGATCCGCCGTTCCAGGTCGGCCTCCTGCAGCCGCTCCCGCTCGGCCTGCTCGGCCTCCAGCCGGGCCAGCTCCGCCCGCTGCTCCACGACCAGCCGCCGGTAGGCGTCCTGCCGGGTGCGCAGGGCGTGGCTGAGCTCGCCGCGCCTGGCCCGCAGCCGCACGCGCCGGTCCTCGGTGTCGTCCTGGACCTCGTCGCTGCCGGTGAGCTGCCACGACCGGTGCACCATGGCCAGCACGAACGCCGTCACGCCCAGGGTGATCACGATGGCGGTGAGCACCATCGCCTGCGGCAGCGGATCGGCCATGTCCGCCACCGGCGCGCTGCCGAGGAGGGGCGGCCCGCCGGCGTTCCCGCCCGCGGTGACGATCAGCAGGTTCACGCCGTTGCCCAGCACCACCACCCCGGCCAGCACCCGCACCAGGCTCCGCTCCAGCAGCAGCGTCACGCCGGCCGTGATCATCACGCAGCAGCACAGGAACGGCGCCAGGGAGATCGTCACGCGCTCTCCTCCGCCTCGATCTGCCGGTCCAGCTCGGCGCCGAGGCCGCGCAGCACGTCCTGGACCATGCCGGTGACCGAGACGTACACGCCGAGGTCGAACAGCAGGCCCGTGGACACGTGCAGGCCGCCGACCAGCGGCAGGTGCACGTCGCCCGCCAGCATGTCCAGCGCCGCCCGCCCGAACAGCAGCCCGGCCAGCGCCGTGCCGGTCGACAGGGTCAGCCCGGCGCCCATCAGCACGCCCGCGTGCACCGGGACCGCCGCGGCCAGCTCGTACCGGCCGCCGGCCAGGTAGCGCACGGTGATCGCCAGCCCGGCCACGATGCCGCCGGCGAACCCGCCGCCGACCCCGCTGTGCCCGACGAACAGCAGGAACACCGAGAGCACGAGCACCGTGTGGAAGGTCAGCCGGGCCGCCACCTCGAAGGCCACGGCCCGCTGGCCGCGCGGCAGCGTCGAGGACAGCCAGTGCGTGCGCTCGGCGGGCACCCGGCCGCGGTCGTCCCGCTCGATCTCGTACGTCCTGCGCCGCAGGAACACCAGGCTCGTCACGCCCAGCGTCAGCACGACCAGGACCGTGCTCTCGCCCATCGTGTCCCAGGCCCGGATGTCCAGGATGATCGCGCTGACGATGTTGCGCGCCCCCGCCTCGCGCGCCGCGGCCGGCATCAGCGACCCGACGGCCCAGGTGCTGCGCGCGCTGGTGGCCAGCATGCCCGCCCCGGTCACCACCACCCCCACGGCCAGCCCGAGCCCGAACCGGAACAGGCGCGGCAGCCGGGCCCTGACCGGGGTCACCGGCAGCCGCCGCAGCACCAGCGCGAACACCACCAGGGCCAGCGTCTCGGCCAGGAACTGGGTCAGCGCCAGGTCGGGCGAGCCGTGCGCGAGGAACAGCAGCGCGGTGCCGTACCCGATGACGCCGACGACCACGGCCAGCAGGATGTAGGCGCGGGCGAACAGCGCCAGCGCCGCCGCCGCGGTGATCAGGACCGCCAGCACCGGCTGCTCCACGCGCTCCCAGGCGACGACCGGCACGTCCAGGTGCGGCACGCCGCCGTAGGCCACGGCGAACACGCCCACGCCGGTCGTGGCGGCCAGCGTGAGCAGCAGGTAGTCGGGCAGCGAACCCCGCTGGACGAAGCCCGTGGCCTGGACGGCGAACCGGTCCAGCCGCCGGACGAGCGCCCAGAAGATCTGCGTCGAGTCCAGCACGTGCAGCGCCGCGCCCGCCCTGGCCACCGGCTCCCTGGCCAGGAACAGCAGCGCCCCGGCCGCCAGCGCCACGCCCGACAGCAGCAGCGCGGGGGACGGGCCGGCCCACATCGCCAGGTGCGTGGCGTGGCCGGGGTCGCGGAAGGTGCCGGTGTAGCCCGACATCGCGCCGCCGTACCAGGAGGCGAAGGGCGCCAGCGCCAGGCCGAGCACCGCCAGCAGCGCGGCGGGCGCGAACATGGCCGCCGCCGTCCGGTGCGCCGGCGTGGCCGGCACGCCCGGCTTGGCGGCGAAGGCCCCCCACAGGAACCGCAGCGTGTACGCCGCCGTCAGCGCCGACCCCGCCACCACGCCCGCCAGCACGAGCGGCCGATCCAGCAGCGCCTCCAGCGCCGCCTCCTTGCCGGCGAACCCCGCGAACGGCGGCAGCCCCGCCATCGACGCCCCCGCCAGCACCGCGGCCGCGCACACCCACGGCATGGACCGGCCGACCCCGCTCAGCTCGCGCAGCTCACGGGTGCCGGTCGCGTGGTCGACGACGCCCACGACCAGGAACAGCGCGGCCTTGAACAGCGCGTGCGCGGCCAGCATGCCCACCCCGGCCAGCGCCGTGCCCCGGGTGCCCGCGCCGAACAGCGTGATCAGGAAACCGAGCTGGCTGACCGTGCCGTAGGCCAGCAGCCGTTTCAGGTCCGTCTCGCGCAGCGCCCGCCAGCCGCCCAGCAGCATCGTCAGCACGCCGAGCGGCACCGCGACCGCCCGCCACAGCGGCACGTCCCCGAACGCCGGCCCGAGCCTGGCCACCAGGTACACCCCGGCCTTGACCATGGCCGCCGCGTGCAGGTACGCCGACACCGGCGTCGGCGCCGCCATCGCGGCCGGCAGCCACGTGCTGAACGGGAAGATCGCCGACTTCGACAGCGCCCCGGCCAGCACCAGCACCAGCCCGGCGGCCAGCGGGCCCGCCTGCGGCGGCCGGGCGAGGACCCCCGACACCGCGTACGTGCCCGCCGCCTGCCCGACCACCACGAACCCGGCCAGCATCGCCAGCCCGCCCAGCGTGGTCACCGTCAGCGCCTTCATCGCGGCCCGCCGGCTCGCCCGGCTCTCCGGGTGGTAGCCGATCAGCAGGTAGGAGAAGACGGTGGTCAGCTCCCAGAAGACGTACAGCAGGAGCAGGTTGTCGGCCGTGACCAGGCCCAGCATCGACCCGGCGAAGGCGGCCATCGCGCCGCCGTAGCGGCCCAGCCCGTCGTCGCCGGCCGGGAAGTAGCGCGCGCTGTAGACCAGGACCAGCACGCCCACGCCGGTGACCAGCGCCATCATCAGCAGCGCCAGCGTGTCGGCCCGGAAGGACAGCTCCAGCCCCAGCGCGGGCGCCCAGCGGGTGTCCTCCCGCGCCGGCAGCCCCCGCACCCCCAGCCACACCGTGTACGCGAAGCCGGCGCCGGGCGCCACGGCCAGCAGCGGGAAGGAGGCCCGTCCCATGCGCCGGGCCAGCCAGGGAGCGCAGACCGCCGCGAGCGCGTGCAGGACCAGCAGCGACTCCATGGGCTCCTCGGGCGGGAATTTCCGGCTACGTCCGCCCAATCTCTCCCGCCCGGTCGTGGCCGCCGCGCAGGCGCGGCCAGGGTTGACCCGAACGTCACCAGTCCCACACCCGCCCATGAGCGGGTGCGGGACCGGGCCGGCGCCCTCAGACCTGCGCGCAGGCTCCCGGACGCGGCGCGCCGGCCGTGATCACGTACCGGTCGATCTGCCGGTCCAGGCAGGACGAGCTGCCCTTGTACGCCGTGTGCCCGTCGCCGTCGTGGGTCAGCAGCACGCCGTGCTCCAGTTGCCCGGCCAGCCGCCTGGCCAGCTCGTACGGCGTGGCCGGGTCACGCGTCGTGCCCACCACCACGATCGGCGGCGACCCGTGGGCGCGCACCTTCCTGGTGAACCGCTTCCCCTTGACCGGCCAGTACGCGCAGCGCTGCTCGGGATGGTCCAGGCAGTTGACCGCCGCCAGCGCCTCGCTGCTGTTGTCGTAGCTGCCGTCGGGACGGCGTCCGTGGTTGACGTCGGCCAGGGCGAGCATGGCCGTGCCGTCGCCCTTGAAGGCGAGGGTGAGCGCCTGGCGCAGGTAGGGCCAGCTGTCCTTGGCGTACATGGCCTGGTTGACGCCCGCGCGCAGGATGGCCTCGTTGACCTGCCTGCTGTCGCCGTCGTTGCGCAGCGGCGCCCGGTCGGCCCGCTTGTAGAGCGCCTCCAGCCGCCTGGTCGCGGCGGCGACGGTGTGCCGGGGGAACGGGCAGTCCCGGGCCCTGAAGCAGTCGCGCAGGAACGACTCGCGCGCCAGCCGGAACCCCCGCTCCTGGGCCGCGCCGAACTCGGCGAGCGTCTGGCCGGGGTCCTCGGCGCCGTCGAGCACCATGGCGCGGATCCGGGTGGGGAACAGGTCGGCGTAGCGGGCGCCCAGGTAGGTGCCGTAGGAGAAGCCGAAGTAGGTCAGCCGGGCGTCGCCCAGGGCGGCCCGCATCACGTCCAGGTCGCGGGCGACCTCGCCGGTGCCGACGTGCGCGAGCAGCTGCTTGCCGGAGTTGGTGGCGCAGCCCTGGGCGAAGATCTTCATCCATGCCTTGGCCCGCTTGACCTCGGCCGCGTTGTCGGGGGTCGGGTCGGCGGCGAAGTAGGCGTCCAGGCCGAGGGGCGACAGGCAGCGCACGGGGGCGGAGGCGCCCACGCCGCGCGGGTCGAAGCTGACCACGTCGAAGTGCTGCCGGACGGCGGCCGACATGACGGTCCTGTCGGCCTTCAGGATGGTCGTGCCGGCGCCGCCGGGACCGCCGAAGTTCAGCACGATCGAGCCGATCCGCCGGCCGGTCGCGGGCAGCCGCGCCATGGCGATCCTGATCCGCCGGCCGCCGGGCTTCGCATAGTCGAGGGGCACCGTCAACTTCGCGCACTGGAACCCGCTGCCGCACCCCGACCAGGCCAGGCGCTGACCGTAATAGGCGCTGAGCCCGCCGTCCGTGGTCGCGCCCGCGGCGCCGGACAGGCCGGCCGCGGCGATCAGACCTGCGAGTACGGGGGAAAGAATCGTGATTAAACGTCGCATAATCAAAAGTTGAAGGGGATACCTTGCGAGCCCCTTTAAGCGTGGTGGCACAGATCATCTGCAAGAAGCGCGCCGGGCTGGGTATCGAGCAGGTCATCCGCACGACTACCAGGGGGAACAGGCCGCCATGTCGCAGCAGAACCGTCCCGTCGAGGGCGAGCACAAATACGAGCAGCACGTCACCTCGACCGGCGAGCACGAGGAGCGGCCCGGCCGCAGCCTCGTCACCACCGACCACGACGTGATCCAGCAATGGGCGCAGGAGCGCGGCGCCAAGCCCGCGACCGTGCCCGGCACCGAGCACCAGGGCCGCGCGGGCGTGCTCCGCTTCGACTTCCCCGGCTACGGCGGCGGCGACCTGGCGGAGATCACCTGGGAGGAGTGGTTCGAGACCTTCGACCAGCGGAAGCTGAACTTCATCTACCAGGAGCACAAGAAGGACGGCAAGCAGAGCAACTTCTTCCGGCTGGAGAACCCGGACCGCGAGGACGCCTGAACCCCGGAGGGGCGGGCCCGCCCCCGCCCGCCCGCCGGGGCTGCGCCGCCCTCGGGCAGAGTGCCGTTCAGCCGCCTTCGGAGACCCGGCGGGTGACCTCGTCGGCCAGCCGGTCGAGGGAGCGGTCGAGCAGCTCGCGCACCTCGCCGGCCCTGGCGCCGGAGTCGGGCTCGTCGAGCAGCGACAGGTGCACGGTCACCTCGCTCGTGCCGGCCGCCGAGTCGGACACCTGCAGCCAGCCCGCGTAGTCGGGGTGGTCGCGGCCGCCCCACTCCACCCGGAGCTGGTCCTCCCGGGCGCGGAACAGCCCTTCGTGCCGCCCGCCGCCGGGCACCAGCTCGCCGCCCGCCTCGACGGTGCCCGCCCCGCCGTCGCCGACCCACAACCCCTGCGGCAGCCACCGGTCCATCAGCTCGACGTCGGACGCCACCCCGAACACGATCATGCTGTCGGCCGGCATCCCGCGCGTCGCCTCGATCTCCGCCATCACAGGCCCCCGTCCTCCCCGAATGCCGCCGTACCGGGCGCGGACCGCGCCGCCTGCCACCGGCAGCCGAACGCGGCGACCATACCCGTGGCATCTGCTCGCAAACCGGCCCCCGCGCCGCCCGTCTCTGCCACTACGGTGGCTCCGGTGAAACCGCGGCGAGAGGGGAGAACGGCGCGATGGCGGAACTGCCACGAGTGCCGCCGGAGATGTTCCGGTTCGCCACCACTGAGCGGGCGGATCTGCACACGGCCCTCCTCGACGTCCTCGGCGCCGCCGCCGAGCGCCTGGAACCCGCGCTGACCGCCGGCGAGGTCCGCGACCGGCTGCGCGCCCGCGGCTGGTACGCCCCCGTCGCCGACCACGACCTCACCGGCGCGCTCCGGCAGCTCGCCGGCTGGGGACTGGTCGAGGTCGTCTTCGACCACGCCGCCGGCTTCGCGACCGCCGAGGAGTACGAGCGCAGGAACCTGCGCTACGCCCTGACCGCCCAGGGCGAGGCCGCCCACGCCGGGCTGCGGCAGGCGTCGGCGACGCTGGCCCCGGCGACACCGGCCTCGGGGGGCGCGCTCCACACCGCCCTGCACACCGCCGTGCTCGACGCCCTCGCCGACCGGCTGGAGGAGCTGGAGGCGCTGCTGGCCGACCCCGACCCCGGCCGCGACCGGAGGGTGTTCACCTGCCTGCGAGAGCTGGAGTGCCACCTCGACGGGCTGCGCCGCGACACCGTGCGGCTCAACGGCGAGCTGCGGCGGCTGCTGCGCGCCGACGGCGCCGGCGTTGGCACGTTCCACGAGGCCGAGGCGGCCACGGTGGCCTACCTCCAGGAGCTCGTGACCGGGCTGGAGCAGCGCGGCGAGACGGTGGCGCGGGCGTTGCGCGGCGTGGCCGGGCGGGGCGTCGGCGTCCTGCACACCAGGGCCCTGGCCGGCGCCGACCTGCCCCGGATCGCCGGCGCCGACCTGGCCACGCCGTGGCTGGCGGCCCGCGCCGCCGCCTGGGCCGAGCTGCGCCAGTGGTTCGACCCCGGCCTCGTCCCGGCCCCCGACCTCGACGGCGGTGCCGACGGCGGCGGCGGCCCCCGCCTGCGGCGGCTGCGGGAGATCGCGGGCGAGGCCATCGTCACGCTGCTCGGGCTGCTCGACCGCGTCACCGCCGCCCGCCGCCCCGCCTCCGGCGCCGCCGCCGACTTCCGCGCGCTGGCCCGCTGGTTCGCCACCGCGCCCGGCGAGGACGACGCCCACCGCCTCTGGGACGCCGCCTTCGGCCTCGGCCCCGCCCGGCACGCCCACCTCGGGCACGCCGACGCCGAGCTCGTCCCGGCCGGCACGCCCTGGGCGGAGGCCGGGCCGGTGGCCGTCTCGGCGCTGCTGCGCTCGCGGGGCAGGACCGAGCGCATGGGCCGTACCGGGCGGGTGCGCGACGTGGCCGCCCTGCGCGCCGAGCGCCGCGCCCGCGCCGAGAGGGAGCACGCCGGGCTGGAGACCGCCTGGCAGGCGCTGGCCGCCACCGGCTCGGTCCGGCTGTCCCAGCTCGGCGCGCTCGACCACGACACCCTCGGCCGGCTGCTCGACCTGCTGGGCCGGGCCCTGGCCGCCCGTCCCGACGCCACCGGGCTGCGCCGGGCCGTAACCTCCGACGGCCGGGTCGAGGTCGTGCTGCGGGCCCCCGGCGACGGCGCGGTCGCGGTGCTGCGCACCTCCGAGGGCTGGTTCCGCGGCCCCGACTACCTGCTCGACGTGCGCGCCCCGGGCGCCCGCGACCACGGGAGGGCCGAAGGGGCATGAGCAGCCTGGCCAACCAGCTCGTCAGGGCGGAGAAGGAGGAGATCGCCCGCGCGATCAGGACCCTCCTCGCCCGGCCCTTCCTGACGGCGGACGACGAGCCCGCCGCCTTCGCGGTGATCAGGAAACGGCGGGAGCCGCTGACCCGGTGGTTCGACTACTTCTGCGGCTGGCGGCTGGTCGTGGAGCCTCGCGAGGGCTATGCCCGCCTGGTCAAGGTCGGGTCGCGGCCGACGGCCACCCGCCCGGCCCGCCGCCGCGCCGGCGGCCCGCCGTTCGACCGCCGCCGCTACACGCTGCTGTGCCTGTGCGCGGCCGAACTGCTCGCCGCGCCGGTCACCACGATCGGCATGCTGGCCGGACGGGTGGCGCGGGCGGCGGCGGTCGAGACCGGCGTGCCGCCGTTCGACCCGGTCGGCGCCGACGAGCGGGCCGCCTTCGTCGACGCGCTCAAGCTGCTCGAACGGCACGGCGCGATCACCGCCACCGACGGCACGACCGACGCCTACCTCGGCGACGAGGACGCCAAGGTGCTCTACCGCGTGGACACCACCCGCGTGATCACGCTTCTGGCCGCCCCCGTCCCGCCCTCCCGCCTGCCCGGCGCCCCCGCGGCTCCCCTCGCGGCGCTCACCGTCGAGGCCCGGTACGGCGGCGACGAGCCCACGCAGACCCAGCGCGCCCTGTGGGCCCGCCACTCCGTCATCCGCCGCCTGCTCGACGAGCCCGTCGTCTACCTCGACGAGCTGACCCCCGCCCAGGCCGCCTACGCCGCCTCGCTCACCGGCCGCCGGATGATCCGCAGGGCCGCCGAGGAGGCCGGGTTCGTGCTGGAGGAGCGCGCCGAGGGGCTGCTGCTCGTCGACACCGAGGCCACCGCCACCGACACCAGGTTCCCCGACGACGGCGCCCCCGCCAAGGTCGCCGCCCTGCTCCTGCTCGACCTGCTGGTCACCGCCGGTCCGCTGCCCGCAGGACGCCTCGACGAGGAGGCCGCCGAGCTGCTGCGGCGCTTCCCCCAGTGGGCCAGGGCCTACCAGTCGGACGGCGGCGCGCCGCGCCTGGCCGCCGACGCGCTGGCGGTGCTCGCCATGTTCGGGCTGTGCCGCCGTACCGGGGACCGGGTGGCCGCCCTGCCCGCCGGAGCCCGCTACCGGGTCGATCGCGGCCCGGCCGACACGGCCGACACGGCCGACACGGAGGACGCATGACCGTCACCGAGCTCACGCCCGCCCGCACCGCCCCCGGCATGGACCGGCGCTGGATCCCCGTACGCGCCGGAATCCTCAACGTGTGGCGCTACCACGACGAGGTGTTCGAGTTCCACCGGGGCCGGCTGCTGCTGCGCGGGCCCAACGGCAGCGGCAAGTCCAAGGTGCTCGAACTGCTGCTGCCGTACGTGCTGGACGCCAGTCTCAAACCCAGCAGGCTGTCCACGTTCGGCGGCACCGAGCGGACCATGCACTGGAACCTCATGGGCGAGGGCGCGAGCGGCGTCACCCGCGTCGGCTACGTCTGGCTGGAGTTCCAGCACGCCGACGGCCGCTGGTTCACCTGCGGCGCCCGCCTCCAGGCCACCGCCCACACCAAGAACGTCACCGCCGCCTACTTCACCACCGGCTCCCGCGTCGGCCTGCCCGGCGGCGTCCGGCTCACCGGCGACGGCGGCCAGCCGCTGACCAGGGCCCAGCTCGCCGACGAGCTGGGCCAGGCCGGGACGGTCCACGAGTCCGCCGACGCCTACCGCGCCGTCGTGCGCGGCACCCTCTACAGCGCGCTCAACGAGCAGCGCTACGACTGCCTGCTCACCGCGCTGCGCCAGCTCCGCACCCCCAAGCTGTCCGAACGCCTCGATCCCGGCCTGCTGTCCGACCTGCTGTCCAGCGCCCTGCCGCCGCTCGGCGAGGGCGAGATCCACGAGATCGCGGGCGGGTTCGAGCGGCTCGACCGGCGGCGCGAGGAGCTGCGCCTGCTCGACCGCGACGTGCAGGAGGCCGACCGGCTGGCCGACGTCCAGCGCGGCTACGCCCAGAGGGTGCTGCGCGCGGCCGCCGCCGCGGCCCTGTCCGCCGGGCAGGCCGTCGACGCCCTCGCCGCCGAGGTCAAGGCCGGACGGGAGGCGCTCAAGCAGGCCGGCGACGAGCTGGCCGCCGCGGCCGTCCGGCTGTCGGAGGAGGAGGCGCAGGAGCTGGCCCTGGCCGCGCAGATCGACGGGCTGAAGGAGAGCCAGGCGTACCGGTCCGGGCACGACCTGCACCGGCTGCGCACGCAGGCGCGCGAGGCGCACGAGTCGGCGGCCCGGCTGCGCGACCAGGCCGGGACGGCGGCCCGCGGCGCGTCGGCCAGGCAGGAGCTGTCGCTGCGCGCGGCGGCCGTCGCCCGCGCCGCCACCGGCCTGGCCGACCGCGCCCGCGGCGAGGCCCGCCGGGCCGCCGAACGCGCCGGGCTGCTCTCGGTCCACCTGGAGTGCGAACGCCCGGTTCCCGACCCCGGCGGCGCGCAGCCCGGCGCCCCCGGCGAGGGGGAGCGGGGGGACGACGGCGAGGAGTCCGTGCGCCGCGCCCGCGAGCTGCTGCGCGCCGCCGTCACCAGCCGCGCCGGCCAGATCCGCGAGGTCGCGGCGGCGGCCGCCGAGCACGAGGAGGCGATCGGCCGCCGCACCACCGCCGAGCACGACCGCGACCGCGTCCGCGACGACCTGGCGGCCGCGACCGCCGCCCACGACCAGGCCGGCGCGACCCGCGACGAGCGCGCCCGCGACCTGGCCGCCGCCCTGGAGGAGTGGGCCCGCGGCTGCGTGCACCTCCGGCTCGACCCCGAGGAGCTGGCGGGCCTGGCCGACCGGTCCGACCAGGCCGACGAGCTGGTCGGCGCGGCCCGTACGGCGGCCGCGGTCCGGCTGGCCGCCCGCGAGCACCACCTGACCGGCCTGCGCGACCGGCTGCACGCCGAACGCGCCGAGCTGGCCCGCGAACGCGAACGCCTGGCCGACCGGACCGCCCTGGAGCCGCCCCCCTCGCCCGCCCGCCCCGCCTCCCGATCCGGACGGCCCGGCATGCCGCTGTGGCGGGCGCTGGCCTTCCGCTCCGGCGTCGACCCGGTCACCCAGGCGGGCATCGAGGCGGCGCTCGAAGCCTCGGGCCTGCTCGACCTGTGGCTGCTGCCCGACGGCGGCATGGACCCCGGCGAGCACGACGCCTTCGCCGCCTCCGCCCTGGCCCGGCCCGCGCCCGGCCAGAGCCTGGCCGCCGTGCTGTCCGCCCAGCCGGGCGCGCCCGTCTCGGCCGAGCGGGTGCTCGCGGGCGTCGCCTTCGCCCCCACGGCGCTCGGCCTCGACCACCCGGCGGCCGTCGGCGCCGACGGCACCTGGCGGCTCGGCCCGGCCGCCGGGCGCTGGGTCAAGCCGGAGCCCTCCTACATCGGCGACGCCGCCCGCGAGCGCGCCCTGCGCCGCCGCGTCGCCGAGCTGGACGACCGGCTCTCCGACCTGGCCGGCACGATCGCCGAGTGCGACCACCTGTTCAGGGTGCTGGCCGGCGACCGCGACACGCTCGCGGCCGAGCTTCGGCGGCGTCCCGACAGGAGGCCGTACGACGGCGCCGCGCGGGCGCTGGACGCGGCCGTCGGCAAGGTCGCCCTGCTGGAGGACCAGCTCCGGGCGCACGAGCAGCGCCTGCACGAGCGCGAGAAGGAGGTGGGCAGGTCGCTGCGCCGGCTCACCGAGCTGGCCGCCCGGCACGCCCTGCCCGCCGCCCGGCCCGCGCTCGACCGGCTGGAGGCAGCCCTTCGCGCCGCCGAGACCACCGGCGCCGTCTGGCACGACCGGCGCGGCGACGCCCGCGCGGCCAGGGAACGCGCCGGCCAGGCGGCCGAGACCGCCCGCGAGTACCAGGACCTGGCCGTCCGCGCGATGGAACGGGCCGAGGAGGCGGCCGACGCGGCCGTCGTGCTGGCCGAGAAGCTGGCCGCCGTCGAGCCCGCGGCCGGCGGCCAAGACCTCGACCTCCTCGACCGGCTCCAGGACGCCCAGACCGCCCACCAGGGCTGCCGCCGCCTGATCCGGACGATCCACGACGACACGGCCCGGCTCAACGCCCGCCTCGGCCGGCTCAGGGGCGAGCTGGGCCGGGCCGAGGAGAAGCACGCCGAGGCCGGGCGCGTCCGCGAGGCGGTCTGCGAACGCCTGCGCCGTCTGCTGGCCGGCCACCTGGCCGCCGACGCCGGCCTGCCGTCCGGCTCCCAGGCGCTGCTCGCCCCCGACGCCGGGGTGCGCGCGGTGCTGGAGGCGGCCGGGGACGTGGCCGCGCGGCTCGCGGCGGTGCCGCACGACCGGCGGACCGTCAGGGAGGCCGAGGCCCGCCTGCGGGACGCCTTCCACCACGCCAGGGAGGTCCTGGCCGGCCGCGCCGAGCTGGAGCTGGCCCCCGACGAGGACGTCCAGGTGCTGACCGCCGTCGCCGGCGGCGTGCGGGCGGGCGCGACGGCGCTGGGCAGGGCGCTGTGCGGCGAGCGCGACGAGCGGCGCGGCGACATCACCGAGGCCGAGCGCGACCTGTTCGACCGCACGCTCGCCGGTGACACGCGGCGGCACCTGGCCGACCGCATCCGCCAGGCCGCCGCGCTGGTCGAGGGCATGAACCAGCGGCTCGAACGCGTCCGCACGGCCTCGGGGGTCGCGGTGCGCCTGGTGTGGCAGGTCGATCCCGGCCAGTCACCGGCCACCCGCGCGGCCCGCGAGCTGCTGCTGCGCGACCCGGCCGGGCTGAGCGAGGCCGACCGCGAGGCCCTGTACGCCTTCTTCCGGGACCGCGTCGAGGAGGCGCGCGCCGACAACTCCTCGGCCGGCTGGGAGGACCAGCTCATGAAGGTGCTCGACTACACGTCCTGGCACCGGTTCGTGGTCCGCCTCGACCGCGGCGACGGCCAGGGCTGGCAGGACCTGACCAGGAAGCTGCACGGCGCCCTGTCCGGCGGCGAGAAGGCCATCGCCCTGCACCTGCCGCTGTTCGCCGCCGTGGCCGCCCACTACCGCACCGACCCCGGCTGCCCCCGGTTCATCCTGCTGGACGAGGTGTTCGTGGGCGTCGACCGGGCCAACCGCGGCCAGGTCTTCGACCTGCTGGTGAACCTCGGGCTCGACCTCGTGCTCACCTCCGACCACGAGTGGTGCGAATACCGCGAGCTGGACGGCATCGCCATCCACCAGCTCATCACCGGCGACGGCGACGACGCAGTGACCACGGCCCGCTTCGTGTGGAACGGCTACCGGACCGTCGCCACTGAGACCCTTGATTAGAAAGGTTCTTTACCACCAGCGATCGCGTCCGTATGGTGGGGGCAACCCTCGGGAGGCGGTCATGAAGATCCGCACCGCTGCGGTCGTGCTGACGACCCTGCTCGCCCTGTCGGTCCCTGCCTCGGTGACCGTCTCGCCCAGTGCCGCGGCGGCGGCCGCCGTCGCCTTCGGCGCGATCGTGCCCGCTCCGGTGAGCGCGGTCCCGGCGGCGGGGGTGACGTACCAGATCAGCGCCGCGACGGCCGTGTACTCCGAAGCGCCCGAGGTGGGCGAGCAGCTCGCCGGGCGGTTGCGGCGCTCGACCGGCTACCCGATCCCGATCGTCACCGCCCCGCCGGCGGACGGGATCGCGCTGCGGCTCGGCACGGTGGCCGGCGGGGAGGATGCCTACCAGCTCGACGTGACCGCCGCCGGGATCGTCGTGCTGGCCAACCAGGCCGCCGGGCTGTTCAACGGCGTGCAGACGCTCCGGCAACTGCTGCCGTACGCCGCCGAGGCCGGCACGGTGCAGCCCGGCCCCTGGCCGGTGCCGGGCGGGCGGGTCGTGGACCGGCCGCGCTACCCCTGGCGGGGCGCGATGCTCGACGTGGCCAGGCACTTCTTCCCGGTGGACGCGGTCGAGCGGTACCTCGACCAGATCGCGCTCTACAAGATCAACCGCCTGCACCTGCACCTGTCCGACGACCAGGGCTGGCGCATCGCGATCGACTCCTGGCCCCGGCTGGCCTCCTACGGCGGCGGCACGGCGGTCGGCGGCGACCCCGGCGGCTTCTACACCAAGGCCCAGTATCAGGAGATCGTCGCCTACGCCGCCGCCCGGAACATCACCGTGATCCCGGAGATCGACATGCCGGGGCACACCAACGCCGCCCTCGCCTCCTACGGCGAGCTCACCTGCGACGGCGTCGCCCCGCCGCGCTACACCGGCACGGACGTCGGGTTCAGCTCGCTGTGCACGTCCAAGGAGATCACCTACACCTTCGTGGACCAGGTGATCGGCGAGCTGGCCGCGCTCACCCCCGGCCCGTACCTGCACATCGGCGGGGACGAGGCGTCCTCCACCACGCCGGCCGACTACCGGACGTTCGTGGACCGGGCGCAGGGCATCGTGGCCGCCCACGGCAAGACCGTGATCGGCTGGCACGACGTCGTCAACGCCACTCCGCTGCCCTCCACGGTCGTCCAGTACTGGGGCAGCGACCCCACGGAGACGGCGGTCTCGACGGCGGGCCGGAAGGTCGTCATGTCCCCGGCCGGCCGCGCGTACCTGGACATGAAGTACAACCGGCGCACCCCGCTCGGCCAGACGTGGGCGGGCACGATCGAGGTCAAGGACGCCTACGGCTGGGACCCCGGCGCCTACCTCAGAAGGCTCCCGCCCGAGCAGGTGCTCGGCGTCGAGGCGCCGCTGTGGACCGAGACGCTCAGGACGTCGGCCGACATCGACTACATGGCCTTCCCCCGCCTGCCCGCGCTCGCCGAACTGGGCTGGTCCCCTTCCGCCACGCACGACTGGACCGCGTTCCGGCAGCGGCTGGGCGCGCAGGGCCCGCGCTGGCGCGTCATGGGGATCGCCTACTACCGCTCCACCCAGATCGCCTGGCCCTCCGGTTCGTAGGAGCCCCCTCAGGAGCTGCGCATGTCACGATCGATCAGATGCGTCCTGGCCGTGCTCGTCCTGCTGCTCGCCTCGGGGGTGGTGAGCGCCGGCAGCGCCGTCGCGGCGGCCGGTTCGACCGAGCTGGCCTCGGGCTGGGCGCTGCGCCCGGCCACCGGCCTCGCCGACACCGGCGCGGTGATCTCCACGCCCGGGTACGCCACCACCGGCTGGCACCCGGTCACCCTGCCCTCGACCGTCCTGGCCGGGCTGGTCGCCGACGGCGTCTACCAGGACGTCTACTTCGGCCAGAACCTCAAGAACGTGCCCGACCTGACCACCCAGGACTGGTGGTTCCGCGGCGAGTTCACCGCCCCGGCCACGGCCCCCGGCCAGGTGTACTGGCTGCGTTTCAAGGGCCTCAGCTACCGCGCCCAGATCTGGCTGAACGGCGTGCAGCTCGACGCCGCGGCCGTGGGCACGTTCGTCGGCCACGAGTACGACGCCACCGCCGCGATCCGGCCCGGCGCGGCCAACGCGCTGGCCGTCAAGGTCACCCCGCCGCGCCACGACTGCAAGGACCTGTCCACCTGCACGGTCGACTGGAACCCCGAGGCCCCCGACATGAACGCGGGCATCTGGAACACGACCCTGCTGGACACCACGGGCCCGGTGGCCCTGCGCGTCCCGTACGTGCGGACCACCCTGTCCGGCGCCGCCGCCGACCTGGCCGTCTACGTGGACGCCGTCAACGCCACGAACGCCCCCGTCACCACCACGGTCAGCGGCACGATCACCAAGGCGGGCCGGCCCGACCTCACCTTCTCCCAGGCCGTCACGCTGGCCGCCCGCGAGCGCAGGGAGATCGCCTTCGCGCCCCTGCACGTGAGCGATCCGGTGCTGTGGTGGCCGTACCAGTTCGGCAGCCCCGAGCTGTACCGCCTGACGGTCGCCGCGGGCGCCTCCGACAGCAAGACCATCGACTTCGGCATCCGCCAGGTCACCGATTACCGCACCACCGTCAACGGCACCTCGTTCGCCGGATACAAGATCAACGGCCGGCCGATCCTGCTGCGCGGCGGCGGGTACGTGTGGGACCTGATGCAGCGCTGGGACACCAGGACGAACGCCGCCCACATCGCCTACGTCAAGGACATGGGCCTGAACACCATCAGGCTGGAGGGCACCCTCGGCAACGAGGAACTGTACGACATGGCCGACAAGGCGGGCATCCTGGTCATGCCGGGGTTCGTCTGCTGCAGCGCCTGGGAGGACGACAGCGCCTGGACCGCCGAGCAGGAACAGGTCGCCCGCGCCTCGCTGGACAGCCAGCTCCGCTCGCTGCGCCACCACGCCTCGGTGTTCCTGTGGACCTACGGCAGCGACCAGCCGCCGACGGCCGCGCACCTGGCCGCGTACAAGAGCGTGGCCGCCGCCCTGCACTGGCAGAACCCCACCCTGGACAACGTCGCCACCTGGTCCAACGCCGACGCCGGCATGAAGATGGACGGCCCCTACGTGTGGGAGCCGCCGGTGCTGTGGTGGGACGAGAGCAAGAGCGGCGGCGCGTACGGCAGCACGGGAGAGGAGGGCACCGAGTCGCCGCCGCCCCTGGAGACGCTGCAACGCTTCCTCGCGCCCGCCGACGTGTGGCCCATCGGCACGGCGTACAACTACCACGCCGGCAAGCCGGGCAGCGTGTTCGACACCATCGCCCCCTACAGCACCGGCCTGGCCAAGCGCTACGGCACGCCCGCCTCCGCCGCCGACCAGTCCCGCAAGTCCGAGGCGCAGAACTACGAGAACGCCCGCGCCTTCTTCGAGGCGTGGAGCGCCAGGCAGCACGTGCGCTCGTTCGGCTCGATCTTCTGGATGCTGAACAACGCCTGGCCGTCGGTCCACTGGAACCTCTACGACTACTACCTCAAGCCCGGCGGCGGCTACTTCGGCACCAAGAAGGCCACCGAACCCGTGCACATCGCCTACGACTACCTGACCCGGGCCGTCCACGTGATCAACTCGACCCTCACCACGCGGTCCGGGCTGACCGCCACGGTCTCCGTGCACAACCTGCCGGACCTGGCCCAGCAGTACACCGCCTCGGCCCCCGTCACCGCCACGGCCAACGCCGGCGTCCAGGTGCTGACGATCCCGGCGCTGACCGGGCTGTCGCGGACGTACCTCATCAGGCTCCAGCTCAAGGACGCCGCCGGCGCGAAGGTCAGCGACAACGTCTATTGGTACTCCACCGCGCCCGACACGCTCGGCAACAAGAGCAACTGGTACCGCACCACGCCGAAGACCTACGCCGACCTCACCGGCCTGAACGCCCTGCCCGCCGCCGACGTCGCCGCCACCGGCGTCCGCGCCGTCTCCGCCGGGACCGAGACCGTCACGATCACCCTGCGCAACCCGTCCGGCCTGGCCTTCCTCGTACGGCCGGAGGTGGTCGCGGACGGGCGCGAGGTCGTACCGGTGACCTACACCGACAACTACGTCACGCTGTGGCCGGGGGAGAGCACGACCATCACGGCCACGTACCGAACGAGCGACCTCGGCGGCCATCAGCCGGCACTCCGGGTACGCGGCTACAACGTCCCCACCACAACCATCCCCCTCACCTGACCCGCGTCCTGGACCTCCGCCTCCTGGACCCCCACCCCCTCGACCCCGCCTTCTCGGCCCCCGGGCTCTTTGACCCCGGCTCTTTGACCCCGGCTCTTTGACCCCGGCTCTTTGACCCCGGTTCTTTGACCCCGGTTCTTTGACCCCGGCTCCTTGGCCGCGGGGCCCGGTGCCCCGGGCGGGATCCCGCGCGGGGCGGCGGGGCTCGCGCGGGGCGGTGGTCAGGGGGTTGCCAGCGCGTCGGCCCAGGGCGGGTTCGCGCCCGCCACCGAGCACGTCAGCGCCGACACCCGGGCCGCGAACGACGCGGCGGCCACGGCGGTGTCCAGGTCGAGGCCGTCGAGCCGGCCGCCGAGCAGTCCGCGCGCGCCCAGGTCGTGCAGCAGCCCGGCGGTGAAGGAGTCGCCGGCGCCGACCGTGTCCACGACGTCGACCTCCGGCGCCCGCACCTCCGCCCGTTCGCCGTCGAGGGACACCAGCGCGCCCGCCGCCCCGCGGGTCACCACGACGAGCCGGGCCCCGGCGGCGTGCCAGGTGTCGCAGGCGCGTTGCACCGGCACGCCGGGCATCAGGAAGCGCAGGTCGTCCTCGCTGAGCTTGAGCAGGTCGGCCCACCGGCACCAGCGCTCGACCCGGTAGTCCTCGCGGGCGGCGAGAGTGGGCCGCACGTTGGGATCGACCGAGACCGTGGCCCGGGCGGCGGCCGCGCGCGCGAACTCCTCGACCGCCGCCCGGCCCGGCTCCCTGACCAGCGCCAACGACCCGGTGTGCAGGCAGACGGCCGGGCCGAGCCGGGCCGGGACCAGCTCGTCCGGGCTCCACTGCCAGTCGGCGGTGCCGCCCGCGTAGAAGGTGTAGGCGGCCTGGCCGCCGCCGTCGAGCGCGGCGACCGAGAGCGTGCTCGGCTCCGCGGCCTCGACGGCCGCCGACAGATCCACGCCCGAGGACGCCAGATGTTCACGGAACAGCGCGCCGAACACGTCGCCGGAGATGCGTCCGAGGAAGCGGGCGGGCGTGCCGAGCCTGGCCAGCGCCACCGCGGTGTTGGCCGGGCCGCCGCCCGGCAGCACCCGCAACCCGAGCTCACCCTGCCCCGCCCCGCCTGCCGCCCCGCCTGCCGCGCTGCCTGCCGCGGTGGTGAAGCCGTCGGCGACGCACTCGCCCAGAACAGCGATCATCGAGCCTGCCTTCCTGGCGCGCGCCGCCGATGCCGTACGCCCCGGGTGGCATCGACGTCTCCGGATGGGAGCTCATCATCGCAGCCCGGCGGCCTTCCGTGCCCGCGTCGGTTCCGTGCCCGCGTCGGTTCCGTGCCCGCGTCGGTTCCGTGCCCGCGTCGGCTCCGCGCCCCGCCGGCTCCGGGGCCGCGCCCGGCGTGGTGCCGGGACCCGTCAGGAGCTCTGGTTCCCGTCCTTCAGGTGGCCGGGCAGGCCGGTGTTCGGGACGTCGAGCTGCTGGGCGTACCGGTCGTTCAGCTCCGACCAGCCGAACCCGACCGCCGCCGCACCCCGGATCGGCGGGATCGGTCGCCCTTCGAGCAGCCGGTCGGCCACGTCGAGGCACAGGTGCCACCCGGCCGCCACCTTCGGCAGCAGGTCGCGGTCCAGGACGGTGTGCCGTAGCGTCAGCCGCGTGCCGCCGCCGGTCGCCGCCAGTTCCCAGCGCAGCAGGTCGGTGCCGAACGTGTGCTCCAGCAGCGTCGGCGGCTGGACGCGGACGACCTCGGCCACCAGGTCCTGAGGCTTCTCGTCGTCGATCATCGTGAGCGTCGCGCCACCGGCCTCGGAAAGGTCGCGGTCGGCGGTGTACGGCGCCCACGCCGCGAGCTGGCCGGGCTCGGTCAGCGCCCGCCACACCTTCTCCGGCGGATGCCGCAGGTCACGGACGAAGACGAGGGTCCAGCGACCTTCCGTCACCTCGCTGCCGACCTGGGCCGGCGGGCTCGGGCGGTACGCGTCTGGGGTCATGACTGCTCCAGGTTGTTGTCGAGATGGCGCTCAAGCGCGTCGAGATGCGTGTCCCACAGGGCCCGGTACGGCTGGAGCCAGTCGTCCAGCGCCCGGAAGGGGCCGGCATGGATGCGGTAGATCCGCCGCTGCGCCTCGGTACGGCAGGTGACGAACCCGGCCTCCCTCAGCACCTTCAGCTGCTTGGACACCGTGGGCTGGCTGACATCGAGCGCCTCGACCAGCTCGTTCACACTGCTCTCGGCCACCCGGAGCCGATCGAGGATCCGACGCCGGGTCGGCTCGGAGAGCACGGAGAACGCGTCGACGGGCATGCCTTCATATTCCCCTTCACGTATATGCCTGTCAAGGAATACACGCTGTCGACGACCCCTCGGCGAGTCGCGTCTCCCGGTGGTAGCGCCGATGCCGCCCTGGACGAGTGCTGGCGGAGGTGGACGACTGGCGAATCGAAGGCGCCGGGTCTTGACGCGCTTGAAGCCCACCTGACGCTCGTCCCGGGGAAAGAACGGGATGCCGCGCTGATCAGCGCCGGATGGACCCTTGGCGCGGTGCTCGTCTCTCAGTCTCGGGTGGGTCGCCTGGGGTGGCGAGGGGTGCGCTGCCGATCGGCGCTGGGTGAATCTCTGGTGCGGTGTTCGTCCTTTTGCCGCGGGTGGCTCCTGGCCCAGTGCTCGTCGGTCAGCCGCGAGTGGGCCCTTGCGCGGTGCTCGTCCCTCAGCTCCGGGTGGGTCGCCTGGGGTGGCGAGGGGTGCGCTGCCGATCGCGATATCGCCGTCGCCGGGCTCGGCTCGCAGGCGTTCGATCTCCTCGGCCGGGCCGCCGGAGGCCGGGTGCGCATTGGCCTGGTCGCCGGCAGCGTGGCGGAGGGCACCACCTAGGGGAGGGGCCCTCCGGGGCGTGGGTCCACTTGCGCCTGGGCTCGTCGAGCGTCGGATCGCCGTCGGTGGTCTCCTGGACCGGCATCGAGTCGTGGAGCCGACGTTTCATCAGGTGGACACCGACCCGGCGGATCTCGTCGACGGAGAGGCGGAAGACTTCCCTGCCGGAAGCTGTCCGGCCGAGGCTGCTGTCTATGGCCTCCGTGCGCCGGGGAACTCGTCGCGGCTCGTGGGATCCATGGCTGTGTCGCGTCAGTGAATCATCTCGCCCGAGAAGGGGCGCTCGCTGACATAGCCGTCGAGCGGGATGTCCCGAATGGCTGAGGGTGTGCGCCGGGTGTTCTCCTCGGCAACACGGGTTCGACAGGCATGACCTTCAAGCGCTGCGTAATTCGTGGCGGCTTGCGAGGTCTCTGGCTGTGTTGCCTCGCTCGAAAGCTCGCGCGAGAACGGTCGTGCGCCGCTGTCCGGTTCGATGAGGGGAGAGGTTGGTGGCGGGCGTCCTGCCTCGGTGGTTGGGGGAGGGGCGGGATTCCGGTCGGGCGTGTGGTTTTTTCGTGTCCGTCCGTGGGCTCGCTAATGTTATCTCTTCGTGATGTGCGGCGCTGGCGAACGATTTGTCCTGAGAGGGGGTGTATAGAGGAGATTGTCTGCCCGACTTTTCGTTTTTATCGGGAAAAGTGGGGCAGCGCTGTCCGATCATTCTTGTGGTTACGATGCCTTCGTCCAGTCGTTCTGCGGAGCGGAGGGGAAGAAGGGCGCCATCGATTCCCACGATTTGGCCGAACTCGAAAAGCGCCGAAACGACCCCGACTTCGCCGTGGCGTTCGCCGCCGTGATGCCGCCGCGCCAGCTCAAGAGCCTTCTGGCTGGTCTGCGCCGCGCGCATGCCATCCAGTCCACCAGCCTCGACCGGCTGGCCAGGGCGCTGAGCACGCTTCTCGGCACCGCTTCGCGCGCACCCGGCGCGGCCAGGATCTCGACCCCTTACGTCCACCGTCTGCTCGAAAACCTCGACGACCCGGAAACCGGTTTCGCGCTCGGGCAATTGTTGCGATACGGCTGTTTCGCCGACGTATTTCTGCGCGACCTCGCCTTCAAGGTCTACGACTACGAACGAAGCCAGCCTCCCGCGTCTCCGTACTGGCGGAACCTCCGTCCGGACTCACGGCCGATGTGCGCCATCCCCCTGGACGAACGCGACCCCATGGCGGCCGTCATGGCCGCCCTGGCCAACCACCCCAGGGCCGCCCGCGAATTCCTGACGGACGAGCAGCGGGACCCCCTGGAATATCTCCTCTACGAGCGCTTCTGGCCCGGAGGCACCGAGATGTACCTCGACCGGGCGATCGACATCGCGGGCCTCTAGGGACACCGGCGAGCACCGTCGTGACGCCGGCCCCGCCCAGGACGTCGTCCAAGAGCGCCGGGCACTTCCCGTCTCGGACCGGAAAGCGGGCTCGTGATCGCCTGGAACGCCCAGCCGGCGGTGGTGCCGAGAAGCGACGGCGTGACCCCGCTGCGCGCGCCGCCCGGCGGACGTCCTGGCGGACCTGAACTCAGTCGACGATCGCGCCGCTGGTCAGGTTGGCGATCGTCCCGGTCATGGCCCCCGCTCGATCCGACGCCAGGAACGCGGCCGTCTCCGCGATCTCGGAGAGCGTCGGCAGCCTCTTGAGCAGCGTCCCCTGCGCCATCGCCCCGCCGTCGAGCATCTCCTGGACGGACTGTCCGGCTGCCGCCGCGGCCTGCTCGAAGAGCTCCTTGGTGTAGGAACCGGCTGCCGGTGCGTCCACGACGGCGTGGGGACGGATGCCGATGACCCGGACGTTGGCCGGCGCCAGCTCCGCGGCCAGCACCCGGGAGAACGCCTCCTTGCCGGCCGCGCTCACGGCGTGCCCCAGGATGCCGCCGACGGCCAGCTTGGCGCCCGGCTCCGACAGCGTCAGGATCACGCCGGGACGCTCGCCCCCCATGTGCCGGGCCACAGCCTTGCTGGTGATGAACAGCGTCCGCAAGAAGCCGTCGATCGGCCGCATGAACTCCTCCAGCGACAAGTCAGCCAGCGTAGTCCCCTGGTCGTGCTGGACACTCACGGCGTTCACGGCGATGTCGATGCCGCCGGCCGTCGCCGCGACCGCGTCGGCGTGCTTGTCGACCGCCTCCTGGTCGAGCACGTCCACCAGCGCGGTCTCGACCGTTCCGCCCGCGGCGGCGATGTCACGCGCCACGGCGTCGAGCTTCGCCTGCGTCCGCCCGGCGATGAAGACCCGCGCGCCCTCCCTGGCGAAAACCCGCGCGATGGCGCCGCCGATGGCGCCGCCGCCTCCGTAGAGCACGGCGTTCTTGTCCTTGAGCAGCAATCCACTCATCAGTGACCTCCACATGATCTTTGTCCCGGACGGACGGACAAGCGGGCTCGCTGGTCACGCCGTGGGCGCGGCCATGGAGCCGTCCGCCGTTCGAGAGCGCGCTTGCGTGATGCAAGCGACACTAGAGGGGTAGTCTTGCATCACGCAAGTGCTCCTCTGGGAGGTGAGGTCGCCATGCTCGGCAAGACCTACGACACGCAGGTGTGCTCGGCCGCCAGGGCACTGGAGGTCATCGGCGAGCGATGGAGCCTGCTGATCGTGCGTGACGTGCTGTTCGCCGGGGCGACCCGGTTCGCCGACTTCCAGCGCCTCGGCATCGCGACCAACATCCTGGCCAAACGCCTGGACAGCCTGGTCGAGGCGGGCGTCCTGGAACGGCGATCGAGCAAGGAGCAGCCCGACCGCGGCGGCTATGCCGCGACCCCGAAGGGGCTCGACCTGGCGCCCGTGATCATCGCGCTGACGCAGTGGGGTGATCGCTGGGCGGCGCCCGACGGTCCGCCCATCCTGTACCGGCACACCGGTTGCGGCGGGGCCGTCACCGAGCAGACCACCTGCGGCACCTGCGGTGAGGTCACCGACCTCCGGCAGGTCCACGTCGTCCACGGCCCCGGCTTCCCCGAGGCACTCAAGGCCGCACGCAAGAACCGCCCGGAACCCGCCGGCCCGCGGTGACGTCCCGCTGCCGGACGCCTCAGCCCGACAGCCGGAACCCCCGCCGGACGGACGGCTCAAAAACCCATGCGACCTGCACCCGAAATCATGCTGGGATCGATCCCTATGAACGCTCATTCACTCGTTGACGCCGACCTGCTGGACAGGATGGAGCGGAACCTGGCCGAACACGCCTGTCACCTGCACCGGAGCATGACCGGTGCGGCCGTCACGGAGACCGATGACCTCCTGGTCGCCGACAGCGGCCTGGACGACGACACCTTCAACATCGTCGCCGCGGCCCGCTTCACCGTCGCCGACGCCGCGGCCCGCATCGGCGAGACCGTTCGGACGTCCGCTCGCACCGGCCGCCGTTTCTCCTGGTGGGTGGGGCCCGCCTCGACACCGCCGGATCTCGGTGCCCGCCTGACGGCGGCCGGTCTGCCGCCGTCCGAACGCGAGACGGCGATGTGGGCAGAGCTGGACGGCACCCTGCCGCCGCCCGCCGTCGAAGGACTGGACATCCGAACGGTCGCCACGCCCGAACAGCTCGCCGACTACGCCACGGTTCTGGCCGCGAACTGGGACCCGCCCGCCGACACCGTCCGCCGCTTCTTCGCCCAGGCAGCCCCACAGGCACTGGCCGCGCACTGTCCGGCCCGGTATCTGGTCGGCTACGTGGACGGCCGTCCGGTCTGTTCCGCCGAAGTGTTCCATCACGCGGGCGTCGCCGGCATCTACAACATCTCCACCCTGGCCACCCACCGCCGTCGAGGCTACGGAGGCGCCATCACCCTCGCGGCACTCCATGCGGCCCGCGACCGAGACCATCGCATCGCGGTCCTGCAGGCGTCAGCCGACGGCGAGCCCGTCTACCGCCGCCTGGGCTTCCGCCCCTGCGGCCACTTCACCGAACACCCCATCAACCCCTGAACGCCAGACGCTGGTCACAGCCGCCCGACACCTGTGGCCACCGACCTCTACCCGGCGGGGCGGAGTGGAGCAGCGCGGCCTCGGCTCGTGAGTGACCGCGCCGCCGACTCGTCGCAGATCAGACACGGCCGCTCCGCCCCCTCCCAAGAAGGACGCCGGCCGCCAGCGCCGTCAGCATCGCCCCGCCCACCACGAGTTCCCGGCGCAATCCGCCACGACTCGCACGATAGCGTTCAGCCGTCGCCTCACCCGCCCGGACAGCCTTCTCGTACTCCTCGTCGACGATGTCGCAGAACTGGCGGTCATGCCGACGGCGCGCACCTGCCCGGTACCACGTGCGGTTGGACTCCCAATGCTGCCGACCGATCCTCGACGTGAATCTGGCAGCCATCTGCATTCGCAGCTCTGCTGCCGTCTGCTCCTTGAGGTCGTACATCGTGCGAAAGTGCGCGAGCTGCATGTTGGCGTACACCCACTGCCGTAGATGCTCGGATCTCTGGGCCGTCCCGTCCCATTGGATGCCTTCCACCTGTACTAGGGATGGGTCCTCCATCACGAAGTGCATCAGCTCCAGGTGAAGCATGCGCGCGGTCGCATCCGCGGAGATTCGGGCTGCCCGCACTTGGAATGCCACAGACACGGCCAGCACCAGGAGAGAGGCCGCGGTCAGCAGCGCGACGGCGGAGCCGTAGGCTTCGCCGATGTCGGCGAGTGAGGCCCATTTGACGCCCGTCATTCCGGCGACCTCGTTGAGTGCGAACGGCCATACCAGGAGCATCACCACCGTGGCGAGCCCCGCCACGACGCCGCCGATCCACTTCACGATGGTGCCGGCCATGACTCCCGCCTTCCCAAGATCTCTTCGTTGGGTTCATCAACTCCTGCCCCGCTGGCATTACAGCCGTCAGCACGCGGGCGCGGGCGGCCGGCTGATGGAGGTGAGCGTTGGTCGGTACGGGCACGCTGCTCGGGCCGGCGTCGCCTTCGCGACGCCGAACCCTGATGAGGGAGCCGATGCCGATGATCGCGGCCACAGCAAGGCCGAGGGGGCTGCTGAGCGCAGCGGATTCCGCAGGTGAATCAGATCGTTCTCGCGGGATCATGCCACTTCTTGGCCGCACCACGATGACCGCGCCACCGGCTCAGGCTGCGTCGTACCGCGCTTCCAGCGCCTCTGCCATGCTCGGTCCTACGATGGGGCGGTGGCCGAAACACTGCGTCCCGAGAGTGTTGAACTCTTCGATGTTCGCCGGCTGCGTCTGGTGGAGGTCGAGGCGCCGGCGCCCTCGCCCGAGCAGGAATTGGCCAGGGACTGCATATGGGACGAGTCGGTGAAGGCCAATCCGAGCTTGTTCGACGGCCCTGTGGTGGCGTGTGCGGATTGGGCGTGGGAGGGACCGCGTGGTCTCTTTCTCTCCTGGGCACGGGTGACCTACCGTCACCATGCGTTGCGCCAGGTACCCGGCGCCGTGATCTTGCCGTCGTTGTTCGTGAACGTGGTGCAGCCGGCCGACGACGGGCGTGTTCTGGTGGCGCGAATGTCGTCATCCACGGCTGCTCCAGGACGGTGGCAGCTACCTGGCGGGGCCGTGGAGCCGCCTGAGCACCACGAGGGGCTCGATGAGGCTGCCGTACGTGGCCATGCCGCCCGTGAGCTGGCTGAGGAGACCGGTGTCGTTCTGTCGCCGGCCGAACTGCGCCTGTTGGTTGTCACCCGCGGGGAGAACAAGAGCATCGGCCTGACCTTCCTTGCCCCGCCGCAGCCTGCGGCGGTACTGCGTCAGCGGTTCGAGGCCATGACCGCCGCCGAACGCGCCCTTAGGCGTGTCCCTGAGCTGGACCGGATCGGGCTGGTGCGCTCCCCGACTGAGCTCGCGAACCTGGACGGCCCGCACGCGGATTACCTGGAGCCGGTCATCCGCCGGTACATGGAGGCATCGCGTCTGAGCGATGTCCCCGACAGGATGTAGTCGCCGCCCCGCTTCAGGTGTCGCCGGGGCGCCTCGGTCGCGCATCGCGGTGAGGCCGCGCTGGACGAACCAGTCCAGCGCGGCCAGGCGACGGAGGTCGCATACCCGCGCGTCCCCTGTCGCATGTGGGACGCGTACGACACCATGACAAGGCGGCTCGGCACCAACCACTCAGCACGCCTGCTCGACCACATCCGCGAGCACGGCACCCCCGAGGAGGTCGCCGAACTCGACGCCGTCGAGAGGGAGTTGTCGGAGCGCCGCACCCGCAAAGGGGGCAGGCCCCCGAAGAGCAGCTGACTCCACGGGCAGCACGAGAGCTGCAACGGGCTGCAGCATGAGAGGCGCCGATCGCGTTGAGGCAGGAAGGCCCCGGCCGATGCATGGTCGTCCGGGCCCTGTCGCCCACAGTCAGTCCGCGGACAGCAGTCGTGTCGCAACCAGGTAGGGACAACACGCTCACTCTGTCGCGCGTGCTCCGCCTCGCGACCGCTCCCGGGAGGCGGAGCTCGTGAGATCGCGTGATGTCTCGGCAGCACCGGGCGAGCCGGCCACCCGCGCCGTCGGCCCGTATCCGGTCGCCTGACCGGAACCGGGTGCTGCACCGGAACGGCTGTCGGGATGTCCGGCCTTGGCCGCACTGGTCCACGAGCAGCTCCGGCTGCTCCCACCGTCCCGGGTCGCCCGTCATGCCGCACCACACAGGGAACCCGCCCCGCCCGGCGCCGTCAGTGAAAGCCGCGATCTCGCAGTCGTTGAACGTCACCGCCGGACCGGACGTCGTCGGAGTCGTGGGCGGGGCCGGCCCGGCGGGAGGGGTGAGGTCAGGGGCGGAGGCCAGTGAAGAGGTCTTCCTCGTGGTCGGGGGCGTTGACCTTGTTCAGCTTGCGTTCGAAGGCCTCGTGGGAGAACGCCTGCTGCTGGGCCTCCTCGGGCATGCGGAGGAGGAAGATGTTCTCGCCCTGGCTCTCGTGGGCCTTGAGGGCCTTGAGCTTGCGCTCGACGTAGGGGGTGACGTCGACGACGGCGTCGACCCGCTCGTCGGGGGTGCCGAAGTCGTCGGACGGCTCGAAGCCGCCCAGGTCGACGCCGCTGTCGCGCATCAGCTCGAACATGCGCTTGATCGCCGCCCGGGGGATCGCCGTGTAGTAGAACTTGTCGGGGATGCCGGTCGCCTCGACGGCGGCCACCGTGATGCGGTGGGCCTGCACGTGGTCGGGGTGGCCGTAACCGCCGCCGCCGGTCTCGTCGTAGGTGACGACCACCTGCGGGCGGTAGCGCTCCATCAGCTCGCCCAGCCTGGCGGCGGCCACCTCGACCGGCACGTTGGCGAACGCGTCGGGGTGGTGGTTGGTGTCCCAGCCGTCCATGCCGGAGTCGCGGTAGCCGAGCAGCTCCAGGTGGTCGATGCCCAGGTGCGCGACGGACTCGCGCAGCTCGGCCAGCCGCCGCTCGGCCACCCTGGCGGCGTCGTGACCCTCCTCGCCCGGTTTGACGCCGCCGGTGTCGTCACCCTGCTCGCCGTTGGTGCAGGTGACCAGCACGGTGCGGATGCCCTCGTCGGTGTAGCGGGCGAGGACGCCGCCGGTGCTCAGGCACTCGTCGTCGGGGTGGGCGTGGACGACCATCAAGGTGAGTTCCCGATCCATGAAGGGAACCCTACTCGGCGCGCACGACACTTCCGGCCGCGCGTCCGCGGCGATCATCGCGTCCGCGGAGAGCGGACAGAAGGGGCGGGACGAGCGGCGGCGTCAGGCGCCGGCGATCAGCGTCGCGGCCTTCGCGCGGGCGACGGCGGCGGCCGCGCGGTCGCCCAGCCCGTCGGCCACCGCCGCCTGCTTGAGCCAGTTGAACGGGCTGCACGGCCGCACGCCGATGCGCTCGCTCACCAGAACCCGCGCCAGCTCGTGCCGCCCGCCCCGCAGCGCCGCCTCCAGCAGCGTCTTCTGCACGGCGTCCCGCTGGGCGTGGCTGCCGCCGAACTCGCCGACCCGGTGCCTGATCGGGTGCAGCAGGTCGACCACCGCCGCGAAGTCGCCCCGCCCGTACGCCACCAGGGCCCGGCACACCGGCAACCCCACCCGCAGCGTCATCGCGACGTTGGTGACCCCCGGACGGCACTCCAGCGTGTACGCCTCCCGCGAGGCGATCAGCTTCTCCGCCTCCCCGATCCGCCCGGCCCCCACGTACGACATGACCGCGTGCACGTCGTTGAAGGCGTAGAACGGCTCGGCCACCAGCGGCGGCCACGCGTCGGCCAGGGCCTGCCAGCGTTCGTGCTGGTCGGAGCCCTCCAGCAGGAACCGCCAGAGCAGCGCGGCGGCGTCCAGCAGCTCCATGGACGTGCGCCCGCCGGCGAGCGCGGCGTCGTGCACCTCCAGCGCCCGCCGTGTGTCGCCGCTCTCCAGGGCGTAGAGGGCGTAGTGCCACCAGGTGTGGACGTTGAAGAAGGTGCCGGTGGACCAGTCGTCCAGGCGGGCGTCGAGGTAGCGCACGCCCTCGCCGAAGCGGCCCTGCATCTCGTAGGTGTGCACGACGGCGTGGATGCCCCACACGTCGCGCGGGTTCAGCTCGACGGCGCGCAGGCCGACCTGCTCCGAGCGGTCGTAGTGGCCGGCCTCCTCCAGGCCGAAGGCGTACATGCCGAGCAGGTGGCCGAAGTGCCGGTCGTCCTCGTGCCAGGCGGTGAGCGCGCCGCCGATCCGGTCGCGCAGCGAGCGGGCGTCGCCGGTGAGGAAGTCGAGCTGGTGCCCGGCGGCCAGGGCCAGCGCGTCGCGCGGGTGGGCGACGGCGATCTCGGCGAGCAGCGCGCCGCAGGCGGTCAGGTCGCCGTCGAGCAGCGCCTGGACGGCCGCCACGTGGGCGCGCTCGCGCGGCAGCAGCGACGACTCGTCGGTCCGGCGGCGGAAGGAGGCGAACCGGGCCCGCGCGGCACGGGCGCCGGCCGCCTCGGTGGTCAGCAGGTCGAGGTAGGCGGCCAGCACGTTGCCCATCGGGAAGCCGGGGGAGTCGGCCAGCGCGGCGGCCGTCTCGGCGTCGACCTCGGCCCGGAAGTGCAGCAGCTCGTCGATCGCCCGGTCGTAGTGGCGCGCGGCGGCGGCGCTCGCGCCGGTCATGGCCAGGCCGTGCTGGTCGGTGGTCACCCGGTCACTGTAACCGCGCGACCGGCGGCGGCTCAGGGCGTCGGCGCGCCCAGCGCGCCGACCGGGCAGATCTCATTCGCTCCCGTACGACCCCGCAACCAGCCTTGTCGGAATAAGTCGCCAGCCGTAATGTTTGTGACCGAACAAGGGTGAAGGAGAGCCATGCGCCTGGCAGACGTCGACCTCGCCGACCCCGGCCGGTTCACCGACGGAGTGACCCCGTGGCGCATGTTCGACGTGCTGCGCGAGCAGTCGCCCGTCCACTGGCAGGACGAGCACGGGCACGGCAAGGGCTTCTGGGCGGTCACCAGGCACGCCGACATCGTCGCCGTCGGCCGCGACCCCGAGACGTTCACCTCAGAAGGCTTCACCAACCTGGAGGAGGTGGACGAGCGGCAGGCCGCGATCCGCCGTTCCCTGCTGGAGACCGACGGCCCCCGCCACCACGCGCTGCGGCGGCTGCTGCTGCGCGACTTCTCGGCCAGGACGGTGGCCGGCTACGAGGTGTTCCTGCGCGGCCTGACCGCCACCACCCTGGACGCCGCCCTGCCCAAGGGCGAGTTCGACTTCGTCAAGGAGGTCGCCGCCGACTTTCCGATCAACGTGCTGGCCCGCATGCTCGACGTGCCCGACACCCGGCGGCTCATCGACTGGGGCAACCAGATCATCGAGAACACCGATCCCGAGCGGCTGCGCGAGAGCGAGGAGTTCAAGGACCTGCCCTTCCGCAGCCCGGCCTCCCTGGAGGTCTTCGAGTACGGCCGCGAGCTGGCCGCCCGCCGCCGCGGCGGCCCCGGCACGGACCTGGTGAGCAGGCTCGTCAACCAGGAGCCCGTGGACGGCCTGCCGCTGTCGGACCGCGACTTCGACAACTACTTCCTGCTGCTGGTCGTGGCCGGGAACGAGACGACCCGGCACGCCCTCTCGCACGCCATGCTCGCCCTCATGGAGCACCCCGCCCAGCTCGACCGGCTGCGCGCCGACCCGGCGCTGCTGCCCCGGGCCGTGGACGAGTTCCTGCGCTGGGCCTCGCCCGTCTACCACTTCCGCCGCACCGCCACCCGCGACGTCACCCTGCACGGCCGCCGCGTCGCCGCCGGCGACAAGGTCGTCATGTGGTACGCCTCGGGCAACAGGGACGAGCGCGTCTTCCCCGACCCGTACCGGTTCGACGTGGGCCGGGACGCCGACGAGCACCTGACGTTCGGCCGGGGCGGCCCGCACTACTGCCTCGGCGGCGCGCTGGCCAGGCTGGAGATACGGGTGCTGTTCGAGGAGCTGCTGCCCCGCCTGTCGTCGATCGAGCTGGCCGGCCAGGTGCGCCGGATCCGCTCGAACTTCGTCAACGGCATCAAGGAGCTGCCGGTCAGATGCTCTCCAGGTGCTCCATGACGCGCCTGAGCGAGCCGGCCAGCTCGCGCCGCTGATCGCTGTCGAGCTCCTTGACCACGAACGCCTCCTGCCGGTTGAACTCCGGGAACAGCTCGCGCATCAGCCGCTCGCCGGTCGCGGTGAGCGCCAGCATGACCCGGCGGCCGTCCGTGGGGTGCGGGAAGCGCCGCAGGTGCCGGTAGGACTCCAGGGTCTTGACCACGCCCGTGAGCGTGCCCTTGGAGATGCCCGCCTCGGCGGCGACGTGGCGGGTCTCGCTCTCGCCCCAGATCCACACCACCCACATCACCACGAACCCCGTCCAGGTCAGGCCGGTGTCGCGCAGGACGGTCTGCTCCAGATGGTTGCGGATGGCGGAGGAGGCGCGGTAGACGTTCGACACCGCCCACATGGCCTCGAAGTCGATGTTGAGGCCGCCCAGCCGCTGGCCGATGGCCTCCTCGGTCTGGCGCAACGTGTGGTGTCCCGTCATGGCAGGAAAGTATATTCGGTCCCTAACAATCTTCACGAGCGCCGCTCACGAACGGGACCAAACGACCCGGCCGCCGAACACCGTCAGGTCCACCGGCGCGGCCACGACGTCGTCGTCCGCCGTCGCCGCGCTGACGCACAGGTCGGCGACCTTGCCCGGGGTGAGCGTGCCCTTCCAGCCCTCGGCGAAGTCCTGTCGCGCTCCGGCGATCGTATAGGTGGCCAGGGCCTCGGCGAGCGAGACGCCCTCGCCGTCGCGGGCGACCAGCGCCGCCACGCCCGCCCGCCAGTCCGGCGCGGTCACCGGCGCGTCGGAGCTGCACGCGGTCAGCACGCCCGCGTCGATCGCCGAGCGGGCCGGCCACTCCTGCTCGGCCGCCCGCGCGCCGAACAGCTCGCGCGTGGTGCCCGACTCCACGCGCTGCAGCACCGGCTGGAGGTTGATCCCGTAGCCCAGCTCGCCGAGCGTGGCCAGCGCCTGCTTCGAGGCGAACTGGCCGTGGATCACGTAGTGGCGTGGGTCGGCCCGCGGGTGCTCGCGGGAGATCGCGGCCAGCGCGTCCACGACGGCGTCCACGCCCCGGCTGCCCACCACGTGCACGCCCGCCTGCAGGCCGGCCACGTGCACCAGGCGCAGGATCTCGTCCAGCTCGGCGACCCGCTCGGCGTCCGTGCCGCCGTGCGTGCACAGCGAGCCGTGGCCGCCCGACGGGTACGCCTCCCGCATCCAGGCCGTCTCCGACGGCGGGATCCCGTCGGCGAACACCTTCACGCCCAGCAGCCGGACCAGCCGCTCGTCCACGCCGTCCAGGTCGTCCGGCAGACGGTCGAGGTAGGCGGCGGTGTCGGCGACCGAGGCGCCCGACATCGGGCTCGGCAGGCCCAGCACGCTCACCCGCGCGGTCAGCTCGCCGGCCCGCGCCAGCTCCGCGTACGCGCCCAGCACCCCCGGCCCCATGCCGCCCGCGAACGCCTCCCCGCCGCCCGGCCCGAGGCCCGGCTCGGTGAAGCTGGTGATCCCGGCCCGGTTCAGCTCGGCCACCACCTCGCGCAGCACCCGCCTCAGCCCGCCGGGCGGCGGCGGCACCAGGCGCTGGACCAGGCCCTGGTCCCCGTGGTGCAGCAGGCCGTCGCCGTCGGCGGGCAACCCGGCCAGCCGCAGCGCCGCGGAGTTCGCCCACGTCGTGTGGCCGGAGAAGTCCTGGAGCAGGACGGGGTGGTGGGGGGCGACGTCGTCCAGGTCCGTCCTCGACGGCGACCGGCCCTCGGCCAGCCGGCCGGGGTTCCAGCCGATCCCGCGCACCCACTCGCCGGGGCCGGCGGCGCGTACCGCGGCGGCGACCCGCTCCCGCACCTCGGCGATCGACCCCACCGCCACGTCCACGCAGAACGGCGGGCGGGTCAGGCCGTAGCCGCAGGCGTGCAGGTGGGAGTCGTTGATCCCGGGCAGCAGGACGCGTCCCCGCAGGTCCACCACCTCGTCGGCGCTCCAGCCTGCGGCGTCGCCGACGTGCGCGATCACGCTGTCGCGCACCGCCACGCCGGTCGCGTACGGCCGGGCCGGGTCCATGGTGAGCACCCGCCCGTTGACCAGCAAGAGATCCGCGTTCGTCATGAATCATCTCCCAAATAGGCGCGCCTGAGCGCGGCATCCGACTCGCGCAGCGGCGCGGGGTCGCCGCCGTAGGTGATCGCGCCGTGGGCCAGCACGTACGCGCTGTCGGCCAGGGCCAGGGCCGCGTGCGCGAACTGCTCGACCAGCAGCACCGCGCAGCCCTCGTCGGCCAGCCGCCGGATCACCGGCAGCAGCCGGCGCACGACGCCGGGGGCCAGGCCGAGCGACATCTCGTCCAGCAGCAGCGCCGCGGGACCGGTCCCGATGGCCCTGGCCAGGACCAGCATCTGCTGCTCGCCGCCGGACAGCAGCCCGGCCCGCACGTCGAGCCGCCGCTCCAGCTCGGGGAACAGCTCCAGCGCGCGCCGAGGGTCGCCGGCCAGGGCCAGGTTCTCGCGCGTGGTGAGCGTGGCGAACACGGCCCGGCCCTGCTCCACGTGCGCCAGGCCGTGCCGGGCCCGGCGGGTGCGCGGCCGGCCGGTCAGCGTGGTCCCGCCGAGGACGATGTCGCCCCCGGCGGCCGGCAGCACGCCCGAGACCGCTTCGAGCAGCGTGGTCTTGCCCGCGCCGTTCGGGCCGAGCAGGACGGTGACCTGCCCGTGCGCGGCGGTCAGCGTCACGTCCCTGACCACCGGCCGGCCGCCCCTGGCCACGGTCACGTCCCGCAGCACGAGGTCCATGGGGTCGCCTCCCGTCCGCCCGCTCACGCGGCGGGCTCCTGGCCCAGGTAGGCCCGCAGGACGCCGGGCTCGGCGAACACCTCGGCGGGCGGGCCCTGGGCGATGACGCGGCCGAAGTCCAGCACGGTCACGCCCGTGCACGCCGCCCTGACCAGGTCCAGGTCGTGCTCGATGAGCAGGACGGCGGCGCCGTACCGGGCGGGGACCCGCCGCAGCCAGGCGCCCAGCCGTTCGCTCTCGGCGTGCCCGAGGCCGGCGGCGGGCTCGTCCAGCACCGCGACCGCGGGACGGGCCAGCAGCGTCCCGGCCACCTCCAGCAGCCGCCTGCTGCCCACGTCGAGCGCGGCGATCGGGTCGCCGGGCGCCGCCGTCACCAGCCCGGCCAGGCCCTCGGCCAGCTCGGCGTCGCTGAGGGAGCGGCGCGCGGCGAAGCGCAGGTACTCGCGCACCGACAGGCCCACCGGCACCCGGTCCTGCTGGAACGTGCGGCGCAGCCCGGCCCTGGCGCGCCGGTGGACGGCCGTGCCGCCGCCGGCCCCGGCGACGGCCACGCCGCCGACCTCGACCAGGCCGCCTCCGGCGGGCACGAACCCGCTGATCGCGTCGACCAGGGACGACTTGCCCGCGCCGTTCGGGCCGACCAGCCCGTGCACCTCGCCGGCGAGCACGGTGAGGCCGACGCCGTCCACGGCCACGACCTGGCCGTATTGCACGCTGACGCCCTCGATCCGCAACGCCGGCGGCCGTCCGTCCGGACCGGGCGCGGGAAGCTCGGGCCCGGCCGCGGCGGGCATGCCCGGCCGGTCGCCGGACCTCCGGGAGCGGCGGGCACGGCGGGAGCGCAGGGCGGCGCGCAGGCCGTCGCTCATGCCCGAGCCCTGCGTCATCGCCTGCACCGCGCCCACGGCGAACACGACGTTCGCCCACTGCTGCGGCACGCCGAACCGCCGCAGCAGCTCGCTCACCAGCACGCCCAGCGCGCCGCCGATGAGCGCGCCCTCCGCGTGGTGGGCGCCCGCCATCACGGCCACCGCGTAGGCGACCAGCGACTGTCCCGGGTCGAAGTTGCGCGAGACCACCATGGCGAGCTGCCCGGCCAGCAGCGCCCCCGACAGGCCCGCGATGAAGGCGCTGACCGCGAAGGCGCTCAGCTTGGCCCCCGGCACGCTGGTCCCGGCCGCCGCCGTGGCCCGTTCGGACTCCTTCAGCGCCCGCCACGACGCGCCGAGCCGGGTCCGCCGCAGCACCGCCAGCGCCACCGCCACCAGCGCGAAGACGCCGCAGCAGAACAGGAAGAACTGGCGGTCGGAGGCCAGCCCCGCCGGACGGCCCACCACCACGCCCCTGCTCACGCCGGGGAAGGAGTTGGCGGCCATCACGACGTCCACGGTCGCGGCGAAGCCCAGCGTGACGATCGCCAGGTGCACGCCGCGCAGCCGCAGCGCCGGCAGGCCGATGAGCAGCCCGAACGGCACGGCGGCCAGGCCCGAGAGAGGCAGCCAGACGTACAGGCCGCCGGGGACGCCCCAGACGTTGAGCTGGGCGGTGGTCCAGGCGCCGATGGCGGCGAAGGCCAGCTGGCACAGCGACACCATCCCGGCCTGCCCGGCCACCACGCCGAGGCTCTGCAGCAGCACCCCGGAGATGACCGCCGACATCGCCAGGAACACCCAGTACGCCGGCAGCCCGGCGGCCAGCCCGTAGGCCGCCGCCGCCATCAGGACGCCCGCGACCGCCCACCGCGGCACCGGCCCGTCAGCGGGACGCATCCCACACCTCCCGCCGCCGGCTCCACACGAGGATCAGCAGGATGGCCGCGAACGGCACCACGTCCCGGTACTGCTGCACCACCGCAGACCCCGCGAGCACCCCTTCCAGCAGCCCGAGCGCCAGGCCGCCGGCCAGCGCCCCCGCCAGCCGCCGCAGCCCGCCGACCAGCGCCGCCGCGCAGGCGGGCACGATGAGCATGCTCAGCGACAGGATGTCGCTCGACCGCACGGGCGCCACCACCAGCAGCACCAGCGACGACAGCGCGCCGGCCAGGGCCCACACGGCCACGGTGAGCGCCCGGGTGCCGATGCCCAGCAGCTCCGTGGTCACCGGCCGCTCGGCCATGGCGCGCAGGCGCAGGCCGAGCGGCGTCCGGGTGAGCAGCAGCCAGGTGCCCGCGCCGATCACCACGGCCAGGGCGAGCAGCACGACCGCGCCCTGCGTCACCACCACCCCGGCCAGCGTGGCGACGCGGCCCGCGGCCGGGTTCGGCAGCACCCGCGGCTCGTCGCCGAAGGCGATGTAGGCCAGCGCGATGATCCCGATCAGCTGCGCGATCGACACCGCGGTACGGGTCTGCGGCCCGCTCTCGGCGAACCACCGCGTCATCACGAACCCGCACCCGGCCGACACCAGCGCCCCCGCCGCCACCCCGGCCAGGGCCGCCGCCCAGTACGGCCACCCCGTCCCGGTGAGCGCGGCCATCACGTACACCCCGGCCACGCCGGTCGCCGCGACGGCCAGGTTCACCGTCGCGGTCAGCCGGTACATGGCGGTGAGCAGCAGGCCGAGGGCGGCGAACGTGCCGCCCGCGGCCAGCCCCGAGACCAGGCCCTGGAACATCAGCCGAGCGTCCCGGGGTAGCGCACCCACTCGCGGGTGACCACGTGCCACGCGCCGCCCCTGAGCTGGACGATCTTGCCGGCCCGGTTGGAGAAGTGCCTGGCGGCCTGCCCGAACGCGTACGGGGTGCCGGTCATCGGGCTCTGGACGGGCTTGAGCGCCTGGAAGGCCGCCGTCACCGACTCCCGGGTGATCGGCCCCTTGATCGCCTTCAGCGTGTCCACGAAGTACCTGGCCGCCAGGTAGCCGCCCTGCCCGAAGGAGGTCAGCGGCACGTTCTTCGAGGTCATGAGCGTGCGCCAGTCCTTGAGCGCGGGCGAGTCGGCCTCGGTGAACGGCTCGAACTCGGCGTTGGCGTACATGCCGTCCCCGTCGGCGCCCAGGGCCCTGGCGACGGCCTCGGTGTAGGGGGCGGTGGTCATCAGCCAGTCGATCCCGCTGACGCCCTGCTGCTTGACGACCTTCATCCAGGAGATCGCCATCGGCTCGGTGCCGTTGTACAGGACCGCCTGGCAGCCCTCCCGCCGGGCCCGCAGCACGAACGGCGTCGGGTCGGAGTCCGGCTTGACCGTGCGGTCGTCCAGGGTGAGCTTCTTGCCGGTGAGCGCGGTCCAGCTCTTCACGGCCCCGCCGTAGGCGTCGTTGGTGTTGCCGAGGATCGCCAGGAACATGCAGACCTTGTCCCGTTTGAGCACCTCGGAGGCGTAGTAGAGGTTGATCGCCATGTTGAGGTACGGGCCGGTGTTCACCGGGGAGATCGCCGGGGACTCGAAGCAGGTCGGGTCGACGCCGGTGCCCTGGACGGAGACGATGCGCGACTGCTGGTAGAAGGGGGCGTTCACGGCGCAGTCGAGCAGGCTGGCCGAGCCGACGAGCGCCACCACGCCCTGGTTGGTGACGACGTCCCGGGCGGCCTGGGCGGCGGCGGCCGGGTCGCCCTTGTCGTCGGCGCCGACGTACTCGATCTTGTGGCCGTTGACGCCGCCCTGCTCGTTGACCCGGTCGAAGACGGCCTTGGCGGCGGCCGAGGAGTCGGGGAAGGTGACCGCGCCGCTCAGCGAGCTGACGCCGCCCACCTTGATGACGCCGGCGGCGCCGGAGGAGGCGGCCGGCGGGTCGTCGGACAGGCCGCACCCGGCGGCCACAAGCAGGGCGGCGAGCGGGACGGCGAGTGCCCTCATGGGGATCATGGGCGACCTCTCTGCGGATTTTGGAGGGATCGTAAGGTGCCAAACGATTGGGTTCAAGAGCTAGCTTGATGGAGATCGTTCGGGTATGAATGCAAGATGAAGCAACCGCGCATGCAACTCGTGCTGTCCGAGAACTGGACGATGACCTCGGCCCGCGACCTGCCGGTGCTGGTCCGGTGGGCGCGTGAGGCCGAGGACGCCGGGTTCGACTCGGTCATGATCAGTGAACACATCGTGCTCGGCCCCGACGCCGGCGCCCGGGGCCGCATGGCCAACCCCCGCGAGTACGCGATGCCCGGCAACCAGGACCCGTTCACGCCGTGGCCGTACTCGCTGGGCCTGCTGGCGGCCGTCGCCTCGGTCACCACCCGGCTGCGCCTGGCCGCCGCCGCGGTGCTCGCCCCGCTGCGCCACCCGCTGGCGCTGGCCCGCGAGCTCGGCACGCTCGACCTGCTGTCGCAGGGCCGGCTCGTCGTGCTGCCCACCGTGAGCTGGAGCCGCGACGAGTACGCCGCGCTCGGCGTGCCCTTCGAGCGGCGCGGCGAGCTCCTCGACGAGCACCTGGAGATCTGGGAGCTGCTCTGGCGGGACTCGCCGGTCAGCTACCACGGCCGGCACTACCGGTTCGACGAGGTGTACTTCGAGCCGAAGGCGTACCGGGAGAGCGGGCCCGCGCTGTGGTTCGGCGGCGCGCGGATGAGCGGCCACCTGCTGCGCCGGATGACCCGCTGGGGCAGCGGGTTCAACCCGCTCGGCTACCCGCCCGCCGAGGACATGAAGGCGCTGGCCGACGGCATGAAGGCGGCCGGTCGTGACATCGGCGAGCTGGAACTGGCCGGCGGCACGCGGGCCGTCTTCCCCGACGCCGTCTCCTGCGCGCCGCTCGGCCCCGCCCTGGAGCACATCCCGGCCCGGATGGCCGAGGGGTACACCACGTTCTGCATCAAGCCGTCGCAGTTCATCGACGACCCGGACGGCGTGGGCGCGTTCTGCCGCGAGGTCATGCGCCGCGTGGGGGAGCTGACCGGCTGAGGACGTCGCGCGGCCGGCCCTCATCCGGCCGCGCGACGGGATCATGGGACGAGCGCCTCCCGGACCAGGGCCGTGTCGGTGAACTGCTCGAACCGGGTGGCCACGCCGTCCTCCAGGTGCCAGACGTGGGTGAAGCGCGCCTTCATCGACTTGCCGGTGGCGCGGTAGGTGCCGCTGTAGTGGCCGATCACGACGACCACGTCGCCGCCGTCCACGAACTCCTCCGGCTCGGCCTGGTAGCCGTCCCACTCGCTGCCCAGCTTGGCGAACACCTCCGACAGCACCTGCTGCGGCCCCACGTACGTGCCCGCGTACGGGAAGCCGGCCATCTCCGTCCACCGGGCCGCCGGGCCCAGCAGGGACACGATGCCGTTCACGTCGCCGGCCGCCGAGGCCGCGTAGGAGGCGCGTACGGCGTCGAGATTGTCGCTCATCTGTGTTTCTCCTCAGACCGGTTCCTCACCGGCCGGATAGGTGACCTGACCCAGCGGCTCGATGTGCGCGCCGCCGGGGGAATGGTGGATCTCGCCCTCGCCCGACAGGCCGAAGAAGGTGCCGACCGTGCGCAGGGCCGTCCAGTCGTAGAGCCAGGTGGCCGCGACCGGGATGCGGAACTCGCGGAAGGCGAACACGTACAGGCCGTCGGCGATCTTCCAGGCGGCCGACAGGTCGACGTCGCCATGGCCGCGCTGCGCGCCGGCCAGGCACTGCCAGGCGTAACGCTCGGAGCTGAGGTAGACGTGCTCGTAGAGGTGCTCGGGGCTGTAGCGGTACAGGGCCCGCCGGCCGATCAGCTCGCGGGTCGGCGCGGGCGGCTCGCCGGTGACCTCCCGGCCCTCGATCACGCCGGGCGTGAACGTCTGCGACACCCGCGGCTGCCCCGGGACCGGCTCGGGCGCGATGACCGAGACCACCCGCAGCGCCCGGCCCGTGCTGGTGTGCAGGACGGTGACCGTGTACTCGCGGGGCCGCTCGGCGTGCGCGCGGCCGACGTAGAACAGGTCCTCGCGCATGGCCACGGCCTCGTACGGCTCGGCGGGGCCGCCGTCGGCGTGCACCTTGTAACGACCGGCGAAGGCCAGCGACGTCTTGCTGCCGTCGTCGAAGGTGAGGTCGATCTCGGTGCCCGCGAGCGCGTACGTGGCCGGAAGGCGGTTCGTGGCGATCCCGGGCGCGAAATCGTCCATGTTCTTCCAACCGGCAGGGCGATCGGTCATGGCCGCTCCTTCCTCCACGAATTCGTCTATGAAATCATATAGCTTCCCGTTGCAAAGGAGTAGGCGATGAGGCTCAAGGGAAAGGTCGCGCTGATCACCGGGGCGGGCACCGGCATCGGCGCGGCGACCGCCCGCAGGTTCGCCGCCGAGGGCGCCTCGGTCATGCTGGCTGGCCGCCGTCCCGGGCCGCTGGCCGAGGTGGCCGCGGACCTCGGCGACGCGGCGGCCGTGACCTGCGCGGACATGTCCGACACCGGCCAGGCGCGGGCGGCGGTCGAGGCGTGCCTGGGCCGCTTCGGCGGGCTCGACGTGGTGGTGGCCAACGCGGGCGGCCACGGGGGCGGGCCGGTCGGAGAGACCGACGACGCGTCCTGGCGGCTCAGCCTCGACGCCAACCTCAACACCTGCTTCGTGACCTGCCGGGAGGCGCTGCCGGCGCTGGTGCGGTCCAAGGGGGCGATCGTGGTCGTGTCGTCGATCGCGGGCCTGGCCGCCGGCCCGGCCGTGTCCGGATATGTCACGACGAAACATGCGCTCATCGGCCTCACCCGCTCGATCGCCCGCGACTACGGGCCCCAGGGCGTCCGGGCCAACTGCCTGTGCCCCGGCTGGGTGCGCACGCCGATGGCCGATGAGGAGATGGACGTGCTGGTCGCCCGCGACGGCATCACCCGCGACACCGCGTACGAGCTGGTCACCAAGGACGTGCCGCTGCGCCGCCCGGCCACCGCCGACGAGATCGCCGCGATCTGCCTGTTCCTGGCCTCGCCGGACAGCGCCGTCATGACCGGCAGCGTGGTCGTCGCCGACGGCGGCGCCACCGCCGTTGACCTGCCCACCCTCGCCTTCGACTGATCGGCGACGCCTAGAACGCCGTTTCCCGGGCAAAGGGGAGTTCTTCCGCAAACCCCCAGGAGGAACGGTGAGCACCGCACAGAGCGCGGGCCGCGACGCCATGGACGCGGGCCGCGAGGCCAAGAACGCGGCCCGCAGAGCAGCCGACAGCCCGGCGATGACCACGCTGGCCCGCATCGGACTGGCCTGCCGCGGCGTGCTGTACGCGCTGATCGGAGTGCTGGCGTTGCAGATCGCCTTCGGCGACGGCTCCCGCCAGGCCGACAAGTCGGGAGCCATCACCACCATCGCCGGACTGCCCTTCGGCCAGGTGCTGCTGTGGATCATGACGGTCGGCTTCGCCGGGCTGGCGCTGTGGCAGGCGTCGGAGGCGCTGTTCAGTCACCGCAAGGCGAGTGACCGCGCGCAGTCGGCCTTCCGCACCGGCGTGTACGTCCTGATCTGCGTGACCCTGCTGAGCGTGCTGCTGGCCGGTCAGGCCAAGTCCGACGACAAGCAGTCGCAGAACCTGACGAGCAAGCTGCTCGACCTGCCCGGCGGCCAGATCATCGTCGGCCTGATCGGGCTCGGCATCGTCGCCCTCGGCATCTACTGGATCCACGAGGGCGTCACCAAGAAGTTCGAGCGCGAGCTCGACCTCGGCCGCATGTCGCCCAAGGCCCGCAAGGTGATGGAGCGGCTCGGCCAGGCCGGCTACATCGCCCGCGGCGTGATCACCGGCGGCGCCGGCGTCTTCGTCGGCTACGCGGCGGTCACCTTCGACCCCGACAAGGCGGGCGGCATCGACGCCACCCTGCGGCGCTTCGCCGACACGCCGGTGGGGCCGTGGCTGCTCGCGGTGGTGGCGCTCGGGCTGCTGCTGTTCGCGGGCTACTGCTTCGGCGAGTCCCGCTGGCGCCGTACCTGACGCGTCCCGAGCGGCGCACTGGCGGCGGGTCCCCGGCAAGGGGGCCCGCCGCTTCGCGTGCGCGCCCCGGTCGGCAGGGGCGGCCGGGAGGGGACCCGGTCAGGAGGGGCGGCCGGTGACCACCGCGCGGCCCATCGCCGGGTCGTCGCAGAACGCGCCGTCGATGCCCAGCTCGACCAGCCTGCTCAGCCAGCCGGCGACGTCGCCGGTGGCCCGCCCGAAGACCGGGGCGGCCGGGTTCCCCCTGCGGTAGTCGGCGGGCAGCTGGGAGTTCTCGTTGCGGATCGTCCACACGTGCACCTCCAGCCGCCTGCGGTGGGCGTCCTGGACCAGCGTGGTCGGGGGCAGCGTCGCGCCCGCGGCGTCCACCGGGACCACCCGGCGGGTGTCCACGCCGATCCCGGCGGCGTACCGGGCCACCTCGCGCAGCCCGTCGGGGGTCACCATGTCGTCGTAGGTGCGGGTGCTGCCGGCGGCGACCCAGTCGTAGGGCGCGCCGCCGTAGGTGATGAGCTGGATGAGCGGCAGCCGCGTCCGTCCGCGCAGCTCGCGCAGGTTCGCCGTCTCGAAGGACTGGATGTACGCCTTGCGCACGCGGTACCGGTTCAGCACCTCCAGCAGCGGATCCTCCAGCGACAGGCCGATCGAGTCGAAGTACGTCGGGTGCTTGGTCTCGGGGTAGACCCCGACGCCGTGCCGCTGCGCGAGCCGGACGACCTCCTCGAACGTCGGGATCTCGGCCAGCCCGTCGAAGGCGGTGTTGTCCGGCCGCAGGTCCGGCACGCGTTCCTTGGCCCGCAGCGTCTTCAGCTCGGCCAGCGTGAAGTCCTCGGTGAACCAGCCGGTGACCGGCCGGCCGTCCACGGTCCTGGTGGCGCGCCGATCGGCGAACTCGGGGTGGGCGGCCACGTCGGTCGTGCCGGAGATCTCGTTCTCGTGCCGGGCGACCAGCACGTGGTCCTTGGTGGAGACGAGGTCGGGCTCGATGTAGTCGGCGCCCATGGCGATGGCCGCCTCGTAGGACAGCAGCGTGTGCTCGGGCCGGTGGGCGCTGGCGCCCCGGTGACCGATCACGACGGGGGCCTGGCCGCGGCGCTCGGCCGTGGCGGATGGCGTCTGGGTCAGCACGACAGCGACCGTACCGCCGGCCAGGACGGCGGCCAGCACGCTCGCGAACAACCTGCGCGTCGTCATGCGGGCACGGTAGACCGCCGAGGTGGCCCGGACGTTACGCCCGGGCGCACAGTGAAGGACGTGGCGGGACGGGTTCAACCGAGGCCGAAGCGGGGGATCGGCAGGTCCTCGGTGGCGACGTGCACGATGTGCGCCTCGGTGTAGACGTCGATGCTGTACCGGCCGCCCTCCCTGCCCAGGCCGCTGGCCTTCACGCCGCCGAAGGGCGTGCGCAGGTCGCGGATGTTCTGGGAGTTGATCCAGAGCATGCCGGCCTCGACGGACTGGGCCAGGCGGTGGGCGCGGCGCAGGTCGCTGGTCCACACGTAGGCGGCCAGGCCGTACCGGGTGGCGTTGGCCAGCGCCAGGGCCTCCTTCTCGGTGGCGAAGGGGGTGACGCAGACGACCGGGCCGAAGATCTCCTCCTGGAAGATGCGCATCGCGGGCGTCACGTCGGCGAAGACCGTGGCGGCCAGGAAGTTGCCCTCGGGCAGGCCGTCCGGGCGGCCGCCGCCGGCCACCAGGCGGGCGCCCTCCTCGACGCCGGCCCGCACGTACGACATGACCCGCTCGTAGTGCTCGGGGTGGATGAGCGCGCCCAGCTCGGTCGCCAGGTCGTGCGGCGGCCCGACGCGCACCCGCGCGGCGCGCTCGGCGAGCCGGGCCACGAACTCCTCGTAGACGGTGTCCTGGACGAGCACCCGCGAGCTTGCCGTGCAGCGCTCGCCGTTGAGCGAGAAGACGCCGAAGACGGCCGCGTCGAGCGCCCGGTCCAGGTCGGCGTCGTCGAAGACGAGCAGCGGCGACTTGCCGCCCAGCTCCATCGACAACGTCTTGAGGCCGGTGGCGGCGTCGCGCATGATCGTCTGGCCGGTGGCGGTCTCGCCGGTGAAGGAGATCACCGGCACGTCGGGGTGGGCCACCAGCGCCGCCCCGGCCCGCTCGCCGATGCCGTGGACGAGGTTGAACACGCCGGTCGGCAGCCCGCCCTCCTCCATGATCTCCGGCAGCAGGCTGGCCGACAGCGGCGACCACTCGGCCGGTTTGAGCACCACCGGGCAGCCGGCCGCCAGGGCGGGCGCGAGCTTCCAGGTCTCCAGCATGAACGGCGTGTTCCACGGCGTGATCAGCCCGGCCACCCCGACCGGCTTGCGCACGACGTAGTTGAGCTGGGCCGAGCCGACGCGGTAGACGTCCTCGCCCAGGCTGCTGATGACGTCGGCGAAGAAGCGGAAGTTGTGCGCCGCCCGCCGCGCCTGGCCCCTGGCCTGGGTGATCGGCAGGCCGGTGTCGCCGCACTCCAGCTCGGCGATGCGCTCGTCGCGCGCCTCGATGGCCGCCGCGATGCCGCGCAGCACCGCCGCCCGCTGCTCGCCCGGCATCCGCGGCCACGGCCCGTCGGTGAACGCCCTGAGCGCGGCGCGCACGGCGAGGTCGACGTCCTCGGCGTCCCCGGAGGCGACGGTCAGCGCGGGGCGGTTGGTGGCGGGTTCCAGCGAGGTGAACGTCTGGCCGGACACGCTGGGCACGTGGGCCCCGTCGATGTAGTGCTCCAGGTTCAACGGGCGATCTCCTTGCACTGGGACGGCGGCCCCCCGGCCACGGGTGCGATCGATCCCCTGTCGGACGTGCGGCCGGATCGCCGTCTCATGGCACTCCTCCTCCGCCCCGCCACGATGACTGCCCAGGTGGAAGGCCCAGCGGAAGGCCCCTCGCAACCCCGTCAAATCGTATAGGACATCGTCGATGATACATGGGGAACCTATGGACAGAAATATCTGATGTCGTACATGATTTGTCCATCGGGGCAGGACGCACGGCGCTTCGAGGAGGGGTGCGTATGCGATGTCCACGACGCCTGGTGTGGTGGGCCGCCGTCGCTCTGGTGGTCTCCGCCTGCGGGACGGGCCAGGACGGCGGCGCCGCCAAGACGGCCTGCGGCACGGGGAGGCCCGCCACCGGGACCCCGATCACCGTCGGCGCGATCGTCACCGCGAGCGGCGGCATCGACTTCAGCTCGGCCACCAAGGCGGCCAGGGCGTACTTCGACTGCGTCAACGCCGGCGGCGGCATCGGCGGCCGTCCGGTCGAGTACCTGGTCGAGGACGACGGCCTCAACCCGCAGAAGGCCTCGGCCCTGGCCACCAAGCTGGCCGGCGACCGGGACCTGGTCGCCCTGGTCGGCGGCTCCAGCTTCGTCGCCTGCGGCGTCTCCGGCCCGATCTGGGAGCAGAACGGGCTGTTCGACGTGCTCGCGGTCGGCGTGCCGCGCGCGTGCTTCGAGTCGCCGCGCATCGCCCCGGTCAACGCCGGCCCCAGGATCAGCGCCGTGGCCGCCGCCCAGTACGCCGTCGAGGTCAAGGGCGCCAGAAGGGTCGCCCAGATCAGCAACCGGGTGCCCGGCGTCGGCGACTGGACCCAGGACGGCGTGCGCGCCTACCTGCGGACCAAGGGCCTGACCTCGGCCGGCGACGTGCTGCACGACCCCGGCGTCAAGGACGCCACCGCCGTGCTCCTGGAGGCCATGCGGGGCCGCCCGGACGCGATCATCCTCCAGGACCCCGCCCCCGACGACGCCGCCATCCTCAAGGCCGCCCAGGCCCAGGGCCTCAAGGACAAGGTCACCTTCGTCTGCCTGACGCCCTGCTACGACACCGCCTTCCCCGGCCAGGTCGGCGGCTACTGGGAGGGCTTCGTGTCCAACTCCGAGTTCACCATGCTCGACGCCGGCACCCCCGACAACAAGCTGTGGCGCCGCGTCATGGACGAGTACGCCGACGACAAGGCCCCCCGCGACTCCTTCTCCCAGGGCGGCTTCCTGGCCGCCAAGATCTTCGTCGACACCCTGACCAGAACCGGCGGGACGATCGACCGCGCCTCGGTGAGCCGGGCCCTGTCGCAGGTCAAGGGCTTCCGCAGCGACCTGCTCTGCGCCCCCTGGTACTTCGGCCGCGCCGCCCGCCACAACGCCAACCACGACACCCGCTACGTCACGATGAAGGGCGGCGGCTGGACGAAGATCAAGGACTGCACGCCGGCCCAGGACCCCGACCTCGCGCCGCTGCTGCGGGAGGAGAAGCAGTTGGGGCTGACCGGCTGATGCTGCCGTTCGTCATCAGCGGGCTCGCCCTCGGGGCCGTCTACGCGCTGTCGGGCGTGGGCATCGTCGTGCTCTACCGCGCCACGGGCGTGCTCAACCTGGCCTACGGCGCGCTCGGCGCGACCGGCGCGCTGCTGTCCTGGCAGCTCCTGCAGGACGGCTGGCCGGTCGCGCTCGCCCTGGCGGCCGCGCCGCTGCTGCCGGCGCTGCTGTCCGGCCTGTACGGCGGCCTGGTCGGCCCGCTCGTCGCCGCCCGCGACCCGCTGGTCAAGGCGGTGTGCACGCTCGGCCTCGCGCTCGTGCTGCTCGGCCTGTGCTACTGGACGTGGAGCGACGACCCGCGCACGCTCACCCTGCCGACCGACACGGCCGGGTTCGACGTGGGCGGCGCGCGGGTCACCCTCACCCAGGCGCTCGCGCTGGCGCTGGCCGTGGCGCTGACCGCCGGGACCGCCGTGCTGCTGCGCCGCACCGGCTTCGGCACCGCCATGCGCGCGCTGGCCGACGACCGCGAGATCAGCGCGCTGCTCGGCGTGCCCATCCGGCGGGTCGAGACCGTCACCTGGGCCGCGGGCGGCGCGGTGGCCGGGCTGACCGGGCTGGTGCTCGGCTCGCTGACCCGGCTGGAGGCGGGCACCCTGACCTTCCTGGTGATCGCCTCGCTGGCGGCGGGCGTGGTCGGCCGCTTCAGGTCGCTGCCGGTCACGCTGGCGGCCGGGCTGGCGATCGGGCTGGCCGAGGCGCTGGGCGGGGCGTGGGAGCAGACCGCGCCGTACCGGTCGGTGGCGCCGTTCGCAGTGGCCGTCGCGGCGATCCTGTGGCTGCAGCGCACCGGTGCGCGGGCCAGGCGCGGCGGCACGGTCGAGGTGCGTCCCGCCGAGCCCGCGCTGACCGCGCGGACCCGGCCGCTGCCGCCCGGCGACGCCCGCTCGGTGCTGCGCCTGGTGCTCGGGCTGGCCGCCGGGGCGGCGGCGCTGGCGGTGCTGGTGCCCCTGGCCGTGGACGGCTACTGGGTGCGGGTGCTCACCTCCGCGGTCATCTTCGTCATCCCCGCCGCGGGCATCGCCCTGTTGTACGCCCGGCTCGGGCTGGTCTCGCTCGGCCAGGTGGCGCTGCTCGGCGTCGGCGGCTGGGTGGCGCTGCGGCTGGCGTTCGCCACCGGATGGCCGTTCCCGCTGGTCGTGGCGGCGGCCGGGGCGATCACCTGCCTGGTCGGCATCGTGTACGGGCTGCCCGCGCTGCGCCTGTCCGGCGTGGACCTGGCCCTGGTGACGCTCATGGCCGGCGGGGCGTTCCAGGTGGCGTTCTCGGCGACCGGGTTCCCCGACGGCGGGCCCGGGCTCCTCGGCCGGGTGGCGGGCAGCGGGACGCAGCAGGCCATGCCGCGGCCCTCGATGGCCGCCTCCGACGCCGGGTTCTTCCGGTTCGCCGTCCTGTGCGCGGTGCTCGCGCTCGTCCTCGTCGTGCTGCACCAGCGCGGGCGGCCGGGCCGGGCGTGGGCGGCGATCAGGAGCGGCGAGGCCGGCGCGCTGGCCGTCGGCGTGGCCCTGACCAGGTACAAGGTGTGGGCGTTCGCGCTGGCGGCGTTCGTCACCGGGACCGCGGGGGCGCTGCTGGCCGCCAACACCGGGCGGCTGGACCCGATCTCGTTCCGGGCCTCGGACTCGGTGCTGCTGTTCGCCGTCGTCCTGGTCGGCGGCGCGTACGGGCTGACCGGCGTGGTGCTGTCCGGCGTGGTCGGCCAGGTCGTGCCCGCCGCCCTGGACGCCGCCGGGCTCGACGGCAACCTCATGCTCGTCGTCTTCGGCGCGGGCACCGTGCACGCGCTGATCACCGCGCCGCGCGGCATCGGCGGGCAGCTAGAGGACCTGCGGCGGCCCGCATGAGGCTGGAGATCGAGGACCTGCGGGTGCGCTTCGGCGGCGTGCGCCCGCTGGACGGCGTCACCCTGACCTTCGACTCCGGCCTGTGCGGGCTCATCGGGCCCAACGGCGCGGGCAAGACCACCCTGTTCGACGTGCTGTCCGGCTTCGTCCGGCCGGTCTGCGGGCGGGTCACGGCCGGCGGCGCCGACCTGCTGGCGCTCGCGCCGCACCGGCGGGCCAGGTGGGGGCTGCGCCGCACGTTCCAGCAGGAGCAGGTGGTCGCCGAGCTGAGCGCGGCCGGCAACCTGCGCCTGGCCGCCGACCACCTGGGCGGCCCGGACGAGGGCCTGCTCGCCTTCTGCGGCCTGAGCGACCCCGGACGCCCGGCGGCCGAGCTGACGCTGCCCGAACGGCGGCGGCTCGAACTGGCCCGCGCCCTGGTCGGCACGCCCAGGATCGTGCTGCTCGACGAGCCGGCCGCCGGGCTGTCGGAGGCGGAGTCGCGCTCGCTGGCCGAGGTGGTCACGGCCGTGCCGGAGCGGTTCGGGGCGCTCGTGCTGCTCATCGAGCACGACGTGGCCCTGGTCGGCGAGATCTGCGCCACCACGGCCGTGCTGGACTTCGGCCGGCTGGTCGCCGCCGGCCCGACCGCGGCGGTGCTGGCCGACGAGCGGGTGCGCGCCGCCTACCTGGGGGAGGCGCCGTGAGCCTGGAAGTGCGCGACCTGCGCGTGCGCAGGGGCGGGCGCGAGGTGCTGCACGACGTGACGCTCGACGTGCCGCCCGGCGAGATCACCGCGCTGCTCGGCGCGAACGGCGCGGGCAAGAGCACGCTCGTGCTCGCCGTGGCCGGGCTGCTGCCGGTCGAGGCGGGCGCCGTCAGCGCCGACGGCGACGGGCTGACCGGGCTGCGCCCCGAACGGGTCCGGGCGCTGGGCGTGGCCGCCGTGCCCGAGGGCCACCGGGTGCTGCGCTCGCTGAGCGTGGCCGACAACCTGCGCGTGGCCGGGCCCGACCCCGGACCGGCCCTGGCCGCCTTCCCCGAGCTGGCCGGGCTGCTCGACCGGCGGGCCGGCACGCTGTCCGGCGGCCAGCAGCAGATGCTCGCCCTGGCCCAGGCCGTCACCGGCGGGCCGCGCTACCTGCTGGTGGACGAGCTGTCCTTCGGCCTGGCCCCCGCCGTGGTGTCCAGGCTCGTCCCCGCCCTGGCCGCGCTGGCCGAGGCCGGCGCCGGGGTGCTGCTCATCGAGCAGTACACCCGGCTCGCCCTGGAGCTGGCCGCCCGCGTGCACGTGCTGGACCGGGGCCGGGTCGTCCTGCGCGGCACGCCGGACGAGCTGCGCGGCCGGCTGCGGTCGGCCTATCTGGGAGCGGGCGATGGAGACCTTTGACGTCGTCGTGGTCGGCGCGGGCTCGGCGGGCGCCGCGGTGGCCCGCCGGCTGGCCGACGACGAGACGCTGCGCGTGCTGCTGCTGGAGGCTGGCGGCCCCGACGTCAACCCCGACATCCACGACCCCGGCGGGGTGTTCCGGCTGTGGGGCGGCCCCGAGGACTACGACTACCGGGTGGCGCCGCAGCGGCGGCTGGGCGGGCGGCGTCCGCACTGGCCGCGCGGGAAGGTGCTGGGCGGCTCGTCCTCGCTCAACGGCATGATCTTCGTCAGGGGCGCGCCGGCCGACTACGACGCCTGGGGGCCCGGCTGGTCGTACCCCGAGGTGCTGCCGTACTTCAAGCGGCTGGAGGACTTCGACCGCGGGCCGGGCGACCACCACGGCGTCGGCGGCCCGGTACGGGTGATCGCCGACTACGCGCCGCACCAGGTCAACGCGGCGATCGTGGCCGCCGCCGTGGAGCAGGGCCTGCCGTTCAACCCCGACTGCAACGGCGAGCGTCCCGACGGCGCCGGGTTCTGCCAGCTCACGATCCGGCACGGCCGCAGGCACAGCACGGCCGACGCCTACCTGCGCCCGCGCTGCGACCGGCCGGTCCTGGAGATCCGCACCGGGGCCCGCGCCCGCCGGCTGCTGCTGCGCGGGCGGCGGTGCGTGGGCGTGGAGTACCGCCAGGACGGCCGCCTGCACCAGGTGGGGGCCGCGGCCCAGGTCGTGGTCAGCGCCGGGACCGTCGAGTCGCCGCGCCTGCTCCTGCTGAGCGGCCTCGGCGACGCGGCCGGGCTGCGCCGGCACGGCATCAAGGCGGTGGAGGACCTGCCCGGCGTCGGACGCAACCTGCACGACCACGCGCTCGTCCCGGTGATCGTGGCCGCCCGCCGGCCCGTGCCGCCCGCGATGCCCGGCCTGCAGCCGATGCACAGCCAGCTCTTCTGGCGCAGCCGTCCCGGCCTGCCCGGCCCCGACGTGCAGCCGCTGTTCTTCCACATCCCCCTGTACGACGAGGGCATGACCGGCCCGCCGGACGCCTTCACGCTCATGGCCGGGATCGTCCGGCCGGAGAGCAGGGGCCACCTGGCGCTGACCTCGGCCGACCCCGACGCGCCGCTGCACCTCGACCCCGCCTACCTGGCGGCGGCCGCCGACCGCGCGTGCATGCGCGCGGCCGTCGAGCTGTGCCGGGAGCCGGCCCACGCCGCCGCCCTGCGGGAATGGGCGGGCCCGGAGCTCCACCCCGGTGACCGTGAACTGTCCGAGCACATAGAGAGGACCTTGGTGACCTACCACCATCAGGTCGGGAGCTGCGCCATGGGAACCGTCGTGGACCAGCGGCTCAGGGTCCACGGCATCGACGGGCTGCGCGTCGCCGACGCCTCGGTGATGCCCGCCGTCACGTCAGGGAACACGAACGCGCCCGCCATCATGATCGGCGAGCGGTGCGCGGACATGGTGCGAGAGGAGATCGGCTCATGACCGGCCTGTACATCGGCGGCGCCTGGGGTCCGGCCGCGGACGGCGCGACGTTCGCCACGCTGGACCCGGCCGAGGCCACCGTGATCACCGAGTGCGCCGAGGCGGGCCCCGCCGACGTGGACCGCGCGGTGGCGGCGGCCAGGGCCGCGCTGGACGACCCGGCCTGGGCCGAGATGCCCGCCGCCGCCCGCGCGAGGCTGCTGTGGAAGGTGGCCGACCTGGTGGAGGAGCACGCCGACGAGCTGGCCGAGCTGGAGACCAGGGACAACGGCCAGCCGCTGGCGGTGGCGCGGAACGTGACCGTGCCCGGCACTGCCGAACATTTCCGATATTTCGCGGGATGGTGTACGAAAATCCAGGGCTCGGTGTTGCCCGTCTCGTACCCCGACACCCTGCACTACACCCGGCGCGAGCCGGTCGGCGTGTGCGCGCTCATCACCCCGTGGAACTTCCCGCTGATGATCGCCGCCTGGAAGCTCGCCCCCGCTCTGGCCTGCGGCAACACGGTGATCGTCAAGCCCGCCGAGCAGACCCCGCTGACCACGGTCCGGCTGGTGGAGCTGATGGCGCTGGCCGGCTTCCCGCCCGGCGTGGTCAACCTGCTGACCGGCGGCCCGGAGACCGGCGCGGCGCTGGCCGGTCACGCGGGCGTGGACAAGATCTCTTTCACCGGCTCGACGTCGGTCGGCCGCTCGCTCGTGCACGCCGCCGCGGACAACCTCAAGCGCCTGACGCTGGAGCTCGGCGGCAAGACCCCGAGCATCATCGCGGCCGACGCCGACATCGACGCCGCGGTGGCGGGCAACGTCCAGGGCGCGCTGTTCAACAGCGGCCAGGTCTGCGCCGCGTACTCGCGCTTCTACGTCGACCGCAGGCGCGTCGACGAGTTCGCCTCGAAGATGGCCGCCGCGGCCGACGCGCTCAAGGTCGGACCCGGCCTCGACCCGGCCACCGACCTCGGCCCGCTGATCAGCGAGGACCACCTGATGGCCGTGGACGCCCACGTCCGCAGCGCGCTGTACGATGGCGCGCAACTCGTCACCGGCGGCAGGCGCGCCGAGGGCCCCGGCTTCTTCTACCGCCCCACCGTGTTCGCCGAGGTGACCGACGCCATGGCCGTGGCCCGCGAGGAGGTGTTCGGGCCCGTCATCCCGGTGCTGGCCTACGACGACCCCGACGAGATCGCCGGCCGCGCCAACGGACTGGAGTACGGCCTGGCCGCCTCCATCTGGACCGACGACCTGTCGACCGCCCACCGCCTGGCCGCCCGGATCCGGGCGGGAGCCGTGTTCATCAACATGATCCATGTGCCCGACGCCGCCACCACGTGGGGCGGCTACAAGGCCAGCGGGTGGGGGAGGGAGATGGGCCCGTACGCCATCGACGCCTACACCGAGGTCAAGGGCGTCTGGACGCACCTGGGGAGGGTGTGATGGGAGAGCTCGTCCTGGCAGCCAAGATCACGCATGTGCCGTCGATCTGGCTGTCGATCCAGCCGGGCCGGCACTTCGGCATCCGCCGGCCCGCCGAGCTGGCTCTCACCGAGGTCGGCAGGCGGGCGCGGGAGCTGGGGGCGGACACGTACCTGATCGCCGACACCCACTGGATGAACAGCATCGGCTTCCACCTCAACGGCAAGGAGCGCCACCGCGACTCCTACGCCAGCCACGAGCTGCCGCACTTCATCCACGACCTGGACTACGACTACCCGGGCGACCCCGAGCTGGCCGAGCTCATCCGCGCCGAGATCACCGCCGGCGGGCAGAAGGCGCTCGTGCACACCTACCGCGACCTGGGCCTGGAGTACGCGACGCTGGTCCCGATGCACTTCATGAACGAGGACTCCGCCGTGCGGGTGTTGCCGATCGGCTGCAACGTCTACTCCTCGATCGACGAGAACCGGCGCATCGGCGAGGCCCTGCTGCGCGGCATCCGGCAGAGCGACCGCCGGGTCGCCTTCCTGGCCAGCGGCTCGCTCTCGCACGCCTTCCCCTCCAACGAGACCGCCGAGTCGCTGCTCAACGAGGTCAGCAGCCCGCTCAACCGGAAGATCGACATGGCCGTGCTGGACATGTGGGCCGAAGGGCGCATCGGCGAGTTCCTGGACATGTTGCCCGACTACAACGTGCGCTGCGCGGGCGAGGGGGCGATGGCGGACACGGCGATGTTGTTCGGGCTGCTGGGGTGGCGGTCGTACAAGGGGCGGGGGGAGCAGTTGTGCCCGTACTTCGGCTCGACGGGAACCGGGCAGGTGGTCGTGGACTTCCCCGTGCCCGCGTACGATAAGATCTGAAATCATATGTGAAATAGGACAGACGGAGGTTCTGGATGGCGGGGGTCCAGGCGTCGCGCGGGCTCGTGGTCGGGCAAGATGAGGGGATGACAGTGGGTGCGGGCTTCCGCGACGCCATCATGAAGGTCCTGCAGGGGTGATGGTGAGCAGCACGAGAAAACCGGCCCAGGCCAAGCGGCCCAAGGGCTCCAAGGCCGAGATCAGCTACGACCTGCTGCGGGCCCGCATCCTCGACGGCACGTACGGCCCCGGCTACCGGCTGGTCATGGACCAGCTCGCCCGGGAGACCGGCGTCAGCACGATCCCGCTGCGCGAGGCCGTGCGCAGGCTGCAGTCCGACGGGCTGGTCGAGGTCGTGCGCAACATCGGCGCCCGGGTCGCCGTCTTCGACTCGGTGCAGGTCGAGCACACCCTCAACGTGCTGGCCCGGCTGGAGGGCTACGCCACGGCCATCTGCGCGCCGCACATGGACGCGGCCAAGATCCAGGAGTCGCGGGAGATCAACGAGCGGATGAAGGAGGCGCTGGAGGAGTTCGACCCCACCTCCTTCACCGCGCTCAACCGCGAGTTCCACTTCTCGCTCTACCGCCACTGCCCCGACGAGCACCTCAACGCCCTGCTGGAGTCGGAGTGGGCGCGGCTCGACCACATGCGCCGCTCCAGCTTCACGTACGTGCCGGGGCGGGCGCGCAGGTCGGTGGAGGAGCACGACCACCTGCTGAGCCTGATCGAGGGGGCCGCCGAGGCCGAGGTGATCGAGCAGGCGGCCCGCAACCACAAGATCGCCACCGCCGACGCCCTGCACACCGCCCAGGTCTCCCGCCGGCACTGACCTCCCGCCCGCGCCCGGCGCCCTGCGGCAGGGCTCAGGGCGGGGCGCTGGAGGTCAGGGCTCCAGGGTGAAGAGGGTCCATTCCTCGCCGTGGGCCAGCCCGGCCAGCTCGCGGCCGCACTCCCGCAGCGCCTGCGGGCCCGAGGTGATGTGCTGGGCGCCGGCGTGCGCGTCCCGGAACAGGCGCTGGAGCAGGCCGTCGCGCAGCGCCGTCGTGCCGCCCGAGGCGTAGGCGAACCCGGCCGCCTCGACGAGCGTCGAGGTGGCGTGGTTGAGCGCGAGCCGCACCATCGTCTCCTGGCGGGTGGACAGCGTGCCGCCCGCCTCCAGGGTGCGTTCGGCGTCCTCCCACGTCTCGCGGACCAGGGCGCGCGCCGCCCGCAGGGCCGCCTCGGCGCGGGCGAAGCCGGTGTGGAAGGCGTCGCTGACGGCGAGCTGACCCGGACGTCCGGCGCGGGCCGCGACGTGCCGGCCCAGCTCGTCCAGCAGGCGGCGGCCGAGGCCGAGCGCCCAGCCGGAGTGGGCGATCAGCGCCTGGTCCAGCAGGCCCAGCCGGTAGATCGCGCCGCCGCGCAGCGGCTCCCGCTGGGCGAAGGGGTGCGTGCGCGACTCCGGCACGAACGCGCCGTCGATGGCGTAGTCGACGCTGCCGGTGGCGCGCAGACCCAGGACGTCCCAGTTGCCGAGCAGCTCGGCGTCGTCGACCGGGGTGATGAAGATGCGCTCCTCGCCGGTGCCCGCCACGACGCCCAGGCTGTGCACGTACCGGGCGTGCGGCATGGCCGAGGCGAAGCTCCAGCGGCCGGTCAGCCGGAAGCCGCCGCCCTCGCGCACGGCGGTGCCCGGCCGGGTGCCCTGGCCCGCGAACAGCGGCGTGCGGAGGCCGCCGAAGATGTGCTCGACGGCGTCGTCGCCCAGGTAGGCGCCCGCCGTGCCGTTCTCCAGGGTGGTGGCCATGACCACCCAGCCGGTCGAGGCGTCGGCGTAGGTCAGCTCCTCGAACAGGGCCAGCAGCTCCGACGGCGACAGCTCCGCGCCGCCCAGCGGGGCGGGCAGCCAGATGCCGAACAGCCCGGCCTCGTGCAGGGCGGCCACGACGGGCTCGGTCAGCCTGCCCAGCGCCTCGGCCTCGGCCGCCTCGCTCTCGATCAGCGTGCGCAGGTCGCGGGCGCGGTGCAGGTGGGTCGGGCCGGCTGAGTGCAGTCGCGGCTTGTCGCTCATGTCCCGGTGCTCCTGTCCGTGATCGTCGGCGGTCCTTCCTCCGTCAGATCACGTCCCCGGCCGGTTGTCCACCCTCCGCCGGAGATCCCGGCCCGCACCCGGAAAAGACGCTGGCTTTGCATGAACATGCGTTGCAATGCATAATCTTCTTCTATGTCCAAGGTTCTCACCTCCCTGCCCACCGGCGAGCGGGTCGGCATCGCCTTCTCCGGCGGTCTCGACACCTCGGTGGCCGTCGCGTGGATGCGCGACAAGGGCGCCGTCCCGTGCACCTACACCGCCGACATCGGCCAGTACGACGAGCCCGACATCGCCTCGGTGCCCAGCCGCGCGCTGGCCTACGGGGCCGAGCTCGCGCGCCTGGTCGACTGCCGCGCCGCGCTGGTCGAGGAGGGCCTGGCCGCGCTCACCTGCGGCGCGTTCCACATCCGCTCGGGCGGCCGGGCGTACTTCAACACCACGCCGCTCGGCCGCGCCGTCACCGGGACCCTGCTGGTGCGGGCCATGCTCGAGGACGAGGTGCAGATCTGGGGCGACGGCTCCACGTTCAAGGGCAACGACATCGAGCGGTTCTACCGCTACGGCCTGCTGGCCAACCCCCACCTGCGCATCTACAAGCCCTGGCTCGACGCCGACTTCGTCTCCGAGCTCGGCGGGCGCAAGGAGATGTCGGAGTGGCTGCTCGCCCACGGGCTGCCCTACCGCGACAGCACCGAGAAGGCGTACTCGACCGACGCCAACATCTGGGGTGCCACCCACGAGGCCAAGACCCTCGAACACCTCGACACCGGCATCGAGACCGTCGACCCGATCATGGGCGTGCGCTTCTGGGACCCCGAGGTCGAGATCCTCCCCGAGGACGTCACCATCGGCTTCGACCAGGGCCGCCCGGTCACGATCAACGGCAAGGAGTTCGGCTCCCCGGTCGACCTGGTCATGGAGGCCAACGCGATCGGCGGCCGGCACGGCCTGGGCATGTCCGACCAGATCGAGAACCGCATCATCGAGGCCAAGAGCCGCGGCATCTACGAGGCCCCCGGCATGGCGCTGCTGCACGCCGCCTACGAGCGCCTGGTCAACGCCATCCACAACGAGGACACCCTGGCCACGTACCACAACGAGGGCCGGCGGCTCGGCCGGCTCATGTACGAGGGCCGCTGGCTCGACCCGCAGGCGCTCATGCTGCGCGAGTCGCTGCAGCGCTGGGTCGGCACGGCGGTCACCGGCGAGGTCACCCTGAGGCTGCGCCGCGGCGAGGACTACTCGATCCTCGACACCACCGGCCCGGCCTTCAGCTACCACCCCGACAAGCTGTCGATGGAGCGCACGGAGGACTCCGCGTTCGGCCCCGTCGACCGCATCGGCCAGCTCACCATGCGCAACCTGGACATCGCCGACTCGCGTGCCAAGCTGGAGCAGTACGCCACGCTCGGCATGGTCGGCACCACCCACCCGGCGCTCATCGGCGCCGCCCAGGCGGCCTCGACCGGCCTCATCGGCGCGATGCCGCAGGGCGGCGCGGAGGCCATCGCCTCGCGCGGCGAGGTCGCCGAGGACGACGAGCTGCTCGACCGCGCCGCGATGGAGTTCGGCACCGACTGACCGCGCCCCCTGGGCCGCCCCCGGACCACCCCTGGACCGCCCCGGAGCGGCCCGGAGCGGCCCGGGGCGTGGCGCGCGGACGCCACGGGTACGGACCGGAGATGACGACCGACGAGCGGGACGGCCCGGACGTCACGCCCGCCACCGACTGGCTGCTCGGCCCGGTGTCCCGCGAGGAGTTCCTGCGCGACCACCAGGGCCGGCGGCACCTCCTGCTGCGCAGGCGGTCGCCCGGCCACTACCGCGAGCTGTTCTCGCTGGCCCGCTTCGACGAGCTGCTGTCCGGCTCCGGCCTGCACGCCGGGGCCGTGCGCGTGGTCCGCGACGGCCACGCAGGCGGCGGCGCGGCCGGGCTGGAGGACCTCTACGCCCGCTACCGCGACGGCTCGACCCTGATCATGCCCGCGGTCCACGAACGGTGGCCGCCGCTGCGGCGGCTGTGCCGGCGGCTGGCGGGCGAGTTCAGCGCGGAGTGCCGGGTCAACGCCTACCTCACCCCGCCGCGGGCGCGCGGCTTCGGCGTCCACCGCGACTCCCACGACGTGTTCGTGCTGCAGGTGTCCGGAGCCAAACGCTGGCGGATCCACGACGACGCCCCTCACGAGTTCGACCTGTGCGAAGGCGACCTGCTCTACCTGCCGCGCGGCCTGCCGCACGAGGCCGCCTCGGCGCAGGCCGCGTCCCTGCACCTGAGCATCGGGGTCCACCCCCTGACCTGGGCGGACGTGCTGCTGGCCGGCTGCGAGGCGGCGGTCTCGGCCGACCCGGCCTTCCAGGAGCCGCTGCCCGTCGGCTTCGCCCGCACGAGCGGCGGACGGGCCGCCGCACGGGAGCGCGCCGGGGAGCTGGCCGCCCGCCTGGCAGCCGCCCTCACCCCCGACAGGCTGGCCGACGACGCGGTGGACATGGCGCTGCTCGCCGAGGGCGACCGGCTGGACGGCCATCTGCTCGACCTCGCGGGCCTGGCCCAGCTCGACGCCGGCACCGCCGTCCGGCGCCGCCCCGGCCTGCGCTGGGAGAGCAGGCGGGACGCCGGCACGCTGGTCCTCGCCTTCCACGGCAAGCGGCTCAGCCTCCCGGCCCGGCACGAGGCGGCCGTCCTGCGCATGGCCGACGGCGAGCCCTTCACGGCGGCCGGCCTGCCGGGGACGGACGGCCTCGCCCTGGTACGCCGCCTGGTCCAGGAGGGATTCCTGACCCTGGCGACGTCAGGCTGACCCGGCGGGCCTGCGGAAGACGCAGCGCACGACGTGCCAGTGTTTGGGCTCGTCATGGGCGTCGATGCCGTCGTAGCGGTCCTCGCGCAGGACGACCGGCTCCAGCGGGGGGAACAGCGCGCCGGCCTCGGGGGCGCGCAGGAACGTGCGCCCCGGCCGTCCCGCCCAGGCGTCCTCGGGGCCGAAGAACGTGCAGCACAGCACGCCGCCCGCGGCCAGGCCGCCGGCCATCGCGGCCGCCACGCGGCGGAGGTCGGCCCTGGGCAGGAAGGGCAGGACGTGGATCGCGACCATGAACGAGTAGGCCCCCGCCGCGACCGGCACGTCACGGACGTCGGCGGGCACGACCCGCAGCCGCGGGTGCCGCCATGCCGCCGCCAGCGCGAGGGTGCAGGGATCGGTGTCCACGGCCTCGACCGAGAAGCCCAGCTCCAGCAGGAAGCGGGTGTCGTTGAGCGGGCCAGCGCCTGCACGACGAGCGCGTTGGGCCCCCGCCCCGCCCGCAGAGAGGCGTAGGTCATGCCGCCGCTAGCCGCTCACCTTGAGGATCCGCTGCTCGACCAGCACCTCGGCCAGCGCGACCCGCTCCTCCCCGGTCAGGCCGCCGGGCAGCTCCCGCACGTAGAATGCGCCGGTGCGGGCCGCGAACTCCAGCGCGGGCGCGGCGATCATGTTGGCGGCCACCAGCGGCTCGCCCGACGGGGAGAGCAGCTCGACCTGGTTCCCGTCGCGGCGGGTGGTGAGCAGCCCGGCGCGCTCGTTCACCACGCGGCGGCTCAGCGTGACGGTGCGGTGGTCGTACCAGACGTCGGGGAGCGGGCCGCCGAAGAGCTCCTCGTAGCGGTCGCGGAACTCGGCGAACGTGGCCGGCGGGGTCTCCGGGGTCTCCGGGGCGGGCTCGTCCCGCACGCCGGGGTCGTTGCTCGGGCTGTGGTGGACGTACCGGCCGAAGTAGGTGTGGCAGAACTCGGTGTACAGGCCGGTGAAGAGGATGAACTGATGCCAGGCGTCGTCGACGCGCGTCGAGTGCATCATCCAGATCCGCGACCGGTCGACCTGCGTGAGCACCAGGTACTTCTTCGCCTCGGCGAACAGCTCCCCGGCCTCCTCCTCCGTCGCGGCGACGCGCTCCTTGACGAGCCGTTCGAGGAGGTAGGGGGCCTGGTGGTCGAGCGCGGCGAGCGGGGTGCCGGTGATCATGACGGTTCCCCTACTCCGGCGACGACTTCGCGCGGCAGGACGAGATGCACACGCTGCTGCAGTCCCGGCAGGTCATGCAGGGGCTGTGGCAGTCGGCGCGCTCGGTCTTGACCCGCAGGTGCAGCCGGCCCGTCCGGATCTCCCCGGCGTCCTCGGCGGCCCCCGAGGTCAGCGACGCCTCCGCCGTGCCGGCCTGCCGGCGGACGACCTCGGCGTCCCGGCGTACCCACAACACCTTCGCGCCGAAGAGCAGGATGCTCTCGGGCACGTTCTCGATGTGCAGGACGTCGCTCAGCGGGATGTCGAGCGCCGAGTTCAGATCCTCCAGGCTGGGATACAACGTGACGAATCCATCCTGGTACGGCGGGCCCACGTAGCCCCAGAACGTCATGGCGTCCTGGCGACCCTCCGCGAGCAGCTTGACCAGCAGAGGATGCGCCTCCGGCCCTTGTACGGCATTGCTCATGGCGATACTCCTCGTTCCCGGCGAGCGTGACATCCCGCCCCGGGAGCGGCGGCGCGACGCGCCGCCGCTTTGCCGAACCCGGGGCCCGCGCCGGGCGGGCTCAGCCGAGGTCGGCCTGTGCCGTCCCTGTGGCGTTCGCCTCGGCGAAGACGCCCGCCTGCTCGGAGGCCGGTGACGGCGGCTGCTCCATGAGCGCCTGGATCGCGGACCTGCGCTTCTCCAGGCCCACTTCGTCGATGCTGATCCGCCGCCGGTTCCGGCTCTTGTCTTCGGTCATGCTCGGCAACCGTAGTGAGCCGCACGTCAACGCGGGGCAACGGCACCGTCTTGTTTGGGCGCGGTGGCCCCGGCCGGACGCCGCCGCGACCTGGTCTGTTCCGGTTTTCCGCCATCGAGGTCGGCGGCCGGTCCCCATGGTGGCCCGCCCCCCGGCTGCCTAGCGTTGACCCTCGTGATCAGTCTGCGGGGTTTGACCAAACGGTACGGCGACCGGACGGCGGTGGACGACCTGTCGCTGGAGCTGAGACCCGGCGCGGTGACCGGGTTCCTCGGGCCCAACGGCGCGGGAAAGTCCACCACGATGCGGCTCGTCCTCGGGCTGGACCGGCCCTCGGCGGGCACGGCGCTCGTCGGCGGCGTGCCGTACCACCGGATCAGGAACCCGCTGCGAACGGTCGGCGCGCTGCTCGACGCGCGGGCGCTGCACCCCGGGCGCAGCGGCCGGGCGCACCTGACCGCGCTGGCCCGCAGCAACGGCATCCCCCTGCGGCGGGTGACCGAGGTGCTGGAGAGCGTCGGCATGGCCGGCGCGGCGAACCGCCGGGCCGGGGCGCTCTCGCTCGGCATGAGCCAGCGGCTCGGCATCGCCGCCGCGCTGCTCGGCGACCCGGAGGTGCTGCTGTTCGACGAGCCCGTCAACGGGCTCGACCCCGACGGCGTGCGGTGGGTGCGCCGGCTCATGCGCTCGCTGGCCGCCGAGGGCCGCACGGTGTTCGTCTCCAGCCATCTGATGAGCGAGATGCAGCTCACGGCCGACCACCTGGTGGTGATCGGCAAGGGCCGGCTGATCGCCGACGCGCCCCTGGCCGAGGTCATCGGGCGCAGTTCGCTGACGGCCGTGCTGGCCCGCACCCCGCACGCCGGGGAGCTGGCCGCCCGCCTGCGCGCCGCCGGGATCGCCGCCGAGCGCGTCGCCGAGAACGAGGTCGTCGTCACCGGCGCGCCCGTCGAACGGGTGGGCGACCTGGCCCACGAGGCCGGGATCAGGCTGCACGGCCTGCGCACCCGGGAGGCGTCCCTGGAGCAGGCTTACCAGGAGCTGACGGAGAGCAGCGTGGAGTACGGGACGACGGAGGCGGGCGCATGACGGCGGCGTTGTGGCAGGCGGCACGGGCCGAGTGGGACAAGTTGTGGTCGGTCCGGTCCACGTGGTGGTGCCTGGCCGGCGCGGCGGCGCTCATGGTGCTGACCGCCGTGGCCCTGGCCGCGGCGGCAGCCACCGACGCTGCGCGCGAGCGGGTGCCCGGCGCGCGGGTGACGGCGAGCGAGTCCGTGGTGTCGGCCACGTCGTTCGTGCAGTTCGCGCTCGTGGCTCTGGCCATGCTGGCGATCACGTCGGAGTACTCCTCGGGCGGCATCAGGGTCACGCTGCAGGCCACGCCGGTGCGCGGGCTCGTGCTGGCCGCCAAGGCGCTGGTGGTGGCGCCGGTGATGTTCGCCGCCGGGGTGCTGTCGGGGGCGGTGGCGACGGCGGCCGTCTACGCGGTGCTGCAGGCCGACGCGTTCGGCGGGCTCGTCGCGCTGCCGTTCGGGGAGGCCGTGCGGGACGTGGCGGGCGCGGGCGCGTACTTCGCCCTGGTGGCGGTGACGACGCTGGGCGCCGGGGCCGCGATGCGCAGTGCGGCGGGCACGCTGACCGTGGTGTTCATGCTGCTCCTCGGCCTGCCGCTGGTGCTGCTGATGACCGGGAGCCAGGCGGCGCTGGACGCCTCGCTGCGCATGCCGACGTTCGCGGGGCTGGCGTTCATGGGCAGCGTGGACAACCTGACCGGCGGGCCCGTCCCGTACTCGGCGGGGGAGGGCCTGGCCTGGCTGCTGGGCTGGGCGGCGGCGGCGCTGGCGGCGGGCTACGCCGTGCTGCGCCGCCGCGACGCCTAGACTTCGGGCCCGTGTCGGACAACTTCGGGCCCATGCCGGACAACCGGGAGAACACCGGCAGCCGGGCGGTCAGGGCGCTGGCCGGGGTGCTGGCCGGCATGGCGCTCGGCGCGGTCGAGCTGGCCTTCCTCTGCCTGGCCTGGCCCGCCCTCCTGGTCCCGGCCGCGCGCCCCCTGGCCCGTCGCGGCGCGACGCGGCTCCTGGCGCTCGAACGCGCCCGGCTGACCCGCTGGTTCGGCCACCCCGCCCCCACCCGCGACGGCGGCTACGCCTACCTCGCCGCCCGCGCGGCCCTCGGCGTGCTCGGCGGGTACGGCTGCGCCGTCGCCCTGTTCGTCGGCGGCCTGCTGCTGGGCGGCGGAGCCTGGGACCTGATCACCGGCGGCTCGGACCCCGTCCCCGTCGAGCTGCCGGGCGTCCGGATCGTCACCACCGGCGGCATGCTCGGGCTGACCGGCGGCGTGGCCCTGCTGGCGGTGACCGCCCTGCTCGCCCTGGCCGCCGGCGTGCTCGAACGCCGCCTGGCCGCCCGCTTCCTCGGCCCCGGCGGCCGGGAGCTCATGCGCCGCCGCATCGCCGAGCTGACCGCGACCCGCTCGGGCATCGTCCGGGCCGTGGACGACGAGCGCCGCCGGATCGAACGCGACCTGCACGACGGCGTCCAGCAGCGCGGCGTGGCCCTGGCCATGCTGCTCGGCCGGGCCCGGCACGGCCACGACCACGACCGGACCGCCGAGCTGGTCGACCAGGCCTACGCCGAGTCCCGCCGCCTGCTGGACGAGCTGCGCAGCGTCGCCTGGCGCATCTACCCCACCGCCCTGGACGAGCTGGGGATCGAGGCCGCGCTGGCCGGGGTCGCCGAACGCGCCGCGGTGCCGGTCACCGTCCACTACGGGCTGGCGGCCCGGCCCGCCACGGAGATCGAGACCGCCCTGTACTTCGTGACCAGGGAGGCGATCACCAACGCGGTCAAGCACGCCCGCGCCCGTGACATCCTGGTCGTGGTGGGCGAGGACGAACGGACGGTGAGCGTGGCGATCTCCGACGACGGCGGAGGCGGCGCCGACCCCGCGGGCGGCGGCCTGTCCGGGCTGGCCCGCCGGGTCCTGGCGCTCGACGGCGCGTTCACCGTGGACAGCCCGCCCGGCGGGCCCACGAAGATCGTCGCCACGCTGCCCAAGGAGCCGCCGTGCGGCTGATCCTGGCCGACGACTCCGTGCTGCTGCGCGAGGGCCTGACCCGGCTGCTCGCCGAGGCCGGGCACGAGGTCGTCGCGGCCGTGGGCGACGCGCCCGCGCTGCTGGCCGCCGTCGCCGGTCACCGGCCCGACGTGGCGGTGATCGACGTGCGCATGCCGCCCGGCCACAAGGACGAGGGGCTGCGGGCGGCCCTGGAGATCCGCGCGCGGTGGCCCGAGGTGGGCGTGCTCGTCCTGTCCCAGTACGTCGAGCCCCACTACGCCGCCACCCTGCTGGCCGGGCCCGCCGAAGGGCTCGGCTACCTGCTGAAGGACCGGGTCTCGGAGGTGGCCGACTTCCTCGGCTCGCTCGACCGCGTCCGCGCCGGCGGCACGGCCTTCGACCCCGAGGTGGTGCGGCGGCTGCTGGCCCGCACCAGCCACGCCGACCCGCTGAGCCGGCTCAGCCCGCGCGAGTCCGAGGTGCTGGCGCACCTGGCCCAGGGGCTGGTCAACGCGGCCATCGCCGAGCGCCTGCACGTCTCGGCCTCCACCGTGGAGAAGCACGTCAACGCCATCATGGACAAGCTCGACCTGCCGCGCGACACCGGCTACAGCAGGCGGGTGCTGGCGATCCTGCGCTACCTGGAGGGCTGACCCGGGTCGGCGTTCACACCTCGACCACGCGGGGCAGCGCCGGCGGGTTCGGCCGCGGCCGCCACTCGCGGGGATAGCCGAGCGAGACCTCCATGAACGGCACGCCGTCGTGGTGGGTCAGGCGGGGGATGTGCAGGTGGCCGTACACGACGGCGGCGGCGTCGTAGTCGAGGTGCCAGCGGGCGGTGCGCTCGGTGCCGCACCACTGCGCGAACTCCGGATGGGTGAGCACCCGCGTCGGCTCGCGGACCAGCGGATAGTGGTTGACCAGCACGGTCGGCAGCCCCGGCGGCCGGGCGGCCAGCCGCGCCTCGGTGTACTCGACCCTGGCCGCGCACCAGGCGTCCCTGCCGGGGTGGGGGTCGGGGTGGAGCATGACCTCGTCGGTGCAGACGATCCCCGCGTCGTAGGCCGTGCGCAGGGCCTCCTCCTTGGTCGTCGCGCCCTCCGGACGCCAGGTGTAGTCGTACAGGACGAACAGCGGCGCCACCGTGACCGGGCCGCGCGCCCCCTCCCACACCGGGTACGGGTCCTCGGGCGTGAGCACGCCGAGATCGCGGCAGAGCTCCACCAGGTACCGGTAGCGCTCCTCGCCGCGCAGCCGCACCGGGTCGCGGGCCGGCGTCCACAGCTCGTGGTTGCCGGGCGCCCACACCACCCTGGCGAACCGGTCGGCCAGCAGCCGCAACGCCCAGGCGATGTCCGTCGTCAGCTCGCCGACGTCGCCCGCGACGAGCAGCCAGTCGCCCTCCGACCCGGGGCGCAGCTCCTCGACGAACGCGCGGTTGTCGGGATGGTGCACGTGCAGGTCGCTGACGGCGAGCAGGCGGGGAGCGGTGATCACGTCTCGGATCGTACGCCGCCCGCGCCCCGGCGTGGCGCGCGGTCCGCCGCCAGGTTGACCAGCACGGCGGCGGGTAGGTACGTCACCTGCCCGCACCCGGAGGAGGACCGCCATGACGACCGCGCCGACCTTCGCGCTCTCCGACGGCCGCGCCATGCCGCGCCTGGGCCTCGGCACCTGGCCGATGGACGACCGCCAGGCCCGCCAGGCCGTCGGCCACGCCCTCTCGCTGGGCTACCGGCTGATCGACACCGCCGCCAGCTACGGCAACGAGCGCGGCGTGGGCGCGGCGGTCGCCGAGTCGGGCGTGCCGCGCGCGGAGCTGTTCGTCACCACGAAGCTGCGCGGCGCCCAGCATGGCTACGACCTGGCGCTGCGCGGGTTCGAGGAGAGCCGGTCCCGCCTCGGCCTCGACTACGTCGACCTCTACCTCATCCACTGGCCGCTGCCCGGCCACGGCCTGTTCGTCGACACCTGGAAGGCGTTCGTCCGGCTGCGCGAGGAGGGGCTGGCCCGCTCGATCGGCGTCTCCAACTTCACCCCTGAGCAGATCGAGCGGGTGGTCGACGCCACCGGCGTGTGGCCCGCGGTCAACCAGGTCGAGCTGCACCCCGGCTTCCCGCAGCCCGGCCTGCTCGCCTGGCTCACCGGGCACGGCGTGGCGACCGAGTCGTGGAGCCCGCTCGGAGCCGGCGGCAAGCTGCTCGGCGACCCGGCCGTCACCGAGATCGCCGCCGCGCACGACCGCACCCCCGCGCAGGTCGTGCTCCGCTGGCACGTGCAGCTCGGCGCCGTGCCGATCCCCAAGTCGGCCGACCCCGGGCGGATGCGCCACAACCTGGAGGTCTTCGACTTCGAGCTGTCGGCCGAGGAGATGGCGCGCATCTCGGGCCTGGGCGACGGCGGCAGCCGCCTCGGCGGCGACCCCGACCGCCACGTGGAGCTGTAGCCCTCCGGCGCTGCCCCCGTCAGCGCTCGTAGACGATCCTGCCGTCCACCATGGTCATCGCGACCGGCACCTCGGGCAGGTCGGCCGGGTGGGCGTCCAGCAGGCTGTCGTCCAGCACGCACAGGTCGGCGACCTTGCCCGGCTCCAGCGAGCCCTTCCACGACTCCGCGCCCTCCTGCCAGGCCGGGGTGCTCGTGTAGGCGCGCAGCGCCTGGTCCAGGGCGAGCCGCTGGTCGCGCGCGCCCTCGACGGCCCACCGGGTGGCGGCCGCGGCCACGCCGTGCCGCCAGTCGGGGGTGAGCATGGGGGCGTCGGAGCTGAGGCTGAGCCGTACGCCGGCGGCCAGCGCGTCCCGCACCGGCCAGGCGTGCCCGAGCGCGGCCTGGCCCAGGGCGTCGCGCAGCATGGGGGAGGCGGCGGCGGCGATGCCCGGCTGGGTGGTCAGGCCGATGCCTGCCGCGGCCATCGTCGTGAGGGTGTCCGGATGCAGGACGTCGCCGTGGACGAGGTAGTGGCGCCGCCCCGGGGCCCCGGCCAGGGCGCGGGTGACCGTCCGGGTCGCGCGGCTGCCGGTGGCGTGCACCGCGACCTGGTGCCCGGCCGCGGCGGCGGTCTCGATCATGGTCGTCAGGGCGTTCTCGCGTTCGTCCTCCGAGCCGCCCTCGACCAGCGGGGCGCCGTGCGTGCCGTCCTCGTACGGCTCGTCGCTCCAGGCGGTGCGCATCGGCGGGATGCCGTCGGCGAAGATCTTCACCCCGGCCACCTTGAACCAGCCCGGCACCTCGTCGGGCGGCGTCAGGTCGCGCAGCCCGGCGACCAGGTCGGGCAGTGAGCTGCGCCCGTCCACCTCGGCGAACAGCAGCAACGCGCGCACCCGCGCCTTCAGCTCGCCCCGCGCGGCCATCCCGGCGTACTCGCGCAGGACCTCGACGCCGAAGCGCCCGCCGCCGTCGTGCTCGCAGGGGCCGAGCCCCGGCTCGGTGTAGCTGGTGATGCCCAGGGAGGCCAGCAGGTCGCCCGCGCGCAGGATCGCCGCCCGCCGCTCCTCCTGCTTGCCCAGCCGGGAGTCGGGGACGAGGTCGGCGGCGCCGGTCAGGCGGTCCAGCAGCAGGTCGGGCCAGCGCAGGCCGAGCCAGGCGCCGTGCAGGTGGCTGTCGTTGATGCCGGGCAGCACCGATCTGCCGCGCAGGCGCACGACCCGCGTCCCCGGGCCCACCATGGCCTGGACCTGCAGCGGAGTGCCGACCCTGACGATGCGTCCGTCCTTGATCGCGATGCCGGACGCGAGATGGCCGGCCGCGTTCATCGTGTGGACGACGCCGCCGGTCATGACCAGATCCGCCGACCTGTTGTCAGCCGCAGATTTCATATCCGCTCCGCTCTGGACACTCTCATTTCCATCCGCATAACGTACATGGAATCAGATACGATTTCGTGCCGGGAGGTGACGATGCCTCTACCTTTCGAGGCACGGCGCATCATCGATCGGGCCCCTCGCGGACCGGCGCACCCGCCGCCGGCCGCCGCGGCCGACGACCGCCGCCGGAGCCGCTGATGGGCGCTCCCGCGGACGACGTCCTCGACGTACGGGGCCTCAGCGTCTCCAGGGGAGAGGTGCCCGTCGTGCACGAGGTCAGCCTCGGCGTCGCGCCCGGCACGGTCACCGTGCTGCTCGGCGCGAACGGCGCGGGCAAGACCACCCTGCTCGACGGCATCGCGGGCCTGGCCCCCGCCGCCGCCGGCACGGTCGCCCTGGCCGGCACGCCGCTGACCGGCCTGCCCACCTACCGCCGCGCCCAGGCCGGGCTCGGGTACGCCGAGCAGGCCCGCACCGTGTTCCGCACGCTCACGCTGGAGCAGAACCTGCTGGTCTCCGGAGACGGCGACCCGGCCATGGTCTACGACATCTTCCCCGAGCTGAACCGCAGGCGCACTTTGCCGGCCGCCAACCTGTCCGGCGGCGAGCAGCAGATGCTCGTCATCGGCCGGGCGCTGATCGCCGGGCCCAAGGTCGTCCTCATCGACGAGATGTCGCTCGGGCTCGCGCCGGTCGTGGTCCGCCGCCTGATGGGCTCGGTGCGCGAGCTGGCCGAGCGGGGCATCGGGGTGCTGCTCGTCGAGCAGTTCGCCAACCTGGCGCTGGAGATCGGCGCCCGCGCGTACGTGCTGCGCAAGGGCCGGGTGGTCTTCGAGGGCCCGTGCGAGGAGCTGCGCGGGGCGCAGGACCGGCTGCACGAGTTCTACTTCGGCGCCGTCACCGGCGACGGCCTCGCCCGGGCGGCCGGCACGGAAGGCGGGAGCTGATGAACGCGCTGCTGAGAACCTGGGGTCCCGGGCTCGGGCTGGCCGTCGCGGCGTGCGCGGTGCTGCCCTGGGCGCTGCCGCCGTACTGGATCTACCTGGCCGTCGCGGCCGTGGTCAGCGGCGTGCTCATGCAGAGCTACGGCGTGATCGTCGGGCGGGCCGGGGTCATGTCGCTGTGCCAGATGTCGTTCGCCGCGATCGGGGCCTGGGTGGTGCTGCGGCTGAACCTGGCCGACGCGCCCGGCGGCTTCCTGCTGTGGCTGCTGCTCGGCGGCCTGGCGGCCGTGCCGGTGGGCGTCGCGATCGGGCTGCCCGCGCTGCGCATCCGGGGCGTCAACCTGGCCGTCGTCACGCTCGGCTTCGCCGTCTCCACCGACATCGTGCTGAACGCCAACCAGTTCCCCGGCACGACCGAGCTGAAGACGCTCGTGCGGCCGGAGCCCTTCTCCTCCGACGCGGCCTACTTCGTGCTGGCCATGGCCGTGTTCGTGCTGACCGCGATCGGCCTGGCGCTGGTCAACCGGACCAGGATCGGGCGGTCGTGGCTGGAGCTGCGGCACTCCGAGCGGGCGGCGGCGGCGCACGGCATCTCCGTGGCCCGCAGCAAGCTCACGGCCTTCGCCATCAGCGCGTTCATCGCCGGCATCGGGGGCGGGCTGATGGCGGGACAGCTCGGTCTCGTCGTATCCGGAAATTTCGCGATGATGCAGTCGCTGGCGCTGTTCGCGGTCGCCGTGCTCATCGGGCCGCACAACACCGAGGGCGCCGTCCTCGGCGGGATCTTCGGCGCGGTCATGGCCACGGTCCTGGAGAAGCTGCGCCTGCCGCAGGACCTCGGCGGCATCCTGTTCGGCGTCATGGCGATCTTCGCCCTGCGCAGCGGGGTCAGCCAGACCGACTTCACCCGCGCCCGCAGGCGCGAACGGGCCGCCCGCCCGCTGCTGGAGTCCCCGCCCGCCGACGAACCCGCCCCGGTCCCCCCGGCGGCGGGCGAGGGGAACGTGCTGGAGATCCGCGGGCTGAGCGTGCGGTTCGGCCAGGTCGTCGCCCTGGACGGCGTGGACCTGACCGTGCCCGCCCTCGGCGTCTGCGGCCTGATCGGCCCGAACGGCGCCGGCAAGTCAACGCTCATCTCCGCGGTCACCGGCTTCGCCGCCCGCTACGAGGGCTCGGTCGTGCTCGCCGGGCAGCCGCTCGACCGGCTCAGCCCGAGCGTCCGGGCCCGGCGCGGGCTGCGCCGCACGTTCCAGACCACCGCCATCGCCCCGGAGCTGACGCAGGAGGAGTACCTGGCGATCGTCGCCGGGCGGCGCCTGCCCCGGCAGGAGGCGGCGGAGGTGCTGCGCTTCTTCGGCTGCCCGCCCGGCGAGGTGCCGGTCTCGATCCTCGACGCGGGCACCAGAAGGCTGCTCGACGTCGCCGCCGCGATCGCCGCCCGGCCGAAGGTCGCGCTGCTCGACGAGCCGGCCGCCGGGCAGTCCGCCGCCGAGTCGCTGGCGCTCGGCCGCCGCCTGGCCCAGGTCCCGGCCCGCTTCGGCGTGTCCATCCTGCTGGTGGAGCACGACATGGATCTCGTACGAGCCGCCTGCGGCCAGGTCACGGTGCTGGACTTCGGGCACGTGATCGCCTCGGGGCCGACGCTCGACGTCTTGGACGCACCGGCCGTCAGGGCCGCCTACCTCGGCACCGTCTTGGAGGAGACATCGTGAAACGCGTACTCGTGGCCCTGCCCGTCCTCGCTCTGCTGACCGCTCTGACGGCCTGCTCCGGCGGCTCGGGCACCGACGGGCCCATCAAGGTCGGGGCCGTCAACGGCGTCACCGGCCTGTTCCAGACCCCCGAGGTGCCGCAGGCGGTCAAGGCCGTCTTCGAGGAGGTCAACAAGGCCGGCGGGATCAACGGCCGCAAGATCGAGCTGATCAGCAAGGACGACGCGATGAACCCGCAGCGCTCCACGGAGGCGGCGCGCGAGCTGATCGACTCCGAGGAGGTCGTCGCGTTCGTCGGCTCCTCCAGCGCCGTGGACTGCGGGCTCAACCGGGCCACCTACAGCAAGGCGCAGATCGTCTCGATCCCGGCCGTGGGCGTGGACCCGGCCTGCTTCACCAGCCCGAACATCGCCCCGGTCAACCCCGGCCCGTTCAAGCTGCTGACCGCGATGCTCTACTACGCCTCCGAGACGCTCAAGCACGACAAGGTGTGCCTGGCCTTCACCGTGCTGCCGGGCAGCGGCGGCGGCATCGACGCGGCCATCAAGGAGTGGAGCGACATCACCGGCAAGACGCTGGCCGTCAAGGACACCTCGGTCGGGCAGGGCGACCCGACGCCGTACCTGGTCAAGCTCAAGAGCGGCGGCTGCCAGGCGGTCGTCTACAACGCCCAGGTCGGGCCCTGGTTCGCCCAGGCCAAGACCCAGGGCATGCAGGACGTCGACTTCATCCTCATGGCCAACGCCTACACCGACGCCAACGCCGCGCTCATCCCGGCCGGCATGAAGGCCCAGGCGGGCACCGAGTGGCAGCCGTACACCGACGAGACGCTGCCGGGCAACGAGCGGTGGGCGAAGATCGTCAACGACAACAAGATCCAGAAGACCGCGTTCAGCCAGGGCGGGGTGATGGCGGCCGACGTGTTCGTCCAGGTCCTCAAGACGATCAAGGGGGACATCACCCGGGAGTCGGTGACCAAGGCGTTCAAGTCGATGCAGCCCATCACCTATCCCATGGTCGGCACGCCCTGGGTGTTCGGCCCCGGCCAGACGCACAACCCCATCGAGGGCAGCCGCTTCGTCAAGGCCGAGAACGGCAAGTGGACGGTGCTGCCCGAGGGCTTCATCGTCCCGAAGCGGAACGGCTGATGCTCGACTCCGTGGTCGCGGGCCTGACCAGCGGCGGCGTGTACGCGCTGCTCGGGCTCTGCGTGGTCCTGACCTACCGGCTGGTCGCGGTGGTGAACTTCGCGATGGCGGCCGTGGGCGCGATGGGCGCCTTCGTCATGGTCACCCTCACCGACGCCGGCCTGGACGTCTGGCTCGCGCTCCCGCTCGGGGCGCTGGCCGGCGGGCTGGTCTCGGCGCTGCTCGGCCTCGGCCTGGTGCGCTGGTTCGGCGAGCACGACCTGCGCACGAAGGCGGCCGTCACCGTGGCGGTGTTCGTCGCGCTGATGTCGGTCGGGCTGCGGCTGTTCGGCAACAACACCAGCGGCGCGCGGCGCTTCCCGCAGCCGTTCGACGCGCCCGCCTTCACCGTGGGCGAGGTGGTCGTGCCGCAGGCGGTGCTGGTGTCGCTGTCGTTCGCGGTGCTCATCACGGTCGGCGTCGGGCTGCTGCTCGGGCGCACCCGGGTGGGGCTGCGGCTCCAGGCGCTGTCGGAACGACCGGCCACCGCGCAGGTCGTCGGCATCCCCGCGCCCCGGCTCGCGCTGGCGGTGTGGGTGGCGATCGGCGCGGTCAGCACGCTGGTCATCGTCCTGGTCGCGCCGCGGCTCGGCGGCGACTTCTCCACGCTGGGCAACCTGGTCACCACCGCGCTGGCGGTGGCCATGGTGGGGGCGTTCAGCAGCCTGTGGCTGACGCTGGCCGGCGGGCTGCTGCTGGGCTGCCTGGAAGGGGTGACGGCCTCGCTGGAGGCGGTCCAGCAGTACCGCGGGGTGCTGCCGTTCCTGGTGATGGTGGCGTTGTTGTGGTGGCGCAGCCGCCACCAGGTCTGGGACTCGGAGGCGAACGTATGACGGTCAAGGTCCCCCAGCGCCAGATCGGCGCGCACGGCCCCGAGGCGTCGGTGCTGTCGCTGGGATCCTGGCACACCTACGACCGGATGGACTTCGGCGCGGCCGTCGAGCTGCTGCGGCACGCCGTGGAGATCGGCGTCAACCTGTTCGACGTGGGCGTCTACGGCCTGCCAGGACACCGGCCGGTCTTCACCGACGTGCTCTTCTCGGCCATGGTCAGGGCCGCCGGCCTGGCCCGCGAGGACTACCTGCTCTCGGTCAAGCTCTGGCTCGACGACCACCCCGGGCGTCCCCTGCGCGACCAGCTCGAACGCGCGCTGCTGCGGGCCGGCACCGACCACGCCGACCTGGCCGTGGTCGGCGACGTCCACCGCGACGACCTCGACCTGCGCCGCCTGGCCCGCGAGCTGGCCGCGCTGGAGGCCGAGGGGCTGCTCGGCTGCTGGGGCGTCAACAACTGGTCGGCCACCTCGATCCTGACCATCCGCAGCCACGCCCGCGACCTCGGCTCGCCGGGGCCGCAACTGGCCCAGCTCAAGTACAACCCGTGCCGCCGCTCGATCCCGGAAGGGGTGCCGTTCTCCGAGGTGTTCGACGCCGGCGTCTCGCTGCAGGCCAGCGACGTGCTCGAAGGCGGGCTGCTGGCGGGCAGGGAGAAGCCCGCCCGGCCGGTCTTCCCCGACCCCGGCGGCGTGCGCGCGCGGGCCGCGGCGGCCGCCGCCGGGCTGGCCGAGGTGGCCGCCGGGCTGGACGCGACGCCCGCGCAGGTGTGCGTGGCGTTCTGCCTCACCCATCCGGCGGTGGCCAGCGTGCTGTTCGGCGTCACCAGCACGGCCCAGCTCGCCGACAACGCGGGCGCGCTGGCCCTGCTCGACCGGGTCGGCGCGGCCAGGCTGCGCGAGCTGGCCGCGCCGTTCTGGGCCGACGCCGACACGGTGGACCCCGAAGGTCCCTGACGTCCCGGGCTCCGCCGCCGTCAGCGGGGGGCCTGGACCAGGCCCGCCCCCAGGTCCTCGACGTCGGCGTCCGGGACGAACACGTCCGTCGCGGCGGTCAGCAGCAACCGGCCGGTGACCGCCGCGGCCCGCGCGCCGTCGCCGCCCGCCCGCAGCTCCTGCCACCACAGCGCCGCCGCCCCGGCCACGTGCGGCGCGGCCATGCTGGTGCCGCTCTTGCTGGTCAGCCCGCCTCCGGTACGGGCCGAGACCACGTCCACGCCCGGTGCGCACACCTGCGGGAAGGTGTTGGAGAACCGCGCGACCGCCAGCCGCCCGGTGGGCAGCCGCTGCACCGCGCCCACGGCCATCATGCCCTCGGCGGCCGACGGCAGCTCCGGCCCGACCTCGAAGTCCGGCCGCAGCTCCCGGTGGCTGGCGTTGCCCGTGGCCGCGACGACGATCGTGCCGGCGCCGAACGCCGCCCTGGCCGCGATCATCCGCATCAGCGAGTCGTAGAGCCGCAGCGTGGCCCGGTACGACTCCAGCGCGATCGACGTGGCCAGGAACTGCGGCAGCCCGCGCTCCTCAAGCTGGCGCATGGCGGCCGGGAAGTCGATGCCGAGCGACATGGTGATGACGTCGGCGTCGTTCCCGAGCGCCCAGAGCAGGCCCTTGACCGTCGCGGCGGTCGAGCCCTTGCCGTCGTCGCCGAGCACCTTGCCGATCAGCGCCCGTTCGACGCCGGGCGCGACGCCGATGCGCATGCCGTCGACCGGGCGGCCGAAGACGGTGCCGGCGCAGTGGGTGCCGTGGCCGACCTTGTCGCCGCGGCCAGACCCGGTGAAGTCCTCCTCCACCAGCGTCATCCCGGTGAAGGCCGGGTGCGTGGCGTCGATGCCGGTGTCGAGGACGGCGACCACCGTCCCCGCCCCCGTACGGGTGGAGGCGTCGGCGCCCAGCGCCCGCACCCCCCACGTGACCTGCGCGCCCGCCTCCGCCTCCGGCGGCGGGGCCTCGGCGTCCTCGGGCGCGCCCGGGACGGTGGTCGGCATCGGCCGGGCGACCGCGGCCACCGACGGGTCGCGCGCGAGGTCGGCCACCTCGCGCTTGCCGAGCCCGGTGACCTCGACGTGCGGCTCGCTCGGCGTCTCGGCCACGGCGGCGGCCCGCTCGAACGGCCCGGCCATGCGGGTCCTGCTCAGATCGCGCAACACGATGAACTGGTCGGCCATCGTCTTCCCCTCCTGGAAGTAGCCCGCCCCTGTGATGTCAGGCGTACTCCTGCCGGGGCCGCCTGGCAACAGCGCGCGGTCGCCGTCCCGCGACGAGCACGGCCGCGATCGCCACCAGCAGCCAGCCCGAGGTCAGGACGATCAGCCAGGTCCATCCGGCAGCGCCGTAGACGGCGCTGCCGGCCGTGCCGCCGGCGCCGCTGCCGAGGTAGTAGCACAGGGTGTAGATCCCGGCGGCGCGCCCGCGGGCGGCCGGCGGGGCCTGCGCGGCGACCCACGCGTTGGCCACGGCGTGCGCGGCGAAGAACCCGGCGGTCAGCACGGCGAACCCGGTGACGACCGCGGCCAAGGGGCCGAGCGCGGTCAGCGCCGCGCCGGCGGCCGTCACGGCCAGGGCGGCGACCAGGGCGGGCCGGCGTCCCAGGCGGTCCGCCAGGCGGCCGGCGGCGGCCGAGGAGGCGGTGCCGAGGGCGTAGGAGAGGAACACCAGGGAGGCCGCGGCGGGGGAGAGCGACAGCGGGGGCGCGGACAGGCGGAAGGAGGCGGCGTTGTAGAGCGCGACGAACGCGCCGACGCCCAGCGCCCCCACCGTGTACGGCGCCAGCAGCGCCGTCCCGATCCGGCCGCCGCCCCCGGTGCGCGGGGCGCGTACGACGGGCGGCGGGGCGGGCAGCGTGCGGGCCGCGTACGCCGAGCAGAGCAGCGACACCCCGGCCACCACCGCCAGCGCGCCCCGCCACCCCCACGGCCCGGCGGCGAACCCGGCGCCCAGCCGGCCCAGCATCCCGCCCACCGAGTTCCCGGCGATCATCACGCCCACCGCCCCGGCGAGCCTGGTCGCCCCCACCAGATCGGCCAGGTACGCCGCCCCGACCCCGGCGAACCCGGCGACCGCCACCCCCTGCGCCGCCCGCATCGCCACCAGCGCGGGGAACGTCGGCGCCAGCGGCAGCGCCAGCCCGATCAGCGCCGAGGCCAGCACCGACCACATGATCATCCGCCGCCGCCCGACGACCTCCGCCAGCGCGGCCAGCGGCAGCACCGCCACCGCCAGCGCCGCCGTGGCCACGCCGACGGCCAGCGACGCGCCGCCGGGGTCGAGCCGGAAGTCGGCGGCGAGCTGCGGCAGGACGGGCTGGGGCGCGTACAGCAGGGCGAAGGAGGAGACGCCGGCCGCCGCCACGGCCGGACCGGCCCGCCGGGTGCCGACTCGTTGAGCTTCGATGACCGCCACGCCTGGAAACGCTAAGCAAGGCTAATAAATACGTCCAATGCTGAAATAGGCGATAATTCATGCTGTGGTGGATGAATTCGAGCTCGTGGACGAGCGGCTGGCCGCCGGGCTGGCTCCCACGCTCGCCCTGCTGGCCGCCGTGGGGGAGACCGGGCACGTCACGCGGGCGGCCGAGCTGCTCGGCATGCCGCAGCCCACCGCCAGCCGCCGCCTGGCCGCGCTGGCCGACCTCGTGGGAGCGCCCCTCGTCGTCCCGTACGGGCGGGGCATCCGCCTGACCAGGGCCGGGCGCGTCCTGGCGGCCGCCTCCGGCAGGGCGCTGGCCACCATGGAGTCGGCCGCCCGCGAGGTGCGCGAGGAGATCGACCCGGGCAGCGGCCGGATCGTGCTCGGGTTCCTGCACCTGCTGGGCCGCACGCTCGTCCCCTCGCTCATCCGGGGCTTCCGCGAGCGCCACCCGGGCGTGCGGTTCAGCCTGGCGCAGGGCTCGCGGCAGGACATGCTGCGCGCGCTCGCCGAGGGCGAGATCGACCTGGTGTTCGTCGCGCCCCTGCCCGACGGCGACCCGGGCCTGGCCGGGCACCCGCTCGCCGACCAGGAGCTGGTGCTGTCCGTGCCGCCCGGCCACCCCTTCGCCGGACGGTCCCGGGTGCGCCCCGCCGAGCTGGCCGGGCAGGAGCTGGTGACGCTCGAACACGGCTACGGCGTCCGCCAGATCACCGACGACCTGTGCGCGGCGGCCGGGTTCACGCCCAGGATCGCCTTCGAGGGGCAGGAGTCGGAGACCGTGCGCGGACTGGTCGCGGCCGGGCTCGGCGTGGCCGTGCTGCCCCGGCTGGCGCCCGCCGAGGGCGTCGTGCAGATCCCGCTGTCGCCCCCGGTGTTCCGGACGATCGGGGCGTGCTGGCCCGCCGGGGCCCGGCTCACGCCCGCCGTGCGCGCGTTCCTGGACCACGTGCGCTCCGGCGCCGCCGACGTCGGCCCGGGATTGCGACCCTGCCGACACCCGTCCTCGCAGAAGTAGTTGACGGCTCATCGATTTTGTATGGAGGATGCAAGCTGCACACGCCCTCCTGCGGATGGGGACGACCATGCCTGCCGAGTCGTTCAACGCCGGCGTCCATCTCACCGACCGCCTGGTCGAGGCCGGGCACGGCGACCGCGTCGCCGTCGCCGGGCCGCTGGGCGCCATGACGTACGCCGAGCTCGCCACGCACGTCGCCGAGCTGGCCGGCGGGCTGCGGGTGATGGGCGTGCGGCCGGAGGAGCGGGTGCTGCTCGTCCTGCCCGACCGGCCCGAGACGCTGGTGACGATCCTGGCCGTGCTGCGGATGGGCGCGGTCGCCGTCCCGGTGCCGGCCCTGTACGACGGGGCCGAGCTGGGCGCGCTGATCCGCGACTCCAGGGCGCGGGTCGTGGTCTCCGCGCCCGAGTTCGAGCCGGCCGTGCAGGAGGCGCTGCTGTCGGCGCCCGAGGTCGTGGCGCTCGTGCTCACCGACGCCGGCCAGGCCCCCGGCCACGTCTCGCGCATCGCCACCGCGACCGGGGCGGGCCCGTCGGCGGCGGTCGAGCCGGGCGTGCCGGTCTGCCTGTGGTCGGACGTGCTGGAGGCCGGCCGGGGCGCGACCGGCTCGTACGACACCTGGCCCGACTCGCCCGCGCTGTGGCTCTACACCGCCGGCACCACCGGCGCGCCCAAGGCGGCCATGCACCGCCACGGCGCGCTGCGCGACGTCCACGAGGCGTACGGGCGGCAGGTGCTCGGCGTGCGCCCCGGGGACCGGTGCCTCTCGGCGGCCCGGCTGTGCTCCGCCTACGGGCTCGGCAACTCCCTGATCCTCCCGCTCGCCGCGGGCGCGACCACGATCCTCGACCCCGCCGCGCCCACCCCGGGCGGCGTCGTCGAACGCCTGCTGGCCGAGCGCCCCACGCTGTTCTTCGCCGGCCCCTCGTTCTACGCCGCGCTGCTGGCCGCCGAGGCCCCGAAGGACGCCTTCGCCTCGGTCCGCCTGGCCGTCTCCGCCGGCGAGGCGCTGCCCGCCGAGCTCCACCGCCGCCTCACCGGCCGCTTCGGCGTGGACGTCATCGACGGCCTGGGCTCGGCCGAGTCGCTGCACGTCTTCCTGTCCGGCCGTCCGGGTCAGGCGCGCCCCGCCGGGTCGGGCGTCGTCGTGCCCGGCTACGAGGTGCGCCTCCTGGACGACTCCGGCGCGCCCGTCCCCGACGGCGAGCCCGGCCACCTGTACGTGCGCGGCGACTCGATCGCCACCGGCTACTGGTGCCGCACCGCCGCCACCCGGCAGGCGTTCCAGGGCGAGTGGCTGCGCACCGGCGACACCTGCGCCCGCGACGCCGACGGCTCCTACCGCTTCCTGGGCCGCTCCGGCGACCTGATCAGGACGGGCGACGCCCAGGTGTCACCCCTGGAGGCCGAGGCCCGGCTGCTGGAGCACCCCTCGGTCGCCGAGTGCGCGGTGGTCGCCCACGCCGCCGCCGACGGGCCGGACCGGCCGGTCGCCTGCGTGGTGCCCAGGCCGGGCCGCCCGATCGACGCGGGCGAGCTCATCGCGTTCTGCCGCGAGGGCCCGGCCGCCGTCCTGTCCCCGCACGAGGTGCTGGTGCTGGACGAGCTGCCGAGGACGGCGACCGGCGCGATCCAGCGCGCGGCGCTCCGGCAACTGGCGGCCGACCTGCTCGGCAAGTGACCGGCGCGGCGGGCCTCAGAAGGCGTCGCGCAGCTCGCGCTTGAGCACCTTGCCGGAGGCGTTCTTCGGCAGCGCGTCCACGAACACCACGTTCTTGGGCGTCTTGAAGGAGGCCAGCCGCTCGCGCAGGAACGCGTTCAGCTCGGCGGCGGTCAGCTCCGCGCCCTCGCGCAGCACCACGGCGGCCGTCACCGCCTCGATCCACCGCTCGTCCGGGACGCCGAACACGGCCGCCTCGGCGACCGCCGGATGCTGGTAGATGACCTCCTCCACCTCGCGGCTGGCCACGTTCTCGCCGCCGGACTTGATCATGTCCTTCTTCCGGTCGACCACCGACAGGTAGCCGTCGGCGTCCATGACGCCGAGGTCGCCGCTGTGGAACCAGCCGCCGCGGAACGCCTCGGCGGTCTTGTCCGGGTCGTTCCAGTAGCCGAGCATGGCGTGCGGGCTGCGGTGGACGATCTCGCCGACCACCCCCGGCGCCACCGGCCGGTCCTCGTCGTCGACGATCCTGGTCTCGACGTTGAGCGCGGGCCGCCCGGCCGAGCCCAGCCGGGTCAGCTGCTCCTCGGGGCGCAGGATGGTGGCCAGCGGCGCCATCTCGGTCTGGCCGTAGAAGTTGAACAGGCGCACGTCAGGCAGCCGGGACGAGATCTCCTTCAGCACCTCGACCGGCATGATCGAGGCGCCGTAGTAGCCCTTGCGCAGCGAGGACAGGTCACGGCGGTCGAAGTCGGGGTGGCGCAGCAGGGCGATCCACACCGTGGGCGGGCAGAACAGCTTGGTCGCGCGCTCGCCCTCGATGGTGGCCAGGATCGAGGCCGGGTCGGCGCCCGGCAGGACGAGGTTGGTGGCGCCCAGGTAGATGCCGGGCGTCAGGAAGCAGTGGAGCTGGGCGCAGTGGTAGAGGGGCAGCGCGTGCACCTCGACGTCGTCGGAGCTCATCTCGCCGTCGACGACGCAGCTCACGTACTGGGCCAGCAGGCTCCCGCTGGACAGCGTGGCGCCCTTGGGCCGGGACTCGGTGCCGCTGGTGTACATGAGCTGGATCGGGTCGTCGGCGGCGATCTCCACCTGCGGCTCGGCGTCGTCGCCGCGCCAGGTGGAGAAGGACTCCCAGCCCTCGGCCGCGCCGATCACGCCGCGCACCCGCACGGCGGGCCCGGCCGCGGCCTCGGCGACCGGCAGCAGCGCCTCCTCCGCCAGCATCCCCGTCGCGCCGGAGTGCTCCAGGATGTAGGCCACCTCGCGCGGCCCGAGCATGAAGTTGATCGGCACGGAGATCGCGCCCAGCCGGGCCAGCGCGAAGTAGGCCACCACGAACGCGTGGTTGTTATGGCTGAACAGGGCGAACCGGTCGCCCTTGGCCACGCCCCGCGCCGCCAGCGCGTTGGCCGTCCGGTTGACCTCCAGGTCCAGATCGGCGTAGCTCTGGCGGACGTTGCCGTAGATCACGGCGGTCTTGGCGGGGAACCTGGCGGCCGAGCGCCGCAGGAGGTCGCCGATCGTGTGCTGGCGCGTGGTCATGCTGGGCACCCCCATGCCGAATGATGTTCGGCGATCGTACCCGACGAAGGAGGCGCCCGCCGACCCCCGGCGGACGCCTCCTCGGGCTCACCCCGGCTGGGTGACGCCGTTGACCTTCAGCGTGTACGGCGCGTACTGCTGCACCTGCTCGGTCGGCTCGTCATAGGCCACGATCGCGACCACCGACGGGAAGACCGCGAACGGCGCGAGCTGCAGCAGGTTGAGACTGATCGAGCCCTTGCCGTCGAACTGGGCCTGCAGCACCACCGAGTGCCGCTCGTCCAGGCCGACCAGCCGCACGTTCCAGTTGCTGACCGGCGTCGGGGAGATCTCGGTCGGGGAGTCGAACGGCTCCAGGCCGGCGCCGTCGCTCACCGCCGTCGCGCCCACCGTGACGTCGTCGATCTTCCAGCCGCCCTCGTTGACGCCGCCGTCGCTGACGTACTGGAAGCCCACGAGGATCTCCTTGCCCGCGTAGGCGGACAGGCTGTAGGTGTGCGGCTGGAACCCGGTGGTGGTGCCGTTGACGGCCGGGCCGAGCGGGCCGGCCACCGTCTTGTCACCGGGGATCGCGGTGTAGGTCTTGCCGCCGTCGGCGGAGACGATCACGTAGCCGTAGTCGAAGCCGGACTCCGCGCCGTACTTGGCGAGGAAGCGCAGCGTCGGGTCGGCGGCCGGGACCGTCACCTTGGTCACCGCGGCGACGTTGAGGTTGCTGGCGTTGCCCGACCACAGCACCGGGTTGCCCGCGCGGTCGGGGTCGTCGGAGACGACGGTCCAGGCCAGCGGGATCGGCGGCAGCGTCTTGGCGCCCTGGAAGGACAGCGAGGTCGGCGCCGGGCCGCCCGGCTTGCGGATCTGCACGTAGTCGGCGCCGTTCGGGGCCGCACCCGGAGTGTTGTACGCGGCCGGGTTGGCGAGGTTGACCGTGGAGTTCAGGCTCGCGGTCGTCACCCGCTTCTTCGGCACGCCCAGCACCACGCCGCGGCTGCCCACGACCTTGTCCACCAGCACCATCGTCTGGTAGTCGTGCAGCACCTGGTACAGGTCCGTGCTGCCGAGCGCCGCCTTCACGCTGGCCAGGCCCTGCAGGGAGCCGTCACGGTGCAGCTTGGACAGGAAGTCCGCGCCGTACCGGTCGTACAGGAACAGCATGAAGGAGTAGGCGTTGCCGTAGTCGGCCAGCACCGCGTCCGGGTTGCCGCCGTCGCCCCACAGGTTGAGCGAGTTCTGCGGGCCGCCGCAGTTGCGCGGGTTCGGGTTGTACGGCGTCTGGACGATGCCGAAGCCCTGGAAGCAGTTGATGTGGTTGTCGAAGCCCTTCTCGAACACCGTCGCCTTGGGGTTGCCGTAACCCGTCACCGAGATCGCGAAGTCCGACAGGCCCTCGTTCATCCAGGTGGTCTCGAGCGGGTCGGTGTAGTAGTGCAGCAGGTGCTGCCACTCGTGGGCGAAGACGCCCTCGTACTGGAAGGGCCGGGCCGAGCGCGAGGTGCACACGTCGGAGGTCGGGTCGTCCGGCGGGTTCGCGCCGGTCCTGTGCAGCCAGTCGAACGCGTCGATCGTCATGACGTTGCGGTCGAGCAGCTCGTTGTACTGGGAGGAGAAGAAGCCCGCGATGTACGTGGTCGCGGCCGGGAAGGTGTAGTAGTTGTCGTCCCGGACGTTGTCGATCAGCGTCACCGTGCGGTCGCCGGCGCCGGTGTAGACGCCGCCGTTGCCGTTGGCGTCGGGGCCGAGCACGGCGTTCGTGCCGTCCCGGTCCGGCGGCGTGCTGAAGGTCGCGGTCTCCTTCGGGAACATGTTCGTGTCGAACTGCTGCACCAGGTTCGTGACCTGGGCGTCGGTGATCTCCGTCGTCCCGGGCACCTGCATCCGGCAGTCGCCGGCCGGGAAGGCCAGGTCGTTGGCGACCCAGACCTCGATCTTGTCGCCGACGCCGCGCAGCGTGTAGTCCTTGCGGTACAGGCGGCCGTTGTAGTCGTCCGTGGCCAGCCACTGCCGTACGGTGCCGACCGGCGGCGTCTCGGCGGCGGCCTTGACCTTGGCCTTGGCGCGGGCCTCGTACTTCGCGGGGACCTTGACGGGCTTGCCGTCGAGGGTGAAGTCCTTGCGGGTGAGCTCCTTGACGTCGCTCGGCGGCGCAGCCGTGGCGGCCGCCTGCGGGGACTCGGCCGACGCGGGTATCGCGGTCAGCGTGGGCAGTAAGAGAAGTGCGGCAGCGATTCCGATGATTCGGGTGCGCGCCATTGAACCCCCTAGGTATGGGTGTTGCCCGGATGGAACAGGGGTGACATCCGGTAATTACCGGAACCGAATTGGCGCGCGCAATAGGGGCATTTGCCAACAAAACCCGATGGAATTGGCGATCAGTTCAGAACGGCCAGCCGCCGGTACGACTCCAGCCGCCGCTCCAGGTCGTAGGTGTTCATCGTGACCAGCACCTCGTCGGCCCCGGTCGACTCCACCAGCGACCCCAGCGCGACCGCCACCTCCGGCGCGGTGCCGTGAATCTGGCCCTTCAGCGCCTCCGCCAGCAGCGCCCGCTCCCGCCCGGTCATCTCCAGCCTGGCGATCTCCTCGGCCGGCGCCAGCGGCGGGAACGCGCCGCTGGTGCGCGAGCGCGCCGTGGACCACGCCTCCGGAAGCTGGAGCAGCGCCGCCTCCTCGCGCGTCGCCCCGACCGCGACGCTGACCGCCGCCATCACGTACGGCCGCGCCGCCCACTCCGAGGGCCGGAACCCCGCCCGGTAGCGCGCCGCCGCCTCCACCGCCCGCGGCCCGGCCCCGATCACCATGGGCAGCCCGAGCTCCGCCGCGAGGTCCGCCCCCGACCCCATGGCCAGCACGAACACCTGCGGCCGCAGCCCCTCGGCCGGGACGGCGTGCACGCCCGGATGCGCCCGCTGCCCGCCGGTGAAGTACCCCAGCAACTCGCCGACCTGGTCGCCGAACCCGTCCGCGGCCTCCTTGCCGTGGCCGAGCGCCCGCCGGACGCCGCCGGTGAACCCCACCGAACGCCCGAGCCCCATGTCGATCCGCCCGGGGTGGAGCGACTCCAGCACCCCGAACTGCTCGGCCACCACCAGCGGCTGATGGTTGGGCAGCATCACGCCGCCGGTGCCCACCCGGATGTGCCCGGTCGCCGCCGCGACGGCCGCGGCCAGCACGGTCGGCGCCGCCCCCGCCACGCCGGGCACGCTGTGGTGCTCGGCCACCCAGAACCGGTGGTAGCCCAGCTCCTCGGCCTGCCGGGCGAACGCGACGGTGTCCCGCAGCGCGGCGGCCGCGCCGGAGCCCTCACGCAGGAGCGAACGGTCGAGAATCGAGTACAGGGTCACGCCTGCGTGCAACGCCGCACGGCCCCGGATCAATCCAGCGCGTCCCAGGGGACGGCGTCGTAGGAGGAGAGCAGCCGGGCCAGCGTCGGGCCGTCCTGGCGCAGCGGCACGCCGTCGACCTCGCCGACCGGGACCACGCCGTGGGAGTTGCACAGGAACACCAGGTCGAAGCCCGGCAGGTCGGCGACCCGCAGCGGGCGGCGCTCCTGGGGCACGTCGAGGCCCTCCAGCAGGCCCATGGCGGTGCCGCGCAGCATCGGCGCGTCCGGCCACACCAGGCGCCCGCCGGACCAGCAGCCGACGTTGGTGATCGCGCCCTCGCTGATCAGGCCGCCGGCGGTGGTCAGCAGCGCCTCGTCGAAGCCCAGGGGCGCGGCGGTCCGCCGCAGGTGGGCCTGGGCGAACCCGGCCGCCTTCTTGATGTGCGGCAGGTAACGCTGGTAGACGACCGCCGTGACGCGCTGCGGGCGGGTGGAGACCTCGGTGGGCGGGGCGGCCGTGGCCACGACGCGCGGGCGGCCGTCGTGCTCGACGACGTAGACCCGCACGCCCGCGTCGCGCAGGTCGTCGCCGAGCACCGCCCTGATCGAGCCGAGCACCGCCACCGGGTCGAGCCGGGCGCCGAACAGCTCCAGGTTGGCCGCCGCCAGCCGCTCCAGGTGCAGGGCCAGGCCGCGGGTGCGCCGGTCTCTGACCTGCATGGCGGTGAAGTGCCCGTAGCGGGCCTCCAGCGCGAAGCGCGCGTCGTCGTCCACCGGCCTGCCCTCGATCACCGCTCGTACGATCATGCGTCCAGCATGTCCTGTCCGCCGGCGCCCGCGCGCATGATCGTGAAAGGCGCCAGCTCGCCGAGCCCGCGCACCGACAGCCGGTCGACCGCGCGCAGCAGGAAGGCCCGGTCGCCCTCCAGCTCCTCGGCCATCTCGGGGTCGGCCAGGATCGTTCCCGGCAGGGAGAGCGCGGTGAGCCGGCTGGCCAGGTTGACGGTGGTGCCGAACACGTCGCCCATGCGCCAGATCACCGGCCCGGCGGCCAGGCCCACCCGCAGCTCGGGCATGTCCCTGCCGCGGTGGGTCTCCACCAGGCGCAGCGCGATCTCGGCCGCGACGTGCGACTTGTCGGCCACGAACAGCACCGAGTCGCCGAGCGTCTTGACCACCCGCCCGCCCGAGGACGTCACGACGTCGGCCGAGCGGCCCTCGAACCTGTCGACCAGCCGGGCCAGCTCGGTCGCCGTGATCTGCCGGCTGAGCCGGGTGAAGGCCACCAGGTCGGCGAACCCCACCGCCATGCGCACGGCGCTCATGTCCTGGTCGGCCAGCCGGCCGGCGGCGGCGGCGAGCTGCCGCTGCCAGGCGTAGACCAGCAGCCGCGCCAGGTCGGGCACCACCCGCTCGGCCCGCCGCCGCCAGGCCCGCGGCCGTTCGGCCAGCGGCACGCCCGCCTGGTCGAGCGCCTCGGCGCCCAGCTCGGCCTGCGACTCGGCGAGCCGGGCCGTCGCCCGCCCGATCGAGCGGGCCATCAGCAGCATGTGCTCCTCGTCGTAGGCGCCGGAGCTGACCATCGCGAGCATGGTGCGCAGCGCCTCGACGTCGGAGTCGGTGAACTCGACGGCGTCGTCGGCCACGTTGGCGAACCCCAGCGCCCGCCACAGCCGGCGCGCGCGGTAGACCGGGACCCCGGCCATATGGGCCACCTGGTGGCTGGTGTAGCGGCGCGGCGCGCGCAGGAACGCCTCCGCCACCCCGTCCCCGTCCTCGCGTGACACGCGTGCAACATAACACCCTGTGGCGGGCGTCACTCCAGGAGGGCGCGCAGGGCGGGCCGCTCGGCGTCGGGCAGGTGGACGGCGTAGTAGTCGTACATGGACCGGCGCAGCAGGCGGGCGGCCGAGGCCCCGTCGCCGGCGCGCACGGCGGCCAGCACCTCCTCGTGGTGCCGGATGCTGCGCCGCATCAGCGACTCGCGGTCGGGCGCGTCGGCGATCTTCCCGGCGATCAGGCCCAGCACGACCGAGCGCACCACGTCGGTGCAGACCTGGATCAGCGTGTTGCCGCTGGCCGCCACGATGACGTCGTGGAAGGCCACGTCGGCGGCGCTGAAGGCGTCGTGGCCGGAGGGCGTGGCGGCGCGCATGCCGGCGATGGCCGCCTCCATCTCGGCGAGCTGCTCCTCGGTGCGCAGCCGCGCGGCCAGCAGCGCGGCCGAGGAGTCGAGCACCATCCTGAACTGCACCAGCTCGGCCAGCGACAGCTCGGCCACCCGCGCCAGCGTGGTCATCGACTTGTGTAAGGCGGCGGGGGAGAACGGCAGCACCTCCGCGCCGTTGGGATCGCCCGGCCGGGAGCGCACCAGGCCGCGCGCCTGGAGCACGCGCAGCGCCTCCCGCACCGTGGAGCGCCCGACCGAGAACTGCACCATCAGCTCGCGCTCGCTCGGCAGCCGCGCCCCCGGGCCGAGGGCCCCGCTCTCGATGGCCTCCTCGACCTGTTCCACGACCCGCTCGTAAGCGCGTACGGCCCGCACCGGCTCGAACCGTGCACCCATCGGAAGCCCCCTTGACCCGAGCCGTCACGGACTGGCAATGTGCGTAGCCTACTGGTCAGACCAGTGCACTAGCCAGGAGGCTGTAAGACATGAGGCGAATCGGAATCTGGATCGCCGTGGGCGGTCTCCTGCTGGTCACAGCCGCCTGTGGCGGCGGTTCCGGCTCCGGCGGCTCCGGCACCGCAGGCGCCCCGAAGGCCCAGTCCCTGTCCGTCGGGTTCGTCGCCGAGCCGGCCAACCTCGACTTCACCGCCACCGAGGGCGCGGCCATCCCGCAGGCGTTGCTGGTCAACGTCTACGAGGGCCTGGTCAAGCTCGACCAGGACGGCGCGATCAAGCCGCTGCTGGCCGAGAAGTGGTCGGTCTCCGACGACCGGAAGACCTACACCTTCACCCTGCGCAAGGGCGTCACGTTCAGCAGCGGGGCGCCGTTCACGGCCGACGACGTGGTGTTCTCCCTCGACCGGGTCAGGAGCGACTGGAAGCTCAAGATCAAGGCCCAGCTCGACGTCATCGACAAGGTGGCCAAGACCGACGACGCCACCGCCGTCGTCACCCTCAAGCGGCCGAGCAACGGCTTCCTCTACGCCCTGGCCACCCGGCTCGGCGCCATGTTCAGCCGCACCGGCGTGGCCGACCTGGCCAACAAGCCCGTCGGCACCGGGCCGTACACGCTGGGGGCGTGGAAGCGCGGCGAGTCGATCCAGCTCGCCGCCAACCCCGCCTACTGGGGCGCCAGGCCGGCGCTGTCGGCGATCACGCTGAAGTACTTCAAGGACGCCACGGCGATGAACAACGCGCTGCTGACCGGCGGCATCGACGTCATCTCCGCCGTCCAGGCCCCCGAGTCGCTGCAGCAGTTCGCCGACCCGAACCGGTTCCAGACGGTCGAGGGCACCACCAACGGCGAGGTCGTGCTGTCGATGAACAACGGCCGGCCGCCGTTCGACGACGTCAAGGCGCGCCAGGCCGTCCGGTACGCCATCGACCACAAGGCGCTGCTGGACACCGCGTGGGCCGGGCGCGGCCAGCTCATCGGCTCGATGGTGCCGCCCACCGACCCCTGGTACGAGGACCGCACCGGCGACTACCCCTACGACCCCGCCAAGGCCAAGGAGCTGCTGGGCGGCAAGGCGCTGACGGTCAAGATGCGCATCCCCAACCTGCCGTACGCGGTGGCCAGCGCGCAGGTCGTGAAGTCGCAGCTGGCCCAGGTGGGCATCACGGCCGACATCGAGCCGCTGGAGTTCCCGGCCCGCTGGCTGGACGTGGTGTTCAAGCAGGGCGACTACGACCTTTCCATCATCAACCACGTCGAGCCCCGCGACATGGGGATTTTTGCCGATAAATCGTATTACTTCCACTATGACAATCCCGAGTTCGGCAAACTCCTCGCCTCCGCCGACGCCGGCACCGAGCAGCAGCAGACCGACGACCTGAAGAAGGCCGCCAAGCTGCTCTCCGATGACGCCGCCGCCGACTGGCTGTTCCTGTTCCCCAACCTGATCGTGGCGAAGAAGGGCGTCACCGGGCTGCCGAAGAACGCCATCGCGGAGTCCTTCGACTTCACCGGTCTCGCCAAGCAGTGACGCTCTACCTGCTCAAACGGCTGGCGGTGCTGATCGTGAGCGCCGCCGTCGCCGCCGTCGCGGTGTTCGCGTTCATGGCGCTGCTGCCCGGCGACCCGGCCGAGATCGCGCTCGGCGTCAACGCCACCCCCGACGCGGTCGCCGCGCTGCGCCGGCAGTTCGGCACCGACCGCCCGCCGGCCGTGCAGTTCCTCGACTGGGTCGGCGGGCTGGCCCACGGCGACTTCGGCGTCTCCTACGTCACCAGCTCGCCCATCGGCCCGCAGATCGGCGAGCGGCTCGGTGTGACGGCCGTGCTGGTGCTCGGCGGCATGCTGCTGGCGCTGGTCGTCGCGGTGCCGCTCGGCACGTTCGCCGCCGTCCACCACCGCAACCCGCTCGGCGCGGCGATCAGCGCGGCCAGCCAGCTCGGCATCGCCGTCCCCGCCTTCCTCGCGGGCATCCTGCTGGTGTTCGTGTTCGCGGTGAAGGCGCAGGCGCTGCCCTCCGGCGGGTACGTCCCCTTCGCCGACAGCCCGCAGGAGTGGCTGCGCTCGCTGCTGCTGCCATGGTTGTCGCTCGGGCTCGTCCAGGGCGCCGTGCTCACCCGTTACGTGCGCAGCGCCGTCCTCGACGTCATGCGCGAGGACTACCTGCGCACCGCCCGCGCCAAGGGCCGCGGCAGCACCGGCGCCCTGTGGCGGCACGGCCTGCGCAACGCCTCCATCCCCGTGGTCACCGTGCTCGGCCTGCAACTGGCCACCCTGCTGGTCGGGGCGGTCGTGGTCGAGCGCGTGTTCGTCCTGCCCGGGCTCGGCGACCTGCTGCTCAACGGCGTCGCCGGGCGCGACCTGCTGCTCGTCCAGGGTGTGGTGATGGTGCTGGTGGCCGCCGTCCTGCTGATCAACTTCGTGGTGGACGTCGCCTACCGCCTGCTCGACCCGAGGCTGCGATGAGGGGCCGGGCGAACGCCGCGCTGCTGACCGGCGGCGCGCTGGTCGGGCTGGTGACGCTGGCCGCGCTGGTCTCGTTCGTCTGGACGCCGCACGACCCGACCCTCGTCGACGCCGCCCGCAAGCTGCGCGACCCCGGCGGCGGCTACCTGCTGGGCGCCGACAAGTTCGGCCGCGACACCCTCAGCCAGCTCATGGTCGGCGCGCGCACCACCCTCTACGTCGGCGTGGTGGCCGTCGGGATCGCCGCCGTCCTCGGCGTGCCGCTCGGCGTGGCCGCCGGGATGACGCCGCGCGGCTGGCTCTCGGAGCTGATCATGCGGGTCAACGACCTGGTGTTCGCCTTCCCCGCGCTGCTGCTGGCCGTCATGCTGGGCGCGGTCTACGGAGCCGGCACGCTCACCGCGATGATCGCGATCGGGGTCGCCACCGTGCCCGCGTTCGCGCGGGTGGCCCGCGCCGCGACGCTCCAGGTCATGGTGACCGACTACGTCCTGGCCGCGCGCGCCGCGGGCCGCCGCCGGGGCGCGATCGCCGTGCGGCACGTGCTGCCGAACATCGGGTCGGTGCTGATCGTGCAGGCGTCGGTGTCGTTCGCGATCGCGATCCTGGCCGAGGCGGCGCTGTCGTTCCTCGGGTTCGGCACCCGGCCGCCGACCCCGTCCTGGGGGCGGATGTTGCAGGAGTCGCAGGAACTGCTGTTCTCCACCCCGCGCCTCGCGCTGTGGCCGGGCCTGGCGATCGCGCTCGCCGTCCTCGGGTTCAACCTGCTCGGCGACGGGCTGCGCGACCACCTCGATCCGAAGCTCAGGAGGGTCCGTGCTGACGGTTGAGCGGCTTTCCGTACGGGCCGGCGCGGTGGGGCTCGTGCACGACGTGTCGTTCGCGATCGGGCCCGGCGAGCGGGTCGGGCTGATCGGCGAGTCCGGGTCCGGCAAGTCGCTGACCGCGCTGTCGCTCATGGGCCTGCTGCCCGAGGGCGTCACCGCGTCCGGCACGGCCAGGCTGGGGGAGCGCGACCTGGTCGGCGTGCCCGAGAAGCGGCTGAAGGACCTGCGCGGGCGCGAGTTGTCGATGGTCTTCCAGGAGCCGATGACCGCGCTCAACCCGCTCATGCGCGTCGGCGCGCAGGTGGCCGAGGCCATGACCCTGCACGGCGTCCCCCGGGCCGAGGCCGGGCGGCGCGCGCTCGCCCTGCTGGACCGCGTCCGGCTCCCCGAACCGGGGCAGATCGCCCGCGCCTACCCCCACCAGCTCTCCGGCGGCCAGCGGCAGCGCGTCATGCTCGCCATCGCCCTGGCCAACGAGCCGGGGCTGCTCGTCTGCGACGAGCCGACCACCGCGCTCGACGTCACCGTGCAGAAGCAGATGCTGGAGCTGATCGCCGAGGTCGCCCCCGCGCTGCTGTTCATCACCCACGACCTGGCGGTGGTGGCCTCCGTCTGCGAACGGGTGATCGTCATGTACGGCGGCCGCGTCGTCGAGACCGGGACCGTTCGCGAGGTCTTCACCCGCCCCCGCCACCGCTACACCGAGGGCCTGCTGGCCGCCTCCCGGCTCACGCCGCGCGGCACCAGGCTCCCGACCATCAAGGGCAGCGTGCCGCCCGCGGGCGCCTTCCCCGAGGGCTGCGTGTTCCGCAACCGCTGCCCGCACGCCACCCCGCGGTGCGAGACCCCGCCGGCGCTGACAGGAGACGGCCATGCCCACGCATGCTGGCACCCCGCAGAATGAGCCGCAGAACGAGCCCATGGGCGACGTGCTGATCGAGGCCCGCCGGCTCAGCCGGGTCTACCGCCGCCCGCGCACCTCGCTCACCAGGCCGGCCGCGCCCGTCCACGCCCTGCGGGAGGTGTCGCTGACCGTCCGCCGCGGCGAGCGGTTCGGCATCGTCGGCGAGTCCGGCTCCGGCAAGTCCACGCTGCTGCGCCTGCTGTGCGGCCTCGACCGGCCCACCGGCGGGTCCGTCGTCTTCGACGGGCGGGAGATCACCGGCCTGCCGGAGCGGCGGCTGCGCTTCCTGCGGGAGAACCTGCAGATCGTCTTCCAGGACCCGATGAGCTCGCTCGACCCGCGCATGCGCGTGCGCGACCTGGTGGCCGAGCCGCTGGTCGCGCTCGGCCTGCCGGTCGGCGGGCGGGTGGCCGAGCTGCTGGAGGCGGTCGGCCTGCCCGCCTCGGCCGCCGACCGCTACCCCCACCAGTTCTCCGGCGGGCAGCGGCAGCGCATCGCCGTCGCCCGCGCGCTCGCGCCCCGGCCGAAGGTGCTGGTCGCCGACGAGCCCGTCAGCGCCCTCGACGTGTCCGTCCGCGGCCAGATACTCAACCTGCTCGCCGACCTCGTGGACGAGCTGGGCCTCACGCTCGTGTTCGTCTCGCACGACCTGTCGGTGGTCCGGCACGTGTGCGAGACCGTGGCCGTCATGAGCGGCGGCGAGATCGTCGAGACCGGCCCGGTGGACGACGTCTGGGCCGCGCCGCGCCACCCCTACACGCGTGACCTGCTGCAGGCCGTACCGACCCTGGAGGGATTGTTGTGATCGAGGTCGACGAGCGGGGAGTCGTGGAGTTCACGCAGGCCCTGGTGCGCATCCCCAGCACCAACGACCCCGCGCGCGGCCGCACCGAGCGGCCCGCCGCCGAGCTGGTCGAGGCCAGGATGCGCGAGTGGGGCTGGGACCCGGTCGTGAGCGAGGCCGCCGCCGGGCGGCCCAACGTCGTCGCGGTGGTCGAGGGCGGCGGCGGCGACGGGCCGACGCTGATGTTCGAGGGCCACACCGACGTCGTGACCGAGGGCGACCTGTCCACCTGGACCGTCGACCCGTTCGGCGGCGAGATCCGCGACGGGCGGCTGTGGGGCCGGGGCAGCGCCGACATGAAGTCCGGCCTGGCCGCCACCCTCTACGCCACCCGCGCGCTCCAGCTCGCCGGCCCGTTCCCCGGCCGGATCAAGGTGTGCGCGCTGGCCGACGAGGAGGGCCTGATGATCGGCGCCCACCACTTCGTCGCCTCCGGGCTGGCCGACGGGGTGGACGGCGCGATCGTCGCCGAGCCCGAGGCCGGGGAGATCTGCGCGGTGGCCAAGGGCGCGCTGCGGCTGCGCGTCGACCTCACCGGCAAGATGGCCCACGGCGCGATGCCGCAGCACGGCCGCAACCCCGTCCAGGCGGTCGGCGCGCTGCTGGTCGCCCTGCGCTCCCTCCAGCGGGAGCTCCAGGAACGGCACCCGGCCCACGAGCACCTCGGCGAGGTGTACGTCACCCCGACCGTGCTCCGGGCGGGCAGCGAGGAGCAGGTCAACGTCATCCCCGCCACCGCGTCCGTCTTCGTGGACGTGCGCACGATCCCCGGGCTGGAGCACAAGGTCGTCGCCGACCGGGTGGCCGCCCTCGCCGCCGCCGAGGACGGGATCGAGGCGTCGGTGGCGGTGCTGGTGGACCGGCCGCCGGTGGACGTGCCGGTGACCGACCCGGTGGTGGCCGCGCTGGCGGCGGCCCACCGTACGGTGACGGGGGAGGAGCCGGTCTACGGCGGCGTGCCGGGCTCGACGGACGGGACCGTGCTCACCCACTGGGGCGGCGTCCCCTCGGTCGTGTACGGCCCCGGCGGCAAGTGGATCGCCCACCAGGCGGACGAGTACGTCGAGGTCGCCGAGATCGTCCGGTGCACCCGGGTGTTCGCCGAGGCGGCGCGGCGCTTCCTGCACCGGGACTTCTGATGCTCGCCGGACCCGGCCCCGGGATGCGTCCAGGGCCGACGAACTCGCTGGTGGACGTCGCCGGGCTGCGCGTCGGGCACGCGCACCGCGTGGGCGGCGGCTACCGCACGGGCACGACCGTGGTGCTGGCGCCCCCGGACGGCGTGGTGGCCGGCGTCGACGTGCGCGGCGCCGCTCCCGGCACCCGCGAGACCGAGCTGCTGGATCCGCGCAACCTGGTCGAGCGCGTGCACGCCGTCGTGCTGTCGGGCGGTAGCGCGTACGGGCTGAGCGCGGCCTGCGGGGTGATGGACGGGCTGGCCGACGCGGGCATCGGCTTCCCGGTGGCGGGCGGCGTGGTGCCCATCGTCCCGGCGGCCGTCATCTACGACCTCGGGCGCGGCGGCGACTTCCGCGCCACCCCCGACGCCGCCCTCGGCGCCGCCGCCCTTGCCGCCGCCCGCGCACCGGCGCACGAACCGCCCTTCCCCCCGCCCCGCCGGGGAGGCGGTACGGCCGCCACCCCCGCCCCGGGGACGGCGGCCCGGCACGCCACCGCGCCTCCCACGGCCAGCGGGTCCATCGGGGCCGGCGCCGGGGCGATGGCGGGCGGCCTGGCCGGCGGCGTCGGGACGGCCAGCGCCGTCCTGCCCGGCGGCGTCACCGTGGCCGCCCTGGCCGTCGTCAACGCCGCCGGGTCCGTGCTCGACCCGGCGGGCGCCACCCTGGCCGGCGTCCGCTACGGCCTGCCCGGCGAGTTCGGCCACCTGCGCCGACCGGACCCCGCCGAGGCCGGAGCGTGGCAGCCGGACAAGGTCACCTCGTTCAACACCACCATCGGCGTGGTGGCCACCGACCTCACCCTCACCAAGGCCCAGTGCGGCAAGCTGGCCGGTGTGGCCCACGACGGCCTGGCCAGAGCCATCCGGCCGGCCCACACCATGGTCGACGGCGACACCGTCTTCGGCCTGGCCGCCTGCGCCCGCCCGGCCCCCGGCCCCGACGGGCTCCAGGACGTCCTGGCCGCCGCGGCCGACGTGTTCAGCCGGGCGGTGGCCCACGCCATGCTCGCCGCCACCGGCCGCGAGGACGCGCCCGCGTACCTCGACGTGTTCCCGAGCGTCCTAGGGAGAGACAGATGACCTGGCCGGACGGCCTGCCCATCGGAGCCGGATGGGCCGCCACCGAGGACACCACCGAGGTGATCTTCCCCTACGACGGCTCGGTGGTGGCCCGTGCCCCGCTGGGCACCCCGGCGCACGCCGCCCGCGCCCTGGAGGAGGCGCTGGCCGTCGCGCCCGCCATGGCCGCGCTGCCCTCGCACGCCCGCCGCGCCGCGCTCATGGCCGCGCACGACGCGCTCGCCGCCCGCCGCGCGGAGTTCGAGCGGCTGCTGGTCCTGGAGACCGGCAAGCCGCTGGTCGACTGCCGGGTCGAGGTGGCCAGGACGCTGCTCACCCTCGCCACGGCCGCCGAGGAGGTGGCCCGGCTGCACGGCGAGACCGTCCCGCTGGACCTGCTGCCGTCGGGGGAGGGGCTGATCGGGTTCTGGACGCGGCGGCCGATCGGCGTCGTCGTCGGGATCACCGGCTACAACTACCCGCTGCTCCTGGCCGCCCACAAGATCGCCCCGGCGGTCGCGGCCGGTTGCCCGGTGATCGTCAAGCCCGCCCCGGCGACGCCCCTGGCCACGCTCCGGCTGGTGCACCTGCTCCGCGAGGGCGGCCTGCCGCCCGCCGGCGTCCAGCTCGTCACCGGGGACGTCGAGGTGGGCCGCACGCTGGTCGAGGACCGGCGGATCGGCGCGGTCTCCTTCACCGGCTCGGCCGCCGCCGGGCACGCCATCGCCCGCGCCGCCGCCCCCACCAAGGTGCTGCTCGAACTCGGCTCCAACGCCGCCCTCGTGGTCGCCGCCGACGCCGACCTGACGGCCGCCGCCGACGCCGTCGTGCGCGGCGGCTACTACGCCTCCGGGCAGGCGTGCATCGCGGTGCAGCGGGTGCTGGTGGAGGAGCCCGTACGGGAGGAGTTCCTGGCGCTGCTGGCCGCCCGCGTCAAGGACGTCGCCGTCGGCGACCCGCGCCTGCCCGAGACCCGCGTGGCCCCGCTGATCGACGCCGCCGCCACCGACCGCGTCCTTGAGTGGATCGGCGGCTCGGGCGCCGAGGTGGTCGCCGGCGGGGTGCGCGAGGGCCGGGCCATCGCGCCGACCGTGCTGTCCGGCGTGCCCGACGGCGCCGCCGCGTGGGACGAGGAGATCTTCGGCCCGGTGGTGTGCGTGCGCGGGGTGCCGGACCTCGACGCCGCCTTCGAGGCCGTCAACCGTTCCCGGTACGGCCTGCACGCCTCCGTCTTCACCCGCTCGCTGGCCACCGCCTTCACCGCGATCGAACGCATCCACACCGGCGGCGTGGTGGTGAACGAGGTGCCCGGCTTCCGAGCCGACAACATGCCGTACGGCGGCGTCAAGGACTCGGGCAGCGGCCGCGAGGGCCCGAGGTTCGCCATGGAGGAAATGACGGTCACCAGAATGGCGATCATCCGCCCCTGAGGGCCGCTGTAGGGTGGCGCCGGACGACGAGGAGGCGCGTGCCTTGGCCATACGGACGCAAGAGCCGGCGGTTGTCCCGCGAGCGCGCGGCAGCAGGGCCCTGCCGGTGCTCGCCGCCCTCCTGGCCGTCGCCCTGGCGGCCTCGGGCACGGCCTCGGGCACGGCCTGGTGGCGGGAGCACGGGCGGGCTGGTGGCGGGAGCACGGGTGGGCTGGTGGCGGGAGCACGGGTGGGCTGGTGGCGGGAGCACGGGCGGGCGCTCGACCAGGAGCGTGTCGCGCTGGCCCACCGGCTCGCGCTGCACGCCGCCGAGCTGCGCGGGGACGATCCGGTCAAGGCTCGCGACCTCGGCCTGGCCGCTCTGGGCGTGCGCGCCGACGACCGGCTGCGCGGGTACCCGTCGGAGGTGAGGGGGGCGGCGTTGAGCGACGGCGCCCGCGGCGCCCTGCCGGCCGCCCCCGACAGCGCCACCTTCTCCCTCTGGGACCTCCACGACCTGCGGCAGGTGGTCGCCGGCCCCGAGCAGATCCTCTGCGACAACGGCCCCCCGACCTTGAGCAGGACGGGCTGGGACCGCCACACTGGCGGCGCGGACCCTTCGGACCACGGCGGCGGCGACCAGGACGTGAACCTCTGCTCACTCCGCTGAGGGTAACGGTTTGACCAGATGTCTTTACCTTGCCGCAGCGGTCGCGTTGGATGGCGCCCATGGTGGAGATCACGCGCAGAACGGTGTTCAAGGCAGGTGCGGCAAGCGCTTTCCTCGCGGGTGGCGGCCCGGGGACGGCGGCACTGGCGGAAGCGGGACCGGCCGCGGAGGGGCTGGAGCAGCGGGCCATGGCGATGGACCCGCCGGTGTTCCTGCTGGAGAGCGCGGTCCCGCCGCACTTCGCCGCCGGCCCCGGCTCCACGTTGTCGATCAGCGACCGGGTCGCCGTGTGCGGGACGAGGTCGCTGCGCTGGGAGCACGCGAGCCGCGACGTGATCACCGTCCGCGCGCCGCTGCGGTGGGCGCCCGACCCCTACCGGCTCGGCGACGACCAGGCGTGGCAGGGGCTGGTGGACGCGTTCTGCGTGTGGGTGCACAACGCCGAGCCGGTGGACGACGTGCTGCGGTTCGAGTTCGGGCGCGGTGAGCGCACCGACCTGTGGTTCGAGTTCCGGCTCGGGTTCAGCGGGTGGCGTACGGCGTGGGTGCGGTACGCCTACGACATGCACGGCAGGCCCCACCCCGACATGGACACCCTGCGGATCGTCGCCCCGCGCCGGGCCGGGACCCTGCACCTGGACCAGCTCATGCTCAACGTGCCGCTGCGTCCCGACGCCCCCTGCCGCGACCACCAGCTCCCCGACATCGCCCCCGAGGGCGACGAGTACGACAACCAGCACTGGCAGGCCCTCCACCGCTTCGACCGGCTGCTGGCCACCGTCGAGCCCGACCTGTCGCCGCCGTCCGCCGCCGAGCTGGCCTCGCTGCGCGCCCTGCACGCCCGCTACCACGACGAGTACCTGACCGCCCCGGTCAAGCCGGACGTGCCGGCGCTGACGGCCCAGGTCGCCGCCCTGGAGGGCCGCCCGACGCACGCCTACCAGTCGCAGATCTACCCGGCCGGGATCGCCGCCGAGCTCAAGGCGTTCGTGAACCCGGTCACGCTGCGCGCCTGCACCGACCTGATGAAGACGATCGCCCAGGCCCACCAGGCCGCCCCCGCCGAACGTCCGGCGCTGGCCGCCCTCTACCTGCGCATGGTCGCCCACCTGCGGGAACAGGGCTGGACGAAGGGCAGCTGCCAGGGCGCCATCCACCACCTCGGCTACGACGTCCGCGGCCTGTACGACTCCGTTTACCTCATGCGGGACGCCCTGCGCGAGGCGGGGGAGTTGCAGCGGGTACGAGCGGACCTGGAATGGCTGAGCGGACTCGGCCGGATCTTCCGCGGTTTCGGCTTCCGGATGGCCAGGGGCAGCATGATGGACCTGTACAACACCACGGTCCGCGGCATGCTGGCGGCCGTGCTGCTGCGCGACGGCGAGGCGCAGCAGGTGGCGTACCTGCGGGCGCTGCGCGACTGGCTGAACGCCACCCTGCTGCCCACCGACGGCATCCAGGACGGCATCAAGGTGGACGGCACCGCCTTCCACCACGTCGGCTTCTTCCCCGACTACGTCCGCGACGGCTTCGCCGGGCTCGCGCCGCTGGTCTACGTCCTGCACGGCGGCTCGTTCGCGATCTCGCCCGAGGCGTTCGGCTGGCTGCGCAAGGCGCTGCTCATGCAGCGGGTCTACGCCAACAAGAACCACTGGCCGATCTCGATCAGCGGCCGCAACCCCAGCGGCGCCACGGCGCTGTCGATCGTCCCGTTCGAGTGGCTGGCCCCGATCGACGACGAGCTCGCCGCCGCCTTCCTGCGCCTGCTGCCCGGCAACCCGACGCCGCGGCAGAAGGAGCTCGCGGCCCGGCTCGCCGCACGCGGCATCGCCCCGGAACCGGCTCCGACCGGCGCCTGGGCGCTCAACTACGCGGCGCTGGCCGTGCACCGCCGCGACGAATGGCAGATCACCGTACGCGGGCACAACCGCTACCTGTGGAGCACCGAGATCTACGTCGGCGCCAACTGGTACGGCCGCTACAACACCTACGGCCAGATCCAGGTCCTGCACCGCGGCGACCCCGTCACCAACCAGGACAGCGGCTACGCCCAGCCCGGCTGGGACTGGAACCGCCGCCCCGGCACCACGGTCATCCACAAACCGCTCGACCAGCTCAAGGGCGACCTGACCGGGGCCATCGAGGAGATGCTCCTCACCGACTCCCGTTTCGCCGGAGCCTGCACCATCGACGGACGCAACGCCCTGTTCGCCATGGACCTGCACGGACACCCCAAGTACGACGGCACGCACCGGGCCCGCAAGTCGGTCTTCCTGTTCGACGACCGCGTCGTGGCCCTGGGCACCGGCATCACCAACGACGACACCGCGGATGAGACGGAGACCACCCTCTTCCAGACCCGGCTGCCGGCCAGGAACGCGCCCACCGTGGTGGACGGCGCCACGATCACGGCCTTCCCCCACCAGGCGCTCGACGGCGGCCCGCGCTGGCTGCTCGACGACAAGGGCATCGGCTACTACCTGGCGCCCGGGCAGAAGGTGGCCCTGACCCGCTCGGCCCAGACCTCCCGCAACAACGCCACGGAAGAGCCCACCAGCGGAGACTTCGCCACAGCCTGGATCAGGCACGGCACCGCCCCTCGGAACGGGACGTACGAGTACGCGATGGTGGTGAACGCCACGGCCGAGCGCATGGCCGGCTTCGCCGCCGCGATGGGGGACGCGGCCAAGGCCCCGTACCAGGTGCTGCGCGCCGACACGGCGGCCCACGTCGTACGGGATCGCGACACCGGCATCACCGGGTACGCGGTGTTCGAGCGCACCCGTCTGGAAGGTCTGGTGCGCGAGGTCGACACGCCTTCGATGTTGCTCGTCCGTACGGAGGGGGAGATGCTGGTGATCGCGGTGTGCGATCCGGACCTGCGCCTCTACGGCGGGATCGACCACGACCAGTACGAGAAGGGCCGCTACGTCGGGCACTACAGCCCGTGGTCACGACCCTGGCTGGCCAGCCCCAGCCACCCGCACCGCATGAGAGTGACCCTGGACGGGCGGTGGCGGGCGGACGCCGGGCAGCCGTGCCGGGCAAGGATCACCGGGCCGCGCACGGTCCTGGAGTTCGAGACCGTGCACGGACAGCCGGTGCAGGTGCGGCTGAGCCCTGCGGCCTGACCCGGGCGGGGGCGGGGGCGCCCCCGCCCGGGAACCACACCCGCGACCGCGACGTCGGCCATCCGACCAGCCGGTTCGTTTCTCCGGCCGGACGGTTCGCGTCCCGGTCAGATGGACGGTTCGCGTCACGGTCGCGGGGCAGGATGGCGCACGCCCGTCAGTGGGTGTGCCGGTCGAGCTCCGCGCGGATCTCGCGCAGATGGTGCCGGACCGCGGGGGCGCCGTCGCGCGCCAGGTCCCGCACCCAGCCGGAGTGACCGTCCCGCAGCTCGCGCCTGATCAGCCTGAGCGTCTGCTCGTGCGCCCCGGCCTCCAGGCGCAGCCACGCCCGGTCGAACCGGTGACCGGAACGGCGGGCGAGCACCGCGTCCAGGTCGTCGCGCTGGGCGGCGCTCGGCGCGTCAGGAAGTCCGACGCGCAGCCGGTGCGCGACCTCGCGCAGCCGGGCGTCGAGTTTGCGGTGGTCACGGATCAGCCGCCAGGCGATCTCGCGCACGTCCTTGTCGTGCGACCTGCGGAGCGCGGCCTTCCCGGCCGCGATCTCGGCGAGATTGCCGCGGTGCGTCTGCCGCAGGTACGCCCGGTCCTGGGCCGAGGCGTGCAACGCCTGGACGGACTGGATCGACTGGGCGGCTGCGGCGCCGGGCGCGGCCACCGGCCGGACGGCGGTGTCGGCCTGGGCCGCGGCGGGTGCCGTGGCGGACACGGTCAACGCCAGCACGGCCGCGATTCCCGCGGGTGCTAAGTGGCTCCGTGCTGTTCTCATGAGTCCCTCCCTTCAATGGGACCCGTGCCTGCTGCCCCATCCGGTCGGGAGTATTCGAGTTAATTGGGCGGATCGAAACGGCCGTCCACGGCGGTCCAGCCGCCGTCCACGTACAACACCGAGCCCGTCACGAAGCTCGCCGCGTCGCCGGCCAGGTAGACCACCGCGCCGGCCATCTCGGGCGCGGTGGCCCACCGGCCGAGGGCGCTCTTGGCGGCGTACGCGGCGTACCAGTCGGGGTTGTCCTTGATCTGCCGGGTCAGCGGGGTCTCCACGACGCCGGGCGCGATCGCGTTGACGCGCACGCCGTGCGGGCCGAACTCGGCCGCCGCCGTCCGCAGCAACTGCACCAGCCCCGCCTTCGTGGCCGAGTAGACGCCCTGCCCCGGCTCGGTCACCGACGCCCGGATCGACGCGAACCCGATGATCGACCCGCGCCCCCGCTGCACCATCCCGGCGCCGAACGCCCGCACCACGTCGAACGAGGCCCGCAGGTTCAGCCCCACCACCCGGTCGAACTCCTCGCCGGAGTAGTCGAGCAGCCGCTTGCGCACGTTCGTCGCCGCCGTGAACACCAGCACGTCGGCCGGCTCCTCCGCGGCGGACGCCCGGACGGCGTCGGCGTCCAGCACGTCGAGCAGCCGGGCCGTGCCCCCGCACCCGGCGGCGGTCTCCTGCGCGGCGTCCAGGTCCCGGTCCGCGCACACCACGGACGCCCCATGCGCGGCCAGGGCGAACGCCGACTCCCTGCCGATCCCGCTGCCGGCCCCGATCACCACGGCCCGCCGCCCGTCGAGGCGGAACAGCGCGTCATATCCCGTCATGCTGAGAAACACTAGCGACTGGTCAGACCAGTACACCAGGTTCGCTCGATCACTACCGCCCAGCTCGCGCCGACCGCCCCGGGAATCCCCGCATGGGAACACGGAAGGGGCCGGTCTTCGAGGACCGCGCCAGGCCGCGGGGCTCAGCGTGTTGTGGCGTACGGAACGGCCGGTGGGCACGGGTAGGCGCCAGGTTGGGGTCCCGGGGTGTGGAGGCGGTCAGGGGGTAGCGGTGGGTCGGGGGCCCGGCGTGTGGCGTAGGGCCGCGGGGGCGAAACTGTCGGTGGTGCTTGCCAGGATGCGACTCATGACGACCATCGCAGGCTTCTGGGACGCCGCCGCCGACTCCTTCGACGACGAAGCCGACCACGGGCTCCGCGACCCCGAGGTCAGGGCCGCCTGGGCGGCACGGCTGGCCGAGTGGGTGCCCGCCGGGCCGCTCGACGTGCTCGACCTGGGCTGCGGCACGGGCTCGTTGTCGTTGCTGCTGGCCGTCCAGGGCCATCGCCTGACCGCCGTCGACCTGGCCCCGCGCATGGTCGAACGGGCCCGGGCCAAGCTGGCCGCCACCGGCGCCACGGTGCTGACGGGAGACGCGGCCGACCCGCCCGTAGGCGACTGCCGCTTCGATGTCGTGCTGGCCCGCCACCTGCTGTGGACCATCCCCGATCCGGAGGCGGCGCTGGCCCGCTGGGTGTCGCTGCTGCGCCCCGGCGGCCGGCTGGTGCTGGTCGAGGGCCGCTGGCAGAGCTCAGGCGGCCAGTCCGACTACGTGCCGGGCGAGCACTTCCCGTGGATGGGCGGCGTCACCGCCGACAACCTGACCACAGCCCTCCGTCCCCTGGTCGGCGACCTTCGGGTGCACGCCCTGCCCGACCCGGCTCTGTGGGGCAAGGAGATCACCGACGAGCGCTACGCGGTGGTGGCCACGCTCTAAGAACAGGTCCGCAAGCGCCGCGAGCGGCGGACCCCTGGCCCCGGCTCCCGGGCTCCCGGCTCCCGGTTTCAGGTAGCTGGGGGTGGCGGATGCCTGGCCCCGGCTCTCGGCTCTAGGTGGTTGGGTGGCGCGGATGCCTGGCTCCGGCATCAGGCAGCTGGGAAGGCTGGATGCCTGGCTCCCGGCAGCTGGAGTGCCGGTTGTGCGGTTCCGGCTCCCGGCTGGGGCCTGACCCGTCGGCACCGCTGGACGGGCAGCGCCGCACCACCTGGCGGTCCCGGCGGTGCGGCGGTCGTACGATGGGCCCTTTCATCGGGGGAAAGGGCGGGCGCGGTGGTGGGCAGGACGTTCGAGATCGCCGGTGAGCTGCGGGTACGACGCCTCGGCTACGGCACCGCCCAGCTCACGGGCCCCGGCTACTGGGGCCCGCGCCTGACGTCCGGCGAGGGGGTCGCGCTCCTGCGCCTGGCCGTCGATCGCGGCGTCACGCTCATCGACACCGCCGACAACTACGGCCCGGACATCGCCGAGGAACTGATCGCCCAGGCCCTCCATCCGTACCCCGGCGACCTGGTGCTGGCGACCAAGGGCGGCGTGATCCGTACCGGCCCGGACGAGTGGCACCCCGCCGGACGCCCCGAGGACCTGCGGGCCATGTGCGAGGCGAGCCTGCGCCGCCTGCGCACCGATGCCATCGACCTGTACCAGCTCCACCGCATCGACCCCGCGGTGCCGCTCGCCGACCAGCTCGGCACGCTGGCCGAACTGCGCGAAGAGGGCAAGATCCGGCACATCGGGCTCGACACCGTCACCCTGGATCAGCTCGACGAGGCGCTGACCGTCCTGCGGCCGGCGTCGGTGCAGAACCGGTTCAACGTGCTGGACCGGGAGTCGGAGCCGGTGCTGGGGCGGTGCGAGGAACTGGGCATCGCGTTCCTGCCGTGGTTCCCGCTCGGGAACGGCTCCCTCGCCGCGGGGGCGGGGGCCGGGGCCGGGTCCGGGGCCGGGGCGGGGGCGGCGATCGAGCGGGTGGCCGCCCGGCACGGCGCGACGTCCGGGCAGGTGGCGCTGGCGTGGCTGTTGCACCGCTCCCCGGTCGTCCTGCCCACGCCCGGCACCGGCTCGGCCGTCCATCTGGAGGAGAACCTGGCCGCCGCCGACCTCGTCCTGACCGACGAGGACACGCGCACGCTGGACGCCCTCACGTCCTGACCGGCCGCGACGACGAACGCCCGCCCGGCGCGTCCCGCCGCCACGAGCGCACGATCCGGCGGCGCTCGGCCCCGCCCTGAACGCGTTCAAAAGACGGGAGTAGGGTCGGCAGGGTGAAGACGGTGATTCCAGGAGGCACCGGACAGGTCGGCGAGATCCTCCGCCGGGCGTTGACCTCCGCCGGCCACGAGGTCGTGGTGCTGACCCGCAGGCCGTCCCGGCAAGGCGAGGTCGCCTGGGACGGCGAGACCCTGGGCGCGTGGGCGCGCGAGATCGACGGCAGCGACCTCGTGATCAACCTGGCCGGGCGGAGCGTGAACTGCCGTTACACCCCCGCCAACCTGCGGGCCATGATGGACTCGCGGGTGCGTTCCACCCGGGTCGTCGGCCGGGCGATCGCCGCCGCCGCGCGTCCGCCCCGGGCCTGGTTGCAGATGAGCACCGCCACCGTCTACGCCCACCGCTTCGACGCGCCCAACGACGAGGCGACCGGTCTGATCGGCGGCGACGAGCCCGGCGTCCCGGGCTACTGGCGCTACAGCGTCGAGATCGCCAAGGCCTGGGAGCGGGAGCAGGAGCGGGCCGAGACCCCGCACACGCGCAAGGTCGCCCTGCGCACCGCCATGGTGATGAGCCCCGACCGCGGCGGCGTCTTCGACGTGCTGCTGCGCATGACCCGGCTCGGCCTCGGCGGGCCGCTGGCGGGTGGCGCCCAGTACGTGTCCTGGATCCATGAGCGCGACCTCGTCCGCGCGGTCGAGTTCCTGGCCGGGCGGGACGATCTGAGCGGACCGGTCAACCTGGCCGCCCCCGGGCCGCTGCCGCAGGCCGCGTTCATGCGCGCGCTGCGGTCCGCCTGGGGCGTGTCGGTGGGCCTGCCCGCGACGCGGTGGATGGCCGAGCTCGGCGCGTACGCGCTGCGGTCCGACACCGAGCTGCTGCTCAAGAGCCGCCGGGTCGTCCCGGGGCGGCTGCTGGAGGCGGGTTTCGCCTTCGAGTACCCGCAGTGGCGGCAGGCCGCAGACGACCTCGTCCGGAGGGTGCGTCGCGGGAGGTGAGCGCGCCGGACGCCGTGCGGCGGCGGGCGATGATCCTTGCGCGAAATCGTAAGGTGCCTTACGGTTTTCCTCATGATCAATTACAGCGAGATGGAGGACAGGCTGGGCGTGCCCATCGGGGTCGAGGAGGCACGGTCCCGCTGGGGGGCGCTGGTTGGCGCGGCGGGTGAGGGGCAGATCACGCTGATCACGCGGGAGCGCTGGGAGTGGGCCGCGCTGGTGCCGCTGTCCAAGGTTCCCGGGATGCTGACCGGATTGCCCGTTGTGTCGCTGTCCACGGCCAAGGCGAAGCTGGGGGAGCTCGTCCGGCAGGTCTCGGAGCCGTACGACGACAGCCCTGTGCTGCTGGCCCGGCACCGGACGCCGGTCGCCGCGCTGATCGCGGCCACCCGCCTGCTCGGGCCGGGAGCCGGTGAGTGGGCCGCGCCGCGGAGGGCGGCCGACGTGGAGGCGCTGCTGCGCGACGGCTGCACGGTCACCTTGAGCCGCCATCCGACCGGGGCCGGTGTGGTCGCCGTCGCGCGGGACGGCGACGGCGGCGAGGTGGCCGTCGGCACCGGCGACACCGCGGAACAGGCCCTCCGCACACTGGGCTGAACCCTCCCCGCGAGGGTCGCCGACTCCCGCCGACTCCCGCTGAATCCCTTGCGCCCGCCCCTTGCGCCCGCCCCTTGCGCCCGACCCCCATGCCCGCCTTCCGCGCCCGCCCTTATGTCTGCCCCCGCCCCCTGCCCTTCCTCTGTGTCCAGTTCCTGTGCTGGCGTCTGCACATACCCCCTGGATCTTGACAATCGGTGAGGTGCACTCTTTTCTAGAGGGGGATTCTAGAAAAGAGTGGCGCATGAACGTTCAGGTGGTCCGGTGTGGCTGAGTCCGAGGCCGTCGTGGCGGTGCCGGCGGCAGGGGCGGCAGCGGAGGATGGGGACGCGCAGCTCCGGTACGCCTGGCGGGCCGTCTCGGTCACCAGCCTCGGCATGTTCCTGACCGGGCTCACCTCCAGCTCGCTCAACGTCGCCCTGCCCGCCGTCGTCGCGCACTTCCACGTCGGCGCCTTCCTGGCGAGCTGGGTGCTGCTCGCCTACATGCTGGTCAGCTCGGTCGGGCTGGTGGTGTTCGGGCGGGTGGCCGACCTGTTCGGCAGGCGCGGGACGTACTTGCTGGGGTTCGTGGTGTTCACGGTCGCGAGCCTGGCGGCCGGGTTCGCGCCCTCGATCGAGGTGCTGCTCGCGGCCCGGGTCGCCCAGGCGTGCGGCTCGGCCATGATCCTGGCCAACAGCTCGGCCATCCTGGCCGGCGCCTTCCCGCCGGCCCGGCTGGGCCGTGGCATGGCCGTCTACATGGCGATCATCTCCGTGGCGGGGCTCGTGGGGCCGTCGTTCGGCGGGTTCCTGGCCGGCGCGGCGGGCTGGCGGTGGATCTTCTGGTTCAACGTGCCCGTCGGGGTCGCGGCCGTCGTCTGGGGCGCGGTGACTCTCCGCCCGGTGCCGAGGGGCCCGCGCGAGCGGCTGGACGTGCCGGGGATCGTCCTGCTGTTCACCTGGCTGAGCGGGCTGCTGCTGGCCCTGTCGCAGGGCAGCACGCTGGGCTGGCTGAGCCCGTGGGTGGTGGCGGGCGGGGTGGCGTTCGCGGCGGCGGCCCCGGTGTTCGCGCTGGTCGAGTGGCGCAGCCGGACGCCGCTGCTCGACCTGCGGCTGTTCGGCGACCGCGGTTTCGCGCTGGCGAACCTGGCCGCCGTGCTCAACTCGCTCGGGCAGTTCTCGATCGTGCTGGTGATCTCGTTGTTCCTGCAGTCCGCCCGGCAGTTCGAGCCCGCCCAGGCCGGGCTCGCCGTGCTGCCCGTCTCGGCCGCCTCGGCCCTGACCTCGCTGGTCGCCGGGGCGCTGACCGGACGGTTCCACCCGCGCACGGTGGCGGTGGCCGGCTCGGCGGTGAGCGCGGCGGGCATGGCGGTCATGCTGGCCGCGCTGGACCCGTCCGTGCCCTACGCCTGGCTCGGGACGGCGCTCGCGCTCGTGGGCGCCGGCAGCGGGCTGTTCATCACCGCCAACACCACCGCGATCATGATGGACGCGCCGCAGGACCGGCTCGGCGTGGTCAACGGTGTACGGCTCATGCTGGTCAACGTCTCGACCGTGATCAGCACCGCCATGTCGCTGGCCATCGTCGCCGCCTCCGTGCCGGCCGCCGAGCGGCACCTGGTGTACGCCGCCGACCCGGCCCGGCTGTCCGGCGTGACCGGCGTGCTGCAGGACGGTTACCGGCTGGCGGTGGGCGTCCTGCTGGTGCTCGCCGTGGCGGCCACCGTGGTCACGGCGGTGAGCCGGACGGGGGCGCGCCGGGCGGCATAGCGGCTCACCCGGGGCCGAGCGAAGCAGGGCCGTGCGAAGCGGGGGCGGGGTGGCGGGGGCGGAAACTGGAGTTCCATGTTGCGCCGCGTTTGACGATTAGTGAGGAAATATGGTCATCTCGTGACCATTGTTTCTGATGGGATGAGTTAGACGGGTTCGGGGGAACGCTTCATGCCGCACGCCCTTCTGCGCGTGCTCGCTTCGACGTCCATCGCCGCCACCGCACTGGCAGGTCCGCCCGTCGTCGCAGCCTCCGGTCATGCCTCGGCTGCGCGGGGCGACCAGGCGTCGACGGACGGTCAGGTGATGGCGCGGGCGGTGCCCGCGGTACCGGAGCCGCCGCCTGCCGTGGTGCGGGTTCCGTCCGGGCCGTCGCCCGCCGTGCGGCCGATGGGGAAGGGGCCGGTGGGGCCGGAACGGCTGGAGATCACCACGCCCGCCGGGACGGGTCTCGCCGACGCCGTCGCCGCCCAGGCCACTCGGCGGCAGGAACGGCAGGGGCTCGGACGGCAGGTCCCCGACCCCGCCGCCCTCCTGCCCGACACGACCGGCGCCGCCCCTCTGACCCTCCTGCGCCCGCCCCCGTCCGTCACCGAAGCCCTGGACGCCCTGCACCTGGGGATCCACCCCCCGGCCCGCCCCCAGGGAGGCCGCGCGGCCGGTGGGACTCTGCCGGCGAGGCAAGGGGTGATGTATCGGTTGTGCGTGGTGGGGGTGGAGCGGGCGGTGGCGTGCTCGGCACGCAGGCCCGTGGCCGTGCCCGTCGCCGCGGACGTCACCGGCGACGGCCTCCCCGACCTGGCGGCCGACCTGGTGCCGGCCGCGAACCCCGGGAGCGGGGGCGTCGGGCTCGGGTTCGCGGTCAGGAGCCTGTCCGGGAAGAGGGTCAGGGCGCTGGTCTGGGCCGAGTACGACGGCAAGGTGACCGTCGGGTTCGACGGCCTGCGCGGCGGCGCGTCGCTGTCGGCGCTCGACCGCGGGACGTTCACCATCGACCCGGACGGCCGGACGGTGCGGGCGAGCGTCACGCGCAAGGACCCGGGACCGTCCGCCGTCACCCTGGCGGGGCTGACCGGACGCACGGCGGTGAGCCTGCGCCAGACCCCCGCCACCGAACGCCTCACCGTAGAGGCCACCCTCGACGCACTCACCCCGGCCACCACCCCCGCCAAGCCCGCCAAACGGGCCGCCACCCCCTACAAGCCCGCCGAACCGACCTCCACCCCCTCCAAGCCCGCCAACCCGACCGCCACCACCTCACCGGCGGTCGAGCTGGACGTCAGCGCCTCCCGTCCCGCCAGGCTGGACGCGGTCGCCGTCGCCCCCGGCCGCTACACGCAGGCCGTGCTGGACCGCATGCCCACCCGCGCCCACGTGCGCCTGTCCGGCGGACGGATGCGCTTCACCGCCCCAGCCCCGATCGCCCGCGCCGAGCTGCACAGCCACCTCTACCGCGACGGCCGCCTGGCCACGGCGGCGAGCGCCGAGCTGCGCGAGGTGCCCCGCTCGTTCACCGCCGCCCACGTCGCGTCCGGCGGCGGGCAGAGCCTGACCGTCGAGTCGTCGGGACCCGCGCGCGCGGGCTCGGCCAAGGTGCTCTACTACGACCGGGCCGCGTCCGGGACCGTGCTGCGGGCCGAGCTGAGCGGTCTGCCGGCCCGGGTCCGGCTGGCGAGCGACCCGGCCGCGCACCGCGTCACGCAGACGGCCAGTTCGCCGATCGGCCGGTTCGCCGCGGTCCTGCAACGCGGCGGCGGCGCGATCGCCAGCCCCGCCGGCGGCCACGTCACCCTGGTCAGGAACGGCGACGCCACCGGGGTCTCGGCGCTGCTGTCCGGCGTCGCGGGGTTCGACGTCACGTACGGCGGCGCGCCGCGCGCCCGCCTGGAGGCCAGGGCGAGCGACCGGCCCTTCGTGGCGGCCGGGCTCGACGGGAGGCGGCTGGCCCGCCTGGAGATCTCCAACACGCCCGCCGTGGCCGATCTCGCCCTCGACCCCGCCGCCGGGACGGCCGTCTACCGGGCCGGCGGCGCGATCGACCGCGTCCGGGCGGCCTACGCCGACGTCCGGAATGGGCCGACGATCGACGGCACGGTCCGCGGGGTGCGTGGGGACGTCAGGACCGCGTGGAGGCTGGGCGAGCGCTCGTCGGTCGAGGCCGCCACGTCCGGCCGGATGCGCGGCCTCCGCCTCTACGCGGCCAGGTCGTACGTCACCACCCTCGACGACGCCTCGGCCGGGGACGACGTCCGCGTGGCGGTGGAAGGGGCGCCGAAGCGGGCCGAACTGGCCGCCGACACCGCGGCCGGGACGCTCGCCTGGACCGCCAGCGCCCCCGTGACCAAGGTGTCGGCGCTGGCCCGGATCAGGACGGACGGCCGGCTGCTCAGGGCCGCCGCCGACGTGACCGGCGTCCCGGCCCGCTTCGAGGCCGCCTGGAAGGACGGCGTCTACCGCTTCCGCGGGCTGTCCGGCCCGGTGGGGTCGGCGGCCCTGGCCGTCGCCAACCACGACGGCGCCACGTCCCCCGACGGCCCGCACCTGGCCGCCCACTACGATCGGGCGGGCGGCGACCTGGACGCGAGTGTGCTGGTCAAGGGCCTGTCGCGGGTCGAGCTCAGCCCGTCCGGCCAGGGGTTCCTGGCCCGGTTCCGCGCCGCCCGGCAGCGGCTCGCCGTGGACGCCGACATCGTCCTGGGGGACGTGCGCTTCGGCGTCCTCGGCAGGGTGGGCCCGGTGCCGGGCGACCTGACCGTCGCCGCCACGCCCGAGGGCAGCCTCACCTACTCCGGGTCCCGGCTCGGCGTGACCGCCAGCGCCTGGCTCGGCAGGACCGCCGCGCTGGCCCGCATGCGTCCCGCGCCCGCCGTCGAGGGCGGCCTCTCGCTGGTGGACGGCGGCTGCCCGGCCGGGGGCTGCGGCCAGGGCCCGTTCTGCACGGCGCGACGCGGCTGCTACGGCCTGCAGGGCCACCTCGACGTCACCGGCCTGCCCAGCCAGGTGACGATCGACCCGGCCGGCGGCACGTTCGCCTTCTCCGGTTTCGCGCCCAGGCGCCGGACCCTCGCCCTCCACCTGGACAGCAGCGTGCTCGCGCCGGTGCCGGTCAAGGCGCGGGCCACGTTGACCCGGCTGCCGCCGAGGATCACCCGGATGTCCCTGGGCCCCCTGGACGCCGGGCACGTCGCCTATCGCGTCGAGCCCCCCGCCACGCTGGGCGCGCTCGACGTGCGGGCCGAGGCGGGCGGGCTGCGCGGGCACATCGCCCTCGACCCGGTGCCCGCCGCCGTGGACGTGCGGGGCACGTACGGGGCCAGGACCCGGATCCGGGTACGGAACTCCGCGCCGGTCGGACGCCTGACCGCCGAGGTCACCCTGCCCGGCCGGGGCAGCGGCGGGCTGCGGCTGACCGACGTCCCGGCGGTGCTCGGCCTGGACGCCGACGCCTCGGCCGCCGGGCTGAGCGTCCCCACGCTCACCTACCGGGGCGGCGCGAGCACCCTGGACGGCCGGCTGGCCGTGGACGGCCGCCTGGCGGACCCGTCCGGGCGGCTCGGCGGCGTCTCGCTCGCGGTCGAGGATCTGGCCGCCGACACGACGATCCGCCTCAATCCCGACCAGTCGCTCGACCTGGTCTCGAAACCGGGGCCGACGGGCCGGATCGCGGTGGGCGCGGGGCTGCGCGTGGGCCCGGTCCAGCGGCAGCGGATCGCCGTGTCCAAGCAGGTCCCGTACACCTCGGGGTTCCTCACCTACCAGGTCGGCGGGGACTTCGCGCTCGGCGCGAGCGCGGTGCGGGAGGTGTCACTGGCGGTCCGGCGCGTGTCCTGGCTGCGGGTGCGGCCGGGACGCATCCCGTTCGGGCTCAGGGCGCCGGCCGCGGCCGGGTTCCTCGCGCCCGGCTTCGAGGGCGCCTACGACCGCCTCCGCCTGGCCGCCAAGGGCGTGGACCTGCGGCCGGACGTCTCCCTGCGGGTCAGGCTGAGCAGGCGGATCGGCGCGGACGCCTTCACCGGCTCCCTGCGGCTCACCCGGGCCACCTCGCTCGCGCTGCGCCGCTACGACCAGCGCATGCGCCGCATCGGCGCCCGCCAGGAGATCGCCGCCGCCGGGATCGGGCTCGCCTGCCTCACCGTGGACGCCAGACCCGGCTTCGCCTCCGGCGGCAGGGGCGGCTCGATCACCCTGCGCGGCTCCGACGGCCCGCAGATGGTGTCCTTCCTCGACCCCGGCGGGCAGGCCCCCGACTACGCGGTGGACCTGCTGACCCACTTCATGTCGCCGTTCCCGGACGCGGGATGGAAGGTGGCGGCGGCCACGGCCGGCTCCTGCGCCCGCCCCGCCCGCTGAGCGGGGGCGGGGGCGGGGGGGCGGCGTCACCACGGCCCCCGGTAACCGGGCGGGGGCGTCGCCCCCTCGTACGGCGGCACCGCCCGGCCAGCCAGGAACGCCCGCAGCGTCGCCAGGTACGCCCCCCGCCCCTCGGCGTAGACGAGCCCGGCGCCCGGGATCGCCCGCCGGACGCCCATGGCCGCCGACCAGCTCTCCCCGTCGCACGCCCCCTTGACCACCAGGACGGGCGCCGTGACCCGGGCCAGCCCCTCCCGCATCCCGGGCGGCGACGGCCGCTCCACCAGCCGCGCATACCCGCCCTCCACGCGGGCCGGGGGCGGGGTCGCCCGCGGCGGGGTGCCTGCCGCGCATACGGCGGCGCCCACGGTGCGGGCGTCGAGCTCGGCGTCGCCGGCGAACGCGTGCGCCGCCGCCGGTTCGACCCGCAGCAGCGTGTGGACCGCGAGCATCCTGGGGGTGGGCGGGCCGTCGTCCAGCAGCGTCGCGGCACGGGCCCGGTCGAGGTCGGCGGGGGAGGCGAGCACCGCCCTGGACACCTCGTCCGGATGGGCGGACAGGTAGGCCGCCGCGAGCCGGGCGCCCTCGCCGCGCGCGACCAGGGTCAGGCGGCGGGCGCCGATCGCCTGCCGCACCTGCTCCAGGTCCGCCACGTCGCGGCCCAGCCCGTACGCGGCCGGGTCCGGCAGCCGCGCCGAACGTCCGGAGCCCACCCGGTCGTAGACGTACACCTCGTGGCCGTCGGCGGCCAGCCGCCGGTAGAACGCCGGATCGGCGGCCAGGTCCGCCAGACCGGACGCGCCGGACAGGAAGACCACCGGCTCCGGGCGGGTGACCCGCTTCGGCGCGACCCGTGCGTACGCCAATCGCGACCCCGTCGGCAGCCGCCACTCGCGCTGCCCGGCCACCGGCGACGGGGCGGCGGCCGGCGCCGGCGGCGGGGTCAGCGTCGCGTCCGCGACCCGCCAGACCACCGCCACCTCCACGGCCAGGATCAGCGCGGCCCGTAACCACCGCCCCCAGGCCGCGCCCGGCCGGGGCACGCACAGCAGCAGCCCGAGGTGGAACACCGAGGCGAACACCGCGAGGCCGGTCACCGTGAACACCCCGGACCCCGCGCCCACCATCGCCGTCCCGGCCAGCGCGGCCAGCCCGGCCACGGGCGACAGCGCGAGCACCGCGGCGCCCGCCACCATCCCGGCCAAAGACCTCACAAAGGGGACGCTAGCCCCTGACGGGCGAGTCGAGCGAGCGGCCCAGGCGGATGCGCAGGCGGCCGCCGGTGCGCAGCGTCTCGCGCACGGTCCACACCCGCTCGTCGATGACGGTGCCGTTCGTGGTCATGTATCCGCCGACCCTCAGCACCGGACGGCCCGAGGCGTCGCCGAGAAGCTGGGCCCGCGACTCGGAGTCGTCGGCGAACAGCACGAGGAAGTCCTCGGCGTCCGCGGGGGCCTCCAGCACCAGGCCGGGATAGAGATGGGAGGAGGGAACCTCGATCACGTATTCGATCACGCGAACTCCACTACCCCGCACGCGCGCTTTCAGCTTCCGGCGACGGAGGATAGCGCTTACCTGGACGGATGAGGTGAAATATCAGGGTTGCCTACAGCTTGGAGTCCCCCCGATGCCCTTGTTCGACCTCCCGATCGAGCAACTGCGCGCCTACCTCCCCGACCGCGACGAGCCCGCCGACTTCGACGACTTCTGGTCCCGTACGCTGGCCGAGGCCGAGGCGTTCGACCCGGCCGCCGAGTTCGTGCCCTACGACCTGCCGCTGAGCGGCGTCGACGTCTACGATGTGTCGTTCGCCGGGTGGGGCGGCCACCGCATCAGCGGCTGGTTCATCCTGCCGCGCGGCGTGCGGGAGCCGGTGCCGTGCGTGATGCACTACATCGGTTACAGCGGCGGACGCGGGTTCCCGAAGGACCACCTGCTGTGGCCCGCGGCCGGGTACGCGGTGTTCGTGATGGAGACCCGGGGGCACGGCGGCGCGAGCCCCACCAGCCCCGGCACGACCGGCGACCCGCACGGCAGCGCCAACGTCCAGGCGCCCGGCATGATGACGCGCGGCATCCTCGACCCCGAGGACTACTACTACCGGCGGGTGTTCACCGACGCGGCCAGGGCGGTCGACGTGGCCGCGGCCCACCCGGCGGTGGACGCCGGGCGCATCGTGGTCTCGGGTGGCAGCCAGGGCGGCGCGATCGCGCAGGCCACGGCGGCGTTGCGCCCGTCGGTGCGGGCCGCGCTGGTGGACGTGCCGTTCCTGACGCACTTCCGGCGGGCGGTGGAGATCACCGACCGGGACCCGTACCAGGAGCTGGTGCGCTTCCTGGCCTCCCGCCGGGACGGCGCCGACCAGGTGTTCCGCACGCTGTCGTACTTCGACGGCGTCAACTTCGCCGCCCGCGGCCGGGTGCCCGTGCTGTACTCGGTCGCGCTCATGGACTACGTCTGCCCGCCCTCCACGGTCTTCGCCGCCTACAACCACTGGCAGGGACCGAAGGAGATCACCGTCTGGCCCTGGAACGGGCACGAGGGCGGGGCGGGCTACCAGACCGAGGAGCAGATCCGCTACCTGCACAAGCTCCTGGCCGGCTGACCCGGCGCGGGGCCGCCGTACCGGCGCGAGCACCGGTACGGCGGCTGCCCGTCACACCGCCTGCGGGGTCACCATGAACGACACGCTCCCCTGCGCGTCGGCCCCGGCGTCGAGGGACTTGTCGTCCAGCACGGTCGCGGCCACGGGATCGAGGTAGACCCGCGCGCCCTCGGTCTCCACCACCTCGTCGGCCGGCTCGGGGGCCGTGGCCAGGGAGAGGGTGAGCGAGTTCGCGCCCTCGCCCTGCGAGGAGATGCGGATCCCGCCCTGGGCGGGTTCCGGCGCGGACGCGGTCAGGTCGCGGATCGCCTGTGCTGCGTTGGCTGTCAGGGTGAGCACTACGGCTCCTCCAAACGGTCGACGTACAGAAGTTGCCTGCCATTCCCCTCATCCCGGAGCCCAACCCTTCTTGGCGTTTTCTTTACCGGGAATTCCCGGCCGGTGGACAATCCCTGCATGGACGCCGTCCGGCTCAGGCAGGCCATGGTCGCGCGCCTGCGCGAGCGCCAGGAGCTCCCCGGCGACGTGGCCGACGCGCTCCTCGCGGTGCCGCGCCACCTGTTCCTGCCCGGCGTCGATCCCCGCACCGCCTACCGCGACGTGCCGGTCGTCACCCGGCGGGACGGGCAGGGCCTGCCGGTCAGCTCGTCGTCGCAGCCGTCCGTCATGGCGACCATGCTCGGGCAGCTCGGCGTCGAGCCCGGCCACCGGGTGCTGGAGATCGGCGCGGGGACCGGCTACAACGCGGCGCTGCTGGCGCGTCTGGCCGGGCCCGGGGGGCGGGTGGTGAGCCTCGACCTCGACGCCGGCATCGTCCGGGACGCCCGGCGCAACCTCGCGGACGCCGGGTTCCCGCAGGTCGAGGTGGTGTGCGCGGACGGGGGCGAGGGGTTCGCCGGGGCGGCGCCGTACGACCGGGTGATCGCCGCCGTCGGCGTGTGGGACCTGGCTCCCGCGTGGCTCGACCAGCTCGCGCCGGGCGGGCGGCTGGTGGTGCCGCTCGACCTGCGCGGGGTGCAGGTGTCGGTGGCGCTGGAGCGTTCGGGCGGCCATTGGGCCGGACGTACGGTGGCGCCCTGCGGGTTCATGCGGATGCGGGGGCCGTCCGCCGGGCCGGAGTCGGTGGTGATGCTGCGCCGCGACCCCGACCTGTGGCTGGCGCTCCCGGTGGCGCGCGAGCTGGGCGACCTCGTGACCGCCCTGGAGACCGACCCCGCGAACGTCCCCGTGGCCCTGCCCGATCCGCTCCCGGAACCGCCCCCGGCAGCGGCCCCGGCAGCGGCCCCGACAGCGGGCCCGGCAGCGGGCCCGGCAGCGGGGCGGCGGGATGCGCTCGGGGATGTGGGCGCCGACGTGGCGTTGTGGCTGGCGTTGCACGAGCCGCGCTGGTGCGTGCTCGGCGGCCACCGGCACGGCGGCTACGGCGGCACCTTCGGCCTCACCGACGGCTCCGCCGTCGCCGTGCTCGCCTCCCGCGCCCCCGGGACGCCCGGGGAACGCGACCGCGCCGTTGCCGCCCCGACGGCGGATGGTCCGGGGCGCGCCGAACTGGTGGCCGAGGGGTACGGGCCGGGCGGCGCGGCGCTGGCCGAGGACCTGGCCGCGCACGTCAGGGCGTGGGCCGCCGCCGGCCGCCCGCGCACCCCCGGCCTACGCCTGACCGCCTACCGCAACCCCGCCCCAGAGGCCACCGCCTCAGAGGACCCCGCCCCAGAGGACCCCGCCCCAGAGAGCGCCGTCCCAGAGAGTGCCGCCTCCAAGGGACCCGGGGGGCGAGCCGTCCAGGGGCCGGGGCGGGAGTTCGTCATCGTGAAGCGGCACACCACGCTCGTGCTGGCGTTCGGTTAGACGGTCCACTTCCCGTCGAGCATGAGGTCGCGCCCGGCGAGCTCGTTCACCTCGCGCCACGCCTGCACCAGCACCGGCGTGACCCAGAAGTACGTGTACGGCCCGCGCGACACCCGCGGGTCGAACCCCGTCTTCGCCGCGAACGCATCGCCGATGTCGCCGGGGATCGTGGCGGCCGGCTGGGCGGTCACGGTGCCGTGGATGAGGACGACGTCCCTGGTCAGGCCGAGGCCGAGCCGCACGGTGCCGCCGTCGAGCAGGTTGCGGGCGGTGGGCGTGGCGTCGGCGGTGGAGAGCAGGAGCCGGTGCCCGTCCCACAGGAACGACAGCGGCGTCATGTACGGGCCGCCGTCGCCCGCCGTGGCCACCCAGACGTCGACGTCGTGTTCGAGCCGGTCGAGCGTGTCCTGCCTGCGCTGCTCCGGTGATCGGGCCGGTGGCGTCATCCTGCTCCTCGCGCTTCTCGGCGGTCACGGCGACCGCGTCATGTCCGTCAACATGATGACGGCTCCGGCGGCGGCCCGCGACACCACGGCGAGGGGTGCGACGCGGCGCGCCTGAGGGGGAAGTCGCGGGCGCATGGTTACTCTCTGTGTCGGAGAAGTGTCACCATGTCATAGGAAACCTCATGCGTACTCGTCTGACCATGCTGCTGGCCGCCGCGGCCGTCGTCGCCCTGTCGGGGTGCGGCGAAAGCGCCACAACGAACACCGCGGGGCTGGCGCCGCGGACCGACGCTCAGCCGTCCGAGCAGGACAGGACCTGGATGGCGACCATCCACCAGGGGAACCTGGCCGAGATCGAGGCGGGCCGCCTGGCCGAGAAGAAGGGCACCTCCGACCAGATCAAGTCGATCGGCCGGATGCTCGTCGACGACCACACCCAGTTCGACAAGAAGGTGACCGAGACCGCGAGCCAGCTCGCCATCCAGCTTCCCGCCGCGCCGACCTCCGCCCAGACCGCCATGGCCAAGCGCCTGCAGGACGCCAAGGGCAAGGACTTCGACAAGGAGTTCGTCGCCGGCATGGTCAAGGCCCACAAGACGGCGATCGAGGCCACCAAGGAGGAGATCTCCAAGGGCTCCTCGCCGGCGGTGGTGGCGCTGGCCAAGGCCGCGTCCCCGACGTTGCAGGAGCACCTCAAGGCGCTGAAGAAGGCGCAGGAAGACTACTGACGAGGGCGTCCGCGATGCCCGGCGGCGCGGGCCCGCCGGCCGCGCTCGACTCCTTCGCCCGCGCCGCGGCGCGCGCTCTGGCCGGGCTCCGGCACGGCCGTGCGCTGCACCGGCGCGGGCTGCTCCTGGCGGGCACGCTGACGGTCGAGGCGGCGCCGCTGGGGGAGCCGGGCGAGCACGAGGTGCGGGCCCGGCTGTCCAAGGGTCTGTCCCTGCCGGGCCGGCTGCCCGACGTGCTGGGGCTGGCCGTGCGCCTGCCCAACGGGGTTGACCTGCTGCTGTCCACCGGCGCGGGCCCGGTGCCGGTGCCGCGCCGGACCTTCACGTCGGGGCCGTACTCCAGCCTCACGGCGTACGTGTACGGCACCGGCCTGTACCGGCTGGTCGCCCGGCCCGAGGGGGAGCGCGTGCCCGCCGATCCCGCGCTGCTGCCCGCCGCGCTGGCCCGCGGCCCGCTGCTGTTCCACCTGTGGGCGGGCGGTCGCTACCTGGCCCGCCTGCGCCTGCACACCGCGCTGCCGGGCGAGGACCTGACCTTCGACCCCGTGCTCAACAGCGCCCCCTGCCTGCGCCCGGCCGGATGGACGGCCCGGCTGCGGCGGGCCGCCTACGCGGGCTCCCGGGAGGGCCGCGGCGCGCCTCCGCCGTAGGCCGATCCATGGCAAAGACTGGCCGACCTGTGTGTGCAAATGCGACTCTCTGGGGTATTTGTCCTTTTTGAACCAGGACGAACAATCGGGGGGATCGTCGTGGCTATGCAAACAGAGATCCGGAGCCTGCTCGAGTGCCATGTGATCGGGTCGGACGGACAGTCGATCGGCAAGGTGGGCCAGGTCTACCTCAGTGACCGCACCGGCGAGCCGGAGTGGGTGACCGTGCGCACGGGGTTCTTCGGCATGAAGCAGACCTTCGTGCCGCTGGCCAACGCCCGCCGTTCCGGGGACGAGATCAGGGTCCCCTTCGACAAGGAGATGATCAAGGGCGCGCCCAACATCGACGTGGACGGCCGCCTGTCGCTGGAGGAGGAGGCCGAGCTCTACCGGTACTACGGGATGCAGCCGTCGACCATCCCGTCCCAGCGCTCGCCCGCCGCGGGGGAGCGGCAGGCCCAGCGAGCCACCGGAGAGCCGCGGACGACCGGGGAACCCGGCATGCGCCCGGGCATGACCGGCCAGCCGCCGACCGGCCAGACCGGCCAGACCGGCGCGATGGGCCGGCCGGGCCCGATGCGCGGCCGGGACGTGGGCGACCGCGACATGGACATGACCGCGTCGGAGGAGCAGCTCCACATCGGCAAGGAGAGCCGCGAGAGCGGGCACGTCCGGCTGCGCAAGTACGTCGAGACCGAGAACGTCCAGGAGAGGGTGCCGCTCGCGCACGAGGAGGTCGTGATCGAGCGCGAGCCCATCAGGGACGGCGAGCCCGGCACGTACGAGATCGGCGAGGACGAGCAGCAGATCACCCTGCACGAGGAGCGGCCGGTGATCGGCAAGGAGACCAGGCCGGTCGAGCACATCCGCGTGCACAAGGAGCGCGTCGAGCACGAGGAGACCGTCGAGGGCCAGGTCAGGAGGGAACACCTGGAGGTCGACGAGGACAGCGAGGCGCGCGAGCACACCCGCAACCGCAACCGCGGCGACGACCTCCCGCCCAAGCGGTAGGAGGCCGCGCCCGGTCCCGCGCGGGGGCGCCCACGCGCCCCCGCCTCACCACGCCCATCTCCAGAACGCGTCCGGCGGTCAGGGCGGGCTCTCGGCCCGGCCGGTGTTCAGCGGAACAGGCCCCTGCCCGGTGTCCGGGGGGACCGACCAGCTCGGACGGGCGTTCAGGGTGGCCGGCTCGAAGCCCGCGAGCTGCTTGTAGTGCAGCGCGATCTTCTCCAGCGTGTCCCGGGGGATGACCTCCTCGATGTCGGCGAACCCGTCGGGGGCGCGTTCGTGCGCCAGCCTCAGGACGACCTCGGGCCCGTCCTCGCGGTTGGCCAGCACGATCCGGTTCGTCACCGGCCGCCGCCGGCTCTCGTAGAACTCCAGGCCCTGGCCGGTGGCCAGCGCGTGGGCCAGCACGCGGGCGTCGATGACGGCCTGCGTCCCGCCGTTTGACCCGGTCGGGTACATCGGGTGCGCGGCGTCGCCCATCAGCGTCACCGCGCCCGCCGCCGTCCCCGACGACCAGTACGGCAGCGGGTCACGGTCCACCAGCGGGTACTCGTACGCCTTGTCGGCCGAGGCGATGAGGCCGGGGATGTCGAGGGCGTCGGAGCGCACGTCGGCCACGTGGTGCAGGAACTTGCCGATCTCCACCTCCCGGTTCCAGTCGCCCCGGGGGACGGTCTCGGGGGCCCGGTGCTGGATGGCCCAGTTGACGAGCTGCGTGCCGTCGGGGTCCGGCGGCGCGATCGGGTAGATGACGATCTTCTGGGCGCCGTCGCCCGCCATGATCATGGATCGGCCGGTCAGGAACGGCCGGGCGCGCGACGTGCCGCGCCACAGCACGTGACCGCCCCACAGCGGCTCGCCCTCGCCGGGGAACAGCGCGGCCCGGACGCCGGAGCGGATGCCGTCGGCGCCCACGAGCAGGTCGGCGTCGTGGTCGAGCCCGGTGACGGGGGAGCCGGTCACCACGGCGTCCGGGCCGAGCCGCTCGCGCACGGCGTCGAGGAGCAGGAGCTGCAGCCGGCCGCGGTGGATCGAGTACTGCGGCCAGGCGTGGCCCGCGGCCCGGCCGCGCGGCTCGGTCCAGATGCGCTGCCCGCGCCGGGTGAGGAAGGTCAGGTCGGCGGTTTCGACGCCGACGCGGGCCAGGCGGTCGCCCAGGCCGAGCTCGATCAGCTCGCGCACGGCGTGCGGCAGCAGGTTGATGCCCACGCCGAGCGGCCTGATGTCCTTGACGGCCTCGCGCACGGTCACGTCCGTGATGCCGGCGGCGTGCAGGCTGAGGGCGGCGGTGAGCCCGGCGATGCCCGCCCCGGCGATGACCACCCGCCGCGGGCGCCGTCCCGCGAGGCCCGTCATGAGGAGCCGCCGGGAAGGAGCAGGGCCGAGACGTCGAACGGCGCCTCCAGGTAGCCGTTGCCCTTGAACTCCAGCATGAGGTCGGCCACGCGCTGCAACCGCGCCTTGTCGACGGTGGTGGAGTAGCCGCCCAGCGCCATCAGGTCGGCCGTCGCCTTGTCGATCTTCGTGTACGTCAGCAGCGCCGCCTTGGCCTGGGCCGGGTCGGCGATGGCCAGGTCCACCGCCTTGCGCAGGCCGCGCTGGAAGGCGGCCACCGTGCGCGGATTGTCGGCCGCGAAGCCCTCGGTGGTCAGGTAGCCCGCCATCGGGAAGTCGGCGGTCGCCCCGGTGAACAGGTCCGACAGGCTGCGGGCCCCGCTGGTGGCGGCCGCGGTCTGCCAGAACGGCTCGGGCAGCACGGCGGCGTCCACGTCGCCGTTGGCCAGGGCGCCGGCCATCTGCGGGAAGGGCCGCTCGACGAAGGTGATGTCGGCGGGCGCCACGCCGGCGGGCTTGAGCAGCGCGCTCACGGCCAGGGTGGCGACGTTGCCGAGGGTGTTGACGCCGACCTTCCTGCCCTTGAGGTCGGCCAGCTTCGTGACGGGCGAGTCCTTGCGCGTCATGAGGACGAAGTTGCCGGGCTTGGCCGCGTAGGCGTCGCCGACGACCTTCAACCGGCCCACGCCGCGCGCGGCGGCCAGCATCGCCGAGACGTAGTTGCTGTGCAGGACGTCGAGCCTGCCGCTGATCAGGTCGGGCATCGCGGCGGCCCCGCCCTGGATCACGACGGGCTTGACGGTCAGCCCCTCCGCCGCGAAGAACCCCTTGTCGATGGCGATCTGGACGGGCGCGACCTCGGGAAGGGCCAGCATGCCGAGGTTCAGCACGGCCTTCTCCGGCCCGCCGGACGACGGCCGGGGATCCGCCCCGCCGCACCCGGTCATCGCCAGGGCGAGGGCGACCGCCGCGAGTAACAGACGCATGAATAACGCTCCCGGAGAGTTGAGTTCGTGAACAATGCGTGCCGGGGAAAAGGAACAGCCGTCCGGGAATCTGCTGCATTCCCGGGCGGCTTTATTCGGTCGCGCCATAATGCGCCACCAGCCGGCGTTCCAGCGCCAGAAAAACCTGATTGAGCAGATAACCCAGAACCCCGAGCACGGTGACGGCCGCCCACATGCCCGGCAGGTCGAAGGAGCGCTGGGCGGCGCGCAGCCGGAAGCCGACGCCGTCGGTGGCGAAGAACTCGGCGATCACCATGAGGATCAGCGCCAGCGACAGGCTGAGCCGCAGCCCGGCGAGGATCTTCGGGGCCGCCGCGGGCAGCACGACCCGCAGCAGGCGCTGCCCGGCAGACAGCCGGAAGACCCGCGCGGTGTCCAGGTGCAGCCGGTCCACGTTGCGGGCGCCGTCGGCCGCGTTGACCAGCACCGGCCAGACGATGCCGCACGCGATGGCCGCGACCTGCATGAGCGTGCCGGTCGAGAACAGCGCCAGGAACACGGGCAGCAGCGCGGGCGGCGGCAGCGCCCGGCAGAACTGCACCACCGGGTCCAGGAACCGCGACAGCAGCGGCGAGCGGCCCATGGCGACCCCGGCCGCCACGCCCGCCACGCCGGCCAGCACCCAGCCGGTCAGCAGCCGGCCCAGGCTGTGGGAGAGGTCGTCCAGGGCCGTCCGGGTGACCCACAGCTCGCCCAGGCGCAGCGCGATCGCGGACGGCGGCGGGAAGTAGGGGTTGCCCGCCGCCCTGGTGGCCACCTCCCAGACGGCCACGACGACGGGCACGGCCCACAGCCGCGCCACGGATCCGATCGCCCGCGCCACGGATCCGATCACCGTGCCGCTCCCGTCAGCGTCGTGTGCCAGCGCAGCAGCCGCCGGATGACGCGGGCGAGCAGGGCGTTGGTGAGCAGGCCGAGCGCGCCGGCCCACAGGGTGGCGGCGATGGTCAGCCGCAGGCCGTCCGGGCTGCTCTCGGCCACGATGATGAAGTGGCCGATGCCGTCGGCGCCGGCCAGCAGCTCGGTGCTGACGGCCAGGATCAGGGCGATGGCCGCGGCCACCCGCACGCCGGTCGCCACGAAGGGGGCCGCGCTCGGCAGGCTGACCCGCCACAGGACGGCCGGCGGGCCGAAGCCGAAGGCCCGCAGCGTCTCCTTGGCCAGCGGGTCGACCTCGCGCAGCCCGTACATGGTGTTGAGCAGGACGGGCCAGGTCGCGGCGTAGACGATCATCGCGACCTCCGTCTCCAGGCGGCCGGTGAAGACGAACGCGGCCAGGGGGATGAGCGCCACCGACGGGATGGGCCGCAGGAACTCCAGCACGGGACGCAGGGCCCGCTCGACCGGGGGCAGGCTGCCCAGCAGCAGCCCGGCGGGCACGGCCACCGCCACGGCGGTCGCCAGGCCGAGCGCCCACGCGCCGCAGGTGGCCAGCACGTCGGCAAGGAAGGCGGGGTCGGCGGCGAGCCCGGCGGCGGTGGCCAGGACCGCCGAGGCGAGCGGCAGTTCGAGCTGGGAGACCAGCCCGAGGCGGCCGGCCGCCTCGGCGGCGCACAGCAGCGCGACGGTGCCCGTCACGCCGCACACGACGGCGCTGTCGAAGGGACGGGAGGGGATCAGGCGCACGGCGACGCCTCGGCGCCGGGGAAATGGGGCGGCAATTTATCGGCTCTCCGGAACATCGGTCCGGCCGTTCGTCACCGCGGCAGGCCGGAAGGCGGGCAGAGCGGAACGGAAGTCACAGTAACCGAGCCGCGCGTTTCCGCCCGACGGGAAAAACTCCGGTCAGGAAAAGCCCGCCGGGTCGGGCGTCACATTCTGTGGCGGTCGCGCTGTTTTCGGCCCGGCTGATAACACGGATATTCCGGCCGGGCTACCGCCCGTAGAGTTCGAGCTCGTTGAGCATGCTGCAGGAGTCGCCGATCTCGGCGTCGCAGTCGTCCGTCGGCTCGGTGACGATCATGACGTGCGCGCCGGTGCGGGCCACCGTGTGGTAGCGCATGGCGTAGTCGGTCCGGTCCTCGACGGTGACGACGGGCTCGCCCCAGGAGCGGCCGTCGGCGGAGACGTACACGCGGGCCCCCGCCGCGTGCCCCGGGCGCAGGGCGAGCCCGATCCGGTTGATCGCGTACGGCCGGTCGAGGTGCAGGACGTACCGGCCGGGGCCGGCGGCGACGGCGCCGGACCAGTAGTCGGTGCTGCCGTCGAAGGCGCCCGCCGGGCCGGTGCGCGGCCGGCCGGGGCGGGTCCAGCGCATGTCGGTCTCCACCTTGAGCGCGCCGCGGCGGTACAGGGCGGCCAGGTCGAGCAGGTCGGGGCCGGGGGCGGTGACGGTGAACAGGCGGCGCTTGATCGCGTACCAGCCGCCGTTCTCGAACTTGCCGTGGGCCGGGCAGGCCGTCTCGTTGAGCAGCCCGTCGGGGCGCACGCCGGGCAGCTTGCAGTTGTCGAACACCTGGATCAGCCGGTGCGGGCCGACCGCGGCCACGGCGGTGTAGCCCGAGGAGCCGTGCACGTCCCGCACGCCGTCGCTGTTGCGGTACGTCACCGTCTGCTGCCGCCACTCCTCGCCGATGCCGTCGGGGGCGATCGCCAGCCAGTTGTGCGGACGGCCGGCGCTGAGCACGAGCACGCCGTCCTGCATCAGCAGCAGCCGCGGCGCCACGCCGCGCACCAGGCAGTCCTGGCCGTCGATGCGCACCGGCCGGACCGGCGACCAGGTGCGGCCGCCGTCGGACGAGCGGCTCTGGTGCAGCGTGGAGGGCGGCTCGCCGTCCCTGCGCATGACCGCCAGCAGGGAGCCGTCGAGCGTCTGGGCGAGCGCGGTCTCGTTGTAGACGAACGGCCCTTGGGGAGGGGCGATCACGCCGCGCCTGGCGAAGGTGCGGCCGCCGTCGTCGCTGGCGAACACCTCCGGCTGGTAGGACTCGGTGTCGCCCTGGCGGATGTAGGCCGTGAACAGGATGGTGCCGTCGGCGAGCTGGATCGGCAGGCCGTGCGCGGCCCCGCCGGAGGCGCCGGCGTCCGGCGAGGAGACCGTGGCCTCCCAGCGCACCCAGCCTTCGTCGGAGGCGGAGGCGGAGGACAGCACGCCCAGCTTGGCGGTGCCCGGCCCGGAGCGCCGCAGGTAGTACTCCAGGGCCAGCAGCCGGCCGTCGCGCAGCTCGATCGGCGCCTCGCGCAGCGGCGTGCGGTTGCTCGGGCCGAACGTGACGCCGCCGTCGTCGGAGGTCGCCGACTCGCTGGAGAGGGTGACGACCTTGTCCACGTTGGTGGCGTAGGTGACCAGGAGCTTCCTGACCGGGGCGCCGTCGCGGCCCACCGTGTCCAGCGCCGCCACGCTCGGGAACCCGGCGAAGTCGAGCCGCTGCTCCGAGGACGGCTCGCGCTCGGCGGGCGTCGGGTACGGGTAAATCCACCGCGGTGAGACATCAGTGTCGATCAGGTAAGGCCCCTCCGGAACCGACTTGCCGGTGAACTCCGGAAGACGGCAGAACGTCTCGCCGGCGTGCGTGACCCCGTGGGCCGCGGGCAGCCCGGCGGCCAGGAACACCGCCGCCAGCGCGGCTCTGGGCATCGCCACCGGGGACTCCTTCCTCTCGTGGCCGCCCGCGGGCGGCCGCCTCGCGACGGGCGAGGCCATGCCTTGTCTCTGCCCCCTCCGGCCCCTTGTTTCACCTGCGTCCCAGGGTTGCCAACCGTGGATCCGATAGGTATTCGTTAAGTGTCAGTTGACAGCAACGGGCCGCGACCCGAGGATCAGAGCTGCAGGATTAAGTGTCAATTTACGTAGGAGGGACCTTCGGGTCTGGAGGTGGCCTCAGATGAGCATCGAGCCCAGGGCGCGAGTCGCCCCCGAGCGCGTGCCGCCGGTCTGGGCGGCGGACCCGGCGCCGGTGGCGCCGGAGACGGCGGCGCAGCAGAAGGTCGTCCAGCGCATCTGCGCCAGGGTGGCCCCCGAAGGGGTCGAGGTCGGCGTCGGCGAGCTGCCCCCCGGCGGCCTGCAGGTGTGGATCGACGCCCCCGTACACGTCGACCCGCGCGAGTCATGGGTGCTCCACCACCGCATGGCCCGCGAGGTCAGCCTCGTCGGCTGGCACTGCGAGGCCGACAGCGACCGGCTGCTGGTGCTCGGCTGGAGCGCCGCCTGCCTGCACAACCGCATCAGGCTGCTGCAGAGCGGCCTCAAGCGGCTGTCGGACTTCGAGCACACCGCGCAGCGGGCCGTGCAACTGGAGGGCGAGGACCCGCGGGGCCGCACCGCGGCCGACGTCGCCGCCGCCACCCGCGCCGCCGTCGAGCGGCGGCTGCGCTGGCCGGCCCGGCTTGCCGAGCTCGACGGGTTCGACCGCAGCTCCGGCCTGGCCCACCTGCAACTGCTCCTGGCCCAGGTGGTCGGGCTGGAGTCGAAGGTGGCCGCGGCCTGCGAAGAGCACCTGATCATGGCCCGCGCCCTCGCGTGGTCCGTCTGCGAGCACTACGCCGCCCACGGCGACCTGCCCAGGGCGCAGCGCGAGGTGCTGGCCGAGACCCGCCGGTGGGTGCACGCCAGCTCGATCATCCGCGGCACGGCCGCCGTGCGTCCGGCCGGCACGCCCCGTCCGCACATGGGGCTGACCGAGCGCCGGATCGCCGCCAGCGTCATCAACCACGGCGTGCCGAGGGCGACCCCCACGGCCGTCATCCCCCGCTCCGGCCACCAGGAGAGCACGTGACGACCCACGTGCCGCTCCACGGGCGGCAGCACGCACAACCCGTACGAACCCTGTAGGAGAGCTCCCGTCATGCGAACCCCACCGCATCTGCCCGCGCTCGTCCGGCACGAGTCGTCCGACACCGGACGCACCCGCGCCCGCCGCCACCCCTACGGCCCGCACGACGTGCCCGCACAGGCCGCGCCGCGCGGCTCACTCGACTTCCCCGCCCCCGCCGCCGTCCCGCCCGCGCCCTACGAGGCGTTCACCGAGCAGCGGCTGCGTGAGATCAGGGAGATGTCCACCCAGGCCATCGGCTCCATCGACGACCTCCTCCAGCACACCGCCTGACGTGATATCGCATCCCCCGAGGAGAGCCATGCAGGGACTATCGCGAGTGGATCTGCGGCCGCGTGACGTGGGCGCCCACCGACCGCGTTCGCTGGCGGGCACCGAGACCCCGCACACCCTGGACGAGGTACGCGCCCTCGTCCGCCGGGCCATGGTGAGCAAGAGCCGCCTCTACCCGGTCAGCACCGGCAGGAACTGGGGCATGGGCTCCGCGCTGCCGGTCACCGAGGACAACGTCGTCGTCGACCTCAGCCAGATGAACCGCATCCGCACCCTCGACCTGGAGGCCGGCTACGCCGTCATCGAGCCCGGCGTGACCCAGGCCCAGCTCGCCGAGGCGCTGCGGGACACGCCGTGGATGCTCAACGTCACCGCCTCCTGCGCCGACACCTCCGTCATCGGCAACGCCCTCGAACGCGGCGACGGCTGCTTCCGCTCCCGGGTCCACGACGTGGCCGGGATCGAGGCCGTGCTCGCCGACGGCAGCGTGATCACCACCGGCGGGCTCGACCCCACCGGCGTCTACCACGGCCGGGTCGCCGGGCCCGACCTGACGGCCGCGTTCGTCCAGCACAACGTGGGCGTCGTCACCGCCATGGCCGTCTCGCTGGTGCCGCGCCCGGAGACGATCGGGCTCGTGCACGCGCGCATCCGGCGCGACCAGGTCGGCGCCGCGATCGGCGCGATGACCGGGTTCCTGCGCCGCGGCAACCCCGCCGGCGGGCTCATGCGGCTGCGCGAGCTGGCCCTCGCGCCCGGCCGCGACGACGGCTGGCTGCTGCCGGCGGGCGTGGACACCGGCAAGTTCACCGTCCTCGGGCCGCTGCTCGGCACCGGCGCCACCGTCGAACTGGCCGAGGAGATGCTGCGCAAGGCGCTCATCGAGGTCGAGGGCGGCGAGACGCTGCGCGTGCTCGACGCCGCCGAGGTCGGCCCCGACGACCCGCTCTACACCAGGGCCCTCACCGCCCAGGGCATCCCGACCTGCCAGGGCGTGCGCAACGCGCTCGGCGTCACCTCCTGCGAGCAGATCGACGCCGGCGGCATGGGCTTCCTCGTGCTGCTGCCGCTGATGCCGCTGCACGCCAGGAAGACCGAGCTCATCCTCGACGCCCTCCAGACCGCGGTCGACGCCCACGGCATCGCCCTGATGGTGGAGTGGAACCTGGTCAGCCCGCACATGGCCAACGCCGTCATCCAGATCTTCTTCGACCGGGCCGACGCCGACGCCGCCCGCCGCGCCCACCAGCTGCGCAACGACGCGAGCTGCCTGCTGCGCGACAACGGCTGCGCCATCTACCGCTCCGACATCGACCACGCCGCCGCCGACGTCTGGTCCGAGACCAGCACCGCCAGCCTCGGCATGCTCCACCGGCTCAAGACCGCTCTCGACCCGGACGGCCTGCTCTCTCCCGGCCGCTACGGCGCCTGACCCCCCGAACCGCCCCGCGCCGGTCGCACCCACCGCAGTGTGCCGGCCGGCGGGGAACCTGAGGCTTTCTTGCGAGGAGGACCGAGTGCGTGAGACACCAGTGGCCGTCAGAGGTACCGGCGTGACCCGCCGTCACGCCGTGATGCTGCGGCTGGTCGGCGCGGGCGTGATGCTGACCGTGATGGCCGACACCACGGCCACCACCCTGGCCGTCGGCGTGCTGCGTTACACCCCGGCGGGCGCCGGCATGCCGCTGGGCGACCTGGTCTGGCTGACCAGCGCCGCCTTCATCCCCATCGCCGCGCTGCTGGCCACGGCCGGCCGCTGGGCCGACCTGTTCGGCCGCCGCCGGGTGCTGGCGTTCGGGCTGGTGGTCTTCGTGGCCGGCGGGATCGCCACCGTGGCCGCGTCGTCCTGGTCGTTCGTGCTGGCCGCGCGGGCGGTGCAGGGCGCGGGCGCGGCGGCGATGATCCCGGCCAGCCTCGGGCTGCTGCTCGGCGAGCTGCCCGAGTCCCAGCGCCGGGGCGCGATCGCGCTGTGGAGCTCGGCCTCCGGGCTCGGCTGCCTGCTCATGCAGGCCGGGGGCGGCTGGCTGGCCGCCACCGTCGACTGGCGCGCCCTGTTCGTCCCCGACGTCGTCATCGGCGTCGCGCTGCTGATCGCCTGCGCCGCGCTTCCGTCCGGCAGGCGTACCGCGGCCAAGGGCGTGCCGGACGTGCTCGGCGCCTGGCTGCTGGCCGCCGGGATCGCGGTGATCGTGCTGGCCATCTCCAAGGCCATGGCCTGGGGCATGGACGTCGTGTGGCTGGCCGTCGCGGCCCTGGCGCTGCTCGGCGGCGCGCTGGCCCAGGCCAGGCACCACCGCCTGCCCGCCATCGACCTGGCGTTGTGGCGGCAGCGCAAGTTCGTCTGGGGCTGGCTGGCCACCTGGTTCTTCGGCGCCCTGTCCTACGGGCTGCTCACCGTGCAGCCGCTGTACCTGCTCCACCTCGGCTACCCCATGCTGGAGGTGGCGATGTGGCTGACGCCCACCTCCGTGGCCGTCGTCGTCACCAGCTACCTGGCCGGCAAGCTGCTCAAGCACATCGGCGCGTACGGCCTGATCTACGCCGGCTCCCTGCTCTGCGGCGGCGCGTGCGTGCTCGTGCTGACCCAGTCAGGGCCGACGGTGTGGGGCCTGATCGCCAGCGTCGTGGTCGGCATGGGCGTCGGCGCGCTGGCGCCGGGCACCTCCGTGGCCACCACCCTGGCCGCCCGCCCCAGCCAGTACGCCTCCGCCGTCGGCGCGGCCACCATGGCGCGCATGGTCGGCGGGGCCGTCGGCATCGCCGTGGTGTCCCTCGTCATCGACCACCCGTTCATCCTGACCGGCCCGCTGGCCGGGCTGGCCGGCGCGCTCGCCATGTGCGTGGCCATCTCGGTGTTCATCGGGGCCATCGCACTGACCAAGATCACCCGGCTGCGGACCGACCCGGGCGACGACATGATCAAGGTGCCGCGCCGGCTGCTGCTGGAGCTGCGCATGACCCTCGCCACCGTCGCGGCGGAGGCCGACGCGCTGCTGCCTGTCGAGACCCGCACGACCCCCAGGGATCACATCCCGAGGCCCCGGGCGGCAGAGAGCTCGGAGACCTACGGAACCACGCACGTCTAGTTCAACCTCAAGAAGGGCTCTCGTCATGGCAACCACCTCGTGCGACGTGGCCATCGTCGGCGCCGGGCTCGGCGGCTGTTTCCTCGCACTGCTGCTGCGCCGCCGCGGGCAGCGCGTCGTCGTCATCGAGCAGGGACCTTCGATCCCCAGCGCGGGCGCCGACTTCCTCAAGCCCCCCGGCCTGCGGGTGCTGGCCCGCCACGGGCTGGCCGAGCTCGTCGAGCGCCACGGCCTGCGGCGCGACCTCATCCGCTACTACCACGACGGCGAGCCGATCAGGGAGTGCCGCTTCCCCGACGGGGGCTTCCTCATCCGCCCCTACCGCGAGCTGGTCGAGCTCATCTACGCCTGCTGCGCGATGGAGGGCGTCGAGTTCTGCTTCGACGCCGCCATCGAGCACGTCGAGCGCGACGGCGACCGCATCGAGCTGCTGACGCTGTCCGACGGCAGCCGGCTGCGCGCCGACGTGGTCGTGGGCGCCGACGGCACCAGGTCGGCCGTCCGCCGGGCGCTCGACATCGACCAGGTCACCATGCCCTACGACCGGCTGCTGATGCGGGTGGCCACCGTGCCGCTGAGCGCCAGCGTGGCCCGGCTCAACCGGCTCTACTTCAGCTCCGGCGGCTGGCTCGCCTACCTCTACCCGCTCGACAAGGACCAGGCCAGAGTGTTCGTCGGCCTGCCCCCCGAGCAGGACGACGAGGTCTTCGGCCGGGGCGCCGCCGGCCTGCCCGACCTGCTGAAGGGCTTCGTCACCGACAGCACCGACGCCTTCGCCTCCCTGCAGGCGGCCGCCTGGCAGCCGATCAGGGTCTCGTCGCTGCGGGTGGAGGCGTACCACAGGGGCAATGCCGCGCTGCTCGGCTCGGCGGCCTTCGCCTGCCACCCCATGACCGGCATGGGCATGAGCTACACCCTGTACGACGCCGAGATCCTGGCCGACGTCATCTCCGCGGCCGGCGGCGACCTGCCGCTGCTGGACAAGCTGCTCCAGGCCCGCTACGAGCCGCGCCGGCAGGCCCACCGGCAGCTCATCGACTACGGCGACGCCCTGGCCGCCACGTTCCACGACCGCCGGGCGTACCTGCGGGCCTTCCGCGCCGACCTGCACATCTACGGCGACGAGGCCGCGCCGCGCACCGCTCCGGCGTTGCAGCCGATCTGACCCCGCCGCCCTCCGGGAGGCCCCGGCGCGCCCGCCTCAGAGCCGTGCGGGCGGGGCGGCCGGGCCCCGGTAGGGCAGGGTCTGGCTGTAGACGATGCTGGTCGTGGTGCTGCCGAACCGGGCCAGCTCGTCGATGACGCGTTCGAGGTGGGGCATCGAGCCGGCCGCCACCTTCAGCGTGTAGCAGTCCTCGCCGGTGGTGCGCAGGCATTCGAGGATCTCCGGGCGCTCGCCGAGCAGGCGGCGCAGCGGCTCGTGCCGGCTGCCGGGGTACTTCAGCCGCACGACGGCCAGCACGCCGAACCCGACCTTGCCCAGATCGACCTCCGCCCGGTAGCCGGCGATGACGCCCAGCGCCTCCAGCCGCCTGACCCGCTCGGTCGTCGCCGAGGCGCTGAGGTTGACCCGGCGGCCCAGCTCGGTCAGCGGCAGGCGGCCCTCCCGCTGGAGCTCCGCCAGGATCGCCCAGTCGGTGTCGTCGAGATCCTCGGCCATCCGGCGAATATACCGGCAGATCCACGGCGATCCCCGCCCTACGCCGTGAGCGCGGCCTTCAGCCCGGCGGGACGGCCTGGATAGCCTTCGGTGTCATGAGAATCGGCGTGAACGTACCGAACTTCGGGCCCGGCACCGACCCGGCCACGCTGCGGCGATGGGCGCAGACCGTCGAGGGCCTCGGCTACGACCTGCTGATGATCTCCGACCACGTCGCGATCACGCCCGACGTCGCCGCGCAGTACCCGGGACCCTTCTACGAGCCGTTCACCACGCTGTCCTGGCTGGCCGGGATCACCACGCGGGTCAGGCTCGGCACCTCGGTGCTCATCGTGCCGTACCGGCATCCGCTGGTGACGGCCCGGATGGCGGCCAACCTCGACCGGTTCAGCGGCGGCCGGCTGGTGCTCGGCGTGGGCATCGGCTGGGCGCGGCAGGAGTTCGACGCGCTCGGTGTGCCGTTCGAGCGGCGCGGACGGCTGACCGACGACCACCTGCTGGCCATGCGCGCCGCCTGGTCCGCCACGGACGACTACCGCGCCGGGCCCATCCCGTTCTGGGTCGGCGGCAACGGCGAGGCCGGCCTGCGCCGCGCCGTACGGCTGGGCCAGGCCTGGCACCCCCTGCGCAACACCCTGCCCTGGCTGCGCGAGGCCGCCGGGCGGCTGTCGGACGTCGCCGCCGAGCTCGGCCGCCCGGTGCCCGCGTTCGCGCCCCGCATCCTGCTGCGGCTGACCGCCGAGCCGGTCACCGGCCCCGGCCGCCACGCCGGGGAGGGCACCCTCGACCAGGTCCTGGCCGACCTCGACGCGCTGCGGCGGCTGGGCGCCGACACCGTCGTGCTCGACCCGTTCGCCGGCGACCCCGCCGAGACGCTGCACCCCCAGACGGCCTGGCACGCGCTCGCGGCCGTGGCCGCCCACTGGAACCTCGAATCCCACGACCTCGAATCCCCCGACCCGTCCAAGGAGGACGACGATGACCCCCGATGACGAGACCCTGCTGCGCCGGGCCATCGAGCTGGCCGCCCGCGCCCGCGCGAACGGCGAGGCCCCCTTCGGCTCGCTGCTGGCCGGCCCCGGCGGCGAGGTGCTGGCCGAGGAGCACAACACGGTACTCGGCGACCGCGACATCTCCGCCCACCCGGAGCTGAAGCTCGCCCGCTGGGCCGCCCGCGAGCTGACCCCGGAGGCCGCGGCCGCCACCACCATGTACACCAGCTGCCAGCCGTGCGGCATGTGCGCCGGCGCCATCGAACGCTCCGGCCTCGGCCGCGTGGTCTACGCCCTGTCGAACGAGCAGCTCGCCGGCCTCAAGACCGGCCCCGGCTGGCCGCACGTCCCGCAGGAGGGCCCGGCCCTGTACGCCGAGGCCAGCGCGCCGCTGGAGGGCTACTACCGCTGACCCGCGCGGCCCGGCCGGCGGCCGCCGATGGTAGGGCCTGCCCCACCAACAGGACGGGTGACAGCGGGGGTCCGCCGGAAGGCCGCCGCCGCGATGCTGAGGAGTGATCACGCCCGCCTCACCAGCATCGGAGAGAACCTTGACCGTGGTGGAAACCCCTCGCGCCGCGCCCCGGGGGAGCGACTTCGCGCAACTGTCGCGCCGCATCGCCCAGGCGGGGCTGATGGAGCGGCGGCCCGCCTACTACGCGATCAGGATCGGCCTGGTGGCCGCCCTGTTCGCCGGAGGGTGGACGCTGTTCGCCGCGGTCGGCGACTCCTGGTGGCAGCTCGGCGTCGCGGCGCTGCTGGCCGTCGCCTTCGCCCAGGTCACGCTGCTGGCCCACGACCTGGCGCACGGCCAGGTGTTCCGGTCGCGGCGGCGCAGCAGGATCGCCGGGCTGGTGGTGGGCAACCTGACCGTCGGGCTCAGCTACGGCTGGTGGATGGACAAGCACACCCGCCACCACGCCAACCCCAACCACGAGGACCACGACCCCGACGTCGCGCCCGACATCCTCATCTGGTCGCGGCGGCAGGCCGAGGCCAGCCGCGGGCTGCCGCGCTTCATCGGCAGGTGGCAGGCGTTCCTGTTCTTCCCCCTGCTCACCCTTGAGGGCCTGAACCTGAAGGTGGCCGGCTTCCGCGCGCTGCGCAGGGTGAAGGGCGGACGCACCGAGGGGCTGCTGCTCGTCGCGCACAACCTGGCCTACCTGGCGGGGGTGTTCGCGGTGCTGCCGCCGGGCAAGGCGCTCGTCTTCCTCGCCGTGCACCAGGCCTGCTACGGCGTGTACCTGGGCTGCACGTTCGCGCCCAACCACAAGGGCATGCCGGTGCTCACCGCCGAGGACTCCCTGGACTTCCTCCGCCGCCAGGTGCTGACCTCCAGGAACGTGCGCGGCGGCCGGATCATGAACGTCGCGCTCGGCGGGCTCAACTACCAGATCGAGCACCACCTGTTCCCCGGCATGCCCTCGGCCAACCTGCGCCGCGCCCGGCCCCTCGTGCGCGAGTACTGCCGCGAGCTCGGCGTCGAGTACGTCGAGTGCGGGCTCGTCGAGTCGTGGGCCCAGGCCATGCGGCACCTGCACGACGTCGGGGCGCCGCTGCGCGCCCCTCAGGAGGTGACCACCAGCTCCAGGCCCTCGTGATCCTCCCGGATCTCGTGACCGGCCCCGGCCAGGACCATCCGCAGCGCGAGCAGGACCGCGGTGCGGATGGTCGCGTACTTCACCAGGTGGGCCGCGGTGTCGGTGCCGGCCGGCCCCCAGACGATCACCACCCCGCGGGACGGGTCGTGCCAGACGGTGAGCCCCCCGTCGACCGGCAGCAGGGCCGGTTCGACGTTGAAACCCGCGTCGGTCAGCTCCTGCCGGACCACCAGTTCCAGATCCGGCCCATCGCCTCGGGCGAAGTCCATCAGAATCCGCTGCCCCCGCACGGACACGCCGAACGCGCCGCCTGGTAAGTGTGGCGGTTGTGTAAGGATGGCGGCTGTGACCGCCGCGTCAGTCTGGCTGCGTCTGTCGCGGGCCGTCGTGTTCGCGACGGTCTGCGGCTTCGTGTCCGCGACGGGGCACCTGCTGGCCGGTGGCGGGGCCGTCCCGCTCTGGGGCGGCGCGCTCGGGGTGCTGGCCGCCCTCGCCGCCGCGGCCACGATCAGCGGCCGCGAGCGCGGCCCCGCGGCGATCCTGGCCGCCACCACGCTCACCCAGCTCGTGCTGCACCAGCTCTTCGAACGCCTCGCGCCCGCCACGGGCGCCGCCGCCGCGCACGGCCATCCCGCGCCCGCCATGGCGCTGGTCCACCTCACCGTGGCCGCGCTGACGGCGTGGTGGCTGCACCGCGGCGAGCGCGCGCTGTGGCTGATGATCCGCCTGTCCGCCGCGCCGCCCGCGATCCTCGGCCCGCTGCCGCTCGGGCCGGTCGAGGTTCCGGTCGGGCCGCGCCGCCCCGGCGGGCGTCCTGCGGCGTACGCCGACGTCCCCACTCCGATGGGCAGGACCGCCTGCCGCACGGTCACCCGGCGAGGACCACCCCGGCGGCTCCGCCTCCGCTGAAAGTCCCGCGTCCGGCTCAGGACGCGTCCTCGTCCGATCCTTGACCTTCCGTGCCCGGACGGCGCCCCCGCGCCGGTCCGGCCGTCCGCATCCGGAGTTGCGATGAAACCCTCCTGGCCCTTCCGCCTGGCCGTACTCGTCTGCGCGGCCCTCCTGGCGCTGCTGCCGTCCACCGCGGCGCTCGCCCACGACACGCTCAAGAGCAGCTCACCGGCCAAGAACGCGCAGGTGTCCGCGATCGAGCGGATCGAGCTGGAGTTCAACGCCCACGTCCAGTTCCCCTTCGTGGTGCTGCACGACGCGGCGGGCAAGGCCGTCGAGGTCGGCAAGCCCCGCGTCGACGGGCCCAAGGTGGTCGCCGACGTGCCCCGTCAGCCCGCGCCCGGTTCGTACGTGATCGCCTGGCGTGTCGTGTCCTCGGACGGACATCCGATCGAGGGCGAAATCCCGTTCGTCATGAAAGGATCTAGTTCTCAACCGGCAGTGGCGTCCTCGCCCGTCGAGGAACGGCCCGCCGCGACGGGCGTCCCCGGCTGGATCTGGGGCGGGCTGGCGGTGCTCGTCGTGCTGGGCGCGTTCCTCCTGATCAGGGGCGCGCGGCGCGGCCCTGACCGGGAGGACGTGGATGCTGGTTGAGCGGGCCAGGCAGCTCGCCCGGCAGTGGGTGCTCGACGAGGGCGCCCGCCTGCCCGGGTTCGAGGGGGCGTTCCTGACCGGGTCCGCGCTGTGGGCGGCCCCGGGCATGGAGCTGGGCCCCACGTCCGACGTGGACGTGATGGTGCTCGCCGACCCGCCGCCCGCGATCGGCAAGTTCCGCTACGAGGGCGTCCTGCTGGAGGTCTCCGGCATCGCCCGCATCGGCTCCACCCACGAGGTGCTGAGCGACTACCACCTGGCCGGCAGCTTCCACCTGCCCGGCGTGCTGGCCGACCCGACCGGGCGGCTCGGCGAGATCCAGCGCCTGGTGGCCCGCGACTTCGCCGAGCGGCCCTGGATCATCGCCCGCTGCACGCAGGCGATGGACCGGGTGCGCGGCTGGATCAACTCCATGGACGAGAACGCGCCCGTCCCCGAGCAGGTGGCGTCCTGGCTGTTCGGCACCGGCGTGACCACGCACGTCCTGCTGGTCGCCGGGCTGCGCAACCCGACCGTGCGCCGCCGGTACGCCGCCGTGCGCGAGCTGCTGGCCGGGCACGGCCGGCTCGACTGGCACGAGCACCTGCTCGAACTGCTGGGCTGCGCGCGGATGACCCGGCAGCGGGTGGAGCGGCACCTGGCGGCCCTGGAGACGGTCTTCGACGCGACGGCCGGGCTGGAGGCGCCCTCCTATCGCTTCGCCTCCGACATCTCGCCGCAGGCGCGTCCGGTGGCCATCGACGGCAGCCGCGAGCTCGTCGCCGCCGGGCTCCACCGGGAGGCGGTGTTCTGGCTGGTCGCCACGTACGCGCGCTGCCTGGACAAACGCGCCGCCGCCGGCGCGCCGGGCGGGTACGAGGAGGGCTTCCAGGAGCTGCTGGCCGACCTCGGCGCCGAGACGTTCGCCGACCGGCGCCGCCGCGGCGACCACGTGCTGGCCGCCCTGCCCAGCCTGTGGCAGACGGCCATGGCGCTGTGCTGACGGCGTCCCGCGGCCCCCGGCTCAGGTCCGGCGCAGTGAGCGGGTCAGACCGGCGGCGATGGTCGTGGCCAGCACCCAGCCGGCCATGATCAGCCCCCAGGCCAGCCACTGCGCGCCCCCTTGCGGGTTGTAGGCCTTCTCCTGCCCGAGGTCGATGATCGGCAGCAGCAGGTCGAGGGTGTAGACCAGCGCGTGGAACGGCGGCGCCTCGCCCGGCTTCAGCGGCGGCGGCACGTCGAGCCCGAACACGACCGTGCCCGCGGCCAGCAGCGCGGCCAGCCAGGCCGCCGCGCGCAGGGGGCGGAAGCCGTAGCCGACGGTGGCGTCCTGGAGGTGGCCCCAGAAGCGGGCGTACCAGGGGAGCGCGGCGCGGCGTCGCCGCTGGCCGGCCAGCAGCGTCTCGCGGGCGTCGGCGTCGCCGCCGAGCCGCCGGTACATCGCGGCGAGCTGCTCGTAGGCGCCCGGCAGGTAGCCGTCGGGATCGGTACGCAGCCAGCGCAGCCGCCCGGCCGCCGGCAGCATGGGGTCGAGCACCTCGTACGACAGCCCGTCCATGCGCATCGCCCGCGGCCACCCGGCGGGGTCGTCACGCAGGACGCCGATCCGCGCGTACCGTAACTCCACCACCCCCTCGACCGGCGCGGCCGTGCGCAGCGCCAGCTCGCGGGCCTCCAGCCGCCAGCACTTCAGCGCCACCTCGCCGGGCGCGGCCAGGGTGGCGCCGTCGAGGCACAGGCGGCTGCCGACCTGGGCGCTGGTCAGCCTGATCCGGCCGCGGGCGGAGAAGCCGTCGCAGAGGTTGAGCACCTTGCCCACCGACAGGCCGTTGGCCGACAGCGCCGCTCCGCCGGGATTGACCAGGGTCGCGCCCTCGAAGTGCGCCGGTCCGGTGACCGTGGCGTCGAGCAGGCTGAACTCGCCCTCGGCGCGCAGCCCTCGCCAGGCCAGCAGCGAGCCGTTCACGGTGAGGCCGTCGGCGGCGACCACCACGCCGCCCGGGGCGCTCAGCCGCGCGCCCTCCAGGCCGAGGGTGCCGCCGACGACCGAGCGGTTGAGGCGCACCTGCCCCTCGGCCGTCAGCCCGGCCAGGAAGAGCCCCGCCTCGGCGTTGAGCCCGGTGGCGCGCAGCGCGAGCCCGCCCGGCCGCCGGATGCGCGAGCCGCGTAACGTGAGCGGGCCGGACACGCGGGCGAACCGCAGGCTGACCTCGCCGTCGGCCTCCATGTCCCGCGCGAACAGCCCGACCTGGACGATCACGTTGGACGCCTCCAGGGCCGTGCCGCCCGGCGCGTTGAGTCGGGCGCCGTCCAGCTCGACCGCGCCGCCGATCCGGGCGGAGGCCAGGACGAGCGTGCCGTCGCAGGCGAAGCCGTCCTGGGCGCGCAGGTGGCCGGCCACGTCGAGGTGCTCGCCGTTGAGCGCCGTGCCCGCCGGGTGGCTCAGGCGGGCGCAGTTGAGCACGAGGTTGCCGCTGATCCGGCCGCCGGGCAGCCGCAGCTCGCCGGTGACGTGGCTGCCCGCCAGCCGCAGGTTGCCCTCGACCTGGACGTTCGAGGCGGTCAGTCCGGGCAGCAGCGAGCCGCTGAAGCTGAGGAAGCGGGTGCGGGCGTGGTAGAGGTCGGGGGCGGCGTCGAAGGCGCAGCCCTGGAAGGTGACGGGGAAGGGCAGCTCGGCGAAGGCCAGGTTGAGCGCGCCCGTGATCCTCGCCCCCGCCAGGATCAGCCGTGGCTGGGCGGCGGGCTCGTCGACCCCGCCGAGCAGCAGCCCGGCCAGCGCCTCGCCGCGGACCGTGCGGCCGGCGTCCCAGGACGCGGCCGTGGCCGGGTCGTCGGCGGCGGGGTCGCCGGTGCGCAGGTCGACGGCGCGGCCGTGGGCGAGCGCGGCGGCCACGGCCCGCTCGGCGTCGTTGAGATCGGCGATCGGCACCCCGCCATCATCGCCGACCCCGCCTCAGGAACCGACCTCAAGGGCCTTCGCTCAGGAGCGGACCTCAAGGGCCTCCGCTCAGGAGCGGACCTCCAGGGCCTCCGCTCAGGAGCGGACCTCCAGGCCCAGGGCCTCGGCGATGACCGTGGCCTGGACGGGGTCGATGACCGCCTTCTTGAGCGTGACCGTGTGCGGGTCGAGCGTGCTCAGGTCGCTGCCGCGCAGGTCGCAGCCGGTGAGGTCGGCGCCGTGCAGCCAGGCCCCCGACAGGTCGGCCCGGCGCAGCTCGGCCCCGGCCAGCCGGGCCCCGGTCAGGTCGGCCTCCCGCAGCCGGACGCCGTGGAAGGCGCTGCCGCGCAGGTCGGCGCCGGGCAGCCCGGTGTAGGACCAGTCGCCGCCGTCGACCTTCAGCAGCCCGAAGGTGCAGCCGTCGAACATGCTGCCGGTCAGCTTGCACCCCCTGAACGTGGCGTCGAACAGGGAACACCGGCTGAACAGGCAGTTGAGGAAGCGCGCGTCCTCGTGGACGGAGACGTTGAGCCGCACGTTCCTGAACGTGCACTCCTCGAACGAGGCCCCCTGGTCGACCAGCTCGGTCAGGTCGACGCCCTGGAACAGGACCCGGTGGAAGGTCTCACCGGCGATCTCCGTCCTGTCCCAGTCGTCGGCGTGGATCGTCGTCTCGATCGGGGGCGCGGGCACCCCGTGCTTACGGTCGGCCATGCGAACAAACTAGCGGATCACGCCTTGTTCGCGATGGCCGTGATGAGCGGCTGGACGAGCTTGGCCGCCAGCGGCCCGAACGCCGCCAGGATCAGCACGTACGCCGCCGCCAGGGCTCCGAGGTCGGGATGGGCCCCGGCGCCGACCGCCAGACCGGCGATGACGATGTTGAACTCGCCGCGCGGGATGAGGGCGATGCCCGCCCGCGCCTGACCGGCCTTGCCGATGCCCGCCCGTCTGGCCGCGTACGCGCCCGTCAGCAGCTTGGTCACCATGCTCACCAGCGCCAGCAGCGCGGCCAGCCCCGCCACCGGCAGGATCTTGGCCGGATCGGTCTGCAACCCGAAGAACACGAAGAACACCGCCGCGAACAGGTCGCGCAGCGGCGCGAGCAGCGCCTGCGCGTCGTGCGCGAGCTGCCCCGACAGCGCGATCCCGACCAGGAACGCGCCGACCGCCGCCGAGACCTGCAGCTGCTGGGCCAGCCCGGCCACCAGCAGCGCCAGCCCGACCACCTTCAGCAGCAGCACCTCGGAGTTGGGGCTGGACACGAACGCCTCGATGAAGCGCCCGAAGCGCAGCGCCACGACGAGCACGACGCTCACCGTGCCGAGCGCGATGCCGACCGAGATCGCCCCGCTGACCAGGCTCAGGCCCGCCAGCAGCGTGGTGAGGACCGGCAGGTAGACCGCCATGGTCAGGTCCTCGAACACCAGCAGGGACAACACCGTCGGCGTCTCCCTGTTACCGATCCACCCCAGATCGGACAGCACCTTGGCGGTGATGCCGGAGGACGTGGCGTAGGTGACGCCCGCCATGGCCACCGCCGCGACCGGCCCCCAGCCCAGCAGCAAGGCGCAGATCGCGCCGGGGGCGGCGTTCAGCACGAGGTCGACGATGCCGGCCCGCGCGTTGCTCGTGAGGCTGGTGACCAGTTCGTCGGCGTTGTACTCCAGACCGAGCGTCAGCAGCAGCAGGACGACGCCCAGCTCCGCGCCGACCGAGATGAACTCCTCGCTGGTCGCCAGCGGCAGCACGCCGCCCGTGCCGAACGCCAGACCGGCGATCAGGTAGAGCGGGATCGGTGAGATGCCGACGCGCAGCGCGAGCGCGCCCAATACCCCCAGACCTAGAAGAACAGCACCGAATTCGAGAAAGATGACCGCGGTTTCGTGCACCCGCGGCCCTACCCGTCAGCCAGGATGCCGGCGACTTCCGCGGTGCTGTCCGCGCTTCCCACCACGACCACGACGTCGCCCTCGCCGAAGACGAAGTCGGGACCGGGGCTGGCGAACACCTGGCCGCCGCGGACCACGGCGACGATGGAGGCGCTGGTACGGGTCCTGACCCGCGCCTCGCCCATGGTGCGCCCGGCGTAGGGGGAGCCGGACGGGATGGGGAGCTGGACGCTGACCAGGCCCTCGACCTGCTGGTGCAGCTGGTTGAGCCGCTGGACGATGCGGGGGGCGCCGAGGAGCTCGGCCAGGGCGTCGGCCTCCTCGTCGTTCAGCTTGACCGTCTGACAGGCGCGGTCGGGGTCGTCCTTGTCGTAGATCACCAGGTCGCGACGGCCGGTGCGGTGCGAGACGATGCCTACTCGCTGGCCGGCGCGGGTGGTGAAATCGTGCCGGAGTCCGATGCCCGGCAACGCTGTCTGCTCAACCTCCACCTATCCCACCCATCCAAAAAATACGCATATTTTCGGACAACACTACCAATGGTCGCCGCCTCTCCGACCTCCTCGAATCCCGCCCATGAGCCGTCCCGCGCCCTTCCGGCCGCCCGCGACGCCGCCCGCCCGGCCTGCGCCGGAACAGGCGGCGGGGGACAGGCGGCGCGGGACAGGCGGCACGGGAGCGGGCGGCACGGGGGCGGGCGGCGCGGACAGGCGATGCGGGAGCGGGCGGCACGGGGACAGGCCGCGCGGGAACCGGCGGCGCGGGCCGGACGCGGGTGGGAAGATGCCGGGGACGTTGCCGCGGGAGAGGCGAGACGAAGCGATGCCGACCACTTCCCCCATCCGGCTGCTGCTCGTGGAGGACCACGCGATGGTGGCCGAGGCCATCGGCCTGGCGCTCGGCCGGGCGCCGGGCATCGAGGTAGTGGCGCAGGCGGGCACGGTCGCCGCCGCCCTCGCCGCGGCCGCCCACAGCCGGCCCGACGTCGTGGTGCTCGACCGGCGGCTGCCCGACGGCGACGGCGTCGAGGCGATCGGCCGGTTCGCGGCGGTCGCGCCCGAGGCCCGGGTGCTGGTGCTCACCGGGGAGGCCACCGCCTCGGTCGCCGCGCGGGTGGTGGAGGCGGGCGGGGCGGGCCTGCTGGTGAAGTCGTCCAGGCTGGAGGAGCTGGAGTCGGCGGTGCGCGAGGCGGCCGCCGGCGGCGTGGTGTTCGCGCCCGGCCTGCTGCCCGGCGTGCTCGACCGGCTGACCGGCCGGGTGCGGAGCCCGGGTACGGCGCTGACCGCGCGCGAGCGCGAGACGCTGCGGCTGCTGGCCGAAGGAGCGAGCACGGTCGAGATCGGCGCGCGGCTCGGCGTGGCCCGCAACACCGCGCGCAACCACGTCCAGCACGTCCTGGAGAAGCTCGGGGCCCGCTCCAAGCTGGAGGCCGTGGCCGTCGCGCGACGGGAAGGGCTGCTCGACTGACGCAGATGCACCAGACGGCGTCCCTCATCCGCACCGGAAGAAGTGGTTCCGCTGCGTCTCGTGATCAACCCTGTACTGCCCGACAGTAGGAGGATGGGCAGTTTCGCGGCGCCGTACCAGGTGGACACCCGGCTGCCGGAAGAGATGGGCAGCATCACCGCGGCCCGTCAGAGAGCACGTGAGGTGCTGGCCGAGTGCGGCTACCTCGGGCGCCGCGAGGACGTCCTGCTCGTGGTCTCCGAGCTGGTGACCAACGCGCTGGTGCACGGCGACGGCCCGCCCGCCTTACGCATCCGCTGCACCCCCTCCCACGTGCGGATCGAGGTGCGCGACCGCGGCGCCCGCCTGCCCGAGCCGCGCGAGCCGGGGCCCGACAACGGCTGGGGCCTGCACGTCATCGAGCTGCTGTCCACCGGCTGGGGCGTCTCCCGCGCCGACGAAGCCGACGAAGGCGACCAAGCCGACGAAGGCGGGGAAGCCGGGGAGAGCGGGGAAGGCGGCAAGGTGGTGTGGTGCGAGCTGGCGCCCCACGTCGTCGCGCCCGCCCAGGAGCGCTCCAGGGCATGATCGAGTTTCGGTCTTCCGCCGGGCCGTGCGAAGCTGCAGTATGCCCGGTCAAGACAGGCAGTCAGAGGACATCCAGCTGCTCGTCCGCAGCGTCGTCGACTACTCGATCTGTCTCCTCGACCCCGCGGGCCATGTGACCAGCTGGAACGCCGGCGCCGAGCGCATCAAGGGCTACCGGGCCGAGGAGATCATCGGCCGCCACTTCTCGGTGTTCTACCCGCCCGAGGCGGTCGCGGCCGGCCGTCCGGAACAGCTGCTGGGCCGCGCGGCGGCGGCCGGCCGGGTGGCCGACGAGGGCTGGCGGGTGCGCAAGGACGGCGCCCGGTTCTGGGCGCGCGTGGTCATCACCGCCTTGCGCGACGAGCGGGGCCTGCTGCGCGGGTTCGGCAAGGTCACCGGCGACCTGACCGAGCGCCGCCTGGCCGAGCAGGCGATGCGCGACAGCGAGGAGCGCTTCCGCCTGCTGGTCCAGAACGTCGTCGACTACGCCATCTTCATGCTCGACGCCCAGGGCCGGATCGTGAGCTGGAACGCCGGCGCCGAGCGCATCAAGGGCTACCACGCCGAGGAGATCATCGGCCGCCACTTCTCGGTCTTCTACCCGCCCGAGGACGTCGCGGCCGGCAAACCCGCCATGGAGCTGGAGGTCGCCGTCGCCGACGGCCGGTGGGAGGAGGAGGGCTGGCGCGTCCGCAAGGACGGCACCAGGTTCTGGGCCAGCGTGGTCATCACCGCCCTGCACGACGACCGCGGCGAGCTGCGCGGGTTCGGCAAGGTCACCCGCGACCTGACCGAGCGCCGCAACGTGTCCCGCGCCCTCGACGAACGCGGCATGCTGCTGGCCCACCTGGTCCGCGCCCAGGAGGTCGAACGCCGGCGCATCGCCTACGACGTGCACGACGACACGATCCAGTCCATGGTCGCCGTCGGCATGCGCCTGCGCGCGATGGAGAGCGGCCTCGGCGGTGAGCGGGCCGCCGAGGTGCGCGGCATCGGCGAGGCCGTCGAGGCCGCCGTCGCCCGCCTGCGCGACCTGACCTTCGAGCTGCGCCCGCCGGCCCTCGACGAGGAGGGCCTGGTCGAGGGCCTGGCCGGCTACCTGCGGCAGGTGACGGCCGGCACCGGGCTGTCGTTCGAGATCGACCACCGCCTCGACGCCGACCCGCCGCCCGAGGCCGCCGTCACCATCTTCCGGATCTGCCAGGAGGCGATCACCAACGTGCGCAAGCACGCCCGCGCCACCTCGATCAGGCTCTCGCTGGTCTCGCTCGACCGCGGCGTGCACGTGCGCGTCGCCGACGACGGCGCCGGGCTGCCGCCGGGCGCCGAGGGGCCGCTGCGGCACTTCGGGCTGATCGAGATGCGCGAACGGGCCGAGATCGCGGGCGGCTGGTGGAGCCTGACCGACCGGCCGGGGGCCGGCACCATCGTGGACTTCTGGGTCCCGGCCGTCCCGCACGCCTGACCGGAGCGGCGCTCAGCGGCGGGGGAGCACCTCCAGCGACTGGCGGGCGATCTCCCACTCCTCGTCCGTGGGCACGACCAGCACCGCCACCTCCGCGCCCGGCGGCGAGACCGCCCGCTCCCCGGCCGGGCCGGCCGCGTTCAGCGCGGGGTCCACGGTGATGCCGAGCCGGTCGAGCCCGGCCAGCGACTCCGCGCGGGTGGCCGCGTCGTGCTCGCCGACGCCGCCGGTGAACACGATCGCGTCCAGGCGGCCGAGCAGGGCGTAGTACGCGCCGACGTACTTGCGGATGCGCCGGGTGTAGACCTCCAGGGCCAGCCGGGCCTCCTCGTCGCCGCGCGCCCGCACCTCGCGCATGTCGAGCGTCCCGGCCAGGGCGCGCAGGCCGCCCTCGTGGCTGAGCGCGCGTTCGACCTCCTCGCCGCCCAGGCCGCGCACCCGCGCCAGGTAGCCGGCGATGGCGGGGTCCACGTCGCCGGAACGGGTGCCCATCACCAGCCCCTCCAGCGGGGTCAGCCCCATGGAGGTGTCCACGCTGCGCCCGCCGGACATCGCCGTCGCGCTGGCGCCGTTGCCCAGGTGCAGCACGACCAGGTCGAGGTCGGCCAGGTCGCGGCCGAGAAGGGCGGCGGCGCGGCGGGAGACGTAGGCGCAGGAGGTGCCGTGGAAGCCGTAGCGCCGCACGCCCAGCTCCCGCCAGGCCCGCGGCACCGCGTACGTGTACGCCTGCGGCGGCAGCGTGAGCTGGAACGCCGTGTCGAACACCGCCACCTGCGGCACCCCGGGGAACGCCGCCCGCGCCACCCGGATCCCGGCCAGGTTCACCGGGTTGTGCAGCGGCGCGAGCGGCGCCAGCTCCTCGATCGCGGCGATCACCTCGTCGTCGACGAGGGCCGGGCCGGTGAAGCGGGTGCCGCCGTGCACGACCCGGTGACCGACCGCGACCGGCGCCAGCTCGGGCCCGGCCCGCGCGAACGCCTCCAGCATCGCCGCCAGCCCCTCGGCGTGCCCGGGGAAGCGCTCCTCCCGCACGTACGGCGGCCCGCCGTCCGCGTGGTGCGTCAGCCGCCCGCGCTCCTCGCCGATGCGCTCCACCAGCCCGCGCGCCGGCCGCTCCCGGGTGCGCGCGTCCACCAGCTCGTACTTGATGGAGGAGGAGCCGGTGTTCAGGACGAGAATTCGGCCGGCCACGTCCACGACCTGATCTCCGCCGGGTCCTCGCCGTGCTCCCTGGTGTACGCGCGGGCCCGCAGCCGCGCGTCGCTCATCCGCTGGCGCAGGTGCGCGGCCTTGGAGCCGAGCCCCGGCACCCGGTCGATGACGTCGATGACCAGGTGGTAGCGGTCGATGTCGTTGAGCATGGCCATGTCGAACGGCGTGGTCGTGGTGCCCTCCTCCTTGTAGCCGCGCACGTGCATGTTGGCGTGCCCGGTGCGGCGGTAGGCGAGCTGGTGGATGAGCGAGGGGTAGCCGTGGAAGTTGAAGATGATCGGCCGGTCCACGGTGAACAGCGTGTCGAACTCGGCGTCCGGCAGGCCGTGCGGGTGCTCCGACCGCGGTTGCAGCCGCATCAGGTCCACCACGTTGACGACGCGCACCTTCAGCTCGGGCAGGTGCTCGCGCAGCAGCGCCGCGGCGGCCAGCGTCTCCTGGGTCGGCACGTCGCCCGCGCAGGCCAGCACCACGTCCGGCTCGCTGCCCTGGTCGGTGGAGGCCCACGGCAGGATGCCCAGGCCGCGCGTGTTGTGCGCGATCGCCTCCTCCATGGTGAACAGGTCCAGCACCGGCTGCTTGCCCGCCACGATCACGTTGACGTAGTCGCGCGAGCGCAGGCAGTGGTCGGCCACCGACAGCAGGGTGTTGGCGTCCGGCGGCAGGTAGACCCGCACCACGGACGCCTTCTTGTTGACGACCACGTCCAGGAAGCCGGGGTCCTGGTGGCTGAAGCCGTTGTGGTCCTGCCGCCACACGTGCGACGACAGCAGGTACGTCAGCGACGCCACCGGCCGCCGCCAGGGGATCTTCTGCGACGACTCCAGCCACTTGGCGTGCTGGTTGAACATGGCGTCGATGATGTGGATGAACGCCTCGTAGCAGTTGAACAGGCCGTGGCGGCCGGTCAGCAGGTAGCCCTCCAGCCAGCCCTGGCACAGGTGCTCGCTCAGCACCTCCATCACCCGGCCGCCCGGGGCCAGGTTCTCGTCCGTGGGCAGCAGCTCGGCCTCCCACGCCCGGTCGGTGACCTCGAACACGGCCTGCAGCCGGTTGGAGGCGGTCTCGTCCGGGCCCATCAGCCGGAAGTTGCGCGGGTTGCCGGCGATCACGTCGCGCAGCAACCCGCCGAGCACCCGCGTCGGCTCGGTCAGCTGGGCGGCCGGGGACTTGACCTCGACCGCGTGCCGGCGGAAGTCCGGCAGCCGCAGCGGCTGCAGCAGCTCGCCGCCGTTGGCGTGCGGGTTGGCGCTCATCCGCAGCGGCCCCCGCGGCACCGTCGCCAGCACCTCCTCGACCGGCCTGCCGTCGGAGCCGAACAGCTCCTGCGGCCGGTACGAGCGCATCCACTCCTCCAGCATCGCCAGGTGCGCCGGGTTGTCGCGGACGCCCGACAGCGGCACCTGGTGGGCCCGCCAGGTGCCCTCGACCGGCTTGCCGTCCACCTCGCGCGGGCCGGTCCAGCCCTTCGGCGTGCGCAGCACGATCATCGGCAGCCGCCGGTCCTGGCCGTCCTTGTACTCGGCCAGCTCGTCGAAGACGGTGTCCAGGGTGGCGGCCATCTCCTCGTGCGAGGGGCCGACCAGGTGGGGGCGGTAGCCGTAGCCCTCCATGAGCTTGAACAGGTCCTGCTCGGGGATGCGGGCGAGCACGGTGGGGTTGGCGATCTTGTAGCCGTTCAGGTGCAGGATGGGGAGCACGACGCCGTCGCGCCGGGGGTCGAGGAACTTGTCGGAATGCCAGCTCGCGGCCAGCGGGCCGGTCTCGGCCTCGCCGTCGCCGATGACGCAGGCCACCACCAGGCCGGGGTTGTCGAACGCGGCGCCGTAGGCGTGGGCGAGGGAGTAGCCCAGCTCGCCGCCCTCGTGGATGGAGCCGGGGGTCTCGGGCGCGACGTGGCTGGGGATGCCGCCGGGGAAGGAGAACTGGCGGAACAGCCGCCGCATGCCCTCGGCGTCCTGCGAGACGTCCGGATAGCGCTCGGTGTAGGAGCCCTCCAGCCAGGCGTGCGCGACGGCGGCGGGCCCGCCGTGGCCGGGACCGGCGATGTAGATCATGTCCTGGTCGCGCTCGGAGATCACCCGGTTGAGGTGGGCGAAGCAGAAGTTCAGCCCCGGGGTGGTGCCCCAGTGGCCGAGCAGGCGCGGCTTGATGTGCTCGGGACGCAGCGGCTCGGTCAGCAGCGGGTTGTCCAGCAGGTAGATCTGCCCGACGGACAGGTAGTTGGCCGCCCGCCAGTACGCGTCTATGTGGTCCATGCCCTTGCCCATTCCTCCGCAGGCGGTGCTGAATCCCCGGGCTGCCGATAATGTGCCGTCACATGGCGCTGCGCAGTTCCCTCTGGTACTCCGGTGACGACAGGAACTCCTACATCCACCGGGCCTGGATGCGCCGCGGCCTGCCGCGCGAGGCGTTCGAGGGCGAGCGGCCGCACATCGCCATCGCCAACAGCGCCTCCGACCTCGCGCCGTGCAACTCCCACCTCGACGAGGTCGCCCGCAGCGTCATGAACGGCGTGTGGGAGGCCGGGGGCGTGCCGCTCGACCTGCCCGTCCTGTCGCTGGGCGAGACGAACGTGCGCCCGACCGCCATGCTCTGGCGCAACCTGGCCGCGATGGCCGCCGAGGAGCTGCTGCGGGCCAACCCGATCGACGGCGTGGTGCTGCTCGGCGGCTGCGACAAGACGATCCCGGCGCTGCTCATGGCCGCCGCCTCGGTCGACCTGCCGGCGCTCGTCGTGCCCGGCGGGCCCATGCTGACCGGGCACTTCCGCGGCGTGCCGCTCGGCTGCGGCACCGACGTGTGGCGGCTCAGCGAGGAGGTGCGGGCCGGCACGCTGTCCCGCGAGGCGTTCCTCGCCTCCGAGTCGTCCATGATCCGCAGCCGCGGCCACTGCAACACGATGGGCACCGCCTCCACCATGGCCTGCATGGCCGAGGCGCTCGGCATGACGCTGCCCGGCACGGCCGGCACCCCGGCCCCCGACAGCCGCCTGCTGGAACGCGCGCACGTCAGCGGCCGGCTGGCCGTGGAGCTGGTAGGCGCGGGCCGCCGTCCCAGCCACGTCATGACCCGGGCCTCCTTCCTCAACGCCATCGTGACGCTGGCCGCGATCGGCGGCTCGACCAACGCGGTCGTGCACCTGCTGGCCATCGCCGGGCGGCTCGGCGTCGAGCTGAGCCTCGACGACTTCGACCGGGCCGGCTCCGGCGTGCCGCTGCTGGCCGATCTCCAGCCCGCCGGCCGCCACCTGATGGACGACCTGTTCAGGGCGGGCGGCCTGGCCGCCCTGCTGCGGGAGGTCGAGGACCTGCTCGACCCCGCGGCGATCACCGTCACCGGCAGGCCGCTGGTCGAGCACCTGGCCGGCGCCGAGATCTGGGACGACACCGTGATCCGGCGGCGCTCCGACCCGCTGCTGCCCGACGCGGGCATCGCCGTGCTGCGCGGCAACCTGGCGCCCGACGGCGCCGTGATCAAGCCCGCGGCCGCCTCGCCTGAGCTGCTGCGCCACCGCGGCAGGGCGATCGTCTTCGACGGCGTCGAGGACGCCCGCGCCCGGCTCGACTCGCCCGGCCTCGACGTCGACGAGACCTCGGTGCTGGTGCTGCGCGGCTGCGGGCCCAGGGGCTACCCGGGCATGCCGGAGGTCGGCAACCTGCCGCTGCCGCGCAAGCTGCTGGCCAGGGGGGTGCGCGACATGGTGCGGGTCAGCGACGCCCGGATGAGCGGCACCGCGTACGGCACGGTGGTCCTGCACGCCTCGCCGGAGGCGGCGGCCGGCGGCCCGCTGTCGCGGGTGCGCACCGGCGACCCGATCGTGCTCGACGTGGCGGCCAGGCGGCTCGACGTCGACGTCCCCGAGGCCGAGCTGGCCGCCAGGGAGCCGGTCATGACCGGCCACGCCCGTCCGGCCCGCGGCTGGCAGCGCCTGTACGTCGACCACGTCACGCAGGCGCACCTGGGCGCCGACCTCGACTTCCTGACGGGCTCCTCCGGCGACGCGCCCGGCCGGGAGTCCCACTGAAAGCAAAGAGTGCCCGGCGCCATGCGCGGAATCATCCCCGTGGGGTACGGGGTTCCCTGACGGGAGCCCGGCTCAGCGGATCTCCCGCGAGTACGGGACGATGTGATCAGGTTTGACGACGTATGAGGAGGAAGCGGTGAACGGCGACATCAGCCAGAGCCAGGAGTGGGCGGCTCTGGGCAAGCATCACGAGGAGCTGGCGGGAAAGCAGCTTCGTGAGCTGTTCGCGGAGGACCCGGGCAGGGCCGGGCGGATGACGGTGAGCGCCGGGGACCTCTACCTCGACTACGCCAAGCACCGCGCCACCCAGGAGACGATCGACCTGCTGGTGGCCCTGGCCGAGCGGGCGGGCCTGCGCGAGCGCATCGCCGCGATGTTCGGCGGCGAGCACATCAACGTGAGCGAGGACCGCGCCGTCCTGCACGTCGCGCTGCGCATGCCGGAGAACGCCGAGCTGGTCGTCGACGGCCAGGACGTCGTGGCCGACGTGCACGCGGTGCTGGACAAGATGAGCGCCTTCGCGGACCGCGTCAGGTCCAAGGAGTGGAAGGGCGCCACCGGGCAGCCGATCAGGACCGTGGTCAACATCGGCATCGGCGGCTCCGACCTCGGCCCGGCCATGGCCTACGAGGCGCTGCGCGACTACGTGGACGCCGGCGTCGAGGCCAGGTTCGTCTCCAACATCGACCCCGCCGACATCCTGGGCAACCTGCGCGACCTCGACCCGGCCACCACGCTGTTCGTGGTCGCCTCCAAGACCTTCACCACGCTGGAGACGCTGACCAACGCCAGGGTCGCCCGGTCCTGGCTGGCCGGCGCGCTGGGCGAGGACGCGGTCTCCAAGCACTTCGTGGCCGTCTCCACCAACGCCGGCAAGGTCGCCGAGTTCGGCATCGACACCGACAACATGTTCGGCTTCTGGGACTGGGTGGGCGGCCGCTACTCCTTCGACGGCGCCATCGGCCTGTCGCTGATGATCGCCGTCGGGCCGGACCGGTTCCGCGAGATGCTGTCCGGCTTCCACAGCATGGACGAGCACTTCCGCACCGCGCCCTTCGACGCCAACATGCCGGTCCTGATGGCCCTGCTCGGCATCTGGTACACCGACTTCTTCGGCGCCGAGACCCGCGCCGTGCTGCCCTACAGCCAGCGGCTGCACCGCTTCCCCGCCTACCTCCAGCAGCTCACCATGGAGTCCAACGGCAAGTCGGTGCGCGCCGACGGCAGCCCGGTGACCGTCCCGACCGGCGAGATCTTCTGGGGCGAGCCGGGCACCAACGGCCAGCACGCCTTCTACCAGCTCCTGCACCAGGGCACCCGGCTCGTCCCGGCCGACTTCATCGGCTTCGCCGAGCCGTTCGAGGACCGCGAGGGCATGCACGACCAGCTCACCGCCAACCTGCTCGCCCAGACCAGCGCGCTGGCCTTCGGCAAGACCGCCGAGGAGATCGCGGGCGAGGGCACGCCGCCGGAGATCGTGCCGCACAAGGTGATGCCGGGCAACCGGCCCACCTCGACGATCCTGGCGACCAAGCTCACGCCGTCCACGCTGGGCCAGCTCGTCGCGCTCTACGAGCACATCGTGTTCGTCGAGGGCACGATCTGGGGCGTCGACTCCTTCGACCAGTGGGGCGTCGAGCTGGGCAAGAAGATGGCGCTCGACGTGGCGCCCGCGCTCACCTCCGACGAGCCGCCGCAGACCTTCCCCGACTCCTCGACCGAGCAACTCGTGCGCAGGTACCGCGAGCTGCGCGGAAGGCGGGCCTAGAGATGGGGCGGGCGGGCGCGCTGGTCCTGTTCGGCGTCACGGGGGACCTCGCGCGCAAGATGCTGCTCCCCGCGCTCTACCACCTGACCGCCGACGGCAGGCTCGACCTGCCGATCATCGGCGTCGCCAAGACCGACATGGACCTCGACGCGCTGCGCGAGCACGCCCGCGAGGCGTGCGGCGGCGTCCAGGACGCGGCGTTCGAGAAGCTGGCCGGCAACCTGCGGCTGGTGGCCGGCGACTACCGCGACCCCGACACGTTCGCCAGGTTGCGGGAGGAGGTCGAGGGCAAGGGGTTCCTCGTCCACTACCTGGCGGTGCCGCCCGCGCTGTTCTCCGTCGTCGCCGAGGGGCTGGCCGGCGCCGGGCTCAACCACGAGGCCAGGCTCGTGGTGGAGAAGCCGTTCGGGCACGACCTCGACTCCGCGCGCAGGCTCAACGACGAGCTGCTGAAGTACTTCGACGAGGACCACCTGCGGCGGGTCGACCACTTCCTGGGCAAGGAGCCGGTCGAGGACCTCATGGTGTTCCGGTTCGCCAACATGCTGCTCGAACCGCTGTGGAACCGGAACTTCGTGCGCAGCGTGCAGATCACCATGGCCGAGGACTTCGACGTCGCCGACCGCGGCGGCTTCTACGACGCCAACGGCACGGTCCGCGACGTGGTCCAGAACCACCTGCTGCAACTGCTGGCCATCCTGGCGATGGACCCGCCGCCGTCGATGGACGCCCGCGCCCAGCTCGACGAGAAGTGGCGGGTGCTGCGCGCCGTCCAGGCCGTCGACCCGGCCCACGTCGTGCGCGGCCAGTACGACGGCTACCTCGACACCCCCGGCGTGCGGCCCGGCTCCACCACCGAGACGTTCGTCGCCATGCGGCTCTACATCGACAGCTGGCGCTGGGCGGGCGTGCCCTGGTGCATCCGTTCGGGCAAGGCGCTGCCCACCACCGACCTGGAGATCGTGGCCGAGCTGCGCAAGCCGCCGGTGACGATGTTCCGCGGCGGCGACGTGCCGCCGGGGCCCAACCTCATCAGGTTCCGGCTGCAGCCCGACGCCGGGGTGACCTTCGACGTCCTGGCCAAGGAGCCGGGCCGGCAGCGGACGATCCCGGTGCCGGTGAGCGTCGACTTCACCAAGGTGCTCGGGCCGATGGAGGCCGCCTACGAGCGCATCCTGACCGACGCCGTCAGCGGCGACCCGCGGCGGTTCGCCCGGTTCGACCTGGTGGAGGAGTCGTGGCGGATCGTCGGCCGGCTGCTCGACCTGCCCGACCAGCCGCTGCCGTACGAGAAGGGCACCTGGGGGCCGGAACCGGCGGAGAAGATCCCGCCGGGCGGCTGGCACGAGATCTCCACCACGTTCGACTAGCGGCCGATCCGGGTGAACGATGGGCCCATGGACATCAAGGAGCTGCTGGAGCAGTCGAAGGACGCCGTCACCGTCAGGCGCGTCTTCGGTGAGCCGATCCACCACGGCGACGTCCTGGTCATCCCCGTCGCCCGGGTCGCCCAGGGCGGCGGGGCCGGTCAGGGGCAGGGCCGGGACGAGAAGGGGGAGGAACTCGGCAGCGGCGGCGGTGGCGGCTTCGGCTACAGCGCCACCCCCGCCGGGGTCTTCGTGGTCAAGGACGGCGACGTGCAGTGGCGTCCGGCCGTCGACGTCAACCGGATCGTGCTCGGCGGCCAGCTCGTCGGCCTCGCCCTGGTGCTGACGATCCGGACCATCTTCAAGAAGTGGCGTCACAGGAGGTAACGGGGGCACATCATCTGACGTGCTCATCGATCTGCTCGACGCGGGGCTGCCCGGCCACGAGGCGCTGCTGCCCGGCTCCAACCTGCCGGTACGGGTCGTCCCGCTGGGCGGCGGCACGTCGCTGGTCCGCTTCCCGCCCCGGTGGAGCCGTCCCGGCCGCGGCCACTACCTGGCGGGGGAGGAGTTCGTGCTGCTGGAGGGCGAGCTTCGGGTGTCGGGGGTGGCGTACCTGCCGGGGGAGCACGCCTGGCTGCCCGCCGGCGCCCTTCGCCACTCCGGCGCGGCGCCGGCGGGGGCGCTGGTGTGCACGTTCTTCGCCGGCGAGCCCGCCTGGGTGTCCAGCGACCTGGACGAGCCCGACGGGCCCAGCCTGCGCACCCCGCTGGTGAGCGTCGTCGTCCCCGGCGGCGGGCTGCCGCTCACGCCGCACTCCGTCCTGCTGGACACGCCCGTCCCGCTCGACCACCCGGCCGAGATGATCACCGTGCCGAGCTGGACGTGGGAGCTGTCCACCTTGATCCCCGAGGGCCGGGTCCTCGTAAGGTGGACGCCATGATGACCTCCTTGACGCAGTTCGTGGGATTCGGCGCCCTGGTGATGCTCGGGGCCATGTCGCCCGGCCCCGACTTCGCGGTCGTGGTCCGCCGCTCGGCGCTGTCCGGCCGCGGGCACGGCATGGCCGCGGCGGCCGGGATCGCCCTGGGCGTGGCCGTGTGGGTGGTGGCCGCCGGCACCGGCGTGGCCGCGCTGCTGGCGGCCTCGGCCATGGCCTTCACCGTGGTCAAGGTCGTCGGCGCCGCCTACCTGCTCTACCTGGGGGTCAAGGCGCTGCGCGCGGCCCTGCGCAAGGGCGGCCCGCTCGACCTCGGCCTGCCCGCGCCCGCGAGCCGCGGCCCGTGGGCGGCCTTCACCGAAGGGCTGCTGACCAACGTGCTCAACCCCAAGGCCGCGCTGTTCTTCGTGGCCCTGGTGCCGCATTTCCTCAGCGAGGAGGCCGCGTTCGGCGACACGTTGCTGCTGTCGGCGGTCGCGCTGGCCGGCACGATGGTCTGGTTCCTCACGGTGGCGAACGTGGTGAGCACGCTGCGCCGGGTGTTCGCCCGGCCCGGCGTGCGCAAGGCCGTGGACGGCCTGACCGGCGCCGCGCTCATCGGCCTCGGCGTCAACCTGGCCGTCGCCGGCCGCCCCTGAGCGGCCTCTCGACGGCCAGGCCGTGAGCGGCCGCGTCAGGAGACGGCGACGCCGAGCAGGTGCCCGAGGCCGAAGGTGACGGCGGCGGCGCCCGCGCCCAGCCCGAGCTGGCGCAGCCCGCCCAGCCACCACGGCCGCGCGGTCATCACGGCCACCGCCGCGCCGAACCCGAACAGCGCCACCATGCTCAGCGCCAGCGCCGGGAACAGCCCCGACGCCCCGAACAGGAACGGCGCCAGCGGCACCAGCGCCCCCGCGGCGAAGGCGAGGAACGACGAGCCGGCCGCCAGGTAGGGCGAGGGCAGGTCGTCGGGGTCGACGCCCAGCTCCTCGCGCACGTGCACGCGCAACGCCTGCTCCGGGTCGGCCGACAGCCCTTCGGCGACCCGGCGGGCGAGGTCGGCGTCCAGGCCGCGCGACCGGTAGAGGGCGGCCAGCTCGGCCCGCTCGCCGTCGGGGTTGCGGGCCAGCTCGCGCCGCTCCACGGCGATCTCGGCCCGCATCAGCTCGGTCTGGGAGCGCACCGACGTGTACTCGCCCGCCGCCATCGAGCACGCCCCGGCGACGAGCCCGGCGAACCCGGCGAGCACCGCGCCGCGCCCGGCGCCCGCGGCGCCCACGACGCCGGCGATGAGCGCCACGTTGGAGACCAGCCCGTCCATCGCCCCGAACACCGCCGGACGCAACCAGCCGCCGGTGACGTCACGGTGGCTGTGGTGCTTCTCGGGAGAGTAGGGCCGGGCAAGCTCGATGGTCATGACAATCCTCCCCGTATTGGCAGTTCGTCCGGGAATCTAGGCCCTTCCGGGATGATCCGCAACGAAGGAGAGGCTAGCCTGATCTGCGATTTTCCCGCTGCGTCACCGATCGTGCACGCACGATCACGTGCCCGGGGACGGAAACGCGAACGTCCCCCCGGCTCCCGCGGCGCGCGGGAGCCGGAGGGACGCGGACGAGGTCAGGCGTGCGCCGGGCTGGCGGGAGCCGGCTCAGCGGGATCGGGCTGAGCCGAACCGGGCTGAGCGGCGCTGGACCGGGCGGCCTTCGGGCCGTTGACGATCGCGTCGCAGTCGGCGATCGCGTCCTCCAGCAGCCTGCGCAGCAGCGCGTCGGGGTCCTTGATGCACGCCTGGACGATGCCGACCACGGCGAGCTGCACCGCGTTGGGCGCCGCGTACCGGCGGAAGCCCTTCTCGGTGATCTTGGCGGCCCGGCTGAAGCGCCTGGCCTGCTCGGCCGCGTGCGGCACCTGCTCCATCGCGTGGCGGCTCAGCTCGCTCAACCGGCCGGACGGCGCGCCGTCGAGCCTGGCCAGCATCTCCTCGGCCGCCAGCACCGACACCGCGAGCGCGAGCTGGCGCTCGGCGGCGGCGACGGGCAGGGCCGTGGTCGCGCAGCGCAGCGCGATGTGCGCGTCGATCCGCAGGTCGTCGCCGGCCAGCCCGATGATGGACGGCACGAGCCCGACCAGCTGGGCGCGGCTCTCGTCGCCGGTGTTGTCGTTGACCAGGCGGGCGAGTGCGGCCAGCAGCGGATGGGTGCAGGCCGGGTGGTCGCTCCACCGCTCGCCGGCCAGGTAGGACGCCAGTTCCATGAAACAGGCGCCGCGCTTCGGGTTGCGATGCCTGCCGCGGGACAGGACCGGCATGTGATCAAGGTGATTGTCCACGGGGTGCTCCATGCTCCACGCGATCGCCGTCCAGCCAGTTTGCGCTGTCGGGCGCGTCAAAGCCAGTGATCGGGCATCTTCCACAGGAATGGTTCCCTCAGGCGATGCGATCATTCCTCAACCGCTATTCATGGTTATGGCACCAAAGAATTTAATTTATGAGGAATTTTCGGCATTTATGACGAAAACTGCGGCCGTACGGGCCGGAACCGTCAGCGTGCCGGCCGCCGGGTCGTAGGACGACCGCCTGACCACCTCGTCCGCCGACGCCGCCTGCACCGGGTGCAGCGCCACCCGGCGGCCCGGCGGCACCCCCGGCGCCCGCGTGCAGGGCGACGGGGTGGGGTTGAGCACCACGACCACCGCGTCCCAGCGCGGGTCCAGCCCCGCGGTGTCCACCCGCATCACGATCACGCCCTCGCCGCCGGCCGGGAACGACAGCCGCCGCCGCACCTCCTCCGCCGTGCCCAGCGCGAACGCCGGGGTCGAGGCCCTGATCCGCAGCAGCTCCCCGAACGCCGCCCGCGCCGCCCCGATCTCCGCGCAGCCCGGACGCAGGGCCGGGTCGGCCAGCAGCGGCCGGGCGTAGGGCCAGGCCGCCTCGTTGTCCGCCCGCGGCGGCAGGCCCGCGCCGAACCCGTTGCCCGCCGAGCAGTCCCACAGCAGCCGGTTGAACCAGTCGCCGGAGTCGTAGGAGTTGCGGTCGAGCGACTTCGAGCGCAGCCGCTCGCTGCCCGCGTGCACGAACGCCGCCCCCTGCCCCAGCAGCACCGTGGCCAGCGACAGCACCTGCATGCGCACCCGGTCGGCCATCGGCGTGCCCGCGGGCAGCTTGTAGACCAGCGCGTCGAACAGCGTCTCGTTGTCGTGCGCGTCCACGTAAGACACGACGTCGTCCGGCCGGGCGGCGTAACCGGCGGCGGCGCCGTTGTGGCCGACCTGCGAGCCCGCGCGGCCCGAGGGCAGCACGTAGTCGCGCAGGCCGCCGGTCAGGCCCAGCATGACCAGCTCGGTGCAGTGGCGCAGGCGCTCGCGCTGCTGCTCCTCCGAGCCGTTGGCGGGCGCGCCGTTGGGCGCGCCGGCCAGGCCGGAGCCGTACCCCTGCACGCGCGGGTCGGCGTCGAAAGGGCCGCCGCCGCGCACCGCGTCCCGCAGCCGGTCGTCGAACGTGCCGATGCCGGTGCCGGCCATGTTGGCCTGCGTGGCCTGCTCGAACCTGGCGTCCCCGGCCACCTCGCCGAAGCTCCAGCCCTCGCCGTACAGGATGATCGAGCGGCCGTCCACGCCGTCGCGCTCGGGGGTGAGCGCGTCGAGCGCGGCTCGTACGGCCAGGATGTTGGCCTTCGGGTGGTGGCCCATGAGGTCGAAGCGGAAGCCGTCCACCTTGTACTGCCTGGCCCAGGTGCGCACCGAGTCGACCACCAGCCGGCCCATCATGGCGTGCTCGGGCGCGGTGTTGGCGCAGCAGGTGGAGGTGGCCAGGGAGCCGTCCTCCAGCAGGCGGTGGTAGTAGCCGGGCACGATCGGGTCCAGCACGTCCGCCGAATGGGCGTGGTTGTAGACCACGTCCATGACCACGCGCAGCCCGGCCTCGTTCAGCGCGGCGACCATCGCGCGGAACTCCCTGATCCGCTCGTCCGGGTCGGTCGCGTACGAGCCCTCGGGCACGGTGTAGTGCTGCGGGTCGTAGCCCCAGTTGAAGGAGTCGCGGTCGGCGGTGAGCGCCACGATCTCCTGCTGCCGCTCGGAGTCGGGCGGCAGGGCGGCGAGGTCGCAGCCGGGCTCGGTCCGGTCCGACCGGCGCTCGGGGATCGTGGCCAGGTCGAACACCGGCAGCAGGTGCACGTGGGTGAGGCCGTCCGCGGCCAGCGCGCGCAGCTCGCGCATGCCGTCGCCGTCGTGGCCGAAGGCCGCGTACGTGCCGCGCAGCTCCTCGGGCACGGTGGCGTCGGAGGCGGAGAAGTCGCGCACGTGCAGCTCGTAGATCACCGCCCGGTCCAGCGGCACCGGGACGGGCTTGGCCAGGCGGTCCCAGCCGGGCGGCTTGAGCGCGGGGTCGTCCAGGCTCACCAGCCTGCTGCGCACCCCGTCGGGCGCGGTGGCCAGGCTGTAGGGGTCGGTGACCTCGCTGGTGACGACGCGGCCCGCGGCGGGGGAGTAGACGGTGACGCGGTAGGTGTAGTCCTTGCCGTACCAGGTGGGCAGGCCGCGGATCGACCACACGCCGGTCTCCTCGTCCAGCCGCATCGCGTGCCGGCGGCCGCCGAGCGCCAGCTCCACCCGCCGTGCGGTGGGGGCCCACAGGGCCAGCCGGGGCAGCAGCCGTCCCGACGGCCCGAGCCCGGCGCGCACGGCCCCGGCGTAGACGTCGTCGAGCACGCCCGGGATCTGCACGCCGGTCGCCGCGGCCACCGCGCCCGAGCCGTCGCGGGCCACGGCCACCACCTGGCCGCGCAGCGCCTCCTTCACCCGCCCGGCGTCCTCGCGGCGCAGCTTGAGCGCGGTGCCGCCGGCCAGGTGCGGCCACGCCCGCCGCCGCGCGTCGTCCAGCTCGCCCGGCGCGAGCGGGACGGTCACGGCATGGCCGGTCAGGCGGCCGTCGTGGCAGGCGATGCCGCCGGCCGGGGCGAAGGCCAGCGCGTGCGTCAGCGACGGATCCACCGTCCAGACGACCGTCTCCCTGTCGATCCAGTGGGCCCGCGCCTCGCCGTCGCCGATCGCGGTCACGTAGATCATGGTGCCCGCCCGGCGGCGGCCCATGCGAGGACGCCGCGCCGGGCGGCGGAACACGGGCCCGGCCAGGCGCACGCCCGGACGCTGATTCAGTGACCATGCCATTACTTTGCGTAATCGGTGACTTTGCGTGATCCTGGGCTCATGGACGGATTCCTGGACCCCACCTGCGGAGGCATGACCGAACTACGTGTGCACGGCGTCTCCGGCACCCCGCCGGCGAGCATCCTCAACCATCCCCACCCCCGCCAGATCGCCGGCGACGCCACCACCGGCTTCTACCGCCGCTGGTGGCCCGGCGGACGCCCCGACGGCGAGCAGGACGACGTGCCCGGCGTCCGCCATCGCGAGGCCTACGCCTGGGGCGGCCTCACCTCCGGCGGCAGGACCATCGCCCTCTGGCTGCTCCTGCTGCCCTTCTCCCTGGCCAACCTGTCCTACTTCATGCTCCCCAGGCCACCGGCCGGCGCCCGCCTGCGGCACGTGGCCGAGGCCGCGCAGCGGCTGTTCGCGCTGCTGCTCACCGGCACCCTCGTGGGCGCGGTCACCCGGGCCAGCGTCGACCTCGTCGGCTGGCAGTGCACCGCGGCCGGCCGGGCCTGCGCCCGCGAGAGCGCGCCAGCCTGGGTCCACTGGATGAGCGAGCTGTGGGGCGCCGAGCCGTCGCGGCGGCTGGCGGTCGCCGCGCTGGCGCCGTTCGCGGTGGTCGTGCTGCTGTGGTGGCTGGCGCGGCGCACCTGGGAGCGCGACGAGCAGACCGGGGTCCCGCACGACGGCGGCTCGCGTCCCGGGCCGTTGCTGGCCCGGCCGCGGTTGTGGCACGGCGGCGCGCCCGTATGGCGGTTGCGGGCCGTGCACGTCGCCTTCGCGCTGGGGTCGATCGGCCTGGCGGTGTCGGCGCCGTTCGTGGGCGACCCGCGGGGGCTGGCTCTCACGGCCGCCAACGCCGCCGTCCAGGTCGCCGCCGCCGTGCTGGCGGCGCTGCCCGGCATCGCCAGGCGGCTGGCCCCCGGCGAGGCGGTCCCGCCCTGGCTCACCGGCGCGTGCCGGGTGCTGCGGGTGGCCGGGCCGCTGACGTTCGTGTCCACGATCGCCGCCGCCCTGGCCGGGATGTCGCCCGCGCTGCCCGGGCGGCAACTGCCCGGCATCGGCGTTGGAGCGTTCCAGTTCGCGCTGACTGTCGGGCTCGGGCTGTTCATCCTGGTGGCGACGTTCGTCCTGGCGCGCATGGACCGGCCGGCCGAGACCGGCGACCCGATCGAGCGGCGGGCGATGTGCGGCATGGCGGCCTGGTTCACGCTGATGGTGGCGGCCGGCAGCGCCAACGTGCTCGCCCTCGGCCTGCTGTTCTGGACCGCCACGTTCTTCGGCGTGCCCGCCTCGGTCGCCGAGCCGGGGCCGGTCGACCGCCGCCTCTACCTCGACGACCCGGTCTGGTGGACGGCCGCGCTCGTGCCGCTGCTGGTGATCGGGTTCGTCGCCGTGGCGGCCGAGCTGTGGCTGTCGCGCGGGTCGGCCGCCGCCGCGCTCACCCCGAAGCTGACCCCCTACTACGGTTCCTACGACCGGGACGTGGCCGGCAAGTGGGCGCTGGCCGCGCTCACCGACCGCGCCGGGCTCGTGCTGGCCGTGCTCACCGGCGTCGGCGTGGCCGGTTCCGGCGCGGTGACCGTGATCTACCGGTTCCACCTGTTCGCCCCGGTGGGCGGGCTGGCCGGCCTGCTGGCCTCGATCGGGAGCTGGGCCATGACGGCGATCGTCGTGGGCCTGGTCCTGCTGGGCCGCCGGACGTACAGCGACACGCGGCTGCGCCGCACGGTCGGCATCCTGTGGGACGTCTCGACCTTCTGGCCCAGGGCCATCCACCCGCTGGCGCCGCCCTGCTACACCGAGCGGGTGATCCCCGAGCTGCTGGCCCGGGTCAAGACCCTGACCAGGACCGCCGGCGACGAGGTGGTGCTGTCCGGGCACAGCCAGGGCAGCGTGCTCACCGCCGCGCTCGTCCTCCAGGTACGGCCCGAGCTGCGGCCCCGCCTCCGGCTGCTCACCCACGGCTCGCCGCTGCGCCGCCTGTACGCCGCCTTCTTCCCCGCCTACTTCGGCACCCCCGGCCTGTCGGCGATGCGCGACGCCGTCCGCTGGACGAACCTCTACCGGCTGAGCGACCCCATCGGGGGGCCGGTCTTCCGCCGGGTCGACCCGTTCGGGCCGCGTCCGGCGGGCGAGGGGGAGCAGACCGTCGACCGGTTCTGCTGGGACCCGCTCCAGCCGGGGCCGGGCGAGCCGCTGCCCGAGGCGCGCTGGCACTCCGACTACTGGCTCGACCCGGCCTACGAGGAGACCCTGGCCCGGCTCACCAGGTCAGATGGAGTTCCTCGGGCGCGCGGTGGATGAGCGTGGCGGCCATCACGACGTCCGGGCGGGCCAGCCGGAGGCCGGGCAGCTCGGCCACCAGCAGCTCCAGCGTCACCCGGAGCTGCTCGCGGGCCAGGAACGCGCCGGGGCAGCCGTGCACGCCGTGCCCGAACGCCAGATGGCGGGCGCGCGGCCGGGTGATGTCGAAGACGTCGGGCCGCTCGTGCACCGCCTCGTCGCGGCCGGCCGAGGCGAAGGAGACGAAGACCGTCGAACCCTCCTCCAACGGCGTGCCGGCCAGGGTGAGCGGCCTGGTGACGCGGCGGCGGAAGCCCTGGACGGGCGCCTCGTACCGGGCGGCCTCCTCGATCGCGGCCGGGATCAGCTCGGCCGGGCTCGCGCACAGCAGCTCCCACTGGCGGCGGTCGCGCAGCAGGCGGTGCACGACCGAGCCGAGCAGCGCGGTCGTGGTGAGGTGCCCGGCGAGCATGACGTTCTCGACGTTGGAGGCGATCTCGTCGCGCTGGGCGGCCGTCGGCTCGCCGGGGCCGGGCGCCAGACCGCGCACCACCTCGCCGGTCAGGTCGCCGGATTCGCCTGAACGGGCGGCGTGGGCGGCCAGCAGGCGCCGCAGCTCGGCCACGTCGCGGGCGGCGGCGATCTGCTCGTCCTCGGGCATCGGGGTGAACAGCAGGTCCTCGGCCCGGAAGCCGCCCCTGATCGCGGTGGGCACGTCGGCCGGGTCCAGGCCCAGCAGGTGGCCGATCACGGCGGCGGGCAGCGGCCTGGCGTAGCCGGACATCCACTCGCCCCCGCCCGCCTCGGCGAACGCGGCGACCAGGCCGGCGGCCGTGGCGGTGACGAACGGCACGGCGGCCGCCACCCGGGCGGGCGACAGGCCGCGGGTGAGCGGCCTGCGGTAACGCCGGTGCGCCTCGCCGTCGCTGCTCAGCACCACGGGCGCGCCGCCCGGCACCCCGGCCAGCTCGGCGAAGGCCCGCGGGCTCGGGATCACGTCGGGCCGCAGGGCGCCCTGGGAGGAGAAGTCGTCCGGCCTGGACAGCACTTCGCGCACGTCGTCGTGCCGGGCCACCAGCCAGGCGTCCAGCTCCTCGACGAAGGTGAGGCCGGGGGCGGCGCGGGCGCGGGCGTAGAGCGGGTACGGGTCGCGGTAGAGCGCCTGTCGATCCACGCGTCCCATCGTCGGGCGTGGCCCGGGACGCCACAAGATCTGAAATTTTCTTTTAGTTCACTCCGAAGTCTTGAAACTTATATCCACGAACGATTGAGTTCGGTCGTGCAGACCCTCCGTTTCCTGGCCGCCGCCGCGCTCGTGTTAGGGCCGGTGGCCCTGAGCGCGCCCGCGCAGGCCGACCCCGCCCCGCCCGCCGAGGACGCGCTGAAGGCGTCCTCCTACCCGCCGCCCTCCACGCTGATCAGCCAGGCCACCGCCGGGCAGCCCCGGCTGGAGACGGCCAAGAGGACCCGGCCGGTCGCGCCGGGCCTCTCGCTGACCTCGTTCGACACCTACGACGCGCTGGGCTGGCTGCGCGCCGACGCGCTGACCGCCGACCTCGGCGGCGGCAAGGGCGGGCCCAGGGCCGACTACGTCTTCTCCGGCGAGGTGACCAAGACCGAGCCGCTGTCCGGCCCCGCCGGGCGCTCCCGCGCGGTCGCCGCGGTCAACGGCGACTTCTTCGACATCAACAACTCCGGCGCCGCCCAGGGCATCGGCGTGCAGGACGGCACGCTGGTCCAGTCGCCGGCCGCCGGGCACGACAACGCGGTGGCCGTCACCGGCGACGGCGTCGGGCGGGTGCTCAAGATGTACTTCGAGGGCACCGCCACGCCCTCCGGCGGCGCGCCGATCGCGCTCACCCAGTTCAACCAGATGGTGCAGAACGGCGGCGTCGGCCTGTTCACGCCGCTGTGGGGCTCCTACAACCGGGCCCGCGCCGTCGAGGGCGCCGCCACGGTCGCCGAGGTCGTGCTGGTGGACGGCGTGGTCACCGAGGTGCGCAACGCCGCCGGCGCCGGGCCCATCCCGGCCGGCACCACGATCCTGCTCGGCCGGGACGCCGGCGCCGCCGCCCTGTCGGCACTGAAGGCCGGCGACCGCGTGGAGGTGAAGTACCAGCCGAAGGCGTCGGACGGCTCCGCCGTCAAGGCGGCCGTCGGCGGCAACTACGTCCTGGTCAAGGACGGCGTCGTGCAGAACAGCACCGACCCGGCCGCGCACCCGCGCACCGCCGTGGGCTTCTCCGCCGACGGCAGGAAGATGTACCTGCTGACCGTGGACGGCCGCCAGGCCGACAGCCGCGGCGTCACGCTCAACGAGCTGGCCGCCATGATGGTGGACCTGGGCGCGGCCAACGCGCTCAACCTCGACGGCGGCGGCTCCTCCACCCTGCTGGCCCGCGAGCCCGGCTCGGCCGAGGTGCAGGTGGAGAACAGCCCCTCCGACGGCGGCGAGCGCCACGTGCCCAACGGCCTGGCGCTGTACGCCCCCGAGGGCAGCGGCAAGCTCAAGGGCTTCTGGCTGGAGACGGCGAGCGACCCGGCCAAGGCGCCCGGCGTCGGCCCGGTCGCGGGCGGCCGTCCCGACCGCGTCTTCCCCGGCCTGACCAGGCGGCTGACCGCGGCCGGCTACGACGAGACGTACGGCCCCGCGGCCGGCACGCCGTCCTGGCGGGCCAACCCGGCCGTGCACGGCGTGATCAGGAACGGCAGGTTCCACGCCCTGGTGCCCGGCCAGACCACGGTCACCGCCGCGCGCGGCGGCGCCAAGGGCACGATCGGCCTGACCGTGCTCCAGCCGTTGCAGCGGCTCGGCGCCACGGCCGACCGGCTCGGCATCGCGGGCGCCGACGGCAGCGCCGCCTTCGGCGTCGTCGGCTACGACCGCAACGGCAACTCCGCGCCCATCGAGCCGGACGACCTCACGCTCGACTACGACCGGAACCTGTTCGAGGTCACCCCGGCCGAGCACGGCTACTTCACCGTCAAGGCCCGGCAGGCCACCGGCTCCGGCCTGATCACCGCCAAGGTCGGCAAGATCACCACGGCCGTCCCGGTGACGGTCGGCTTCGACTCCAAGCCGGTCGCCGACTTCGAGGACGCGGCCAAGTGGACCTTCGCCGCCGCCCGCGCCACCGGCTCGCTGTCGGCCGCGCCGGGCCAGAGCGGCGGCGGGCTCAAGCTGTCCTACGACTTCACCACCTCGACCGCCACCCGGGCCGCGTACGCCAGCCCGCCGCAGCAGATCGTGGTGGACGGGCAGCCGCAGGCGTTCGGGCTGTGGATCAACTCCACCGGCAAGGGGGAGTGGCCCAGCCTGGAGTTCTACGACGCGCTCGGCCAGTCGCAGATCCTGCGCGGGCCGTACATGACGTGGACCGGCTGGCAGTACGTCGAGTTCCCGGTCCCCGCCGGGGTCAACTACCCGCTCAAGCTCCGGCGCTTCTACGTGGCCGAGACCAGGGCCGACGCCAAGTACACCAACGACATCATGATCGACGGCCTGGTGGCCAAGGTGCCGCCGTCGATCACCGCGCCCGCCGTGCCCAAGGTCGCCGACCCCGTGGTCAAGGCGGACGTGGCCAAGGCGCCCTGGCGGTTCGCGGTCATGTCGGACGCCCAGTTCGTGGCCAGGAACCCCGACAGCGACATCGTCAGGAACGCCCGCCGCACGCTCAAGGAGATCAAGGCCGCCAAGCCCGACTTCCTGCTGATCAACGGCGACCTGGTGGACGAGGCGTCGCCGGAGGACTTCGCGCTGGCGAAGAAGATCCTCGACGAGGAGCTGGGAGGAGAGCTGAAATATCACTACATCCCCGGCAACCATGAGGTCATGGGCGGCAAGATCGACAACTTCAAGGCCGTCTTCGGCGACACGTACGGCACCTTCGACCACAAGGGCACCCGCTTCGTCACCCTGGACACCTCCCGCCTGAACCTGCGCGGCGGCGGCTACGACCAGGTCGCGATGCTCCGCTCCGAGCTCGACAAGGCGGCGAAGGACGCCTCTGTCGGATCGGTCGCCGTGCTGTTCCACGTGCCGCCGCGCGACCCCACGCCGGGCAAGGGCAGCCAGCTCGGCGACCGGAAGGAGGCCGCGCTGATCGAGGGCTGGCTGGCCGGCTTCCAGCGCGACACCGGCAAGGGCGCGGCCTTCATCGGCGGGCACGTGGGCACGTTCAACGCCTCGCGCGTGGACGCCGTGCCGTACTTCATCAACGGCAACTCCGGCAAGAACCCGGCCACCGCCCCCGAGGACGGCGGCTTCACCGGCTGGTCGCTGTGGGGCGTGGACCCCGTGACGCCCGCCGAGGCCGAGCACGTCCGGCGCAACTGGTTCACCGACGCGCCCGACTGGATCGGCACGCAGGTGCGGCCGCACGTGGACGAGCTGACGCTGACCGCGCCCGCGACCGTCGCCGTCGGCGCGCCCGCGCCGGTCACGGCGGCGATCCGGCAGGACGACCGGGCCGTCCCGGCCGCCTACCCGGTCTCGGTCACCTGGTCCGGCTCGCCCAACCTGCACGTCGGCACCCGCCAGACGGCCAAGCCGTGGCACGTGGCGGTGCTCGACCCGGGCACCGGCACGATCACCGCCCTGCGGGCGGGACAGGTGACGGTCGCGGTCACCGTCAGCGGGGTCACCCGCCAGGCGACCGTGGCGCTCGCCGCCAAGGCCGCCGCCTGAGGCCCCCGGCCGGAGAGGGAACCCCCTCTCCGGCCGAAACCCTCCCAGATACCGAAATGTCGGGATGAAGGGTTAAGAATCTAGGCAGTCATGGGATTCCCCCTCCTTCCTCCGGATAGCACTCCTGACGTGCGGGGACGTGCCCCCGCAAGGCGCGGGACCGGGGAAGGACTGGGGGTTCGTCGGTGAACGCATGGACCTTCGAGGGGCAACCCGGCGCGCTGGGCGACACGGTCACGCTCGTGGAGGGCGGCTCGTTCTGCGTGTGCCAGCACGGCGGCGACATCGTCCCCGGCGGCGCGCAGGGCGTCTACCACGCCGACACCCGCCTGCTGTCCCGCTGGATGCTGCGCGTGGACGACCATCCCGTCGAGCCGCTGCAGGTCATCATGGGCGAGCCGTACCACGCCACCTTCCTCGGCAAGGCCCGGCCGCGTCCCGGATGGGCGGAGAGCACGCTGCTCGTGGTGCGCGACCGCTACGTCGGCGGCGGGCTGCGCGAGGACCTCACGCTGCGCAACATGTCCGAGGAGGCCGCCGGCTGCGTCGTGTGCGTGCAGGCCGGCGCCGACCTGGCCGACCTGTTCGAGGTGAAGTCCGAACGGAGCTGGCCCGCCGAGGACGTCGAGATGAACCCCGGCGAGCGCGGCATCGAGGTCTACTCGCCCAGCCGCGCCCGCGGCGCCAGGATCGCCGTCGAACCGCCCGGCACGCCGGTCGTCACCGCGCCGGGCCTGCTCACCTTCGACGTCGTGGTGCCCGCCCGCGGCGAATGGCACGCCACCGTGCTGGTGACGCCGGTCCACGAGGGCGAGGAGTCCTCGGCCCGGTTCCCGGTCGCCCATCCCACCCACCACGCCGAGCCGGCCCGCCGCCTGGCCGAGTGGACCGCCAGCACGCCCGTCCTGGAGAGCACGAACGCCGGCCTGGTCGAGGCCCTGGCCCGCGCCCGCGAGGACCTGGGCAGCCTGCGGCTGTTCGACCGCGACCATCCCGACGAGCCGCCCGCGATCGCCGCCGGCGCGCCCTGGTTCATGACGCTGTTCGGCCGCGACTCGCTGCTGACCTCCTGGATGGCGCTGCCGCTGGACCAGACGCTCGCCCTCGGCACCTTGCGCAGGCTGGCCCGGCTCCAGGGCACCAAGGTCGACGCGCTGTCGGAGGAGGAGCCCGGCAAGATCATGCACGAGCTGCGCTTCGGCGTCCAGGACGGCTCCTCGCCCTACGGCGGCCGGGCCTACTACGGCTCGGTGGACGCCACCCCGCTGTTCGTCATGCTGCTGGGCGAGGTGCGCCGCTGGGGCGTCCACCGCGAGGCGGTCGAGGAGCTGCTGCCGTACGCCGACGCCGCCCTGGCCTGGATCGAGGAGTACGCCAGCCGCGACGGCTTCGTCTGGTACCAGCGCAAGACCGACCGCGGCCTGGTCAACCAGGGCTGGAAGGACTCCTTCGACGGCGTGAACTTCGCCGACGGCACCATCGCCCGCCCGCCGATCGCCCTGGCCGAGGTGCAGGGCTACGTCTACGCCGCCTACCTCGCCCGCGCCCACTTCGCCTGCCAGCAGGGCGACGAGGCCGCCGAGCGGCGCTACGTGCAGCGGGCGCGGGCGATCAGGGAGGCGTTCAACGAGCGGTTCTGGCTGCCCGGCCCCGGCTACTACGCCATGGGCCTGGACGGGCGCGGCCGGCCCATCGACGGCCTCGGCTCCAACATGGGCCACTGCCTGTGGGCCGGCATCGCCGACGAGGACAAGGCCCGGCAAGTGGCCGGCCACCTGCTCTCGCCCGAGATGTTCACCGGGTTCGGGGTGCGCACGCTGGCCTCGTCCATGGGGGCCTACAACCCGATGAGCTACCACAACGGCTCGGTGTGGCCGCACGACAGCGCGCTCATCGCCGCCGGGCTGATGCGCTACGGCCACGTCGAGGCGGCCCAGCGCATCGCCGTCGGGCTGCTGGAGGCCGCGCACGCCTTCGGGGGGCGGCTGCCGGAGCTGTTCTGCGGGTTCGGCAAGGAGGAGTACGGGCGGCCGGTGCCGTACCCGACGTCGTGCTCGCCGCAGGCGTGGGCCGCCGCCGCGCCCATCCAGCTCCTGCGCACGCTGCTGCGGCTGGACCCGTGGGTGCCGTACGGGAAGTTGTGGCTGGTCCCGGCGCTGCCCGAGGGGTTCGGGGAGGTGACCATCAAGGGCATGCCGGTGGGCGACTCCAGGGTCGGCATCCGCGTCAGGGGCGAGGACGGCACGCCGCTGGTGTCCGGCCTGCCCGACGGCGTCGAGCTGGTCACCGAACCGCGCTGCCCGATCAGCGGCGCCTGCCGCTCCGGCCCCGCCCGCAGGGCGCACGGCCTGCCGGCGCTGTGACGACCGGACCGACACGGGGAGGTGCTGGGATGACGACGGATCTTGAGGACGACTGGGAAGGCGCGCTGCGCATCGTGATGGTCGCTCCGCCCTGGGAGGAGGTGCCGCCGCGGGCCTACGGCGGGATCGAGCAGATGCTCGCCGACCTGATCACGGGCCTGTCCGCGCGCGGCCACGAGGTGACGCTGATCGGCGCGGGCAGCACGGGGCTGCCGGCCAAGTTCCTGGTCACCTACCCCGAGGCGCCCTCGGAGCGGATCGGCGAGGGGCTGCCCGAGGTGCTGCACGCCGCCCAGGCCTGGCGGGCGCTGGAAGGGCTGCCCGCCGACATCGTGCACGACCATTCGCTGGCCGGGCCGCTCACCGCACTCGGCCGGGCGACCCCGACCGTGGTCACCTGCCACGGCGATGCCGGCGGCGAGCTGGGCGAGGTGTACCGGGCGCTCGGCGAGCACGTCAACCTGATCGCCGTCTCCGACGCCCAGCGCGCCGACGCCCCCGACCTCAACTGGATCGCCACCGTGCACAACGCGCTCGACACCGCCACCTTCCCCTTCCGCGAGCACAAGGAGGACTGGGTGCTGTGGCTGGGCCGCTTCAGCCACAGCAAGGGCACCCACCTGGCCATCGACGCCGCCCGCGCCGCGGGCCGCCGCATCGTGCTGGCCGGCAAGCTCACCGAGCCGTGCGAGCACGTCTACTTCGACGAGCACGTACGGCCGCGGCTCGGCCCCGGCGTCACCTACCTGGGCGAGGCCGACGCCGGGCGCAAGCGCGAGCTGCTGGCCGCCGCCCGCTGCATGGTCTTCCCCATCCAGTGGGAGGAGCCGTTCGGCATGGTGGTGATCGAGGCCATGGCCTGCGGCACGCCCGTCGTCGCCATCGGCCGGGGCGCGGTGCCGGAGATCGTGGTGGACGGCGTGACGGGGTTCGTCCTGCGGGAGCCGGCCGAGCTGCCCGCGGCGATCGAGGCGGCCGGGCGGCTCGACCCGCGGGCCTGCCGCGCCCACGTCGAACGGCACTTCGGCGTGGGGGCGATGGCCGCGGCCTACGAGGCGGTCTACCGCCGCATGCTGGCCGCCCCCCGCCCGGCGGGGCTCACCGACGAGCCCGCACCGGACCGAACGCGGCCCGGGTGTCGATGACCCGCCCGAACCGCACCCAGCGGTCCCGCTCGAACCGGGCCAGCTGCATCGACTCGATCGGGAACCCGTCGCCGGGCCCGGTGGACAGCGTGATCCCGGGCAGGAGCAGGTCCAGCTTGACGCCGGACAGGCTGCGCATGGCCGTGCGCAGCCCCTCACGGGACGGGCAGCGCATGCGTTCGAGCGTCCGGGCGAACGCCTGCGCCGCCGTCCAGCCGTAGACGACCTGCTGGGCGGCGGGATCGGCCTCGGGGACGTGCCGCCGCACCGCGGCCACGTACGCGCGCACGGCCGGGTCGGCGGCCCACTCCGGCGCGGCCGGATCCTTCTGGAACCCGGCCGTGACGACGCCCTGCACCTTGTCGTGGCCGACCGCCGCGAGCACGGCCGGCGAGGCGGCCACGCCGTTGAGGATGTGCAGCGGGTTCCAGCCGGTCATCGCCGCGTCGGCGGCCAGCGCCTGGGCGGCGAACTTCGGCGTGCTGACGTCGAGCAGCACGTCCGCCCCTGAGCCGGCCAGGTTGGCGAGCTGGCCCTGCACGCCCGGGTCGGTCACCTCGTAGCTCCGGACGGCCGCGATCCGCACCCCCGTGCCCTCGATCGCCTGGCGGAAGCCGTCGAGCAGGTCGTGGCCGAAGTCGTCGTTCTGGTACAGCACGGCGACGCGTGCCCGGGGCACGGACTCGGCCAGGTAGCGGGCGTAGACGCGGGCCTCGGCGGCGTAGCTGGGCTGGAAGCCGATCGTCCAGGGGTGGCTGGTGTCGGTGCCCCACTCGGTGGCGCCGGTGGCCACGAACGGCTGCGGCACGCGCCGGCGGGCGGCGTACTCGCGCACGGCGGCGGTCGAGGGCGTGCCGACCGTCTGGAACAGCGCGAACACCCGGTCGCTCAGCACCAGCCGGCGGGCCTCCGCCACGGCCCGGCCCGGCTGGTAGGCGTCGTCGCGGACGACGAACTCCACGCGCCGCCCGGCCACGCCGCCGCCCTCGTTGACGTGCTCGAAGTAGGCCCGCGCGCCCTGGGCGACCGCCGCGTACGCCGAGGCGGGCCCCGACAGCGGGTAGAGGCCGCCGACCTTGACCGACCCGGCGGTGATCCCGGTGCCGTCCTGGTCGGCGCAGGCCCCCGTGAGCGTGACCTCGCCGGCCGGCGGGCGGCAGCCGGCCAGCAGCAGCACGACCAGCGCCACGAGCACCCGCGCCGGCCTCATCCGAACCTCCTGGCCACGCCCCAGGCGGCCCGGCGCAGCAGCCCGGCCAGCCCCGTGGGCGCCGCGCGCACGACCAGCAGGATCAGCAGGCCGGAGACGATCCCCGGCACGGCGGGGCCGAGCCCCTCGGTCGCCGCCGGCACGGACGTCACCACCAGCGCGCCGAGCAGCGGCCCGGCCGCCGTGCCCGGCCCGCCGACGACCAGCCCGGCCAGCAGCGTGATCGACAGGGACACCGGGAAGGAGTCGGGGGAGACGAAACCGGTCGTCCAGGCGTAGAGGGCGCCGGCCGCGCCCGCGTACATGGCGCTCCAGGCGAAGGCGTGCGTCATGTGGGCGGCCGGTCGCATGCCGAGCGTCTCGGCCGCCGCCGGATGCTCCCTGATCGCGGTCAGCGCCCGCCCGCCGCGCGACCGGGTCAGGTTGCGGGCCATCGCGTACGCCCCTCCCGCCGCCGCCAGCACCAGCAGGTACAGCCACTGGTCGGCCTCCAGCACCGGCGCCCACGGCTCGGGCACCGGCAGCCCCATCGCCCCGCCGGTCACCGACGGGAAGCGCTTGACCAGCGGCGGCAGCACCACCGCGGCCGCGAAGGTGACCACCGCCAGGTGCGGGCCGCGCAGCCGGAACGCGGGCAGCCCCGCCGCCCGGCCGAGCCCGTAGCACACCAGCGCCGCGGCGGGCAGCGTCAGCGGGTACGGCAGCCCCACCCGGCCCATGAGCACGGCCGCCGTGTAGGCCCCCGCGCCGAAGAACGCGCCGTGCCCCAGCGAGACCTGTCCGCCGTGCCCGGCCACCAGGTCCAGCCCGAGCAGCGCGATCGCGTTGATCAGCACGATCGTGGCCTGGAACAGCAGGTAGGGCGGCGCCGTGAACGGCAGCGACGCGGCGGCGACCGTCAGCACGGCCAGGCCGGTCCGCCGCCACGGCCACACCTGCCGCCGGTCGCCCGCCGCCTGGCCGACGGCCGTCCTGCGGTGACCGGCCGTCACCGCGTTCACGACCGCTCCCCGCGGGCCGCGCCGAACAGCCCGCGCGGGCGCGTCAGCAGCACGGCCACGATCAGCACGAGCGGCACCGCGATCTTCAGGTCCGCCCCCACGAACCCGAGGTACGTGCCGGCCAGCGTCTCGGCGACGCCGACCACCAGCCCGCCGGCCACCGCGCCGAGCGGGCTGCCGAAGCCGCCGAGCGTGGCGGCGGCGAAGGAGTACACCAGGACGCCGGTCATCATGGACGGCTCCAGGAACAGCATCGGGGCCACCAGCACGCCGGACAGCGCGCCGACGGCGGAGGCGGCGCCCCAGCCCAGGGCCAGCACCCGCCCCACCCGCACGCCCGACAGCGCGGCCGAGCGCGGGTCCGCGGCCACCGCCCGCATCACCAGGCCGAGCCCGGTGTGCCGGACCACCAGGGCGACCGCGCCGAGCACCAGCCCGGCCAGGCACGCCGCCTCCAGCGCCGCCACCCCGGCGGGCCGGTCGGGGAACGGGCTGGGGAAGGCCCGCAGAGCCGACGTCCACACCAGCGCGGCCAGCGCGTTCACCAGGACGTACAGGCCGATCGTGGTCATCACGAGGGTGAGCCCGTCCGCCTGCGAGCCCGGCCGCCGGATCACCGCCCGCTCGGTCACCACGCCGGCCGCGAAGGCGAGGGCCACGGTGAGCGGCAACGCCCCCCAGTACGGCATCCCCGCCTCGACGAGCTGCCAGGCCACGTACGCGGCCAGCATGGCCAGCTCGCCCTGGGCGAAGTTGACGATCCCGGTGAAGCGGTAGGTGAGCACCAGGGCCAGCGCGAGCGCCGCGTATCCGGCGCCCGCGCCGAGCCCCTCAAGGAGCTGCTCCAGGAACACCGCCTCACCCCCGCCGGGGCGCCCGCAGGTCGGCGACGCGGCCCGACTCGGCGAGATAGGCCCGGTGCGCCACCTCCAGAGCCGCCGTCACGTTGTGCTCGACAATGATCATCATGGTCCGTTCGCGCTGGTTGATGGCGTGGATGGTGCGGAAGAGGCGGATCTCGGCCTGCGCTGACAGGCCGAGCGTGGGCTCGTCCAGGAGCAGCAGGCGGGGCCTGGCCATCAGCGCCCGGCCGATGGCCAGCATGCGCTGCCCGCCGCCGCTCAGCGTGGCGGCGGGCTGGTTCAGGTGCGCCTGGAGCACGGGGAAGTAGCTGAACACGCGGGCGACGTCCTGCGCGACGCCGCGCCGCGGCCACGGGCGGGCCAGGGCGCCGACCCGCAGGTTCTCCTCGACGGTGAGCGGGCCGAACGTGCCGCCCTCCTGCGTGACGTGGGCGACGCCGAGCCTGGCGAGCTCGTCGGGGGCCCGGCCCGGCAGCGCGACCCCGTCGAGGGTGGCGCTGCCGCGCGCCGCGGCCAGCCCGGACAGCGCGCGCAGGAGGGTCGTCTTGCCCGCGCCGTTCGGGCCGAGCAGCACGGCGATCTCGGCGTCGCCCACGTCGAGGTCGACGCCGTGCAGCACGCGGGCCGGGCCGTACCCGGCGCGCAGGCCCCGTACCCGCAGGCCGGTCATCGGACCACGCCCAGGCAGGCGGCCACGACCGCCGGATCCCGCCGTACGGCCTCGGCCGGACCGTCGGCGATCTTGCGTCCCAGCTCGAAGCAGACGATCCGCCGGCACAGGTCCAGGACGAAGTCCATGTGATGCTCCACGACGACGACCGTGATCCCGCGCTCGCGGTGCAGCTGCCTGATCAGCTGCGCGAACGCCGGCACCTCGCCGGGGGCCAGGCCGCTGACCGGCTCGTCGAGCAGCAGCAGCCGCGGTCCGGCCGCCAGCGCCCTGGCCACCTCGACCAGCTTGGCCGGCCCGTACGGCAGGCCGGCGGCCGGATGGTCGGCGTGGCCGGTCAGCCCGAACCTGGCCAGCAGCTCGTCGGCCGTCGCGCGCAGCCGCCGCTCCTCGGCCGCGGCCCGCCCGAGCGCCGCGGCCCAGAACCCGGCCCGGCCGTGCCGGTGGGCGCCGGTCATGACGTTCTCGCGTACCGACAGGCCGGGGAACAGGGCCGGACCCTGGAAGGTGCGGGCCACGCCGCGCGCGGCCACCAGGTGCGGCGGCAGGCGGGCCAGGTCCTCGCCGCCGAGCAGCATCCGGCCCTCGGCCGGCTCGCACCGCCGGGTCAGGCAGTCGAACAGGGTGCTCTTGCCCGCGCCGTTGGGCCCGATGAGGCCGACGAGCTCGCCCTCGCCGACGGCCAGGTCGATGCCCGACAGGGCGGTGACCCCGCCGAAGCGCACGGTGAGCCCGCCGACCTCCAGCAGCGCGGCCACGGTCAGCCCGCCGCCGGCACGGTGTACTTCGCGGCCAGCTCCGACACCGCCGCCTCCTTGAGGACGACGGCGCCGCCCACCGCCTGCTTGTCGGGCTTGACCACGTAGGAGGCGCGCGAGGCGGGCCGGTCGAAGACGCTGAAGTCCATCGGCGTGCCGCCCAGCCCGGCCTCCCACGACTTCTGCGACCGGTGGGCCGCGACGATGCCCGCCCGGCTGAGGTCCTTGGCCTGGCACGCCTTGCGCAGCGCGTCGCCGACGATGATCGCCGCGGTCCAGCCCGCCGCCACGCCGCTGTCCAGGGGCTGGCCGGCGTACTTGGCCTGGTAGTCGGCGATGAGCTTGGCGTAGGCGGGCAGCGGCGCGCTGATCGGGGCGCCCGCGGTCACGTAGAAGAAGTCCTTCAGCAGCGCCGGCGCGGCCGGGGTGGCCAGGAGCTGCGGGCTGTAGGCCGAGTTGCTGCCGACGAACGGCACGTCCATCCCGGCGGCCAGGGCCACGCCGACCAGCGAGGCCGCCTGGCGCGGGCCCACCGAGACCAGCACGGCCCGCACGCCCGCCTTCTTGAACGCCGCCACCTGGGCGGTCATGTCCTGGTCGGTCGCCTTGATCTTCTGCTCGACCAGCGTGAGCCCCAGCTCGCCGGCGGCGTACTTGGACCCGGCGAGCGCGCTCTCGCCGTAGTCGCCCTCGAAGTACAGGTGGCCGATCCGGTCCCCGGCCTTGACGCCCTTCTCCTTCACCAGGAAGTCGACGGCGTTGATCATGTCCACGTCGTAGGTGGTGCCGGTGACCTGGATGGCCTCGCTGCCGAGCAGGCCGGTGGCCCAGGCCATGGGCAGGGTGAGGATCTTGTCGGCGGTGATCCGGTCCTTGAGCGCGGTGACCATCGGCGAGCCGATGAACTGCGGGATCGCGGCCGTCTTCGGCGCGACCTCGGCGTAGGCGGCCATCGCCTTCTGCGCGTCGTAACCGTGGTCGCGGACGATCGTCTCGATCTTCCTGCCGCAGACGCCGCCGCCCTGGTTGACCTGCTCGAAGTAGAGCTGCTGCGCCTGGGTGAGGCTCTTGCCGAGCGAGGCGTACGGGCCGGTCAGGTCGGTGAGCAGGCTGAGCGTGATCGTGCCGGCGGTGACGCCGGGGCCGGTCCTGACGCCGTCGCCGCCGGCGGCGGTGGCGGTCGCCTGGCCGCCGCCGGTGGCCTTGCCGCTGGCGCAGGCGGTGGCCGCCAGCCCCAGCGCCAGCAGCGCTGCCAGGACGGCCGTGCGGTTACGGGACATGTGAGCTCCTGGTCTTCGGGGACGGATCCGGTGACGGTGAAGCGGACGGGCGGCGCCCCGGTGACCGGCGGCGCAGGACGCGCGGCAGGCCGAGCAGACCGCCCGGGAGGAAGAGGACGACGGCGACGACGGCGGCGCCGTACAGGATGCGGGCGGCCTCGGCGGGGGACAGGCCGCCGCCGGAGCCGGACGGCGACACCAGGGGGATGGCGTCGCCGTAACGGGTGAGCAGCTGCGGCAGCAGGGAGACGAAGACGGCGCCGAGCACCGCGCCGCCCACCGAGCCCAGGCCGCCGATGACGATCATCGCGAGGTAGTCGAGGGAGAGCAGCATGCCGAAGTAGTCGGGCACGGTCCGCTGGAAGACCAGGGCCAGCAGCACGCCGGCCAGGCCGCCGTACATGGACGACAGCACGAAGACGCCGGCCCGGTAGCGGGTGACGGGCACGCCCATCACCCCGGCCGCGATCTCGTGGTCGCGGATCGTGTTCAGCGCCCGGCCGGGCCGCCCGCGCAGCACGCCGCGGGCGAACAGCGCGGCGCCCAGCAGCGCCAGGCCGCCCAGGAACCACAGCCGCTCCAGCGCGCCGAACGGCACGTCCATGACGACCAGCTCCGGCCCGTCGGCGAAGGCGAACCCGAGGACCTCCATCGCCGGGACGGCCCGCCCGTTGAACCCGCCGGTGACCGGCCCGGCGTTGAACAGCAGATGCTGCCCGCCGAAGATCAGCGCCAGCGTGGCGATGCCCAGGTAGGCGCCCTTGAGCCGGCCCGCGATCGGGCTGAACAGCCCGCCCGCGACCCCGGCCAGCGCCACCGCCAGCACCGCGGCCAGCGGCGCCGGCAGGCCCAGGCCGCCCAGCGACGCGGTGGGCTCGGCGGCCAGGTAGACGTAGGCGTAGGCGCCGACGGCCAGGAAGAACGCGTGGCCCATGGACAGCTGCCCGGTCGCCCCGGTCAGCAGGTTGACGCCGATCGCGCCGATCGCGGCCGCCATCGCGAACAGGCCCGCCTGCAGCCAGAACCCCTCCAGGTAGAACGGCACGGCGACGAAGAGGGCCAGGGCCGCCAGTGACCCGACAGTCCTAGACACGGGCCCGCTCCCGCGTCCCGAACAGCCCGGCGGGCCGCAGCAGCAGCACGACGACCATGACGAGGAACGGCGCCACGTCGCCGATCCCGCGGCCGAGGAAGGCCAGGTCGTTCTGGTAGCCGGTGGTCAGGGCCTCGGTGACGCCGACGATCAGGCCCCCGGCCAGCGCGCCCGTGGTGGAGTCCAGGCCGCCGAGTATCGCGGCGGGGAAGGCCTTCAGCGCGGCCAGCGAGGAGCCGCGGTCCAGGCCGGGCGTGGGGAAGACGCACAGGAACAGCGCGGCCACCGCGGCCAGCGCCCCGGCCACGGCCCACGCGCTGACCGAGACCCGGCCGAGCCGCACGCCCATGAGCGCGGCCGTCTCGGGGTCCTCGGCGGTGGCCCGCATCGCCACCCCCCACCCGGTGTACTTGAACGCCAGCAGGAACGCCGCGATCAGCACCCCGGCCACGACCAGCGCGACGACCCGGGTCTCGGCGACCGTGACCGCCCCGAGGCGCAGCACCCGCGAGCCCCACGGGTCGCCCATGGCCAGCACCTCGGTGCCGATCCGCCGGGTGAGCTCGGTGGTCAGCACGATGTCCACGCCGATGGTGACGATGGCCAGCACGCTGTGCGAACCGGCCTTCGAGCGGCGGATGACCAGGAACTCCACCAGCGCCCCGATGACCGCCGCCGCCGCGACCCCGGCCAGCAGCGCGGGCCAGAAGCCGAGGTGGGGGTGCAGCCGCGCCACCACGTACCCGCCGGCCAGCAGCAGCGAGGCGTGCGCGAAGTTCACCACCTCGGTCGCCTTGAAGATGACGACGAAGCCCAGCGCGATCAGCGCGTAGACGGCCCCCAGCGAGACCCCGTTGACGAGCAGCTCCACAAAAGTGATCACTCCGTCTCCTCCACGCCCAGGTACGCGCCGATGACCGCCGGGTCGTTCTGCACCTCGGCGGGCGGCCCGTCGGCGATGCGGCGGCCGAAGTCCAGGACGGTCACCCGGTCGGCCAGCCGCATGACCATGCCCATGTCGTGCTCGACCAGCAGGACGGAGACGCCCAGGCTCTCCCGCACCGACCTGATCAGCCCGGCCATCTCCAGCCGCTCGCCGCCGTTCATCCCGGCGACCGGCTCGTCCAGCAGGAGCAGGCGTGGCTCCATGGCCAGGGCTCTGGCCAGCTCGACCCGCTTCTGCACGCCGTACGGGAGCAGCCCGACCGGCGTGTCCAGCACCTTGGCGAGCCCGGCGAAGGCCGCGATCTCGGCGACCCTGGCGGCGTGGGCGCGCTGCTCACGGCGCGCCCGCGGCAGGCCGAGCCCGGCGGAGACGAACCCGGACCGGGTGAGCCGGTGGCGGCCGAGCAGCAGGTTGTCGCGCACCGGCTGATGCGGGGAGAGCGCGATGTTCTGGAACGTGCGGGCGACGCCGAGCGCGGCGATCCGGTGCGGGCGCAGCGCGGTCAGCTCGCTCGCGCCGAACCTGACGCTGCCCGAGGCCGCCCGGCAGACGCCGGACAGCACGTTGAAGCAGGTGGACTTGCCGGCGCCGTTGGGGCCGATGAGCGCGTGCACGGTGCCGGGCGCGACCGTGAAGCCGACGCCGTCCAGCGCCGTCAGGCCGGCGAAGCGGACGGTCACGTCGCGCACCTCCAGGGCGGGCATACCATCCGGTTGGTATGTCGGGGTCACGCGGACCACCTCGACAGTCCGGCCCTGGCCTGCGGGGCCGGGGCGCCGTCGGCCACGCCCAGGTAGCGGCGGCGCACCTCGTCGCCGGCGGCCAGCTCGGCCGCGGGCCCGGCCAGCGCGACCGCGCCGACCTCCAGCACGTACGCGTGGGAGGCCAGCGACAGGGCCGTGGCGACGTTCTGCTCGACGAGCAGGATCGAGGTGCCGGCGGCGTTGATCGCCCTGATCGTGGCGGCGATCGTGGCGGCCGCCCGGGGGGCCAGGCCGAGCGTCGGCTCGTCCAGCAGCAGCACCGACGGCTCGGCCATCAGCGCCCGGCCGATGGCCAGCATCTGCTGCTCGCCGCCCGACAGCAGCCCGGCGCGCTGGTGCGCGCGCTCGGCCAGGACGGGGAACAGCTCGCGTACCCGCCGCCTGGCCCGCACGGCGGCCACGCGCGGCGTGCTCAGGCCGCCGGCCCGCAGGTTCTCCTCCACCGTCATGCGGGCGAACACGCGGCGGCCCTCGGGCACGTGCGTGACGCCGCGCCGCACCACGGCCGCGGCCGGCTGCCCGTCCACCCGCGCCCCGGCCACGGTGACGCCGCCCGCGGCGATCCGGCCCCGGTGGAACCGGAGCGTTCCCGAGACGGCCCGCAGCAACGTCGTCTTCCCGGCGCCGTTCGCGCCCAGCACGGCCACCACCGCCCCTGACGGCACGCTCAGTGACACGCCGTCCAGCGCCCGGACGGGACCGTAGTCCACCACCAGACCGTCCACGCTCAGCTCGGCCATTCGTCTTCCTCACAGGACCCCATGGCGGCCCACCCAAACCGGCGGGCGGGGCCGCCGTCCAGATGCGGGGGCGAAGTCGGGCTCGCTGCCCACCGCGGCCGGGGGCCCGTTGTGCAGCCGCACAACGCGAGGTCACAAAACGCTACAGAGCCTTGTTCTGGAACGGCGGCCGGTGGCAGCCTCGGGGAATGCGTCCCCCTACGGTCGTGGACGAGGACGTCCGCCAGACGTTACGCACCGCAGCCAGGGCACTGCTCGAACGCCTGCCCGAACTGACCGGCGAGCTGGTCGCCAGGACGCGCGGCGGCGACGACGTCTACAGCGCCTGCGTCCCCTACGACGAGCACTGGAAGAGCACCCTCGAAGGCGTGCGCCTGGGCCTGACCGCGATCCTGCAGGAGCCGTCCGAGCGGCGCGACCTGGTCTTCACCCGGTCGATGGCCCAGCGCAGGGCCGAGCAGGGCCTGCCGCTGGAGTCGCTGCTGCGCATGTACCGCCTGGCCGGCCAGGTCACCTGGTCGGCGATCGTGGACCACATGGAACGCGAGCGTCCCGAGCGCCTCGACGTCCTGGTCCGCGCCGCCAGCCACGTCTGGCACGCGATCGACCGGCAGTCGCTGGTGGCCTGCGACGTCTACGGCCGGCGCGAGCAGGAGATCCTCGGCCGCAGCAAGGAACGCGTCAACGCGCTGCTGGACGCCCTGCTCGACGGCACCGCCGACGCGGGGGTGGTGCGCGCCGCCGCCGACTCCCTCGGCCTGCCCGAACGCGCCCGCTACGCCGTCGTCACCGTGCGCTTCCCCGGCGGACGCCACCACGACGACGTCCGGCTGCCCGCGAGTCTGGGCGCGCTGCGGCTGCTGTGGCGCATGCGCACCGGCCATGAGGTCGCCGTCGTCGCGCTCGGCCGGGCCGGCCTGGACGACCTGTGCCAGGAGCTGAGCCTCATCGTCAGCGGCGTGGCCGGCGTCAGCCCCGTCGTCACCGGCCTGGACGAGCTGGGCACCGCGCACGAGCTGGCCTCCCTCGCCATGCGCACCTGCGCCGACGGCGGCCCCGAGATCGCCCGCCTGGACGAGCGCGTGCCGGCGGTGCTGATGATCAGCCGGCCCGGCGTCACCGCCCACCTCGTCGAAGGCGCGCTCGGGCGGCTGCTCGCCCTCGACCCGGCCGACCGCGACACGCTGCTGACCACCTTGGAGACCTGGCTGGCCTGCGACGGCTCGGCCGCCAGGGCCGCCGGCCGGCTGTTCTGCCACCGCAACACGATCATCAACCGGGTCCGCCGGATCGAGCAGCTCACCGGCCGCTCGCTCACCCGCCCGCGGGACATCGTGGACCTGGCGCTGGCCCTGGACGCGGTCCGCCTGCTGCCCCCGCCCGCCATGTGAGCCCCCGCCGCCGGGCCGACCCTGCCCGGTCCTGTACGGCGCGAAGCAGCGCATTCTCTCCCGCTGCGGGGACTGCCTCTCACCCGTCCCCGGACGTCACCGGGCGGGGTCCGGCGTCAGGCCGCCCGCGTGCACCAGCGCGATCGTCCGTTCCAGGTCGGGGGTCAGGTAACGGTCGTCGCCCAGCGGCGCGACGTAGCGCCTGAGCTCGTCGTGCAGGGCGCGGGTCGCCGTCCCGAGCGGCAGGCCGGCCATCTTCGCCGCGATCAGGTCGATGCCCTGCGCCGCCAGCAGGTACTGCACCGCCAGCACGATCTCCAGACGGTCGAGGTTGGCGTGCAGGTCGCGGGCCGAGGCCATGGCCATCGTGTTGTGGTCCTCCTGGCCGTCCTTGACCGGACGCGACAACGTGCCCGCCGGATGGGCCCTGACCTGCATCTCGGGGACCACCGCCGCGGCCACCGACTGCGCCTGGACCATCCCCGAGTTCAGGCCGACGCTCCCGCCGGCCAGGTTCGCCGGCAGGCCGTAGCTCCAGCGGGGCGACAGCAGGCGTCCGGACAGCTCCTGCGACAGGACGCCGAGGTCGGTGATCTCGGCGTTCAGGCTGTCGGCGAGATGGCCCATGATCGAGCCGTCCCAGTTGCCGCCCATCACGAACTCGTAGCCGGGGCCGCGCTCCCGCCGGAAGACCAGCGGGTTGGAGGCCGAGGAGTTGGCCTCGCGCGCCAGCGTCCGGCGGAGGGAGGCGAGCACCTGGCGCAGCCCGGCCATGATGTGCGGGGCCGCGCGCACCGAGACCGCGTCCTGCACCCGCGGCTCGTAGTTCGCCGGGTCGAGCCGCCTGCGGCCCTCCTCGGTCATCCAGCCGGAACCCGCGACCATGGCCCGCAGCCGCGCCGCGACCGCGTCCTCCTCCGGGATGTGCCGCTCGCGGTGCGTCCGCGCGTCCAGCGAGCCGCGCTCGGCCCTGGTGGCCTCCATGAACAGGGCGAAGGCCCCCTCGGCCTGGTCGGCCAGCACCGTGGCCCGGTGCACGGCGTGCATCAGCGTGGCGGCCAGCACCGTGCTGCCGCTGACGATCGGCAGCGCCTCCCCGGCCTCGAAGGTGAAGCTCGCGGGCAGTCCGGCCCGCGGCAGCATCCGCGAGGCGGGCCCGGTCTCGCCCCGGAAGTGCACCGGGGCGTCCTCGCCCAGCGCGGCCAGCCCGGCCGCCGCCTGCGGCTGCAGGTCGCCGGTGCCGAGCGAGCCGATCTGCGGCATCACCGGCACGACCCCCGCGTTCACCAGGGACAGCAGCCGCTGCGGCACCTCGGGCCGTACGCCCATCTTCCCTCTGGCCATCTGGTTGGCCTTGAGGACCAGGGCCAGCCTGACCACGTCGTCGGGGAAGGCCGGGCCGACGCCCGCCGCGTGCGAGCGCAGCACGTTGCGCTGGAACTGCTCGGCCTCCTCCGGCGAGAGCGGGCGGTCCTTCAGCGGGCCGAGCGCCTGGTTCCAGCCGTACACCCGCTGGCCGCTCAGGGCCGCCAGCGCCCCCGCCCGCGACTGCGCCATGCGGGCCCGCGCGGCGTCCGACACCCGCGCGAGCACCGGACGGCCGGCCAGGATCGCGAAGGCGTCCCGCAACGCGAACCGGCCGCCGTCCAGCACCAGGTCCAGCACCGGCGCCCGCGCGGGCGCCGGCGCCGCGACCGGGGGCGCCACCGGGGGAGGGGCCGGGACGGCGACCGCCCGCTCCGGCACGCACACCGCCGCGAGCAGGCCGACCCCGGCGGCCATCCGTCCTGCTTTGCTGATCGACACGGTCCCCCGGCCCCTTCACCACGAAGATCTACTCCGCTCCGTTATAACCGGCCGGACGGGCGGCGCCGGGCACGGCTCCGCACCGGGGGACGAGTGCTGACCGGCCCTAGGGCAGGCGCTTACCTCCCGCCCTGGACGCCACCGCGACGTGCGGCCGCCCGGTGATGGGATGCGGCCCCACATGGGCCAGGACGCCGAAGACCTCCTCGATGAAGGCCGGGGTCAGCACCTCCAGAGGCGGCCCCTGCCCGGCGACCCGGCCCTCGCGCAGCACGACGATCCGGTCGGCGTAGGCGGCGGCCTGGTCCAGGTCGTGCAGGGCGGCCAGCAGCGTCAGGCCGAGCGAGCGGATCAGGTCCAGCAGCAGGAGCTGGGAGCCGACGTCCAGGTGGTTGCCCGGCTCGTCCAGGATCAGCAGCGGGGCCTCCTGGGCCAGCGCGCGGGCCAGCAGCACGCGCTGCCGCTCGCCGCCGGACAGCGTGGTCATCAGCCGGTCGGCCGCCCAGTCCATGCCGACCCGCTCCAGGGCCGTGGCGACCACCGCCCGGTCGCCCGCGCTCTCCCGGTCCAGCGCCCGCTTGTGGCTGTGCCGCCCGGCCGCGACGACCTCGGCCACGCAGAACCCCTCTCCGGCCGGGTTGTGCTGCGGCAGGACCGCCCGCCGCCGCGCGGCGTGCCGGGGCCGCATCCGCCACAGGTCGTCGCCGTCCAGCCGGACGACGCCGCCCGACGGGCGCAGCGACCGGTAGACCGTGCGCAGCAGCGTGGACTTGCCGCTGCCGTTCGGCCCGACCAGCGCCACGAACTCGCCGGGCCCGGCGCTCAGCGTGACGTCGGTGACGATGGGCCGCGCGTCGATGCTCGCGCTGACGCCCGCGAGGTCAAGCCGCATCGCCGCCGCCTCCCGCCCGCCGCCTGCGCAGCAGCCACAGGAAGAACGGCACGCCGAGCCCCGTGGTGAAGATGCCCACCGGCAGCTCGTTCGGCCGGTCGGCGATCCGCGCCGCCAGGTCCACCAGCACCAGGAACACCGCGCCGGCCAGCAGCGAGACCGGCAGCACCCGGCGGTGGTCGGCGCCGACCACGAACCGGACCATGTGCGGGACCATCAGCCCGATGAACCCGATGCCGCCGACCACGCTGACCACCGTCGCCGTCAGCAGCGACCCGGCCGCCAGCAGCCCGATCCGCAGCGCGGCGACCGGCACGCCGATCGCGACCGCGGACTCCTCGCCGGCCAGCAGCGCGTTGAGCGCCCGCGCCTGCGAGGACAGCCAGGCCACGCAGCACACCACGAGCAGCGCCGGCACGCCCAGATCCGCCCACGACGCCCCGGCGACGCTGCCCATCAGCCAGAACATCATGCCCTGCAGCTCGGTCGGGTTGAGCTGGAGCTGCACGAACGTGGTGGCCGCCGAGCACAGGTAGCCGACGGCCACGCCGGTCAGCACCAGCCACGAGTCCAGCAGCCTGCCGGAACGCTGGGACAGGACGTACACCACCAGCGCCGACAGCAGCGCGGCGGCGAAGGCGGCCCCCGTGACGCCGAGCGCGCCGGTCAGCCCGGCCAGCGCGCCGCCCCCGAGCGCGGGCACCAGCACGGCCCCCAGCGACGCCGCCGACGACACGCCCAGCACGTACGGGTCGGCGAGCGGGTTGCGGACCAGCGCCTGCAACGCGACCCCCGCCACCGACAGCGCGGCCCCGGCCAGCGCGGCCAGCAGCGCCCGGGGCGTGCGGATCTCCCACACGACCTGCGCCAGCAGCGGATCGGCCTGCTCGCCCCGCCCGGTCAGGTACGCCCACACCACCCCCCACACCTGGTCCGGCGGCAGGTTCACCGACCCGGCGGAGATCCCGATCACCAGGGCCACGACCAGCGCGGCCCCGAGCCCGGCCAGCAGGAACCCGGTCGCCCGCCCGGACACCGCGTGCGGCCGCCGCGGCGGGACGGGGACGGTGCGGCGCGGCGGCGCCGCCAGCGTGTCAGCCACCGGGATGCACCACCTTGGAGATCTTCTCCACGGCCCAGGCGTTCAGCGGCCCGAGATAGACGCCGTCGGAGACGACCGTGTAGGTCCTGCTCCTGGCCGCGGCCCAGTGGGGGTAGGCGGCGAACAGCTTCGCCGCCGCCTCCGCGCCGTTCTCCTCGGGCGTGAACAGCCCGACGACCAGCACGTCCACCTGGGCGGTGGCGAGCTGCTCGCGGTTGAGGGTGCGCGTCATGTCGGCGGTCTGGCCGGCGAAGGCGTTGACCCCGCCGGCCGCCCTGATGACGTCGTCGTAGATGCCGCCGGTCATCACGGCGGGCAGGCCGTTGGCGTTCATCATGGCCATGCCGGGATAGGCGATCAGCACCTTCCTGGGCGGCAGCGCGGCGACGCGGGCCCGTACCGACTCCACCCGCGCCCGCAGCCGCCCGATCAGGTCGAACGCCTTGCGCTGCACGTCGAACACCCGTCCGAGCAGGCTGAGGAACTCCAGCGAGGAGTTGATCGACTGGTTGCGGTAGGCGCGCTTGTCCTGCTCGGTGGCCTGCGGCTTGCCCATCGCGCAGTTGACCGGGTTGACCAGCGAGGTGATGCCGGCCGCGGCGAGCTGCTCGCGGGTGGCGAAGCCGCGGGCGGGGTCGAACCCGCCGGACCAGGTGGAGACCACCAGGTCCGGCTTGAGCTTGAGCACCTGCTCGGCGGGCACGTCGAAGTTCTTGTTCATGGTCAGCCCGCCGGTCGGCAGCGCCTTGATGCGGGCCGTCATGGACGGGTCGTCGGAGACGCCGTAGCTCTGGGCGTTGGCCAGGATGCTGCGCTCCAGCCCGAGCAGCAGGAAGCTCTCCACCTCGCCGACGCTGGTGCCGTTCAGGATCAGGACGCGCTGCGGCGGGCGGCGGAAGGTGACCCGGGTGCCGCAGTTGTCGAAGGTGAGGGGGTAGACGGTCCGGCCGGCGGACGCCGGCGCGGCGGTGGCCGCCTCGCCGCCGGTTTGCGCGGGCGGCGTGCCGCAGGCGGCGGCCAGCAGCATGAGCGCGACCGCCGAGGCCCGGCGGGTACGGGAAGGTCTCATGGGGTGATGTCCTCTGAGTCGAGTCCGTAGGGCGCGCACGCCGACCGGCCCCACGGCGGGGACGGGCACGGCGGCGAGCCGGGATTGTCGTCGGAGGAACCGCGGCGGACGGGCGCGCGAAGGACCGCGGGCGCGCCTAGGCGGGCAGGCCCACGACCGTCGGACGGACCGGCCTCAGCGGCTCCGGTCCACCCGCGGGCGGCCCGCGCAGCACCAGCACGTGCCGCAGGAACAGCCGCACGCGCGCCGTGACGTCGTCGCGCCCGCCCACCGGTGTGCGCGCCGGCGCGGCCCACCCGGCCACGACGAGGAACAGCACCAGCAGCGGGCGCAGCACCCACCCGGCCAGCTCGCGGACCAGGGCGCACAGCCCCGACTCCACCCAGCGCAGCCAGACCGACGTCAGCAGCACGCTCGCCGCGTGCACGAGCAGCATCCCGAACCCCGGGGCGCCCGTGTCGTGCGCGTGGACCACGCTCGCGGGGGCGGCGACGGGCGCGGGATGGTCGCAGCTCAGGGAGAGCAGCAGGTGCAGGACGACCTGCGAGGCGCCCGTCGCGGGCACGATGGCGGGCAGGGTGCGCTCACGCCCGGTCAGCGCCAGGGCCGGCGCGAGGACCAGCAGGAACCCCGCCAGCAGCGCCCCGGGGTCGAAGCAGCCGCCGCCCGCCAGGTGGGCGAGCGCGGCCAGCGCGGCACACGTGCCGGCGAAGCTCGCCGCACGCAGCCACCGCACCAACGACCATGGACCCATCGAGGCCAGATCCTCCCACACGCCCGGCCCGCCCGCTCCGCACGGGTGCGCGGACCGGGAGCCGGGGGCGCGTGCTCACCGGTGGGGTGTGCGGCGTGGCCGGGGCGGCGTACGCTCCGGTTGTGACCCTCCGGTTGACTGCTCCGCCGCCTGACGACCGCTCGACGACGAGGGCTCCGTGAGGAGCCGCACATGACCGGCCTCGGCCCGCGCGCGGTCCTCGTCCCCGACCTGGGCGAAGACCTGGCCCGCGCGGTGGGCGAGCTGGAGAGGCTGCTGCTGGTGCTGCGCGCCGCCGAGTCCGTGGGCTCGCCGCTGCCCGGCCCGCTCGCCGGCGGGATCGCGCTGACCGCGCTGCGCCGGCTCTGGCGCGCGATCGGCCCCACACAGGGCAGGCGCGCCGCCGCCGCCCGCCTGGCCGGCCGCCTGTACGCCCCCGGCGGCCAGGTCGAGCACGTGCCGCTGCGCCTGGTCGACGTCGACCCGCTCGACGTGGCCACCCTGTCGGCGGCCGCGGTGGCGCTCGGCCTCGGCGCGGTCGGCAAGGGCGTGGTCCGCCAGGCCCTCGACGCCGTGTGCACCGGCCTGCCCGCCACCGAGCTGGTGTCGTCGGCCGCCCGCTTCACCGGGCTGCTCGACCTGGCCGACACCGCCGACTCCATCGTCCTGCGCGAACGGCTGGCCGCCGCCGGGCCGGGCGCCGACGTCGTCCTGACGCCGGAGGCCGAGCGCGCCTACCAGGCCACCGCCGGCCGCCTCAACACCATGTGGCCCGCCACCGGCACCGCCGCCTCGCCCTGAACCGCGCCCGGGTCACGGGCCCGGTTCACGGCGTCTGGGGAGCGGCCGCGGCGCGGTCGTGCGTGAAGGGCCGGGGGAGGCGCAGCCGGGCGCGCAGCGGCAGGCCCGACGGGATGAACGCCTCGGCCTGGAGCGCCGCGACGCCGATCCTGGGCAGGTCGCGGGCGGTCGGGTAGACGACGAAGCGCGGCTCCCAGATCGGCCGGAACTTGGCGTTGAACCGGTACAGCGACTCGATCTGGAACCAGTGCGACAGGAAGACCAGCACCGACCGCCAGGCCCGCAGCACGGGCCCCGCGCCGAGCCGGTCGCCGCGGGCCAGCGTCGAGCGGAACATCGCGAAGTTGAGCGACACCTGCGTGATCCCCAGCGACGGCGCGGCCTGCAACGTCTCGGCGATCAGCAGCTCGTTCAGGCCCGGGTCGGCGTCGCGGTCGCGGCGCATCAGGTCCAGCGAGACGCCCCGCCTGCCCCACGGCACGAAGTGCAGCACGGCCTTGAGGTCGCCGTCCTTGCAGGCGGTGGCCACCAGGCACTCGGCGTCGGCGGGGTCGCCGAAGCGGCCCAGCGCCATCGAGTAGCCGCGCTCGGTCTGGGTGCCGCGCCACAGCCCGGCGGCCCGGCGGATGCGCTCCTTCTCCTCCTCGGGCACGTCCCGGGCGCGGCGCACCCGGCAGACGTACCCGGCGCGGCGGGTGCGGTTGACCATCTGCCGCACGTTGCGCATCGCGCGGCCCTCCAGCGTGAAGCCGTCGACCTCGACGATCGCCTCGTCGCCGATCTCCAGCGCGGACAGCCCCGCGACCTTCGTCCAGACCTCGCCGCCCGTCTCGCCGCAGCCGATGACGGCCGGCACCCAGGCGTGCCGCCGCGCCTCGGCCATGAACGCGACGATCGCGGCCGGCCACGCCTCGCGGTCGCCGATCGGGTCGCCGCTGGCCAGCATCACGCCGGAGACCACCCGGTAGGCCACGGCCGCCTTGCCCGACGGCGAGAAGATCACGCTCTTGTCCCGGCGCAGCGCGAAGTAGCCGAGCGAGTCGCGCTCGCCGTGGACGTCCAGCAGGTCGCGCAGGCGGCGTTCGTCGTCGGCGGTCAGCTCGGCGGCCGGCCGTTCCGGGCGCAGCGCCAGGTAGAGCGTCGTCACGGCGGTCAGCGCGCCCAGCGCGACGAGGGAGAAGTAGACCAGGTCGGAGACGCGTTCCACGGTGAACGTGACCGGCCCCTCGATGCCCGCCAGCCCCAGCGCCACGTGCTCCAGCCGCTCGGCCACGCCCGGACGGCCCACCAGCGCGCCCGGCCGGACGCTCACGATCAGGTAGCCGAGCCCCATGTCGATCGCGCCGAGCACGAGCAGGTTCCACAACGCCCGCCAGCGCGAGCGCGGGTCGGGCAGCGCCGTGAACTCCCGCCTGCCGGCCACCAGCACGGCCAGCAGCACGACGCTGATCGCGGCGGTCACCGGCCGCAGGTGCAGCACGCCCATGACGGCGCTCACCGGCAGCAGCACCACCACCGCCCGCCAGGCCCGCACCTTCCCCCGGCGCAGGGCGTGCGCGATCATCACCAGCATGATGCCGACCACCAGCGACGTCGCCCGCGCCACGGTCGTCACCGTCCCGGGCAGCAGATCCGACCACTGGCCCATCCGCGTGTGCTCCAGCCGCGGCGCGACGGCCTTGGCGATGTCCAGCAGGCCGATGACCAGCGACGCGTAACCCGCCAGCGCGGGGATCCAAGGACGCTTCACAAACACCGATTCAAGCCCCTGCCGGTTAATCTCGCCGTTAACCACGCGCTTACGCCGGGCGGGATATTCCTGCTGTTCATGGGACTGACCTCGATCGCGCTGCTGGTGACCGCCGCGGTGCTCGCGGCGGCCGGGCTCGCGGCCACCGTCTGGGTGTGGCCGCGGCTGGCCGGGCGGGGCCTGCCGCCGCTGCTGGGCCGGGCCGGCCTGCTGGCGGGCTGCCAGGCGCTCACCGTGGCGGCGCTCGCGCTGCTGGTCAACTACTACTTCGGCTTCTACTCCTCCTGGGCGGACCTGCTCGGCGCCGACACCGGCGCCGCCCAGATCACCGTCGCCGGGGCCGCGGCCGGGCTGCGGGTGCTGGACAGCCGGGCGGTGCCGGGCGGGCGGATCGAGGAGGTCGTCCTGCCGGGCGCGACCACGCGCCTGAGCGAGGAGGCGTACGTGTTCCTGCCCTCGGCCTACTTCAAGGACCCCCGGCGCAGGTTCCCCGCGATCCTCGCCCTGACCGGCTACCCCGGCGACCCGCGCAACCTCATGACCCGGCTCGACCTGCCCGGACGGCTGGCCCACGCCATCGCCCTGCACCAGGTCGAGCCGGCCGTCCTGGTGATGATGCGGCCGAGCGTGGTGCTGCCGCGCGACACCGAGTGCGTGGACGTGCCGGGCGGCCCCCAGGCGCTGACGTACTTCGCCACCGACGTCCGGCAGGCCGTGACCGCGCACTACCGGGCGGCCCCCGGCCGCGACTCCTGGGGCGTGCTCGGCGGCTCGACCGGCGGCTACTGCGCGCTGAAGCTGGCCATGAGCCGCCCCGACGCGTTCTCCGCCGCCGTCTCCCTGTCGGGCTACTACAAGACGATCGTGGACGGCACCACCGGCGACCTGTTCCACGGCGACCAGGCGCTGGCCGACCGCAACGACCTGATGTGGCGCCTGGCCCGGCTGCCCGCGCCGCCCGTGGCCGTGCTCGTCACCAGCAGCAGGAAGGGCGAGGCCGACTACCTGCCGACCGAGCGCTTCCTGAACGCCGTCAAGCCGCCCATGCGGGCCTCGTCGCTGATCCTGCCCAGCGGCGGTCACAACTTCAACACCTGGAACCGGGAGCTGCCGCAGGCGCTGCCGTGGCTGGTCCAGCAGCTCGCCGTGCCCGCCGCGGCCCCCTAGCGAGGCGCCGGATCGGGGCCGGGGGGTTCGTCCGCGCGCCCACGGGGGAGTAGATCTCTCCGTGACCGACGTGTACGCCACCGCCGCAGACCTCGACCTCGCCCCGGCCGGGTTCGTCCGGGCCATCGAGGAGCTGCCGCTGGTCGACCACCACGTGCACGGCGTGGTGCCGCGCGACCTGTCGCGCACCGCGTTCGAGGAGCTGATCACCGAGTCCGACCGGCCGGTGCCGGAGTGGATGACGCAGTTCGACTCCCCGACGGGGTACGCCATCCTGCGCCACTGCGCGCCCGTCCTCGGCCTCGAACCGCACTGCACGCCGGAGGAGTACCTGGCCAGGAGGGCCAGGCTGGGCGCCGCCGAGGTGAACCGGCTGCTGCTCGGCGCCACGAACGTGGCCCACTACCTGGTCGAGACCGGCTACCGTGGCGAGGAGCTGGTGGGCCCGTCCGGCATGGCCGAGCTCACCGGCGCGCCCGCCGACGAGGTGGTGCGGCTGGAGACGGTGGCCGAGCAGGTCGCGGCCGGCGGCTGCGACGCGTCCTCCTTCGCCGACGCCTTCGCGCGGGAGCTGTGGGAGCGCACCGGCGGCGCGCGCGGGCTCAAGAGCGTCGCCGCCTACCGCCACGGCCTCGACCTCGACCCCGAGCCGCCGAGCCGGGCCGAGGTCGCCGAGGCGGCCGGGCGCTGGCTCGGGTCCGGCGGCGGTAAGCTGACGGAGCCGGTGCTGCTGCGGCACGTGATCTGGGCCGGGATCGAGCGAGGGTTGCCGATCCAGTTCCACACCGGCCTCGGCGATCCCGACCTCGACCTGCGCCGGGCCGATCCGCTGCTGCTGCGCGGCCTCGTCGAGCGCGCCGAGCCGACCGGGGTGCCGCTGGTGCTGCTGCACTGCTACCCCTTCCAGCGGCACGCGGGGTTCCTCGCGCAGGCCTATCCCAACGTCTACTTCGACGTGGGGCTCGGCGTGACCTACACCGGGGCCCGCAGCGTGGCGCTGGTGGCCGAGAGCCTGGAGCTGGCGCCGTTCGCCAAGATCCTCTTCTCGTCCGACGGGTGGGGGGCGGCCGAGCTGCACCACCTCGGCGCGGTGTTGTGGCGGCGGGCGATGGCGCGGGTGCTCGGCCGGCTCGTGCTGGACGGCGAGTGGTCGGCCGGGCAGGCGATGCGGGTGGCGGCGATGGTCGGGTCGGACAACGCGCGACGCGTCTACGGACTGGGAACACGGGAGGAGAGCACGGGGTGAACGACTTCGGGGGCCGTACGATCAACAGGCCCGTCGACGGAGCCGTCATCGGGACCGGCGGCGTGGACGGCGCCGCCTACGCGGCGCTGCGGGAGGGCCTGCTGCGGGAGCTGCCCGCGGCGCAGGCGCTGCGCCGCGAGCTGCACGCGGCGCCCTGCCTGTCGGGACAGGAGGGCCCGACGCTGGCCCGGCTGCTCGACGCGCTGCCCGCCGGGCAGGTCGAGCACGTCGCCGGCACCGGCGCGGTCCTGCGCGTCGGCGGTCCTGGCCCGGCGGTCGGCGTACGCGGCGAGCTCGACGCGCTGCCCCTGACCGAGCGCACCGGAGCCGAGTGGGCCGCCCCCGAGGGCGCGATGCACGCCTGCGGGCACGACGTGCACATGGCGGCCGTGGTCGCCCTGGCCAGGACCCTCGACCGGCTCGGCGCCGACCCGCCCCTGCTGGTCGTGCTGCAACCGCGCGAGGAGGGCTTCCCCTCCGGCGCCTCCGACGTCGTGGGGTCGGGCGCGCTGCACCGCCACCAGGTCGGCGCCATGATCGGCGCGCACGTGCAGCCCCTGCTGGCCGAGGGCACGGTCGCCTCCGTGCCGGGGGCGGTCAACGCCTCCTCCGACGAGTTCAGGGTGGTCGTCAGGGGCGCGGAGGGCCACGCCGCCTACCCCCACCTCACCAGGGACCCGGTGGTGGCCATGGCGCAGGTCATCGTCACCGCCCAGCAGGTCGTCAGCCGGGTCGCCGACCCGATGACGCCCACCGTGGTCACCTTCGGCACGGTCAACGCCGGCACCGCGCCCAACGCCGTGCCGGGCGAGGCCGTGGCCAGGGGGACCCTCCGCGCGATGTCCGAGAACTGGCGCCAGGAGCTGCACGAACGCTTCACCCAGGTGGTCGAGGACGTCGCCAGGGCGTGCGGCTGCGCGGCCGAGGTGACGATCCTGCCGGGAGAGCCGGTGCTGGTCAACGACACCGGGCTGGCCGTGCGCGCCGGCGGGCTGCTGCGCGGCCAGGGCTGGACCGTGGACGGCGGCCTGCGCTCGTGCGGGGCCGACGACTTCTCCCACTACGCCTCGGTCGCGCCGTCGCTCATGATGTTCGTCGGCGTGGACACCGCCGCCGGCCTGCACACCCCCGAGTTCCTGCCCGGCGACGCGGCCGTGGGCGCGGTGGCCGAGAGCCTGCTGGCCGGCTACCTCGCGGCCGCCTCCGCGCTGCCCGGCCCCGCCGGCCCGGCCGGCGCGAACGGGATCCTGTTCTCCAGGAACGCCTGAGACCGGTCCCTGCCGGTGCCGTTCCTCCAACAACCCCGGCAGGGAAGTCCAAGCACCACCGGACGGGGCATCGCTGACGGAACCACCATCAACCCCTAGTGTCGGAAGGGATGGATCTCGAAACCTTCGCCCCCGGTTCGGGCCGTCTCGAACCCCGCGCGGCACTCCGCTCCGACGCCCCCTCCCTCGACCTCGACGGCCTGTGGCGCTTCCGGCTGTCACCCGTGGCCGACGTGCCCGACGACTTCGCCCGGCCCGGCTTCGACGACTCCGCCTGGGACGAGCTGCCGGTCCCGGCCCACTGGCCCCTGCACGGCCACGGCGCCCCCGCCTACACCAACGTCTCCTACCCCTTCCCCGTGGACCCGCCGCACGTCCCGGACGAGAACCCGACCGGCGACTACCGGCGCGCCTTCGACCTGCCGGACGGCTGGCGCGGCGGCCGGCTGCGCTTCGAGGGCGTCGACTCCTTCGCCAGGGTCTGGCTGAACGGCCACGAGCTGGGCTTCTCCACCGGCAGCAGGCTGCCCGCCGAGTTCGACGCCGGGCCGTGGCTGCGTCCGGGACGCAACGTGCTGGCCGTGCGCGTGCACCAGTGGTCGGCCGCCAGCTACCTGGAGGACCAGGACATGTGGTGGCTGCCCGGCATCTTCCGCAGCGTCACCCTCACCCGGTCGGCCGCCGACGTGTTCGTGCACGCCGCCCACGACGGCCGGCTGTCCTTCGAGGCCGCCGAGGGCCTGCTGAGCATCCCCGAACTCGGCGTGCGCGACCTGGAACCCGGCGTCGAGATCACCGTCGGGGCCGAGCCGTGGACCGCCGAGACGCCCCGCCTGTACGAGGCCGTCCTGACCACCCCGCACGAGACCGTACGGCTGCGCGTCGGCTTCCGCACCGTCTCCGTCGAGGACGGCGTGCTCCTGGCCAACGGCCGCCCGCTGCTGCTCAAGGGCGTCAACCGGCACGAGTTCCATCCCGACCACGGCCGCGCGGTCCCGTACGAGACCATGCGCGAGGACGTGCTGCTCATGAAGCGGCACAACGTCAACGCCGTCCGGACCAGCCACTACCCGCCGCACCCCGGCTTCCTGGACCTGTGCGACGAGCTGGGCCTGTGGGTCGTCGACGAATGCGACCTGGAGACGCACGGCTTCGGCCAGGTCGGCTGGCGGCGCAACCCCACCGACGACCCGCGCTGGGCCGACGCCCTGCTCGACCGCATGCGCCGCATGGTCGAACGGGACAAGAACCACCCCAGCGTCATCATGTGGTCGCTCGGCAACGAGGCGGGCGTCGGCCGCAACCTCGCCGTCATGGCCGCCTGGACGCGCCGGCGCGACCCGTCCAGGCCGCTGCACTACGAGGGCGACTGGTCGTGCGCCCACACCGACGTCTACTCGCGCATGTACGCCACCCACGCCGAGGTCGAGGCCATCGGCCGCGGCGAGGAGGACCCGCTCGACGACCCCGTCCTGGACGCGCGGCGGCGCGCGATGCCGTTCCTGCAGTGCGAGTACGCCCACGCCATGGGCAACGGGCCCGGCGGCCTGGCCGAGTACCAGGAGCTGTTCGAACGTTTCCCCAGGCTGGCCGGCGGGTTCGTGTGGGAGTGGATCGACCACGGCCTGACCGACCCCCGCCACGAGTACGCCTACGGCGGCGACCACGGCGAGCCCGTGCACGACGGCAACTTCGTCATCGACGGGCTGGTGTTCCCCGACCGCACGCCCTCCCCGGGCCTGCTGGACCTGAAGAAGGTGTTCGAGCCGGTGCGGTTCGCGTTCGGCGACGGCGTCGTGCGGGTGGTCAACCGGCACGACTTCCGCGACCTGGCCCACCTCGCCTTCGAGGCCGTCGTCGAGGACGACGGGCTCCCCGTCGCGCGGTTCCCGCTGGCGGTGCCGCCGTCCGGCGGCGAGGTGAGGCTGCCCGACCCGCCCCCGCCGGCGGACAACGTGGGGGAGCGCCGGCTCACCGTCCGCGCGACCCTGGCCGGCGACCAGCCCTGGGCCACCGCGGGCCACGAGCTCGCCTGGTCCCAGACCCGCCTGCCGAGCCCCGCCCTTCCCGCCGCCGTCACCGGTGCGGGCGTCCGGCCGGAGACGTCCGGCGGGCGGCTGAGGCTGGGCGGCGGCGAGTTCGACCCGCGCACCGGCCGCCTGCTGCGCCTGTTCGGCCTCGACGTCGACGGCCCGCGCCTCGACCTCTACCGCGCCCCCACCGACAACGACCGCTACGGCGGCCTGGGCCGGAAGTGGCGGCAGCTCGGGCTGCATCGCCTCACCCACCGCGTGGACGGCGTGCGGACCGGCGACGGCCTCACCGTCGAGACCAGGGCCGCCCCCGCCGCCACCGACCTCGGCATGCGCGTCACCTGGACGTGGACCGCGCCCCGCGGCGACGCCCTGGACCTGACCGTGGACGTCGAGCCCGAGGGCGAATGGCGCGACCCGATCCCGCGCCTGGGCGTCCATCTCGCGCTGCCCGGCCGGCTCACCCACGTCACCTGGTACGGCCGGGGGCCGGGGGAGGCATACCCCGACACCGGCATGGCCGCCCGCGTGGGCCGCTGGAGCGCCACGATCGACGACCTCCAGACGCCCTACGTCCACCCGCAGGAGAACGGCCGCCGCGCCGACGTGCGATGGGCCGAGTTCGGCGGGCCGGCTGGGACGCCCGGGTTCCGGGTCGCGGGCGAGCCGGCGTTCGGGCTGACCGCGCGCCGGTGGAGCACCGCCGAGCTGGAGGCCGCCCGCCACCGCCCGGACCTGGTGCCCGGCGACCGGGTGCACCTCCACCTGGACCTCGCCCAGCAGGGCATCGGCACCGCCACCTGCGGCCCCGGCGCGCTGCCCCGGTACGACCTGCACGCCGCCCCGGCCACCCTGCGCCTGCGCTTCACCCGCTGCTGACCCCGCAGGGCGCCGGCCGGGGTCGGGTGACCCCGGCCGGCCCCGCCCTCCAGGACGGGCGCCCTACAGCGGGATCCACTCCGTGGCCGTCGTGACCTCTTCCAGCACCGACGGGATCGGCTCGACGCCGAGCCCCGGCCCCGTCGGCACCTGCAGATGGCCGTCCACCAGCTCGAACGGCTCGGTCACGTCGGTCGCGTAGTAGCGGCGCGACCCCGAGGTGTCGCCGGGCAGCGTGAAGCCCGGCAGCGCCGCCAGCGCCACGTTGGCCGCCCGCCCGAGACCGGTCTCCAGCATGCCGCCGCACCACACCGCCACGCCGTTGGCCCGGCACAGGTCGTGGATGCGCCGCGCCTCCAGGTAGCCGCCGATGCGGCCCGGCTTGATGTTGATGATCGAGCACGAGCCGAGCTCGATGGCGGCCGCCGCGTGCTCGGCCGACTCGATGGACTCGTCCAGGCAGATCGGGGTGCGCAGCCGGCGGGCCAGCCTGGCGTGCTGGACGAGGTCGTCGTTGGCCAGCGGCTGCTCGATCAGCAGCAGGTCGAACGCGTCGAGCCGGGCCAGCCGGCGGGCGTCGGCCAGCGAGTACGCCGCGTTCGCGTCGACCTGGAGCAGCAGGTCGTCGCCGAAGCGCTCGCGCACCGCGCGCACCGGCTCGACGTCCCAGCCGGGCTCGATCTTCAGCTTGATGCGGACGTACCCCTCCTCGACGTAGCCCGCCACGGCGTCGAGGAGCTGCGGGATCGAGTCCATGATGCCCACCGACACCCCGCACGGCACCCGGTCGCGGGCCGCGCCCAGGAAATGGCCGAACGACTCGCCGGAGGCCCGCAGCTGCGCGTCGAGCACGGCGGTCTCCAGGGCGGCCTTGGCCATGCGGTGGCCCTTGATCGGTTCGAGCGCGCGGCCGACGCCGTACGCGTCCAGGGTGGTGGGCAGGGCGGGCAGCAGGAAGCGGCGCATCACCTCGGCGGCGCCGTCGACGTACTCGGAGGAGTAGAGCGGCTCGGACATGGCCACGCACTCGCCCCACCCCTCGGCGTCGGGGGTCACCACCCTGACCAGCAGGACGTCCCGGGCCGTCTCGGTGCCGAACGACGTGCGGAACGGCGCCACCAACGGCATCGCGATCCGGCGCAGCTCTACTCCTGTGATCTTCACACTCTCTCCAACTCGGTCGGCGCGCAGGTGCTCCCTGGCGACCGTACGACATGGGGTGACATCAGGGGTTCGTGCCAGGCGACCAAAGGCCGGCGGTTCTTCGTCGCCGAGGCCCATGGCCACGACGGCCTCAGACGACGAGGCCGGGGGTGCGGGCGATCCGGATCCGGCACGGCGTGTCCTGGCTGAGCCGCACCGCCTCCAGCGGCACCGTCACCTCCGGCGTGCGGTACCGGCCGCCGGAGAACGCCGCCGCCACGCGGGCCCGTACCGACTCGGCCGGCATCTGCCCGTCGATGGAGCCGGCGCCGTCGCGCCCGATCTCCGCCACGCACGCGCCCGGCTGCGTGGCCAGCGCCAGACCGGCCACCGTCGCCCCGGCCAGGGCCGACACGTCGCGCCTGGTCCAGCCGTAGTGCCACATGCCGGCCGCCACCACGGGCGCGGCCGGGCAGGCGGGTTCGGTGATCACCACGTCGAGACCCTGGAGCAGCGCGGCGGCGATCTGTTCGGCGCCTATGAGCGCTCCGGACCCGATCCGCAGGCCGGGCAGCTCGGGCAGCGGGCCGCCGAGCGTGTAGATCAGCTTGATGCCGGTGGTGAAGGGGCCCGGACCGCTGTCGTGCCAGCCACAGGCCACGACGCCGACCGACGGGGCGGCGCCCAGCGTGCCGATCCGCAGCATAAGGAAATGACTACCCTCTGCGGCCCCCGGTCACACACCGTCAACCCTCCGGGCGGCGGATCGGGGCTGGTCAGCGCATGCTCCGGGCGTCGAGGGCGCGCAGCACGCGGGAGACCACCTGGGGGTCGGCCCGCGGGTCGCGGCGGGCGTCCAGCACGGCCTGCCGGGCGGCCGACATCATCTCCTCCTGCACCCGCCGCACCAGCCGGGCCCGCCGCGCCCGCTGCTCGAACGCCTCGCGCCGCTCGTCGTCGGCGGCCTCGGGGCTGATCCGCAGCCCGAGGTCCATCATGCGCCGGCCCAGCAGCTCGACCACCTCCTCGGGCAGGTCCTCGGCCTCGTCGATCTCCCGCAGCCGCCGCTTGGCCGCGTGGGCGGCCCGGATCGCCAGGCGCTTCTCCAGATCGCGCTCGGCCGCCGTGTCGGCCTTGACGCCGAGCCGCGCCACCAGCCACGGCAGCGTCAGCCCCTGCACCACCAGCGTCACCAGGATGACCGCGAACGCGATGAACACGATCACCGGCCGCTGCGGGAACGGCCGCCCGTCATGGATGCGCAGCGGGATGGCCAGCGCCAGCGCCACGGACGCCACGCCGCGCATGCCCGCCCACCACATGACGACGGTCTCGCGCCAGCTCATCGGCACCTCGGTGTCCTCGCGCCGCCCCTTCTTGGCCAGCCAGGCGGCCGGCAGCAGCCACAGCAGCCGGACGACCACGACGACGCCCACCACGGCGGCGCTCCACCACAGCACCTCGCCGAACCGCCCGTGGACCGTGCCGAACACCGTGTGCAGCTCCAGCCCGATCAGCCCGAACGCGACCCCCGTCACCAGCGTGTCCACCACCTGCCAGAACGTGGACGAGGCGAACCGGCCGAACACGTCGTCGGCGTCCCACATGCGGTCGCTGAGGTAGAAGGCGGTGGTCAGCACGGCCAGCACGCCCGAGCCGCGCAGCTCGTCGGCCACCGCGTAGCTGACGAACGGCACCACCAGCGACAGGCCCACCTGCAGCGTCGCGTCGCCCAGCAGCGCCATCAGCTTCCCGGCCGCCCAGCCCAGCGCGAACCCCGCCGCCACGGCCACCCCCGCCGACAGCGCGAACTCGCCCAGCGCCCCCGGCCAGGAGAACACGCCCGTGACGACCGCCGCTACCGCCACGTGGTAGAGCACGATCGCGGTCACGTCGTTGAACAGGCCCTCGCCCTCCAGCAGCGACACCATGCGCCGCGGCAGGCCCAGCCGCCCGGCCACCGCCGTGGCCGCCACCGGGTCGGGCGGCGCGACCAGCGCGCCCAGCGCCACCGCCGCCGCCAGCGGCAGGCCGGGGACGAGCGCGTGCGCCGTGGCCGCCACGGCCGCCGTCGTCACGAACACCAGCGCCACGGCGAGCAGGAAGATCGGCTGCCAGTTCGCCGCGAACTGCCGCCACGACGTACGCCGTACTGCCGCGTACAGCAACGGCGGCAGCAGCAGCGGCAGCACGATGCCCGGCGGGATGTCCACGTTCGGCACGAACGGCAGCACTGCCAGCAGGATGCCCAGCAGCGTCATCAGCACCGGCGCGGGCAGCCCCAGCCGCTCGCCCAGCGGAACCGTGACCAGCGCGCCCAGTAGCACCAGCATGAGCAGCACGAACTGGTCCACGACGCCCCCCGGTGATCGTCGTCACCCAGCGTAAGCGCAGGCCGCCTCAGCGGTCGAGGACGTGCAGGGTGTGCGGCCGCGTGCCCAGCGGCACCGGCTCGGCGGCCGTGCAGGCCACCACGTCGGCCACCCGCGCGCCGAACAGGTCGGGCACGTAGATGGCCGGTTCCAGGCAGACCGTCATCCCGGGGGCGAACACCGCGTCCTCACCGGCTCGCGGCCCCTCGTCGTGGCCCAGGCCCACGCCCCGGCCCACGTGCGGCGCGGCGAAGCGGCCGTAGCCGCTGGCGTCGATGACCTCGTGCACCGTCCTGGCCAGCTCCGCGAACGGGACCGACGGCCGCAGCGCCGCCAGCGCCGCGCGGTGGGCGGCCAGCACCACCGAGTACATCGCCTCGTAGTCCTCCGGCGGCTCGGCGACGGCGAACACCCGGCCCGCCTCGGCGCAGTAGCCGTCCCAGCGGCCGCACACCGACACCAGCAGCGCGTCGCCCGGGTTGATCACGCGCCCGCCGGGCACGTGCTCGGGCCGCGCGGTGTGCTCGCCCGCCGACACGCGCAGCGAGATCACCTCCTCGCAGCCCGACTCCAGGGCCAGCAGCCGCAGCCGGCGCGCCATGGCCCGCTCGGTCGCGCCGAACCAGGCCAGCTCGGCCGCCTGCGCCAGCACCGCCTCCGCCGCCGCGACCGCCCGGCCGAGCGCCGTCAGCTCGGCGGGGTCCTTGCGCAGCCGCAGCGGCGCCAGCACCGCGGAGGCGGGCACCAGCTCGGCGGCGATCGCCAGCCGGAACAGCTCGCTCGCCCGCATCTCCGGGTCCACCCCGACCCGGCGCGCGGAGGCGGGCACCAGGCCCGCCGGGTCGCGGGTCTCGACGATCGCGTCGGCCGTCACCACGAGGAACACGCCCGGCCCGGCGCCGCCGTCCGGCGCGCCGCCCTCAGGGAGAGCGCCTTCTGGGGAGGCGCTCAGGAACCGGAAGTCGGGCGAGGGCCGCAACACCAGCACGTCGATGCCCTCCTGGGCCATCGCCCGCCGCACGGCCGCCACCCGCGCGGCGTGCCGCCGGCTCACGCCGGCTCGTGCAGCCAGCAGGCGACCGGCCCGAAGTCCGGCTCCTTCTCGCGGCACACCTCCATCACCAGCGGGCAACGCGGGTTGAACCGGCACCCGCCCGGCGGGTTCGCCGGGTCGGGCACGTCCCCGGCCAGCTCGGCGGGCAGCACGCCCATGCCGTCCGGCTTGGGGATGGCCCCCAGCAACGCCCTGGTGTACGGATGTTTCGGGTCGTCCCACACCTCGGCCGTCCCGCCCACCTCGACGATCTTGCCGAGGTACATGACGGCGATCCGGTCGGCGATCAGCCGCACCACCGACAGGTCGTGGCTGATGAACAGCAGCCCGGCGCCGGAGTCCACCGCCAGGTCGCGCATCAGCCGGGCCACCTGGGCCTGGGCGGAGGCGTCCAGCGCGGAGATCGGCTCGTCGCCGATGAGCAGCCGCGGCCGGGCCGCCAGCGCCCTGGCGATCGCGATGCGCTGCCGCTGGCCGCCGGAGAACTCGTGGGGGTGCCGGCCGGCGAACTCGCGCGGCAGGCCCACCCGCTCCAGCAGGTCGGCCGGGTCGGTACGGGTGTCGTCCGCGGTGCGCAGGCCGTCGGCGATCTGGTCGCCCACCCGGCGCCGCGGGTTCAGCGACGCGTACGGGTCCTGGAAGACCATCTGGATGCCCGTGAGCTTCCTGCGCCGCAGGCCGAGCGGCGTGACCTGCTGCCCCTCGAACGCGATCGACCCGTGGGTGACCGGGTTCAGCCCGCAGACCGCCCGCGCCAGGGTGGACTTGCCGCACCCCGACTCGCCGACCAGGCCCACGACCTCGCCCGCCCGTACGGTCAGGCTGGCCCCCGCCACCGCCCGCACCACCGGACGCCCGGGGGAGCGGTGTTCGACGACCAGGTCCTCGATGTCCAGCATCAGCCCTCCACGTCCGGAGCAGAATCAGGCACAGAATCAGGCAGCGAGTCCAGCAGGGCGCGGGTGTAGGGGTGCTCGGGGTCGCGCAGCACCCGCCCGCGCGGCCCGGTCTCCACGACCAGGCCGTCCTTCATCACGCTCACCTCGTCCGCGACCGCCGACATGACGCCCAGGTCGTGCGTGACCAGCAGCACGGCCAGGCCCAGCTCGTCGCAGAGCCCGCGCAGCAGCCGCAGCACGCCCGCCTGCACGGTCACGTCCAGCGCGGTGGTCGGCTCGTCGGCGATCAGCACCTTGGGCGAGCAGGCCAGCGCGACGGCGATGGCGATGCGCTGCCGCATGCCGCCGGAGAACTGGTGCGGGAAGCGCCCGTACGCCTCCTCGGCGCCCGGGATGCGCACCTTGCCCAGCAGCTCGACCGCCCGCGCCTTCGCCTCGGCCTTGCCCAGGCCCAGGTGGTGGCGCATGTGCTCGGTGAGCTGCCGGCCGATCGTGAGCATCGGGTGCAGGCTGGTCGCCGGGTCCTGGAAGACCATGGCGACCTCGCCGCCGCGCACCTGGTTGAGCTCCTTGGGCGGCAGCGTGAGCAGGTCCCGCTCGCCGAGCCCGATCCGGCCCGAGACGCGCGCGCCGTGCGGCAGCAGCCCGAGCACGGCCAGGCCCGTCATCGTCTTGCCCGACCCGCTCTCGCCGGCCAGGCCGTGCACGCGCCCGGCGGCCAGCTTCAGGTCGACGCCGCGCAGGATCTCCTTGCCGTGGATCGACACCTTCAGGCCGGTGATGTCCAGCGTCACAACGCACGCTCCTTGATCGCGCGGGCCGTCCGCGGGTCGAGCGCGTCCCGCAGCGTGTCGCCGAGGAAGTTGAACGCCAGCACCACGGTCAGGATCGCCAGGCCGGGGAACGTCGCCACCCACCAGCTGTCGAAGACCTCCACGCCGGAGGCCACCATCGCGCCCCACTCGGGGGACGGCGGCTTGGCGCCCAGGCCCAGGAACGACAGGCCGGACAGCAGCAGCAGCGCCGTGCCGATGTCGAGCGTGGCCAGCACCAGGATCGGGCCGGTCACGTTCGGCAGCACGTCCACCCGCAGCGAGCGCCACACCGAGAAGCCCAGCAGCCGCCCGCTCAGCACGAACTCCCGCTCGCGCACGCCCAGCACCAGCCCGCGGGTGACGCGGGCGTAGGCGGGCCAGGCCACCACCAGCACGGCCAGCACGGCGTTGCCCAGGCTCGCGCCCAGCGCCGCGGCCACCACCATGGCCAGGATCACGGTCGGGAACGCGAACACCAGGTCCGCGATCCGCATGATCGTCTCGCCGACCCACTTGCCGAAGTACCCGGCGCACGCCCCCAGCAGGCCGCCGACCAGCACCGACAGCACGACCAGCAGCAACGTCAGCGGGATCGACACCCGCGCGCCGTACATGACGCGGCTCAGGATGTCGCGTCCGAGCTGGTCGGTGCCGAACCAGTGGCCGGGCCCCGGGGGAGCCAGCCGCGGCAGGTCCTGGGCCAGCGGGTCGTGCGGCGCCAGCCACGGCGCGGCCAGCGCGATCACCAGCCAGGCCACGGCCAGCACGGCGCCCGCGACGGCCAGCGGCTGCCGCCACGCCTCGGGCAGCCTGCCCAGCAGCCCCTTGCCTCTCATTGCAGCCTCACTCGGGGATCGATGACGCCGTACAGCACGTCCACGATCAGGTTGATGACCAGGTAGACCACACCCACGACCAGGCCGACGCCCATGACGGCGGGCAGGTCGAGGCTGGTGGCGCTCTTGTAGGCGTACTGGCCGACGCCGGGCCAGGCGAAGATCGCCTCGACCAGGACGGTGCCGGACAGCAGGCTGCCGAAGGCCAGACCGGCCACGGTGATGATCGGGACCAGCGCCGAACGCAGCACGTACCTGAACAGGATCACCCGGCCCGGCAGCCCCTTGGCGCGGGCCGCCCGGACGTAGTCCTGGCCCAGCACCTCCAGCACCGCCGAACGGGTGAAGCGGGTCAGCAGGCCGATCGTGTACAGCGCCAGCACCAGCGCGGGCGTGATCAGGTGGCCGACGGCGGAGGTGAAGATGTCCCACCGGCCCGCCAGCAGCGCGTCGACCGTCTGCAGCCCGGTCACCGCCGGCGCCGAGCCGAGCGCCGCGTCCACGCGTCCGCTGCCCGGCGTGATCTGCAACCGGAAGAAGAACACGTAGAACGCCACCAGCGCCAGCCAGAACGTCGGCACCGAGATGCCGATCAGGCTGACCAGCCGCAGCACGTGGTCGGACAGCCGGTCCCTGCGCAGCGCGGCGACCACGCCGAAGGCCACGCCCAGCACCAGCGAGATCAGGATCGCCGCGCCCGCCAGCTCCAGCGTCGCCGGGACGAACTCGGCCAGGTCCTGGCTGACCGGGCGGTGGCTCTGCTGGCTGGTGCCCAGGTCGCCCTGGACCAGGCCCTGCAGATAGATCGCGTACTGCTGCCACAGCGGCTTGTCCAGGCCGTGCTCGGACCGCCACTGCGCCACGATGGCCGGGTCGCCCAGCGCCCGCTGGCCCAGGTTGGCGGCCACGGGGTCGCCGGGCACCAGGTTCGTCAGCAGGAACGTGACGAGCGTGATGCCCCAGGCCAGCAGCACGGCGATGAGGATGCGCCGGATGAGGAAGCGGGCCAGCGGGTGCACGCCCCGCCGCCGCCGCGTCCCTGCGGCGGCCGTCTCGGCCGTCTCGGCCGTCTCGGCCGTCTCGACCGGGGAGCCGGCGCCGGGGCGCGGCGGCGAGCCCGCCGCGCCCGGGTTGTCGGACACCTGCCGGTCTCCTTACTTCGCGCCGAGGTCGGCGACGTCCACGGTCCAGACCGGGTGGTACTCCAGGCCCGTCACGGACGCGGCCGACACGATGTTCTGGCTCGGCTGGATCAGCGGCACGAACGGGCCGGAGGTGTTGAGCTTGGTCTGCAGGTCGGCGTAGGCCGTCTTGCGCGCCTCGTCGCCGATCGCGGTCGCGGCCTTGTCAGCGGCCGACTCGATCTCCTTGGCCGCGCCTTCCTTCCAGCCGGCCCGCAGGCCCACGGTCTTGCCGGGCGCGAAGGCCAGGTAGTCGCTCGGGTCCGGGTAGTCCGGGCCCCAGTACCACAGGCCCATCTCCTCCTTGCCGTTGCGGTAGTTGTCCAGCGCGGTCGTCACCGGCGCGGGCTGGAGGTCCACCGTGATGCCGACCTCCTTGAGGTTGGCCTGGATGCGCTCGGCCAGCGGCTGGAAGGACAGGCCGTTGACGGTCAGCTCGCTCGGGAACTCCAGCTTGACGGTCGGGTTCGACACGCCGCTGGCCGCCAGGGCCGCCTTGGCGCCCTCGACGTCCCGCTTGGGCGCCTGCTCCGGCGGCAGCGCGCCGAGCAGCTGCGACGGGATGATGCCGGGAGCCTGCGTCGAGCCCTCGCCGGCCAGCTCCAGCAGGCCCGCGTAGTCCACGCCCTTGCGCACGGCCTCGACGAACTTGGCGTTCGGCGTGGTCTTGCTGACGCCCGAGTCCTGGTTGGCCAGCAGGAAGATGACGTTCGCCGAGGCGGTCTTCTTCACCTGCAGGGTGGAGGGCATGTTGGTGACCTGGTCACCGGACAGGTTCAGCGCCACCTGGCTGTCGCCGCGCTGCACGTTGAGCTTCTGCGTGGCGGCCTCGACGTTGCGGATGACGACCTTGTCGTAGGCCGGCTTGGTGCCGTAGTACTTCGGGTTCGCCTTGAGCGTGACCTGGCTGCTCACGTTGAACGACTCGATCGTGTACGGGCCGGACCCGGCCGAGGAGGCGTTCAGGTACTGCTCGGCCTTGTCCTGGGCGTCGGCAGTCGCGCCGTGCTCCTTGGCGACCTTGCTGTTGAGGATGCCCAGCGCCGGGTTCGGCAGGATGTAGGGCAGCGCCGGGTTCGGCGCCTTCGACGTCAGCGTGATCGTCGAGTCGTCGGTCTTGGCCACCTCGACGCCGTCCAGCAGGAACGACGGGGTGCCCTTCATGTCACGCACGCGGTTGAGCGAGAACACCACGTCGTCGGCGGTGATCGGCGAGCCGTCGGCGAAGGTGGGGCCCTTCTTGAGCTTGAGCGTCAGCGTCTTGCCGTCCTCGCTCAGCTCGTAGGACTCGGCCAGCGCCGGGACCGGCTTGGTCACGTCGGAACCGTCGAAGGTCAGCAGCGTCTCGTAGACGGCCTTGCCGACGATGAGCCCGGTCGGCTCGTAGGTGCGGCCGGGGTCGGCCGTCTTGAGGTCGAACGACGTGTCGATGACGAGCGTCTTCCCACCGCCACCGGAGGCCGCCGGGGTCTGCGAGGTGCCGCCGCTTCCGCAGGCGGCGAGGGCGAGCGCACCGGCGAGCAGCACTGCCGCCGTCTGCGAGCGGGTCGCCATGGGGTCCTCCAAATTGGACGTTCGGGAGAAGGATGTCGAGGATTGTCCGGCAGAACGTCCAGGTCATGTGCGGTCCGCGAGACGGATATAAATGGTCGAGGTGTAATGATGAGTGATATTTCCAGAAATGGTGCCAGCGGCGGCGGTCAGCCTGGACGGATCGGCATCGGTCTCGAACTGGACGACGTCCACATGAAGATCCTTGAGGTCCTGCGCGAGAACGGCAGGATCTCGGTCGCCGCGCTGGCCGAACGGGTGGGCATCTCCCGCGCGAACGCCTACACGCGCTTCGAGGCGCTGCGCGCCGACGGCGCGATCAAGCGCTTCACCGCGGAGATCGACCACGTGCGCGCCGGGCTCGGCATCACCGCGCTGATCTTCGTGACCGTGCGCCAGCAGATGTGGAAGCAGTTCAGGGCCGAACTGGCCCGGATGCCCGAGGTCGAGTACTGCGCGATCACCACCGGCCAGCACGACGCCATGATCCAGGTGCGGGTCTCCGACGTGGCCGCCGTGCACACCATGGTGACCGACCGCCTGGCCAACATCCCGGCGGTCAAGGCCACCGAGACCGTGTTCATCCTGGACGAAGTGCTCAGACGGCCGTACGTGCTGCCGTCCGACCGGGACGCCTCCCGTCCCGCGCGGCGCACACCCCAGGAGACGCAAGGGGACGTGCCGCTCGGCAAGATGCGCTTCGTCGGCGCGGCCGAGGGACGGGCCGCACTGCGCAAGGACGGCTAGCCACCGCTCTCGGCAAGGACGGTCGGGCGCCGCTCCCTGCGTCGAAAGCGGTCGTGTGGCCGGGGGCGGGGCCCTGGTGGCGTGGTGCGTCGCCCGCTCCCGGCCGACCGGCCCCTGGTCTTCCCATCTTCTGGTCTTCCAGTCTCCGGCCCTGGTCTCCGGCCCTGGTCTCCCGGCCCTCAGGCCCCGGTCTGCCGGCCCCGGCCCCCAGCCCCATGCCGACCGGCCCCGGTCTCCCGGCCCCGCCGCCTCCTGGCCTTCCGCTTGGAGGGCCGGTCAGGAGGTCGGGACCTCGGCGCACACGCTGACGTGCAGCGTGTCGTCGCCGTCGAACCGGAACTCCTCCACCAGGCGCAGCAGCCCGTCCTCGCCCTGCTCGACGCGGCTGCTGCTCTGGCCGCCCGCCTTGCCGCCCGCCTTGAGCGCGTGGGCGTAGGAGATGGAGACGTCGGCGCCGTCGCGCGTCCCGACGAAGCGGCCGTGGGTCACGGTGTCGCCCGTGTAGCTGCCCCACACCACGCCGTCGGCCTCCCAGTACAGGAACTCCGTCGGGCTGTCGGGGTCCACCGCGCTCGCCGTCGAGCTCACCATCACGAATTTACGGCCGTTGAGATTCACGCCGTCCATAGTCACCATTTTTCTGGATCATCACCGACCGGCTGGACGTTTGGTCAGAACACCCGGTCATGATCAGCGATCCGTCCAGCGGCGGCGCCGCCCCGGACCCCTGCGCGAGCAGGTTCTCGACCTCCCCCGCCCCGCCCGGTGCCGCTCCCTCGGCGGCCGACACGCTTGCCGCGACTTTACTTGCCGGTAGCTGACACCAGCGTTGCATAGTGTGATAGTCATGTAACACTGTGTATTCGAGAAGATTTGGGAGATCTTCATGCTGGCGTACACGCTCTCGATCGTGGCGGCCGTGGGCGTGGTGGCGCTCACCGCGCTGGTGTTCCGGCTCACGAAGAAGGGCAGCGAGGACGCCGAGCCCGACGGGGTCTCGGCCGGTCACGCCGGGTCGATGTTGTCGGCCCTGTTCCTGCTGGTGTTCGCGATCGCGATCATCGTGCCGTGGACCACCGCCGACGCCGCCCGCCAGAACGCCCAGGCCGAGAGCCAGGCCGCGATCGACGCCTACTGGGCCGCGGCCGACCTGCCCGGCACCGCTCAGCAGACGGTCCGCACCGCGCTGCGCGACTACGTCACCTTCGTGGTCAGAGACGAGTGGCCGCTGATGGCCGAGGGCCGCATGGACCCGGTCGGAGCCGCCCGGCTCGACGCCATGCGCAGCCGGGTGAGCGCCGTCGACGCCAAGACCGACGACGACAAGGACGCCCGCGACGCCGTGCTCGAACGCGTCGCCGCGATCGCCGCCGCCCGTTCCCAGCGCTCGATGGACGCCGCCGCCACCCCGCCCCAGGGGCTGCTGTTGCTGACCGTGCTCACCGGCCTGCTCGTCGTCGTCTTCCCCTACCTGGCCGGCGCGCGGCCACGCGGCCTGGCGGTCCTGCCGCTGCTCGCGATGGCCGCGATGCTCGGCTTCGGCACCTATCTGACCTGGGACATCTCCCACGCCTTCGCCGGGCCGCTGGCGGTCGGGCCGCAGGCGTTCCAGGGCGCGCTGCAGGAGTTCTCCCGCATCGCCGGGGGAATGTGACCGTGGGCGTCAGGCGCGCGCCGCTGCTGCTGGCCGCCGCTCTGCTCGCCGCGAGCGCGGCCGGCCCGGCGGCGGCCGACCTGCAACCCCCGGCGCCCGGCACCGTGCGCGTACGTCCGACGCAGCTTCCGAGCCCGGGGATCACGATCCACGGCGGGCGCGGGCGCGACGGCCGTACCGGTCCGGTGGTGTCGGTGCCGGGCGCCCAGATCTGGGACGACCCGGGGCCGGTGGTGTCGGTGCCGGGCGCGCAGATCCGTGATGCTCCGGAGCCGCGGGGGTCGGTGTCGGAGCGGCCCGGCGGGCGGGTGCCGCGGACCGGCGCCCCCGTGCCGCGCGTGTCGATCGGTCCCGGCTCGGTGTGCGTGTACGGGCCGAGCGGCAGCGTCGAGGTGGGCGACTGCCACGTCCGCCCGTCCCCGCCGCCTCCGCCTCCGCCTCCGCCTCCGCCTCCGCCGCCTCGCTCGTCGCCGCGGCCGACCCCGCGTCCCACGCCGCCGTCCACCCCGCCGCGCACGCCGAGGCCGGTGCACCACCCCACGCCCCGGCCGGTGCACGTGGCGCCGCCGGTACGGGTGCCCGTCCAGGAGGTCACGCCGACGCCCAAGCCCACCCCTAAGGTCGCGGTGCACCGGCGGGTCAGGCAGGTCCAGGCGTCGCCCCGGCGCAAGAACCCGCTCGGCACGGTCCTGGTCATGGTGGTCCTGGTGACGGCGATCGCCTCCACGACCGCGGTCGCGTTCAGAGCCCGCTGACGCCTCCCGGCGCGTTCCGGGCTCGACGGCGCTGGCCGGTGCGCGCCGGGATGCGAGGATGACGGGCGTGTCCGAGCATGACGAGGAACCGCTGACCGGGGGCGGCGTCAACCAGGTGGTGCGGGTCGGTGCCACCGTGCGCCGTCCGACCGGCCCGTGGACGCCGGCCGTGCACGCGCTGCTCGCCCATCTGGCCGCCCGCGGCTTCACGGGCGCGCCGTCCGCGCACGGGATCGACGTCCAGGGCCGGGAGGTGCTCGACTTCGTCCCCGGCGAGGTGCCCGGAGATCCGTTGCCCGACTATGCACGTTCCGACCAGGCCCTCGGCGACGTCGCCCGGCTGCTGCGCCGCTACCACGACGCCACCGAGGGTTTCCTGCCCGCCGCCGGGGCCGTCTGGTACTTCCCGCCGCGCGAGCCCACCGAGGTCATCTGCCACGGGGACGTCGCGCCGTACAACTGCGTGTTCCGCGACGGGCGGCCGGTGGCCCTGATCGACTTCGACACCGCCCATCCGGGGCCGCGCGCGTGGGACGTCGCCTACGCCGCGTACCGGTTCGTCCCGCTGAGCGATTCCCGTCACGACGGGGCCGATCCGGTGGGGGAGCAGGCGCGCAGGCTGCGGTTGTTCGCAGACGCCTACGGCCTTGCCGAAGGTGACCGTCTTGCACTGCCCGTTGCCGCGGCCGACCGGCTGGCACACCTCGTACGGCACATGCACGACCGCGCGGCGGCAGGGGACCGTGCGTTCGCCGCGCACATCGCCCGCGGCGACGCCGCGTTGTACGACACCGACCGCGAGCACATCCTGCGCCACCGCGCCCTGTTCGCCACAGCGCTGACGGATCCGCCACCCGCCTGATCCAGACGGGCGCCGCTGCCTGAGCCGGTAGGGCGTCGTTGTTGGGCTGGCCGGGACATCGCCGGATCGGCCTGGCGTTGCTGTTGGGTCGGCGGGGTGCTGCCGCGAGATCGGCTCGGCGTTGCTGTTGGACCAGCGGGGCGTCGTCGGATCGGGCCGGCGTCGCTGTTGGATCGGCGGGTGGTGCCGCGGGATCGGCTCGGCGTCGCTGTTGCACCGGCCGGGTGCCCGTCGCAGGACCGGCTGGGGGGTCAAGCAGGAACGGCCTGGGGGGGAAGAGCGGGCGGGGGCGCGGGGTTGCAGTCGAGCGTGGAGACGACCGAGGTTGTGGTGATCGGGGCCGGGCAGGCGGGGCTGTCCAGTGCGTACTTCCTGCGACGGTTCGGCATCGGGACGATCGTGCTCGACGCGTCCGCCGGGCCAGGGGGCGCGTGGCGGCATCGGTCGCCGTCGCTGACCATGGACAAGGTGCACGGGATCTTCGACCTGCCCGGCCTGCCGGACGGGGTGGCGGCGGCAGGTGACCGGCCCGCGGCGGAGGCCGTCCCCGCGTACTACGGCGACTATGAGCGGCGGGTGGGGCTGGAGGTCCTGCGGCCGGTCAAGGTGACGGCCGTCCGGGAGGGGGAGGACGGGCGGCTGGTCGTGGCGGCGGACGCGGGGGAGTGGGCGGCCAAGGCCGTGGTCAACGCGACGGGCACCTGGACGCGGCCGTACTGGCCGTACTACCCGGGGGCCGGCGACTTCCTGGGCGAGCAGCTTCACTACGCCGGTTATCGCGGGCCGGCGGCGTTCGCCGGTCGGCGGGTGGTCGTGGTCGGGGGCGGGGCCTCGGCGATGCACGTGTTGTCGGAGGTGGCCGGGGTCGCCGCCGGCACCGTCTGGGTCACCCGGCGTCCGCCCGTCTTCAGGGGCGACGACTTCGGCGAGGACGCCCGGCGCGAGGCAGTCGCCCTGGTGGAGGCGCGGGTGCGGGCCGGATTGCCGCCGCAGAGCGTGGTCAGCGTCACCGGGCTCGGTTACAGCGTCGTCGTGCGGGAGGCGATGGCCAAGGGGGCGCTGGAGCGGCTGCCGATGTTCCGCCGCCTCACCCCGTACGGCGTGGAGTGGGCGGACGGGCGGCAGACCGCGGCGGACATCGTCGTGTGGGCCACCGGGTTCCGGTCGGCGCTCGACCACCTCGCGCCGCTGCGCCTGCGGGAGCCGGGCGGCGGCATCAAGGTGGACGGGACGCGGGTCGTCCGGGAGCCGCGGCTGCAACTCGTCGGCTACGGGCCTTCGGCCAGCACGGTCGGCGCCAACCGCGCGGGCCGCACCGCTGCCCGCAACATCCGCGCCCTCCTGACCCCACGCCCGGCCGCCCCCGCCGCCTGACCCACGCCAGGCCCTTCCAGCGACCTGACCGCATGTCCGGGGCTTTGGACCGCCTGACCAGGTGTCCGGTGGGAAGCGGTGGGCGTTGGCGTGGATGGCCGCCTGGCATTGCGTCCGGGGGCCGGACCGCCTGGCCCTTCCTGCGGCCAGGCACAATGTCCGGCCCTTTCAAGGGCTGGTACCGTGTCCGGTGCTCGGGGCGCCTGACCCTTCCTGCGGCCGGACCCATGTCCGGCCCTCTCAAGGGCTGGTTTCGTGTTCGGTGTTTCGGGCCGCCTGATCCTGCGTCCGGCGGTCCCCGCCGCCAGGCCCTTCCCGGGGATTGACCGTGTGTCCGATGCTTCGGGGCGTTCGGCCTTGTGGCCTGACTCCGTGCGGTTTGGCGCAGGGGTTAGTTCTCGGCGACGCCGAAGGCGGTCCAGCCGAGGTCGGGGAAGCCTGCCGCCTTGGCGACGGCGGCTGAGGCGGTGTTGCTGGCCGCGTGCATGTACGTCGGCACCGCCCCCTCGTCCAGCACCCGCCGCGCCGCCTGCGCCACCAGCCGTCTGGCCAGGCCGCGACCGCGGGCCTCGGGCGCGGTCACCACCGACAGCTCCCGGCCGAAGCGGTCGTGCCGCTTGATGCCCACCCCGGCCAGGTGCTCGCCGGTCTCGGGGTCCACGGCCACCAGCACCTCGCCGCCGAACACGCGCAGCCATCCGGGGACGGCGTCGTCCGTCGCCTGGAGCCACTCGCCGGCGTCGGGCAGGGGCGCGGGCTCGGTGGTCCACCGGAAGACGGCGTCGAACCAGCCGCGATCCCCATATCCGATCAGTCCGGGGACCTCCCGGAGCGTCCGCGCGGCGCGCACCCGGGCGACGTGCTCGGGCGGCACCGACAACATCGCTCCCTCCGGGGTGCCGACGCCGACGGCCGGGTGCACGCGGCCGTCCCAGGCGGGCAGCGTGCGCAGCGGCGAGCCCGTGACGTCGAGGTTTCCCGTGGGCGGCCAGGCCCCGAGCCATTCGCGCAGATGATCGGTGAGAGCCACGGACCTACTATAGGAAGTAGGAAAAATACCGATTGCGATAGGGGGTCGGTTACTCGCGCGAAGGGGCTCGACACGGCGTGTTACCTTCGGCTAGCTTCCTGACATAAGGATCTTTATCCGGTCAGGAGGCCCCGACATGGCTGTTCCCGGTTACACGGAGATCCGGGAACTCGGTCACGGAGGAACCGGCCGCGTCGTGCTCGCCGTCCGCGACTCCGACGGCTTACCGGTCGCGATCAAGCACCTGTCCGAGGCCCTGCGCGCGGACGGCGAGTTCGCCGCCCGCTTCCGCGTCGAGGCCGGGGTCATCGGCGAGATCGACAGCCCCCACACCGCCCGCCTGCTGGACTACGTCGAGGCCGGGGGCACGTCTGCGATCGTGATGGAGCTGGTCGACGGCGTCACGCTGCGCCGCCTGATCGCCGCCGAGGGGGGCACCGGCGTGGAGGCCGCGCTCACCCTGCTGAAGGGGGCCCTGCTCGGCCTCGCCGAGGCGCACCGGCGCGGGGTGGCGCACCGCGACTTCAAGCCCGAGAACGTCATCGTCACCCCGGACGGCGACAGCAAGCTCGTCGACTTCGGCGTCGCGGCCCGGTTCGGCGAGACCGGCGCCCTGGCCGGCACCCCCGCCTACATGTCCCCCGAGCAGTGGGAGGACGCCCCGGCCGGCCCGGCCTGCGACGTGTACGCCGCCGCCCTGGTGTTCTACGAATGCCTCACCGGCCGCCGCCCGTTCACCGCCGCGAACCTGGCCGCCCTGGCCTTCCAGCACCAGCACATGCCGCCCCCGCTGGAGCACGTGGACGGACGCCTGCGCGGCCTCGTCGAGCACGGCCTGGCCAAGGACCCCGCCCACCGGCCCGCCTCGGCCGAGGCGTTCCTGGCCGAGCTGGAGGAGGTGGCGCGCGGGACGTACGGCGCGGGATGGGAACTGCGCGGGCGCTCGGGACTCGCCGTGCTGGCGATGCCGTTCGCCGCGCTGCTGCCGTCGGCCGGGACCGGCGGAGGGATGGGCGGGGGGACGGGTGGAGGGATCATCGGGACGAGCGGTGCGGAGAACGGCGCCGCGACGGGCACCAGCGTGGTGCGCAGCTCGTTCGGGCCGCCGGCCAAGCTGGCGGTGACCGGTGGGCTGGTGCTGGCGACGGCGGCGGCGGTGGCGTCGACGTTCGTGATCTGGAGCGGCTCGCCCACGCCCGACAGCGGCGTCGCGATGCCGCCGGAGTCCGTGGAGAGCTCGTTCAGGACGCCGTCCGGCACGCCGGATCCGGAGCTGCCCGTGCCGAGCGGGTCCGGGACGGGTTCGCCGCCCGCGACGGCCACCGGCGGGCCCACCATGCCCACCGTGGTTGCCATGCCGACGGTGCCCGGTGTGCCGACCGCGGGGCCCGCGTCGTCCGCGCCGCCCGCCACGAGGGCACCGAACAGCCGGCCGCCGAGGCCGACCAGCGGGCCGTCGGAGTCGGGGCCGCCTTCGGGCCCGTCGGAGTCGGAGCCGGCTTCGGGGCCGCCGCCCACGCGGTCGTCGCCGGCGTCCACCCGGCAGTCCGCGACCGGGGGCCCGGCTCCCAAGCCGCCCGCCACGAGCGCACCCGCCCCGGAGCCCCCCGCCAAGCCGCCCGCCAAGAGCCACGAACCGCTCCTGTCCGTCTCGGTCGGGTTGTCGCTCGGCGGGTCGCTGCTCGGCGGCGGCGGGGGCGGGCTGCTGGACGCCGACCTCGACGTCGGCCTGGGCTCCAGCCTGCTCGGCATGCTCGTGGTGCCGGGATCGGCCCTGGTCGGAGGCCGCATCGCGGTAAGACGCGCACGAAAATCACGTAGTCAGGAAAAGTCATGAGTTGCAGGGAATGATGCTTGATCCCCTACTATCAGCGTCGGAAAGAGGGCGTCCCGGACTCTGATTAGCTCCTGACCGGAACCCGCCCTGCGGCTCAGGCTAAGGAGGACAGTGGCGGTCGCCTCCTCCGCCGTGGGCAACGTGGTGCGGGCCGTGGTCGCCGTGCTGGTCGCCGCACTCGTCGCAGTGACCGCCGGGCTGCCGATGACGGCGGGCAACGCCTCAGCCGGGCGCGCGGCCCCCAAGCCCTCGGTGAAGCAGCTCAAGAAGGAGCTGGCCGCGCTGAGCAAGGAGTCGGACCGGCTCATCGAGGAGTACTACAACAGCCGCCGTGCCCAGCAGCAGGCCGAGAAGACGGAGAAGAGCGCGCGCGAGCGGCTGGCCGCCGCCCAGGAGGTCTACGACCGGGAGTCCCTCCAGCTCAGGACGCTGGCCGTGGCCCAGTACATCGGCGGCGAACCCAACCAGATCGCCCTGTTCACCGGCAGCCAGAACCCGGACGCGCTGCTGAGCCGCCTGGCGCTGAGCCGCCACCTGATCGACGTCCAGGACGCCCGGCTGCGCGGCTACGCCAAGGTCAGGGACGAACGTCGCAAGGCCGAGCAGGAGGCCGCCGCCCGCGCCGAGGAACTCGGCACCGCGGTGGCCGACCTGGAGGGGCGCAAGAAGAAGGCCGAGAAGCTGATCGAGAAGATCAAGGACCGGATCGACAAGCTCTACACGGCCCCGGGCGTGCGGCGTCCGGACGGCACGTGGGTGCCGCAGCTCCCGGACGGCTCCGAGAACATCACGCCCCGCATGCGCCTGGTCAAGACCCTCATCAAGGAACGGTTCGTGGTGCCGTTCGGGATCGGCTGCTACCGGACGATCCAGGACGGCGGCGAGCACCCGCTCGGCCGCGCCTGCGACTTCATGCTCAGCCACGGCGGCGCGATGCCGTCGGCGGCCGAGGTCAAGCGCGGCTACGAGATCGCCGACTGGGCCATCAAGAACTCCCGGCGCCTCGGGATCATGTACATCATCTACCGCCAGCGCATCTGGCACGCCAGGACGGGCACCTGGCGGACGATGTCCAACCGCGGCGGCACGACGGCCAACCACTTCGACCATCCGCACATCTCGGTCTACTAGCGCGTCTCGGGGCGTACCCGTCCGCGCGGCTTCAGGCGGATGGAGGGCAGCGCCGGGGCGGGCAGCGGCTCGCCGTCGAAGCCCTCGACCGTGCCGAAGCCCTCGCCTTCCGCCCACTCCTTCCGGAAGGCGGCGATCTCCTCGTGGGAGCGCCCCACGAAGTTCCACCACATGACGATCTCCTCGCCGAACGGCTCGCCGCCGATCAGCAGCACCCGCCCGCGCCCCGCCAGCCGCAACGTGCCGGGGCCCGGCGGCAGGTAGCGCAGCGCCCCCGGCACGGCCTGCTCGACCTCGCCGTCGAGCAGCAGCAACCCGTGCTCGAAGGCGGGGTCGAGCGGCACCTCGCCCGTGCCGTCGACCGTCACCTCGGCGCCCACCAGCGGGGTGTAGGTGGTGGCGGGCGAGGTCACGCCGCCGAGCGTGCCCATGATCACGGTGGCGTCGAAGCCGGGGCCGGACAACACGGGCAGGGTGGCGTGGTGCTCGAAGGCGGGGGCCGTGTGCCGGTGGGCCTCCGGCAGGGCCACCCAGAGCTGCACGCCGTGCAGCGTCGTGCCGGGCGACTCCTCCGAGTGGGAGATGCCGCGTCCGGCCGTCATCAGGTTGAGCCGGCCGGGACGCACCCGGCTCAGGCTGCCGACGCTGTCGCGGTGGAGCACCTCGCCCGCGACCAGCCAGGTCACCGTCTGCAGGCCGGTGTGCGGGTGGGGCGGCACGCGCATCAGCGCCGGCTCGGGGCCGTAGGCGTCGACGAAGCACCAGGCGCCGATCATCCGCCGGTGCACGCCGGGCAGCGTCCTGCTCACCCGCATCGCGCGCGGGCCGCCCAGCGGCACCTCGCGTCCGGTCAGCACCTCGCTGTGGTCGCCGCCGTCGGCTGCGCAGCGGAGTTCGCGGGGGTCACGTTCCATGTTGCTCACCCCACGACTGTAGGGGCCGTACGGCCCCCCACACCCGGCGTCCCCCGGCCGTGACGGCTGCCCCAAGGTCTCCCACCAGCCGTCCAGGGACGGGGCGGCTATCGCAGGGACTCCCGTCAGCCGTCTACGGACGGGACGGCTATCCCAGGGTTTCCCACCAGCCGTCCACGGACGGGGCGGCGGTGACGTCGACGCCCTCGCCCGGCCGGGGCACCACGATCTCGACGTCGCGTGCCTTCGCCTCCCGCCACAGCCGGTCCACCGGCTCGGCCCACGGGTGAAGCGCCAGCGTGAACGTCGCCCAGTGGACCGGCAGCAGCAGCTTGCCGCCGAGGTCGAGGTGGGCGTTGACGGCCTCCTCCGGGTTCATGTGGATGTCGGGCCAGGCCGGGCTGTAGGCGCCGATCGGCATCAGGGTCAGGTCGAACGGCCCGTGCGCGGCCCCGATGCCCCGGTAGCCCTGGAAGTATCCGGAGTCGCCGGCGTAGAACACCCGCTTGCTCGGCCCGGCCACCACCCACGAGCCCCACAGGGTGTCGTTCCTGGTGAAGGCCCGCCCCGAGAAGTGCCGGGCGGCGGTGGCGACGAAGCGCAGGCCCGCCACCTCGGCCTCCTCGTCCCAGTCGAGCTCGATGATCCGGTACAGCGGCACGCCCCACCGCTCCAGGTGTGCCCCGATGCCCAGCGGGACGAGGAACGGCGCCTTCTGGGTGCGCGTGAGCGAGCGCACGGTGGCCATGTCGAGGTGGTCGTAGTGGTCGTGCGAGATCGCGATCGCGTCGACCTGCGGCAGGTCGCCGATGTCCACCGGCAGCGGGTGGTGCCGCTTGGGGCCGACGAGCTGGGACGGCGAGACCCGGTTGCTCCACACCGGGTCGAACAGTACCCGCCTGCCCTCGATCTCCACCAGGGTGGAGGCGTGGCCGTACCAGACCGCGCGCAGGCCGTCGGCCGGCGGCGGGCCGGACGGCGGCAGGCGCAGCGGGATGGGCCCGGCGGGATGCCGCTGCTCCTTGTTCCTGGCCAGCTCGGCCAGCAGGCCCACCGGGGGCGTGGTCATCAGGGCGGTCGGCTCGGACATGGGGTTGACGAACGTGTCGCCCCTGAACTGCGGCGAGCGCCGCATCCTGCTCACCCGGTCCGGCCCCGACGTCAAAGGCCGCACGCCCAGCTCCGCCGGTATCCCGCGCAACGCCCACCCGGCCGCGGCGGCGAGCGCGCCGCCCGCGAGGATCCGCCGTGCGGTCCGCATTCCTGCCATTGCCCACACTCCCCTGGAGATGATGTCCATCCCGCCCAACCGGGCGGGATTCCCCGGTGTTCCCGTTCTACGATATATCGCGATAGTTCATACCGTCTTGATCGCTCCGCCGTCGATGACGTAGTCGGCGCCGTTCACGCTCCCGGCGTGCGGCGAGGCCAGGTACGTCACCAAGGAGGCGACTTCTTCCGGTTCGACGAACCTACCGGTCGTCATTCCGGTGACCGACGGCAGCCCCGCGAGCAACTGTTCGTGCTCCATGCCGAGCGAGGCCGCCAGGGCGGCGCCGTAACCGTCGGAAGCCTCCCACATCGAGGTGCGCGAGGCGCCGGGGGAGACGGTGGCGACCCGCACGCCACGCGGCCCGAACTCCTCGGCCAGGGCCTTGCCGAACGCCGTCAGCGCGGCCTTGGCGGTGGTGTACACGACCGGCCCCATGTGCGGCACGCGGGCGCCGTTGGACGAGATGTTGATCACAGTGCCGCCCCGCCGCAACAGGCTGGGCATCGCGGCCCTGGTGGCCCGCACGGCGCTGAGGAAGTTCAGATCGTACGACTGGCGCCAGGCGTCGTCGTCGAAGCCGAGGAAGCCGTTGACCTGCTCCCGGCCGCCGTCGCCGCCGCCCACGTTGTTGACCAGGAGGTCGATCTCGTCGAGCTCGGCCAGCGCGCGTTCGACCAGCTCGGCCGGGCCCGCCGCGGTGGACAGGTCGGCCGTCACGGTGATCGCCCCGGTGCGCTCCAGCTCGGGGGAGATCGTGCGCGCCGCCGCCACGACCCGCATGCCCTCAGCCGTCAGCGCCTCGACGATCGCCAGCCCCAGCCCCCTGCTCGCCCCGGTGACGACGGCGGTCTTGCCGGTGAGTCGCATGTCCATGTGAATCGCCCTTCTTGCATCAGCGGTGATGCGATCACTCTAGAACTTGCAACACTGATGACGCAACTTCGAATCGAAGGGGTACCGTCCTGTATCCTCTGGAGTGTGAGTGGGACGACGCGGGCCCTGCGGTCCGACGCTGAGCGGACCGTCCGGACGATCCTGGAGGCAGCCGAACGGGTGCTCAGCAGGAACCCGGCGGCCAGCATGGAGCAGATCGCCGAGGCGGCCGGGGTGGCGCGCACGACCGTCCACCGGCGCTTCGCCTCCAGGGAGTCGCTGGTGGAGGCGATGGCCGAGTGGGCCACCCGGCAGTTCGCCGCCGCCGTGGACGACGCCCGCCCCGAGCAGGCGCCGCCGCTGGTCGCGCTCTACCAGGTGACGGCGAACGTGCTGCGGGTGAAGATCGACTGGGGGTTCGCGATGAGCCGCGGGCCGTCGGCGGGGGCCGAGGTGGCCCAGGTGTACTCCGAGGTCGAGGCCAGGTGCGACCGGCTGTTCCAGCAGGCGCGGGCGGCCGGGGTGCTGCGGGAGGACGTGGAGCCGGAGTGGGCCCGCCGGGTGTACTACGCGCTGATCCACGAGGCGGCGCAGAGCCGCGACGGCGAGCCGGAGGCGCTGGCGGGGCGGCTGGTGGACACCTTGCTGCGCGGCGTGGGCCAAGGCTCCGGACTTGCCCCCACTCCGCCGCCCGCCCCGAGCCCTCCTTCTGCCGCGCCCGCCCCCGCGGCTCCGCCTCCCAACGCCCCGAGCCCTTCGGGATAGCCAGGTTCGCGGCTTCGGGCTCGTGGTCCGGCCTTCCGTCAGGGGTTGCGGGCCAGGGCGTCGCGGCGCTCGTCCGGGTGGCGTTCGGGGTGCGGCCACGGGTTCGGCCGGCAGCGGCCCAGCGACTTCGACTGCTGGACCATCACCGGAGCCGGCAGGCCGGGGCCGGGGCAGGCGCGGTGGCCGTGTCCCAGGCTGTGGCCGACCTCGTGGCTGATGAGGTAGTCGCGGTAGGCGGCCAGGTCGCCCTCGTACTGGGGGACGCCGTCGGCCCAGCGGAGCGCGTTGATGACCGAGCGCGTCCCGTTCCAGCACGACAACGTGCCGCCGGTGCGCAACGGCAGGCACTGGCTGACGGTCAGCCCGGGGCTGGACAGCGCCACCCGCACCCGTACCGGGCCGTGGTCGACGCGCTGGAAGCGGGCCCATCCGCGCGGGTCGTTGAGGGTGCGGTGCACGGCGGCCGCGAACACGGTCCCGTCGATCGGCAGGCCGCGCTCGACCTCCACCAGGTACCGCACCACCTCGCCGTCTCCGGCTCGGGCGGGCGCGCCGCCGGGCACCACGGCGTACGAGCCCGAGGCGGCGTACGGGATCTTGACGTGCTCGGCGGGGAGCGGGATCGGCGCGGGGATCGAGGGACGCGGCGGAGGTGTGACAGCGGGGGCGGGCCGTTCGGCGGGGCGCTCGGGCCCTTCCGTTCGTTGGGGGGCGGAGGCGCATCCGGCGGCCAGCAGCAGAATGATCAGCAGCGCGAACAGCGGCAACGCGGCCTCCCCACGAGATCACGGTGGGGAGAAATCCACCATATCCGCGCAGTGTTGCCTGGATCATGCCGGGGTCTGACTAACGCCGACTTACCGCCAACGCCCGCCATGCGAACGCGGCTCGCCGCTCTCGTCCTTGTCAGGCCCACCGGCTGGAGGGCGGCACGGCCCGCTCACGTACTGGGTCGGCCTGCCGCTTGGACTGGGCTCCGCTGGGCCGCACTCATGCTGGGTCGGCCTGCCGCTTGGACAGGGAGTGGCCTGCTGGGCCGCTCTCGTCCTGGGTCGGGCCGCCGCTTGGATGCGGAGTGGCTCCGCTGGGCCGTTCTTGTGCTGGGTAGGCCCGCGGCATGGCTTCGCCGGCCGTTGTCTTTTCTGGGCTGGACCGCCGGTGTTCTCCCGCTGGAACGCTCTGGGGCGGCGGCCGATGGATTGCCCTGCGCGGGACGTTCGCCCCGCCGGGCATCCACGGGCCCGGTCAGCGCGGGGGACGTGCCGGGCCGGCCGGTGGTTCAGGCGGTGCGGGGTGCGTACGGGGTGAGGTCGATGGGGGGTTGTTCGTCGAGGGCCAGCTTGGCGACGAGTTCGCCGGTGAACGGGCCCGCCGTCAGCCCGTACGCGCTCAGTCCCGTCGCCACGACCACCCGCGGCGTGAGCCGGCCGATGAGCGCGGGGCCGGGGGCGTTGACCGGACGCAGGCCGACCCTGGTCTCCGACACCGTCGCCCCGAACAGGCCGGGCGCCACCCGCAACCCCGCTGCGATCACCTCTTCGAGCCCGCCCATCGTGACCCGGGGCGCGAACCCGACGTCCTCCACGGTCGCGCCGATCACCACCCGCGAGCCGGGGAACCCCAGCAGGTACGGCCCGCTCCTGGGCAGCACGATGGGCCAGAACGCGGTGTCCACGCCGTCGAGGGTGGCGTGCAGGATCTGCCCGCGCCGGGGGAACACCGGCAGCTCCACCCCGAGCGGACGGCACACCTCGCCCGTCCACGCCCCGGCCGCCACGATCACGACGTCCGCCTCCAGGGGGACGCCCTCGCCGACGGGCACGCGTTCGGCCGCGGAAGGGGCGACGGGTTCGGCCAGTGGCATGGGGACGTCCGGCTCCACGGGCGGGACGGGCGCGGGGGCCTGGGCGGGGCCCCCTGGGGAGCCGTCCGGAGGGCCGCCGAAGGGCGCGTCGCCCGCGGCGCCGACCGGTCCCTCGGCGGACGCCTCAAGAGGGCTCTCGGTCAGGTCGCCGGTGGCGGACGGCGTGAAGTCCGGAGGGAGAGGAGCGGCTTGGCGCCAGGAGGTGGTCCCGCCGCTCACCGCGCCGGTTGCCGGCCCCGGCTGGCCCCACTGCGGCCCGTTCTCCGCCGGGATGTCCTCGTCGGCGGCATGCAGGCGCACCTGCCCGTCCGGGGTGAGGACGGCGCTGCCGGGCAGCACCTCGGCGCCCCGGGCGACGGCGGCGCGCAGCAGCGCGTCGCGTACGGCGCTGCCGTCCACCCGGGCGGCGCCCGGCACGAGAAGCGCGCTGAGGTCGTCGGACAGCGGCGGGAACAGGTCGGACGGCGTCAGCACGTCGGTGACCTCGCCCATCTCGGGCGCGTCGGCGTAGCGGCGGCGCAGCAGGGCCCGCACCGGTTCGAGATCCACGGGGTCCTCCGCCACGAGCAGGGCGCCGACCTTGGCGTAGCCGATGTCCTCGCCCAGCGCCTCGACCAGCCTCGGGTAGTGGCGGGCGCCCTCGCTGGTCAGCCGGTACCAGGAGTCGTCCTCCGGATGGTCCACCCAGGGGCACACGATTCCCGCGCCCGCCTGGGTCGCCTGGCCCTGGGAACCGCGGTCCACCACGGTCACGGCCACGCCGCGGCCACTCAGGTAGTAGGCCGCGCTCGCCCCGACGATCCCGCTGCCGATCACCACAACACGCATGCACCCATGATCGCAGGCGGGGGTGATTTCGGACGATGACCGGATCGTGCGCTTACCATCCGGATACTCCCTCACGCCCATCCCGGGGGGCTACGGGACCACGCACCGGAACGGGACCACCCGCCATGACGGGATCAGCCACCGCTGCACGACCGCCAATCCTTACGGGACGGCCCGCCCATCGCTACACGACCGCCCGCTTCGCTTTGGACCCACCCCTGCTTAGGGATAACCCTCTTTCGGCATGGGGCCCCCGCTGTGGGGCCACCCCCCGCTGTGGGGCCACCCCCCGCTGTGGGGCCCCCCCGCTGTGGGACCGCTCGCCGCTGTGGGAGCGGGCCGGCGGGGGGAAGGCCGGGGGCGGAGGAGGCCGGGGCGGGGAGGTGGGGTGGGGAGGCTGGCCCGGGGTGGGGAGGTGGGAGACCGGGGTGGGAGCGCGCGGGGGGGAGAGGATTTGGTGCGGGCGGGGGCGGGGGTGCGCGTTGGTCAGTCCACGCTCCACCCGTGCGTCTGCATGAGGACGGAGGCCACCCGGGCGAACCGGTCGCCGTCGAGAACCGCGCCCTCGCGGCGGATGTCGCCCTCGTCCAGCACGAAGACGCGGTCGAGCCGCAGGTACGACACCCGCCCGTCGCGGCCCCACGCGCCGACCTCCAGCCAGTCGGAGCCGTCGTCGCCCTTGCTGGACAACATCATGCCGAGAAGCCTGCGCCCGGTACGGCCCACGACCAGCAGCGGCCGGTCCTTGCCCCGTGACGGATCCTCCTCGTACGGCACCCACGCCCACACGATCTCCCCCGGATCGGCCAGGCCGTCGAGGTCGGGGGAGTAGGCCAGAGTGACGGGACCGTTGAGCGAGTGGACCTCGCGTACGACGCCCCGGGCGGGCCGGGGGTCCTCACCTGCATCATGCATTGGGGGAGCTTACGGCGGCAGGCGACCCGAAATCCACCCGCCCGAGGGGAGCGGGGGAGGCCAGCAGGCGGCGTAGGACCGTCGGGGTGTGGCCGACGTGGCGGCGGATCGTACGGGTCAGGTGGGCCTGGTCGGCGAACCCGAGGTCGGCGGCGAGCGCGGCCAGGCCGGTCTCGCCGCTCTCCAGCCGGTCGAGCGCCCGGCTGACGCGGACCCGGTTGCGGTAGTGGGTCAGCGAGACGCCCAGCTCGCGGGTGAAGGCCCGGCTGAGCCGGTAGGGGGAGACCGCCAGGAGCTCCGCCAGCGGCAGCAGCCCGGCAGCCGCCGGATGGTCGGCCGCGATCGCCTCGCGGGCGGCGTCGGCGATGGCCGCGGTGGAGCGGGCAGGGGACGGGGTGGGCAGGCGCGCCGCGGCCACCCCGTCCGCGGTGGCCGGGGTGGCGGGCCCGGCCAGCTGGGTGAGGGTGGCGCCGGTCAGCGACAGCAGGGATTCGACCAGGGCGAAGTCGGGGTCGCCCGCGCGGGCGGCGGCCAGCAGGCGGCGGTGCGCGAGCTCGAAGCGGGCGTCGACGTAGACCGTCGAGCGGGCGAGCCGGGGGGCGTCGCCCGCGAGCGTGCGCCAGAGGCCGGGGGACAGGGAGAGGGAGGTGCAGACGTCGCCGCCCGCCGGGTGGGCGAAGCGTTCCTCCTCGCCGGGCGCGCCGAGGTAGGCCATCGTCGGGTCGACGGCGGCCTGGCGGCCGTCGGCCATGCGACGGAACGCGCCACGGTGGACCAGCACCATGCGGTGGGCCCGGCCCACCTCGGGCCGCGACCAGCCGCGGTGGTCGTCGACGCAGGTCACCAGGTCGAGGGTGAAGCCCTTCCCACGGGCCAGCGGCTTGGAGGATCGCACCCGCCGAACGTTACGCCCCACCACCGACAATCCCGACGGCCGTGCGTCACTGCCCTGCCCGGCCGCCGGGCCTGACGCTCGGCAATGTGTCCGATGTCCGGCGACCTGTGCTCGGCTTGCGTGGTGCACGGTTTCCGGAGGGTTTAGTGCTGGCTGAGGCATCAGGGGGTGGGGAAGAGGAGAGCGGGGTTCGGTGAGGCGGCGCTCAGGGCCCCATGAGCGCGGACGGTCCGCTGGAGGGTGGTGTCGGGACAGCGGCGGGGGCGAAGGGCGCGTTCGGCCGCCTCTGCTGGCTCGGCCGGGGAAGCCGGTCCGCGTGCCTGGGATGTCGGCCCGCGTGCCGGGACGGTGGGCGGTGGGGTCGGGGCGGCGGGTGGGGGGTGTTACAGCAGGCTGCACCGGCGATCGGGCGGCTGGCAGGATCGATGTCGCCTGCGCCGATCCATACGTTGGTGACCACTGCATCGACACCAATCTGAAGGATCTGTCTTGGCGAACAACACTGTGCGTCGTATCGCGCCGATCACCCTGGCGCTGGCGGCCTGCCTGGCGACCGCGACCACCCCAGCACTGGCCACCCCTGCCACGGCGGCCCCCGCACAAGCCGGTCCCGTCACGGCGAAGGCTGTCACGGTGACGGCCGTCGGCGGTCGGGTCGATGACGGGGTGGTGGCGAGTCTGGAGCGCCACGCCAAGGCTCTCCGGAGCACCCGGCCCGGCGGCCAGGCGGACGACCTGCGGGCGTTGTCGGCGATGGTCAAGGGCGCCACCATCGTGGGCGTCGGCGAGGCGACGCACGGTTCGAAGGAGTTGTTCACCCTGCGCCACCGCCTGTTCCGGCACCTGGTGGAGACCCGGGGCTTCACCACGCTGGCGCTGGAGGCGACCTGGTCGGCCGGCGCGCGCCTGGACGAGTACGTGCGCACCGGCAAGGGCGACCTGCGCAAGATCCTGGCCGAGGAGTTCCAGAACGACTACGGCGCATGGCGCACCCGGGAATGGGCCGAGCTGTACGAGTGGATGCGCGACCACAACCGCACCGCCCGGCACAAGCTGCGCGTGATGGGCTTCGACATCGGCGACGTCCACCCCGACCAGTACCGGCGCGTGCTCGCCTGGGCCGCGCAGCACCGGCCCGCGCTGGTCCCCGAACTGAGCCGCCGCTACAAGGGCCTGATGGCCCTTCCCGGCAGCACGGCCGGGCGCATGGCCGCCCTGGCCGCCATGCCCGCGCAGCGGCTCAAGGCGCTGGCGGCAGACGCCGAGGCGGCCCACCGCCTGCTTGAGGGCGCCGACCCGTACGTGGCGCAGGAGGCGAAAGTCATCTCCCAGATGGTCACCATGTACACGCTCGAACCGCCCAAGCTGCACCTTCACCGTGACAAGGCCATGGCCGACAACACCGTGTGGTGGCAGCGGCACACCGGCGGGAAGACCGTGGTGGCGGCGCACAACGGGCACGTCGGCTACGTCTCGGCCTTCCCCCAGCACTACCCGATCACCCAGGGCGCCTACCTGCGCTCCCAGGTCGGCGCGTCCTACGTGGCGATCGGCACCACGATCCACAGCGGCCGCTTCCGGGCCGTCGATCCCAAGACCGGCCGAGTCGGCGTCTTCGACACCGGCGCACCCGTTTCGGACAGCAACGAGGCCGTTCTGGACCGGGTGCGCCACCGCGACTACTACGCCGACCTGCGGCAGGCCCGCCGTACACCGTCCGTACGCGCGTGGCTGGACGCCGCCCGTCCCACCTTCACCGTCCCGGCCACCTACGTGCCCGAGCAGTTGAACCAGCCGCTCGCCCTCGGCAGGGCCTACGACATCGTGGCCCACCTGCACCGCGTGACGGAGGCCCGCCCGCTGAGCTGAGATTCGGCCCGATCGGGCGCGGTGCAAGGATGTTCAAGACCCGGGGACGGCGTCGCCGGGAAGGTGGGGGCATGACGACAACGATCGCCTCCATGGTCTTCGACTGCGCCGACCCCGTCGTCCTGGCGGCCTTCTACGCCAAGGCGACCGGCTGGCAGGTCGGCGACTCCGACCCCGGCTACGCCACCGTCACCGGCGGCCCCGTGCCGCTCGCCTTCCAGCGGATCGACGGCTACCGGGGCCCGGGCTGGCCCAACGACGGCAAGCACGCGCACCTCGACCTCACCGTCCCCGACGTGGAGGAGGCCAGGCGGGCGCTGGTCGCCCTGGGCGCCACCTTGCCCGCCCACCAGCCGGGCGGCGACGACTGGACGGTGCTGCTCGACCCCGAGGGCCACCCGTTCTGCGTGATGCCCGGCTAGAGCTCGGCGAAGAACGTAGTGCCCGGCAGCACAGCTAGAGCTCGGCGAAGAACGACCTGACGTCGTCGGCCAGCAGGTCGGGGGCCTGGAGGGCGGCGTAGTGGCCGCCGCGCGCCGGCTCCGACCAGCGCACCACGTTGTGGGAGCGCTCGGCGTAGCGGCGGACCGTGCTGTCGCCGGGGAAGACGGCCACGGCCGTCGGCGTCCTGCCGGGCTCGGCGGGCGGCGCCCAGTCGCCGCCGCTCTCGCGGTACAGGCGCGCGGAGGAGCCGGCGGTGCCGGTCAGCCAGGTGATGGTGGCGTTGGTCAGGATGTCGTCGGGGGCGACCCCGCCGGCGTCCTGGCCCCAGCTCGCGAACGCGTCCAGGTGCCAGGCGAGCTGGCCGGCCGGCGAGTCGGCCAGGGCGTAGGCGAGGGTCTGCGGCCTGGTGCCCTGGACGGCGGCGTACCCGGAGAACTCGCGGTGCCAGCGCTCGATCCGCCGGGCGCGCTCGGTCTCGGCCTCGGTCAGGCCGGACAGGTCGTCGGAGACGAACGCCGTGAGTGCGTTCAGGTGCACGCCCACCACCCGCTCGGGCGCCATCCGGGCCAGGGCGGGCGAGACGAGCGAGCCGAAGTCGCCGCCCTGGAGGCCGTACCGGTCGTAGCCGAGGCGGTCCATGAGCTCGATCCAGGCGGCGGCGACCCGGCGCACGCCCCAGCCGGTCTCGGTGGTGGGGCCGGAGAAGGCGAACCCGGGCACGGACGGGATGACGAGGTGGAAGTCGCGGCTGAGCGTCCCGGCCACGCGGGAGAAGTCGGCGAACGTGCTCGGCCAGCCGTGCGTCATCAGCAGCGGCAGCGCGCCGGGACGCGGCGAGCGCACGTGGGCGAAGTGCACGCGCTGGCCGTCGATCTCGGTCGTGTGCTGCGGCAGCTCGTTGAGCCGCGCCTCGTGCGCCCGCCAGTCGTAGCCGTCCAGCCAGTACGCGGCCAGCTCGCGCACGGCCCCGGGCGGCACGCCGTACGACCAGCCGACCCCCTCCAGGGCGTCGGGCCAGCGCGTACGGTCCAGCCGCGCCCGCAGGTCGTCGAGCGCGGACTGCGGGATGTCGATGACGAATCGGTTCATGCCGCCCACGCTAGGCAGCATTGCGGCCAGGATCAGGCCCCAATGGACCGCCCTGGGCCACAATGGACCCGTGCTCGACACCTCGGCGCGGCTCCTGCGCCTGCTCTCGCTCCTGCAGACCCGGCGCGAGTGGCCCGGCGCGGAGCTGTCGCAACGGCTCGGCGTGGCCCCGCGCACCCTGCGCCGCGACATCGACCGGCTGCGCAGCCTCGGCTACCCGGTGGGCTCCACGCCGGGGGTGGCCGGCGGCTACCGGCTCGGCCCCGGCGCGGAGCTGCCGCCGCTGCTGCTCGACGACGAGGAGGCCGTGGCGGTCGCGGTCGGCCTGCGCACGGCCGCCGGCGGCACGGTGACCGGCATCGAGGAGACCTCGCTGCGCGCCCTGGCCAAGCTCGAACAGGTGCTGCCCGCCCGTCTGCGGCAGCGCGTCAACGCCCTGCAGACGCACACCGTGCGCGTCGGCGGGCAGGGCCCGACGGTCGACCCCGAGCTGCTGACCCGCATCACCGCCGCCTGCCGCGACCGCGAGCAGCTCCGCTTCGACTACACCGACCACGAGGGCGCCGTCACGCTGCGGCGGGCCGAGCCGCACAGCCTGGTCACCAAGGGCAGCCGCTGGTACCTGGTCGGCTGGGACGTCGACCGCCAGGACTGGCGCACGTACCGGGCCGACCGGATCGAGGTGCGCACGCCCAACGGCCCGCGCTTCGCCCCGCGCGAGCCGCCGGAGGCCGACGTCGCCGCCTGGGTGCGGCACCGGCTCGGCCACCAGATGTGGCCGGTCCAGGCCCGCTTCCTGATCCACGCCCCGGCCGGACGGCTGGCCGGCCGCATCGGCGGCGAGGTCGAGCCGGTGGACGAGGCCACCTGCGTGCTCACCATGCGCGGCGACGACCTGCACCTGATGGCCGTGGCCGTGGCCTTCCTCGACCTCGACTTCGAGGTGCTCGAACCGGCCGAGCTGACGGACCATCTGCACGCCCTGGGACGGCGGCTGCTCGCTTCCAGAATATGATTCGGTGATGGCGACGTCAGCGTTCTTCACGCGCAAGGAGGGCGAGCTCGTGCCCGCCCCGCACGCGCGCAGCCCCTGGTCCCCCGACATGCTCCACGGCCGCCTGCTCGGCGGCCTGGCGGCGAGCGCCCTGGAGGAGCGGCACGGCGAGCCCGGCCTGCACTTCGCCAGGCTCACCGTCGACCTGTTCCGCAACAGCCCCATGCTGCCGGTCACGGTGGAGACCACCCTGGTCAGGGACGGACGGCGGATCCGGGTCGCCGACGCCGTGCTCTCCACCGGACAGGGCGTGATCGGCCGGGCCTCGGCCGTGCTGCTCCGGCAGGGCGAGCAGCCCGGCGGCCGGCTGCCGCACACGCCCGCCTGGGACGAGCCGCCGCCCGCCGGCGACCCGGCCGAGGGGCAGGGCTGGAAACCGCCGTTCGACCTGTGGCGGCTGACCGAGTGGGGGCAGGGCGGCCGCGACCGCGTGTGGCTGCGGGAGACCCACCCGCTGGTGGACGACGAGCCGCTGACGCCGCTCACCCGCGCCGCCCTGGCCGCCGACTTCGCCAGCCCGCTGGCCAACGTCGGCTCGGCGGGCGTCAGCTTCATCAACGCCGACTACACGCTGACGCTCGCCCGGCTGCCCGAGGGCGAGCTGATCGGCGTCGAGGCCACCGGACACCTCAGCGCCGGCGGCGTCGCGACCGGCCAGGTCACCCTGCACGACACGGCCGGCCCGATCGGGTTCTGCGTGGTCACGGCGGTGGCCAACCCGGTCGCCCTGACCAGCCGCTGACCGTCCGCCGAGACCCGGGGTCGGTCAGGCGGGGTGCTCGGCGCGGTCGCCCGACCAGTCGGTGTGGAAGGCGCCCTCCCGGTCCACCCGGTGGTAGGTGTGCGCGCCGAAGTAGTCGCGCAGGCCCTGCACCAGGGCGGCCGGCAGGCGGTCGCGGCGCAGCCCGTCGTAGTAGGCCAGCGCGGAGGAGAACCCCGGCGTCGGCACGCCGATCCGCACGGCCGTGGTCACCACGCGCCGCCACGCCTCCTGCGCGGCGTTCAGCGCGGCGGCGAACGTCGGGTCGGCCAGCAGCGTCGGAAGCTGCGGGTCGGCGTCGTAGGCGGCGCGGATGCGGTCGAGGAACTTGGCCCTGATGATGCAGCCGCCGCGCCAGATGGTGGCCATGGCGCCCGGGTCGACGTCCCAGCCGTACTCCTTGGAGGCGGCGGCGATCTGGTCGAAGCCCTGCGCGTAGGCGACGATCTTGGACGCGTACAGGGCCTGGCGCACGTCCTCGATCAGCTCGCGGCCGCCGACGCCGGACAGCTGCGGGCCTTCCAGCGACGCGGCGGCGGCGCGCTGCTCCGGGTGGCCCGACAGCGCGCGGGCGAAGACCGCCTCGGCGATGCCGGTCACCGGCACGCCCAGGTCGAGCGCGCTCTGCACGGTCCAGCGGCCGGTGCCCTTCTGCTCGGCCTGGTCCACCACGACGTCCACGAACGGCTTGCCCGTGGCCGCGTCGACCTGCTCCAGCACCTCGGCGGTGATCTCGATCAGGTACGAGTCCAGGTCGCCCCGGTTCCACTCCCTGAACACCTCGGCCAGCTCGGCCGGCGTGGCCCCCAGGGCCTGGCGCAGCAGGTCGTAGGACTCGGCGATGAGCTGCATGTCCGAGTACTCGATGCCGTTGTGCACCATCTTCACGAAGTGCCCGGCGCCGTCGGGGCCGACGTGCACCGCGCAGGGCACCCCGTCCACCTTGGCGGAGATGTCCTGCAGGATCGGGCCCAGCGCCTCCCACGACTCCTTCGAGCCGCCCGGCATGATGCTGGGGCCGAGCAGCGCGCCCTCCTCGCCGCCGGAGATGCCGGTGCCGACGAAATGGATGCCGCGCTCGCGCAGCGCCGCCTCACGCCGCCGGGTGTCCAGGAAATGCGCGTTGCCACCGTCGACGATCATGTCGCCCGGCTCCATCAGCTCGGCGAGCTGGTCGATCACCGCGTCGGTGCCGGGACCGGCCTTCACCATGATGATCGCCCGGCGCGGGCGCTTCAGCGACGCCACGAAGGCGGCCAGCTCCTCGGCCGGCACGAACGTGCCCTCCCCGCCGAACTCCCTGACCAGCTGCTGGGTGCGGGCCGTCGTGCGGTTGTGCACGGCGACGGCGTACCCGTGCCTGGCCAGGTTCCTGGCCAGGTTGCGCCCCATGGTGGCCAGGCCGGTGACGCCGATGTCTGCCAAATCCATCTCAATGCTCCTCTATGGGGGATACGCACGATCAAGCTGGGAGGTTCGGCGAGATATTCCCCCCCTCGCTCAGGACGGGGAGCGCACGCCGAGCTCGTCCAGCCTGTCGAGCATGTCCGCCGGATCGGCGTACACGCGGAAGGCGCCGGCGCGTTCGAGCTCGTCCCTGCCATATCCACCGGACAGCAGCCCGATGCCGAGCGCGCCCGCCCGGCGGGCGGCCAGCAGATCCCAGACGCTGTCGCCCACCACCATCGCATGCAGCGGGTCCACCTGGACCAGCGCCGCACCGGCCAGGAACAGATCCGGGTCCGGCTTGGCCCGCCGCACCTGGTCGCGGGTGACCATCGGGGTGTCCTCCGGCAGGCCCAGCATGCCCAGCGCGAGCCGGGCCGTACGGGCGTAGCCGCTGGTCGCGATGGCCCACGGCACGCCGCGCGCGGTCAGCTCGCCGAGCAGCTCGGCCGCGCCGGGCAGCGGCTTGACCGAGTCCACCTGCTGCTCGTACGCCTCGGCGTGGTGCACCTGGAGCTGGTCGATCTGCTCCTGGGTCAGCTTCAGGCCGGTCTCGCGCAGCAGCGCGCTGACGAACAGGCCGCCGCTCATGCCGATGCGCCGGTGGATGCGCCACACCGACAGGTCGATCCCCATCCCGGACAGCGCCTGCCGCCAGGCGACGACGTGCTGGTAGACGCTGTCGATGAGGGTGCCGTCCAGGTCGAACAGGAATGCGGGCGTGGGGGCCTGCGGGAAGTCGCTCATGACGTCCATGACACCATGGGGGGCATGCGGATCATCATCGCGGGTGGGCACGGCAAGATCGCGCTGCGGCTGGCCGAGCGGCTCAGGTCCGGCGCGGTCGGCCTGGTGCGCAACCCCGCGCACGTGGCCGACGTCGAGGCCACCGGGGCCGAGGCCGTGCTGTGCGACCTGGAGCGGGCCACCCCCGACGAGGTGACGGAGATCCTGCGCGACGCCGACGCCGTGATCTTCGCGGCCGGCGCGGGCCCGGGCAGCGGCGCGGCCCGCAAGGACACCGTCGACCGGGCCGCGTCCGTCCTGATGGCCGACGCCGCCGAGCGGGCGGGCGTGCGGCGGTTCATCCAGATCTCCTCCATGGGCGCGGGCCGCCCGCCCGCCCCGGGCAGCGACGCGGTCTGGGCCGCCTACATCGAGGCCAAGACCGCCGCCGAGGACGACCTGCGCGCCCGCGACGGCCTGGCCTGGACGATCCTGCGCCCCGGCCGCCTGACCGACGAGCCCGGCACGGGCCTGGTCCGGCTGGCCCCCGAGGTGCCGCCCGGCTCGGTGCCGCGCGACGACGTGGCCGCCGTCGTCATGGCGCTGCTGGAGAACCCGGGCACCGCGCATCGCACGCTGGAGCTCGTCTCAGGCGAAACCCCCGTGATCGACCTCATAGCCACCGAGTAATGCGTCCCCTTTGCCGATTGCTGGCTATGACTTGCGGCTTCTTCGGCTAGATGTCCCCCTGATGCACTAGGGGGAGATCAAATGTCGGACATGCCGTTCAGGTCGTTCTTCGGGGGAGATCCGTTCAGGGGGTTCGAGGAGCTCACCGGGCGGGTGTTCGGCGGGATGGAGGGCTGGCCGCCGTCCCGTCCCAGCGTGCAGCGGGTCGACGTGGGCAAGCTCCTCAGCGCCTCGGCCAGGGAGGTGCTCAGCCGGGCCCTGGAGGTCGCCGGGCAGCGCGGCGCGCAGGACATGGACGTCCTGGACGTCCTCGACGCGCTGACCGAGTCCGACGCCACCCGCCCGCTGATGCAGGCGGCGGGCGTCGACCTCGGCAGGCTGCGCGACCGCATCGACGCCCTGACCGGACCCGGCACCGGAACCGAGCCGCCCACCACGCTCACCCCTGCGGCCAAGCGCGCCGTCCTGGACGCCCAGCGCATCTCCCGCGCCCTCCAGTCCTCCTACATCGGCCCCGAGCACCTGCTGCTCGCCCTGGCCGCCAACCCCGACTCCGGGGCCGCCCGCCTGCTCCAGGAGCAGGGCGTCTCGGCCAACGAGCTGCAGCAGGCCATCGTGTCCGGCGCGTCCCGCCAGCAGCACGGCGACGGACGGCGGCCCACCGACACGCCCGCGCTCGACGAGTACGGCCGCGACCTGACCGAGGAGGCCAGGCAGGGCAGGATCGACCCGGTCGTCGGCCGCGAGGACGAGATCGAGCAGGCCATCGAGGTGCTCTCGCGGCGCACCAAGAACAACCCGTGCCTGATCGGCGAGCCCGGCGTCGGCAAGACCGCCATCGTCGAGGGCATCGCCCAGCGCATCGTCAACGGCAGCGTGCCCGACACGCTCAAGGACCGCCGCGTCGTCGCGCTCGACCTGACCGGCATGGTCGCCGGGTCGAAGTACCGGGGCGAGTTCGAGGAGCGCATCAAGAAGGTCATCGACGAGGTGCGCGCGCACGCCGACGAGACCATCGTCTTCATCGACGAGGTGCACACCCTGGTCGGCGCCGGTTCGGCCGAGGGCGGCATGGACGCGGCCAACATCCTCAAGCCCGCCCTGGCCCGCGGCGAGCTGCACGTCATCGCCGCCACCACCATCGACGAGTACCGCAAGAACATCGAGAAGGACGCCGCGCTCGAACGCCGTTTCCAGCCCATCCTGGTCAGCGAGCCCACCGTCGAGCAGACGGTCGAGATCCTGGCCGGGCTGCGCGACGCGTACGAGGCCCACCACCAGGTCCGCATCACCGACGAGGCCCTGGACGCCGCCGCCAACCTCTCGGCCCGCTACATCCCCGACCGGTTCCTGCCCGACAAGGCCATCGACCTGATGGACCAGTCCTCGGCCCGGGTCCGGCTGCGCTCGCGCACCCCCGCCAGCGACGTGCGCGAGCTGGAGGAACGCCTAGACGCGCTGCGCCGCGACAAGGACCAGGCGGTCACCTCCGACGACTTCGACCGGGCCAAGGAGCTCACCGTCCAGATCGACAAGCTCCGTCCCGAGCTGGACCGCGCCCGGCAGGGGCACGACAGCGTCCCGCAGGTCATGGTGGAGGACATCGCCGAGGTCGTCTCCCGGCGTACCGGCATTCCCGTCACCCAGCTCACCGAGCAGGAGCGCGAGCGGCTGATGCGGCTGGAGGAGCACCTGCACGAGCGGGTCATCGGCCAGGACGAGGCCGTCACCGCCATCGCCGAGGCCGTCCGCCGCGCCCGGGCGGGCCTGTCGGACCCCAACCGGCCCATCGGCAGCTTCCTGTTCCTCGGCCCGACCGGCGTCGGCAAGACCGAGCTGGCCAGGGCGCTGGCCGCCGCGCTGTTCGGCGGCGAGGACCACATGGTGCGCATCGACATGAGTGAGTTCCAGGAGCGGCACACCGTCTCCCGCCTGATCGGCGCGCCCCCCGGGTACGTCGGCTACGAGGAGGCCGGCCAGCTCACCGAGGCCGTCCGCCGCCGCCCGCACGGCGTCGTCCTGCTCGACGAGATCGAGAAGGCCCACCCCGACGTCATGAACATCCTGCTCCAGATGCTCGACGACGGCCGCCTGACCGACGGACAGGGCCGCACGGTCGACTTCACCAACACCATCGTCATCATGACCAGCAACATCGGCGCCCAGCTCATCCTGGACGCCGAGGGCGACACCCCGCGCCTGCAGGACGAGCTCATGGACCTGCTGCGCCACTCCCTGCGCCCCGAGCTGCTCAACCGCATCGACGAGGTGATCATCTTCAAGCGGCTGGAACGCGAGCAGCTGCGCCAGATCGTGGACCTGCTGCTGGAGCGCACCCGCCAGCGGCTGCGCGGCCAGGACGTCACCCTGGAGGTCGGCGACGAGGCCAAGGACTGGCTGGCCCGGCGCGGCTACCAGCCCGAGTTCGGCGCCCGCCCGCTGCGCCGGACCGTGCAGCGGGAACTGGACAACCGCCTGTCCACGATGCTGCTGACCGGCGAGGTGGCCGAGGGCGGCAAGGTCACCGTGGACGTCGAGGACGACCGGCTCCGGCTCAGGGCCCACAACCCCGAGCCGGTCGGCTGACCGGTCAGCGCCGCGGCAGGCGGGCGCGCTCGCGGCACTCCTGCAGGGTGAGGGCCGCCAGCGCCTCGCGGACGACGGGCACGCACACCGGGGCCATCGACAGGCTGGACACCCCGAGCCCCACCAGCAGCGGCGCGACCGCCGGGTCGCCGGCGGCCTCGCCGCACACGCCGACCGGCTTGCCCGCCCGCAGCCCCGCCTCGGCGCACATGCCGACCAGCCGCAGCAGGGCGGGCTGGGCCGGGTCGAGCAGGTCGGACAGGCCGGGATGCTGCCGGTCGGCGGCGAAGGTGTACTGGGCCAGGTCGTTGGTGCCGACGCTGAGGAAGTCCACCTCGGCCAGCAGCTCGTCGGCCTGGAGGGCGGCGGCGGGCACCTCGACCATCACGCCCGCGCTGGGGATGCCGCGGGCGCGGACGCGGCGGGCGAAGTCGGCGGCCTCGCGGGCGGTGGTCACCATCGGGGCCATCACCCGCACGTCGGCGCCCGTGGCGCGGGCGGCCTCGGCGATGGCGTCGAGCTGGGCGTCCAGGACGCCGGGCAGCACGCGGTCGACGCGCAGGCCGCGCACGCCCAGCGCCGGGTTCGGCTCGTCCGGCAGGCCCAGGAAGGGCAGCGGTTTGTCGGTGCCGGCGTCGAGCGTGCGCACGGTCACCGGCACGCCCGCGGCGAACGCCTCCGCGAACACCTCCGCGTACGCGGCGACCTGCTCCTCGTGGGAGGGCGGCAGCCTGCGGTCGAGGAACAGGAACTCGGTGCGGAACAGGCCCACGCCCTCCGCGCCCGGCCGCAGGTCCGCGGCCGAGCCGATGTTGTGCAGCAGCTTCACCGGGTGGCCGTCGGCGGTCCTGCCCGGACCGGCGCTGGCGGCCAGCCGCTCGCGGTCGCGCCGGTCGGACTCCCGTACGCGGTCGGCCTCCGCGCCGGTGAGGCCGACCGTGACCTCGCCGGTGACGCCATCGACGCCGACCACCGTCCCGTCGGGGACGTCCATGACCCCGGCGCAGGCCACCACGGCGGGCAGGCCGCGGCCGCGGGCCAGGATCGCGGTGTGACCGGTGGGCCCGCCGCGCTCGGTGACCAGCGCCAGCACCCGCGGGCCCAGGCCGACGGTGTCGGCGGGCGACAGGTCCGCGGCCACCAGCACGAACGGATGGCCGGGGTCGGGCACGCCCGGCATGGGCAGGCCCAGGGCGGCGGCCACCGCGCGGGCCCTGAGGTCGTCGAGGTCGGCGGCCCGCTCGGCGAGGTAGCCGCCGAGCGCGGCCAGGGCCTCCTGGTGCGCGGAGAAGGCGGCGTCCAGGGCGTGGGGGGCGTCCAGGCCGTCGTCGCGCACGTGCGCCTCGGCCTGCTCGCGCAGCTCCGGGTCGGCGGCCATCATGCCCAGCGCCTCCAGGATCTCGGCCCCTTCGGCGCCGGCGTGGGCGGCGCGGCGCTCCAGGTCGGCGGCGAGGGCGTCGAGGGCCTTCGCGGCGGCGGCCGCCTCGGCGCCGGGGTCGGTGACCCGGCGGGGGGCGGGCAGCACCGGCGGGGCCGCCATCCGCACCACGGGCCCGGCGGTGCGGCCCTGGCTGACCCCCACGCCCTTCAGCGTCGCCTCAGGCATCGAGCGCCTCACCGGCCCCGGTCGCGGCTTCAGCCGCCGCGCCCGCGCCCGGCGCGGGGACGGCGTCGAGGTCGCGGGACAGCAGGGCGGCCAGCGCGTCGAGCGCCTCCTCGGCCCCCGCGCCCTCGGCCTCCAGCGTCACCACCGTGCCCTGCACCGCGCCCAGCGACAACACCCCCAGCATGCTGCCGGCCGGCACCGACTTCTCGCCGAGCCGCACCCGCACCGGCACCCCGAGCCGGGCCGCCTCCCGCACGAACACCTTCGCCGGACGCGCGTGCAGGCCGCCGGCCGAGGCCACGGCCACCGTTCGACTCGCCATCGCCAACCTCCTTCAGGGTTCTATCGTCACCTTGATCGCTCTGCCCGTGCTGACGAGGTCGATCCCGTCGAGCACCCGGGGCAGCGGCAGCCGGTGGGTGATCAGGTCGGACACCACGACGGCGCCCTCGGCCACCAGGCGCAGGGCCTCGGCGTTGTGCGCGGGGCTGGAGCCGTTCGCGCCCACGATGGTCAGCTCCCGGTAGTGGACCAGGTTGGCGTCGAGGGCGATGACCGGGTCGTCCTTCGGCAGGCCGCCGAAGAAGCTCACGCGCCCCTGCCGGGCGGCCATCCGGACGGCCTGCTCCTGGGCCGCGCCCGAGGCCGCCGCGGTGATCACGACGTCGGCGCCGCGGCCGCCGGTCAGCTTGAGCACCTGCCCGACGGCGTCGGAGTCGATCATCGCGTCGGGACGCACCAGCTCGGCCGCCATCGCCAGCCGGTCGGCGTTGACGTCCACCAGGAAGACCCGGGACGCGCCGCGCGCCCGCGCCAGCCGTACGTGCAGGCAGCCGATCGGGCCCGCGCCCATCACCACGACGTCGTCGCCCGGCCCCACCCCGGCCAGCGACTGGCCGTTGAGCACGCAGGCCAGCGGCTCGGCCACCGACGCCTCGGCGAACCCGACGCCGTCCGGGACGTGGTTGACGCCGTTCACCGCCAGCACCTTGGCCGGGACGACCACGTACTCGGCGAAGCCGCCGTCGTAGTGGTAGCCCATCGACTCCTGGCGCGGGCAGACGGTCAGGCGGCCCCGGCGGCACTCCGCGCACGTCCCGCACGGGATGGCGGCGATCACCTGCACCCGCGCCCCGGTGCCGACGACCTCGCCGGCGATCTCGTGGCCCATCACGCGCGGCGGCCTGATGTGGTGGTGGCCGTACCGGAAGATCTTGGCGTCGGTGCCGCAGGTCGAGCAGTTGCGCACCCGGATCTTCAGCTCGCCCGGCCCGGCCTGCGGCTCCGGCGCGTCCTCGATCCTGATGTCGCCCGGGGCGTGGAACCTGGCTACCTTCACGTCAGCTCCTTCAGCACCTGGGCCGGCTCGGTCGCCTCGCGCAACGCCCTGGCCCGGTCGGGGTCGAGCAGGATCTCGGCCAGCGCCGCCAGCAGCGGCACGTGCCCGTCGCCGGCGGCGGCGATGCCCACGCACAGCGTGACGCGCTCGCCGTCCCAGTCGATCCCGCCGGGGAAGCGCACGACGCAGATCGCGTCGCGCGTGACGTCCCGCTTGGAGGCGGCGGTGCCGTGCGGGACGGCCACCCCCTCGCCGACGTAGGTGGAGATCGTGCGCTCGCGTTCGAGCATCGCCTCGACGTACGGCTCCGCGACCGCCCCCACCTCCACCAGCACCCGCCCGCACCGGCGGACGGCCTCCTCCCGCGAGGCCGCGCTCTCGTGCAGCAGGATCGCCCGCGCGTCGAGCAGGTCCTCACGCATCGACGGTGCCGCCGTTCCTGATGGTGTGCACCAGCGCGGTCACCGCCGGGTCGCCGAGGAAGACCTGGAAGGACACCAGCGCCTTGCCCGGCGCGGCGGCCCTGGCGCGGGCGGCCAGCCCGGCGTGGCACACGACGACGTCGGCGTCGGCGGGGATGGAGTTCACCGGGGTGTGCTCGACGGTGACGCCGCTCTCCTTGAGCTGCTTGCGGAGCTGGGAGGCGAGCATGACGCTGCTGCCCATGCCCGCGTCGCAGGCCACGACGATCTTGTGGATGTCCTTGCTGTCGATGCCGGCCACGGCTCACGCCTCCTTGCTGACGGGTTCGGTCCGGACGGGTCGGGTGCTCGCGGGCTCGGTGCCGGCGGGCTCGGTGCTCGCGGGTTCGGTGCCGGCGGGTTCGGGGCTCTGGGGTGCGGGCGCCGGCGGGTCCGCGGCGGCGTCCTGCGGGCCGGGGACGTCCGGCGCCGGCTCCTTCTCGCCCCGGCCGAAGCCCAGCAGCACGGCGGCGACGGCGAACGACACGGCGGTGGCCACCGCGATCCCGGCGATCGAGCCGAGCCAGCCGCCGCGCGGCGTCACCGCGAGGTAGGCGAAGATGCTGCCGGGGGAGGGCGTGGCGACCAGGCCCGCGCCGGTGATCATGAAGGTGAACACGCCGGCCGCGCCGCCCGCGATGACGGCCAGGATGAGCCGGGGCTTCATCAGCACGTACGGGAAGTAGATCTCGTGGATGCCGCCGAAGAAGTGGATGATCATCGCGGCGGGCGTGCTCGGCCGCAGCGGACGCGGCCCGAACAGCAGGTACGCCGCCAGCAGCCCGAGCCCCGGACCGGGGTTCGACTCCAGCATGAACAGGATCGACCTGCCCTGCCGCACCGCCTCGGCCACCCCCAGCGGCCCCAGCACGCCGTGGTTGACCGCGTTGTTCAGGAACAGCACCTTGGCCGGCTCGATCAGCACCGAGGCCACCGGCAGCAGGTTGTTGGTGATCAGCCACTCGACCGCCTGGCCCGCCGCGTCGGTGACCACCCGGACGACCGGCCCGATGCCCAGCACCCCGGCCACGGCCATCGCGGCGCCCACGATGCCGGCGGTGAAGTTGTCCACCAGCATCTCGAACCCGGCCCGGGTCCGCTGCTCAGTGAACTTGTCCACATATTTAAGGATCACGGCGGCGAGCGGGCCGACGATCATCGCGCCCAGGAACATCGGGATGTCCGAGCCCACGACCACGCCCATCGCCGCCACCGCGCCGACGACCGCGCCACGCTGCCCGTGGACCATGCGGCCGCCGGTGTAGGCGATGAGGATCGGCAGCAGGGCCTTGATGACCGGGTCGACCAGCGCGGCCAGCTCCTTGTCCGGCAGCCAGCCGGTGGGGATGAACAGCGCGGTGATCAGGCCCCAGGCGATGAACGCGCCGATGTTCGGCATGATCATCCCGGCCAGATGGCCGCCTAGGCGCTGGATGGTGGCCTTGACTCCGGTGCCGTAGACCGGAGGGGTGTAACTGTCGGCCATGGACGTGCTCCTTCGGGGGGATGAGCAGTGGATCAGCCGTGCGGTGAGGGGGCGACCGGCTCCGGGACGGCCGGCGCGTGCGGGACGGTGAGCGGGCGGGCCGGGTCGGGGGCTCCCGTGCGCACCCCGGCGCGGTCGATGTCGGCGGGGCCGGGCATCCTGCTGCCGGGCAGCCGGACCGCCGCCGCGCCCCAGGCCAGCGCCTCGGCCAGGGCGGCGACGCCGTGCCCGCCCGCGGCCAGGAACCCGGCCAGCATGGCGTCGCCGGCGCCGACGGAGCTGCGCGGGCCGGTGACCGCGGCCTCGCCGTACCAGACGCCGTCGTCCTGGACGAGGACGGCGCCGTCGGCCCCGAGGCTGGCCAGCACCGTGCGGGCGCCCGCGGCGCGCAGCCCGGCCGCCGCCTCGACCACGTCGCCGACCCGGCACAACGGCCGGCCGGTCACCGCGGCCAGCTCGTCGAGGTTGGGCTTGACCAGCGCCGGACCGGCCTCCAGCGCACGGGCGAGAGCCGGGCCGCTGGTGTCCACGGCGACGCGCAGGCCCGCGGCGGCGAAGCGGCGGCACAGCCGGGCGTAGACGTCGGCGGGCGCCCCGGGCGGCAGGCTGCCCGAGGCCACCACCCAGTCCGCCTCCCGCGCCGCGGCCAGCACGGTCTCGGCGATCGTGTCCAGCTCGGCCGCCGACAACGCGGGCCCCGGCTCGTTGATCTTGGTGACGGTGCCGTCGGGCTCGGCGAGCGCCACGTTGGACCGGGTCGTGCCCGCCACGGGGACGGTGACCATGTCCAGGCCCTCGGCGGCCAGCAGGCGGACGAGCTGCGCGCCCTCGTCCCCGGCGAAGGGCAGCACGGCGCGGGCGGCGACGCCGTTGGCCAGCAGCGCCCGCGAGACGTTGACGCCCTTGCCGCCCGGGTCGAGCCGGGCCCGCGCGGCCCGGATCACCGCGCCCCTGGCCAGGGCGGCGATCTCGATCGTGCGGTCGAGGCTCGGGTTGAGCGTCAACGTGAGGATCACGCGCGGATCACCTCCGGCCCGGCGGCGGCCACGTCGGCGGCCAGCGCCGGGTCGATCCCGGCGTCGGTGATCACCACGTCGATCTCGCCCAGCTCGGCGAACGTGGCCAGGTAGGTGTTGCCGAACTTGGTGTGGTCGGCCAGCAGCACGCTGCGCTGCGCGGCCCGGACCATGGCCCGCTTGATCGCCGCCTCGGCCGGGTCGGGCGTGGTCAGGCCCCGGGCGGGCGAGCAGCCGTTGGCGCCCATGAACGCGACGTCGACGTTGAGGTGTGCCAGCGGGCGCAGCGCCCAGTCGTCGACCGTGGCCAGCGTCTTGCCGCGCAGCCGCCCGCCCAGCACGATCACCTGGAGGTTGGCCCGCGAGGCCAGGACGGTGGCCAGCGGCGGCGAGTTGACGATCACGGTGAGCTCGCGGTCGGCGGGCAGCGCCTGCACCAGGCGGCCGGTGGTGGTGCCGGCGTCGATGATGACCGAGCCGTCCTCGGGCAGCTCGGCCAGGGCCGCCTTGGCGATGCGCTCCTTCTCGGCGGTCATCACCTCGTCGCGGGCGGCCAGCGCGGGCTCGAAGCCCAGGCGCTCCACGGGGATCGCGCCGCCGTGCACCCGGCGCAGCACGCCCGCCCGCTCTAGCGCGGTCAGGTCGCGGCGGATCGTCTCGGTGGTCACGTCGAGCTCGGCGGCCAGGCGCACCACGTCGACGCGGCCCGCGTCCCGCGCTCTGCGGAGGATCTCCTGCTGCCGCTCCTCGGCGTACATGATGTTGGTTCACCGCCGTTTCTGTTTGGTTTCTCCTGTGTTTATACCCGCTTTCGTTGGAGGGTCAAGGGCTGGACGACACAATCTGGTAGTTATAGGCGGGTGCGAATGAAGCCCCTGGCCGCCGCGGCGGCGGTCGTCCCCGTCGTCGCCCTGGCCACGCCCGCCCACGCCGCCGTCGCCCGCCCGATCCAGGTGCCGCCGGGCACCACGGCGGCCTGGGTGGTGTTCGACAGGAAGGCGGGCAAGATCGTCGCCGTCCGGAACGCCCACCGCAAGTTCCGCTCGGCGTCCGTCGTCAAGATCCTCATCGCGATCGACTACCTGGAACGGCGCAAGAGCGTGCCCCCGGCCGACGCCCGGCTGCTGAAGATCATGCTGCGCTCCAGCGACGACGACGCCGCCTCGGCGTTCTGGGACCGCGACGGCAAGGGGCAGATCATCGTCCGGATGGCCCGCCGGCTCGGCCTGTCCGACACCACCCCGCCGCCCGCGTCCAAGCCCGGCTTCTGGGGCTACACCTCGCTCAGCGCGTACGACGTCGTCCGGACCTACCGCTACCTGCTCGACACCGCCGACGCCCGGGTGCGCGACCTCGTCCTCGGCCACCTGCGCGCCTCCACGCCGTGCGGCACCGACGGCTTCGACCAGACCTTCGGCATCCCGCGCGCGGTGCCGAGGCCGTGGGCGGTCAAGCAGGGCTGGTCGGGGTTCGGCACGACGCCGCCCGGCAGGTGCGACCCCAAGGCCCTGGCGGCGCCCGTCTCCTGGATCGCGCAGCGCGCGACCGGCTCCGGCGTGCCCGACTACGGGCGGCCCGTGCTGCACACGACGGGGCTGGCCGGGGCGGGCGACCGTCTGGTCATGGCGGTGCTCACGGCCCATCCGGCGGGCAGCGCGTGGAGCGGCTCGGTCAAACGCGTCACCGACCTGACCGCGGCCCTCCATCGCTCGGTCTCGTGACGCCGTAAACAAAATCGGGAAATGCCGGGAGCCCGCCGGGAAATCGTTCCCGCGGGCTGTCGGGCCTCTTTTCCGGGGGCGTTTTCTTCTGGTGAAACCCCTGGTCGTAGCGGCAGGAAAATGGCGTCGAACGTGAAAAGAGAAAAGCTCTAGGTGTGCCGCGCGGGCGGGGTTACCATTTGTCTGTGCCTAGCGTGGACATCGCGAGAAACGATCCGGGTTGGGAATCGGCCGGAAAGGCGCTCGCCGCCGAGCTGCTCGACGCGCTGACGCCCCCCGCGCTCCGGGTGGAGCACATCGGCAGCACCTCCATCCCCGGCATGGACGCCAAACCGATCCTCGATCTCCAGGTGAGCGTGCCCGACCTCGACGACGCCGAGGAGGCTCTGGCCGAGGCGCTGCGCGCGCTGGGCTTCGCCCGCACCGCCTACTTCCACGACCACGTCCCCGCGGGCTCGGCCGGCCCGCCCGACCTGTGGCGCAAGCGGCTCTGGATGCGCCGCGGCCACACCGGGCCCGACGTCAACCTGCACCTGCGCGCGGCGGGCGGCGCGGGGGAGCGCTTCGCCCTGCTGTTCCGCGACTGGTTCCGGGCCCATCCGGCCGCGGTGCCCGCCTACGCGGCCTTCAAGCGGTCCTTGGCCGAGACGGTGACCGACGGCGCGGCCTACACCGAGATGAAGAACCCGGTCGTCGACCTGGTCGTGGCGACTGCCGAGGACTGGGCGGCCCGCACCGGCTGGAAAGCGACCTAGCTCCGTGACCCGTCCAGGACAGCCCCGGCGGCCCGGCCGGCGCGCGCATCCGCACCCGGGAACGCCCTCATGAAGCGGGCTCCCGTCAAGAAGTCCCCTCCCGCCGTCGCGCCCGCCGTGCCGCCCGCCGTGCCGCCCGCCGGGCCGCCGGCCGAGCCGGGGGCCGAGCACGCCTGGAAGGCGCTCACGCTCGTCGTGGACCTGGTCAAGCACGCCGAGACCAAGGCGGGCCTCACCCTGGCCGCGGCGGGGGCCGTCGGCGGCCTGGTCTACACGCTCATCAGGAGCGTCCCCCGCACCGGGGCGGCCTTCGGGCTGGCGGCCGCGGCCTGCGCGGTGTGCGTCCTGGCCGCGGCCTTCGCCGCCGCGCTGGCGCTGATCCCCAGGGTGCGCAGCGAGCCCACCAACGCGCTGCACTACCACCACGTCGCCACGCGCTTCGGCGCCCGGCCCGAGACGTACATGGGCGAGCTGAGCGGCCTGGTCGCCCGGCCCGAGGAGCTCGTGCCCGCCCTCGCCCACCAGGTCTGGGCCAACGCCAGGGTGGCCAGGAAGAAGTACCGCTGGGCCGGCCTGGCGCTCGGCGCGCTGCTGGCCGGCCTGGCGATGCTCACCGTCACGGCCGTCATCGCGGTGGTGCAGAACCTCTGACCGCCGCCGGTCACGCCGACAGTTCCAGCAGCTCCCGCACCAGCCGCGCCAGCAAACCGCCGTCGTCCAGGAGGCCGGCCCCCGTCGCGAAGTAGTGCCGGGCGGCGGCGGGCCGGCCCGCCAGCCGCTCCAGCCGGCCGAGCTCCAGATACGCCGTGGCCTCCCGCGGCGCGCGCTCGATCAGGTACGTGTAGGTCAGCCGCGCCGCCTCCGCCTCACCCGCGTCGAGCTGGGCGCGGCCCAGCCGCAGCAACGTGGAGGGCGAGGGGGCAGGCTCGGCCCGCAGCAGCTCCTCCAGCGAGGCGACCCCGTCGGCGGCGCCGGCCGTACGGGCGGCGCCGGGCACGCCGCCCTGCGCCCGTTCCGACACCCACACCCACGCGGTCGCCGAGAAGCCCCGCTCCGGGATCGTCCCGTCCACCTTCCAGAACTCGTCGGGACGCAAGGAGCGGAAGCCGTGCCGGATCACGTCCTGGTAGAGATGGTCGGAGACGACCACCGCCAGCTCGGCGGCCGGATGGTCCACCAGCACCGACTTGACCGCCGGGCTGTCGAGCAGCCGGAAGCACTCGATGATCGCCGGGCCGCTGAAGCCGGTGGGCCCGGTCGACACCACGCCGTTGGTCAGCGACAGCCGCAGCCGGATCCGGGCGCCCTCGCTCAGCAGCCGGTTCTCCTGCCGCAGCGCGACGGTCAGCCCGTGCACCAGCTCGGGGACGACCGCCGTCTCGTCGATGTCGCTCGGGGGCATGATCAGCACGCCGTCGCCGCTGCTCTGCACGATCTCCTCGGGCAGCCCGGCGGCCCGGCAGGCCGCGTACACGACCGTGACCAGGCTCTGCTGGGCGCGGATCTGCTCGGGCACGGGCCGTCCGCTCCAGCCCTTGATGTCGACGGCTCCGCAGAGCACTCTTCGCGGCGATGACATGCGCGTCCTCTCCTGTCGATGGTCGAGGTCATTGTCCGGGGGGCCCGCGACCGGCAACCCCTACTGGTGCGGGGAAGCCGGCCCGGACAGCGGCGATCCTGGTGGGAGCCCGGCCCGCCGCGCAGGGGCCGGCGGGACGGGAGGGGGTCCCGGGCGGCCCCTGCCGGCGCTCACCGTGGGGGATCGCCGAGGAGGTGGTCCGGGACGTCCATGTCGGCCAGCGCGGCCAGCCCGGCCACGTCCAGGATGACCACCCGGCCGCGCTGGCTGACGACCAGCTCCTTCATGGCGGCGATGGCCTTCTGCACCGTTCCCTCCTTCGCGCCGATCAGCATGGCCAGCTCCGCCTGGCGCAGGTCGGCGGCCCAGTGGCCGTCCACGACGTTGGCGTACCGCTGCACCTGGTAGAGCACGGCGCGGGCGAGCCGCTGGTCCACCTCGTAGCCGGCCGCGTCGGCGCGGAAGATGTTGGCCTGCCGCAGCCGGTCGGCGGTGATGGCGGTCAGCGCCACCGCGGCCCTCGGCTGCGAGCCGACGAACTGCTTGAACGCCTCACCGCCCACCACCAGCATGGTGGCCGGCACCCGGACGGTCACCGTGGCGGTGCGCGGCATGTCCCCGAACACCGCCATCTCGCCCAGGATGTCGCCGGGATGGCGGATCGCCAGCAGCGTCTCCGCGCCGTTCTCCACCGTCGCGTGCACGTTGACCCGGCCGGTGAGCAGCAGGAAGACCGCCTCGCCCGGATCGCCCTGGTGGACCACGGCCTCCCCCGAGCCGTACGTCTTGACACGGCCCAGGCGCAGCAGCGCGTTGCGGGTCAGCTCGTCCAGCGCGCCGAGGAAGGAGGTCTTGGGCCACAGGTCGGGAGGCATGCGCGTCACCTCGGATCATGCGGGTGGGGGGCGGGGGACGTTCGTCGTCCAGGGGGACGCCGCCGGGTACAGGCCGTGCTCCTGGAGAACCCTGATTATGACGTCGCCGCCTTCCCGGGATGCGGCACCTGTGCAAACTTCCCGGAGGAAGTCCTTTCTGTCCTCACCGGAAACCCGGATCAGGGCGGTGCCGAGCAGCCGCCGGGTCGTCTGCAGGTCCCGGCGCCGGGCCGCCCGGAAGGCGAGCGGCACCAGCGGTAGCGGGCTGCGGGGGTCGGCCTCGGCCGCCTCGTTGAGGAAGGCGTCGGCGACGGCGAGGTCGCCCAGCGCGGTGCGCACGCATGACAGGTCGAGCAGCAGCGCGCAGGCCAGCCGGTCCGCCGCCGTTCCCGGCGTTCCCGTCGGCACCGCCGTCTGTGCCGCCGTCTGTGCCGCCCCGGCCGCCCCCGCCGTTCCCGCCGTTCCCGCCGGGACCGCTGGGAGCGCTGGGAGCGGGCGGCTTCGGATCAGGCGCAGGCCCTCGGTGAGGTAGACCAGCGCGAGGTGGGTGCGGTGGCGTTCGAGCTCCAGGCGGCCCAGCCGCTGGCACACCGCCGCGCACAGCGGCCTGCGTGCCAGCAGGAACGACCACGTCTGTGCCGCGGCCTCGACGTCGCCGAGCCGCCGGTGGCAGTCGCCGAGCCGCAGCAGCGACTCCTCGGCGTCCGGGCCGTCCGCCCCGGGCAGCAGCCGCAGCGTCTCCTCCAGGTCGAGGATCGCCTGCCGGTACTCGCCCCGCCCCAGCAGCCGCCCGGCCCGCGCCGCCATCTCCCCGGCCCGCGAACGGCACGGCCCGTCCGCGACGGGCCTGTCCGGGGCGGGCCCGTCCGGGGCGTGCAGCCAGGCGATCGGGGACGCGCCACGGCCGACCCGGACGGGACGGTAGTCCTCGGGACGGTGGTCCAGCAGCCCCCGGGCCACCACGTTCTGGAAGAAGGAGTCCGAGGCGACCACGGTCAGGTTCGCCGTCGTGGCCCGGACCGCGTCGCTGTCCAGCAGCCGGAGGCACTCGGCGACGGCGTGGCCCGCGATCCCCGGCGGCAGGACCAGCCCGCGGGCCAGCGCCAGCCGCAGCCTGATCCCGGACCGGGCGCCGCAGGCGCGGTTGGCGTCGTCGAGCGCGGCGCCGACCTCCCGCAGCAGGCGCGAGAGCACGTCCAGCGAGTCACCGCCGACCGGCAGCAGCAGGTGCACACCGTGGTCCGGCAACCAGCGCTGCTCCCCGCCGCCCTGGCCCCCGGCCTGGCCCCCGGCCTCGCGCCCGCCCCCGGCGTCGGTGCTGGGCCGTGAGGCGGAGTCGAACGCCGTGGTCAGCGCCGTCTGTAGCCGGGCCCGGGCGGCGGCCGTCCCGGGGGCGCGCTCGTCGATGCGGGCGGTCACGCACACACCGTCCACGCAAGCCTCCGATCCGGCCGGGGACAGGGCCCGTCAGCGCGGCCCGTCATCAGAACTCGACGTGGTCGAGGGGGACTTCGCGGAAGCCGGCGACCCGCTCCGGGACCTGCAACGTGTTGCCGGCGGCGGTGGCCACCAGGGAGTTGAGCATGGTGTTCAGCGCCGAGGTGATCGCCTCGGTGTCGGTCGCCGCGCCGGGCTCGGCGATGAAGGCCGCGACCGTGGCCATCCGCTGCAACACCCCCTCGACCGCCTCGCCGAACCCGTAGGTGAGGACGTGCGGATGCGGACGCCACCGCGGGTCGGTCAGCGCCTCGAACGCCTCCACCCATCTCTGCGCCGGAGTGTCGGCGGGCGCGCCGTCGGTCAGCAGGAACACGACGGGCCGCAGCGGACGCGACCCCCGCGCGGTCAGCCCGGACAGGTCGAGCTCGATGCGGTCGCGCAGCGCCTCGAACAACGGGGCGAAGTACGTGGACCCGCGGCACTCCACGGTCGGCAGGCCGGTCAGCGCGGCGATCTCCGTCATCGCCAGCACCACGTGCGGCCGGGTGCTGAAGGTCAGGATCGACAGATGGACGAACTCCGAGATGCGCGGGCTGGAGTAGAGCGTGTTGACGATGTCCTCAAGGGTGCGGTTGAGCAGGCTCTCGTGCGGCTTCATGGACTTGGACACGTCGAGCACCAGATAGGTCGGCAGGACCTGCTGCCCGGCCTGGCCGGGGCTTGGATCGTTCACGGGGGCTCCAGATCTGACGTCGTTGGGGGCCGGACGCCGGCTCAGGCGAACAGGGACGCCACGAGCCCGGCGCCGGCGAGCAGCACAAGGACGGCGAGGCAGACCACGATCACCACGGGCAGCAGGCGTCCCGGGGAGAGGACCCCGCCAGGAGCCGTCGTCGGCCGGCCCTCGGAAGGGGCGGCGTCCGCGGGCCGGCGCTCCGGCCGCCCTGCCCGCCCGCCGGTCGCACCGGCGGCCCGGTCCACAGAAGCAGGGGGCGGGTCCGCAGGGGAGGCGGCCCGTCCCACAGAGGCAGCGGGCGGGCCCGCAGGGGAGGCGGCCCGGTCCGGAGGGGCAGCGGGCCGGGCTGCGGGGGAGGCGGGGCGGTCGGGCGGGACGTCCGCGACCGGGCCGAGCGGCGGGCGCGGGACGGGGATCCGGACGAACTGCTCCGGGCGCGCCGTCTCCAGCAGGGCCAGCAGCTCGGCGACGGCAGGACGCCGCGCGGGGTCGGCGGCGGTCAGCGACCGGTGCAGCGCCTGGCCGAGCGGCCCGTCGCGCACGGCCGACGGCAGCGCGGCGTGGGCGGCCTCGGGGTCCGGTCCGCGCACCCCGGTCAGGCAGCGCACGACCAGCACCGCCAGCTTGTACCGGTCCGTCCGGACGGTCAGCCGGTCACCGGGCGCCACGCGGGGGTCGTCCCACATCTTGGACTCCACCCACGGCCGGTCCGTCAACCCGCAGGAGTCCACGTCGATGACGAACACCCGGCCGCTGCGGCGCGTCCAGAAGGCGTTGGCGTAGGACCAGTCGCCGTAGACGACGTCGTGCCGCTCCAGCAGGGCCCCGACGGCGGCGAGGTTGCGCGCGACGGCCAGCCGCTCGGCCGGGGCCGGCGTCTCCCAGCCGCGCCGGGCGAAGAACCCCGGATCGGCCTGGACGAGATGGTCGACCTCCAGCAGCCGGACCGTCGTCGATCCCGAGATCATCCGCATCGGGACGCCGAACTCCGCCGGCGCCCTGGCGATGACGACCCCGGCCGTCCTGCCGCCGTCCACGACCCGGGTGACCGGCCAGGACACGCTCCGGTCGATCAGCGCCCGATCGGCCGCCGGCATCCCGGCCGGCAGGGCGATCAGCCGCTCCAGGACGCCGGCCGCCCCGGGGGTGTGACCAGGCCGGTAGAGCTTCACCAGCCAGCCGGGGTGGGCGGCGCACTCGTAGACGATCTCCGACTCGCCGTTCTCGGCCGCGAGCACGGCGCCGCGCTCGGCGACCTCCGCGATCGGTGTGACGGCCTCGAACGGGCTGTCCGACCATGCCCTCACGACCCGCACCTCCCTTGCGCCCGCCTGCCGGTCATGGGGCGCACCACACGACGACGGCGGTGCGGTCGTCGAGCCTGCCGGGGGACTCGAAGCCGACGTCCCGCAGGAACTCGGCGATGGGCGGCGGCGCGCTCCACCGGCCGGCGAACCAGCCCGCCAGGGGGTCGCCGGGCGCCAGCGCGTCCCCCAGGCCGTCGGTGGCCAGCGCCAGCACCGCGTCCGGCGCGAGTTCGACGGTGACGCTCGTGACCTGGTCGGGATGGAAGGGCAGGAACTCCGTCAGCCGGCCCGCGTCCAGCCCGGCCTTCTCCTCGCCGATCAGCCGCCGCCAGCCCCGCGGGAGCCGCAGCCAGCCGCCGACGTCGGCCAGCGCCATCAGCCTGGCCGTGCGCCGCCCGCCGGGATCCGGGCTCACCGGGACGACGGCGACCAGCGCCGCCGCCCGCACGTCGTGCTCGGTGACGCCGTGCCGCACCGCCGAGCCGGCCATCTGCCGGGCCGCGTCGAGGAAGACGTCGCAGGCGCGCAGGGGGCCGCCGCGGTCCAGGTCCGCTCTGACCCGGCCGACCAGGGCGGTGACCGCGACGTTCGCGCCCAGGTGCGACTGCCTGCTGTCGGACATGCCGTCCGCGAGCGCCACGATCAGGTGCCGTTTGGCGGTGTCCCTGCCGAGGCGGTAGGCGTCCTGCCGGGGCACGGCGGGCTCGGCGCACCGGTGGCCGGGGCCCACGAGCGACACCGCCCGCACCGTCAGGTCGCCGACGCTGACGGCGTCCGCGGCGATCCCGGCCAGGGCCGGCTCGTCCGGCAGCCGCCAGGGCAGCCGCGCCGCGGGCGAGGACGCCGGCGCCGCGGGCTCGGCGGGGACGGGAGGCGGCGCCTTGCGGAAGGGCCAGGGCATCACGGCTCCCCGACGACGTGCGGGCCCCCGCCGAACCCGTCCTCGAAGCCGCTGTCGAAGCCGCTGTCGAAGCCGTCGTCGTACGTCTCGCCCGTGCGGGGACCGGCGGCGTGGCCGTTGTGGTGGCGGCCGCGCTGCCAGGGCGCCGGCTGCCAGCCGGTGACGTGGTCCACCGATCCGGGCACCACCTGCGACGGCAGCACGTCCTCGCCGTCGTCCCGGGGGCCGGCCGCCGGCGGGGGAGGGGGCTGCAGGGCGGGCCGCGGCTCCCGCGCGCCGATCTGCTCGATCCCGAACGCCCCGATCGGCGCGGCGCTGGCGATCCCCTCGATGGGCTCGATGATCAGCTTGCGGATCGTGTCCATCTCCGCTTCCTGGATCATGTCGTTGTCCACGAGCTTGTTGAACAGGTCGATGCGGGCCTGCATGCTCAGCTCCTTGCGCTTGCGGATGTCGCCGATGACGTCGGCCACCCGCTCGGGTGCGCGGTGGAGCAGCAGCAGCATCAGGTCGTCCTCGGAGGTGATCTGGTGCCGCAGGCCGGTGATGCCCTCGGCCTCAAGCTGGCCCTCGATGCGGGCGTCCGCCTGGGCGGCCATCCAGCCGGCCGCCTTGCGGTCGTGGCTGACCTGCACGGCGAAGCGGAACAGCGAGATGCCCTCCTGGGGGTAGCTCTGCACCCGGTCGTTGCCGAAGTCGGCCATGAGCTGCCGTTCCAGGTCGGCGTCGCGGGTGATGTCGAAGCCGCGGCAGACGGGCGAGACCGCCTCGCGGACCCGCGACTGCACCAGGGCGTTGCCGTCCTGGATCCGGGACGTCACGATCTTGACCGGGTCGGTGACCCGCCACCCCACGTCGATCCGCAGCCGGAACCTGGCCGCCCGCGAACTGCTGGCCAGCTCCAGGTGCAGCGCGGTGTAGTGGTCGGACATGTCCACCTCGTACCGCCACCGGTAGCGGCGGACGAAGATGCCGGGCGGCTTGGCCAGATGGAAGACCTGGCCGGAGTCGTCGCTGTAGAGCAGCGCCCGTCCCGGCTGGATGGGCGCGCGGCCCGCCTCCTGCACCGTCTGCTCGACCAGGATGAGCGGGACCGGCGGCGGGGCGGGCGGCCCCCAGATGTCCTCGGCGGCGTGCTGGGGCAGGTGCTCGCGGGGGCTGCGCGAGTGCGGCGGCACCGGCGGGCCCTGGGGGAGCGGGCCGGTCATCCCGGCCGGGTAGTTCTGCGGGAGGGCCGGGCCGGGCGGCGCCGGCTGCGGGCCGGCGCCGCCGTGGTGCCGCGGCGGGCCGCCGTTCCCGGGCAGGGCCTGGGGAGGCAGGGGCTGGGGAGGCATGGGCTGGTTCACTGCGGTCAACTCTCTTCTCGGACGAGGCGGAGGACCTCCGCGGCGGCGGCGGGCGCGGGACGCGAGCCCTTGGCCCACTTGCCGGCCTCGTGGGCCAGGATCGTGGCGCTGCGCGGGGTCTCGGCGACCGCCTGCATGAGACGCGCGAACGACCTGCGGGCCTGGGGATGGGCGTCCACGGTGTGCGCCCACTCGGCGAGGATCTCCTTGGCGTGCGGGTTCAGGTGGGGTGCGGTGACGGCGTCCCGCCACAGGGCGGCGATCTCCCGGTGCCGTACGGGGTCCCGGGTGGCGATGTAGAGCAGGGCCGGCCAGGTGGCGCCGCTCACCTGGCGGACCAGGTCGGCCGCGGCCAGCAGGAACGCCAGGCGGGCGATCGGCTTGCGCGAGCTCTTGCCGAGCCAGCGCAGCAGGAGCGCGGGCGCCTCCAGACGTTCGCCGTCGACCTCCCACATCTCGGTGAGGCTGTTGCAGATCGCCGTCATCACGTCCAGGTCGGCGGAGGAGGCCAGCTCCTCCAGGGCCTTCATGGCCGCGGCGGGGCCGGCCGCGTCGTACTCGATCCGCCAGCACCGGGCCGCGGTGGCCCGCAGCTCCGGCGACTCGTCCGCCGACCAGGCGTGCACCAGGTTCCGGACGGGCGGCGCGAGGTCCGGGTCGGCCATCGCGGCGTGCCGCAGGGCCCGCGCGGCGGCGTCCCGCAGGTCGGGGTCGTCGCCCTCCGCCCAGGGCCTGATCACCAGCGCCCGGACGTGGTCGAAGGACCTGGCCCCGAGGACGCCGGTGGCGACCGCCGCCCGCACCCGGACCGACTCCAGCTCGTGCCGCGCGCACACGCGCAACCAGGCCAGCAGGGTGGGACGCGCCTGGTCGTACTCGTTCCAGAAGTAGAGCAGGTACTTCTGCTGGAAGCTCGGGTCGCGGTAGCGCACGACCTCGGTGGGCGCGCCGCCGTGCCGGGTCTGCACCGTCGAGCGGACGACGTGGGCGCGCAGCGCGCGAAACCGGGCCCGCTTGCGCGCGACCAGCGGGGCGTCCCTGGCCGGCTCCGCGCTCTCCAGCGGGTGCTCGGGCTCCAGGCTCTCGCGCATCAGCTCGGCCGCGGCCGAGACCGTCTCGTACGGCTCGCCGCCCAGCACCGACACCGCCACCGCCATGCTCTGGGTGGGCAGGTCCGGCAGGCCCTCGGCCCACCTCTCGAACTCGGCCGCGTCCAGCATCGCCAGCCGGTCGCCGACGGTCTCGGCCAGCGGCTCGCCCGCCTTGTAGGCCTCGGCGGCGTACGCCGCGACCAGGGCGGCGTGCGCGGGCGAGGAGTTCTTGTCCAGCTCGCTCCGGAGCAGCGCCATCATCTCCCGGTCGCCGAAGACCCGTTCCGTGGCCTCGTCGTCGAGGTCGCGGCTCAGGTGCCGGTAGAAGACCTCGACGCGGTCGGTCACCTCGCCCAGCTCCACGACCAGCGCGCCGGCTCCGGAGCCGGTGATCCGGCCGCCGGCGGACATCGTCACGACGAGCCGCGCGTGGGCGCGTTCGAACACGTCGGCGAGCTGGCCGAGGTCGTCGGCGGTGAGCTCGCGGCAGGCCGAGCCCGGCAGGTCGGCCAGGATGTAGCCGCATCCCTTGGCCAGCACGTCGGGGGTGAGCGCGCTCAACCGGGTGTCGGCGTGCAGCCGGTAGACCGCCGCGCAGCCGAGCAGGAGCCTGGTGGCCGCCATGCACCTGCCGCTGCCGGGGTCGGCCCGCAGGAACAGCACCGGGCGCGTCCCGGCCGCCTCGGCCAGGGCGTCGAAGTCGGCCGGGGCGACGAACCGCTTGTCCGCGTGTTCGAGGTCGGCCGGTCCCAGCCGCCATACGCGCGGGGCGTCCGTGGCCGCCGACACGGCGTGGTAGGTGATGTACAGGTCGCGGCCGGCCGCCTGGCCCGCGCGCACGTCCGCGCCGCCGAAGCTGGAGAAGGCGTCCGCCTCGGTGCCCAGCCGGTCCTGCACGACGCCGGGGGTGGCGGCTCTGGCGGAGATCTCCCGGCCCAGGTCGTGCGGCTTGCGCTCGCCGGGCTCGGGCTCGCCTTCCGGGCTCTGGGGGTCGGGGCTCTTCGGCTCCTCCTGGTTCGGCGGTTCCTTGTCGCTCATGTCCTGTCTCCGAAGTGCTGGTGGACGTCGCGGCCGGCGACGGTGCCGGCGATGATGTGCGCCCCCGCGAACGGCCCGCCGCCGCCGTTGCCGGTGCCGGGGGCGGGCGGGGCAGGAGCGGTGGCGGTGCCGGGGGCGGGGGCGGCTTCGGAAGCGGGGACGGCGCCCGCCGGGTCCTCGGGCCAGGGATGCCCGCCCGGCAGCCACAGCCACGCCCGCCGGCCGCCCGCGTCGACCTCGCGCAGGTCCTTGGTCTCCAGCGAGGTGAGCTGCCCGGCGATGGTGTCCTCGACGACGTCCGCCGACATGACCACCACCAGCTCGGCCGCGCCCCGCTCCAGCACGGCCCGCGCGGCGGCGCAACCGGCCAGCTCCCTGGCCACCACCGGGCCCGGCCCGGTGTACCCGCCGGCCGCCTCCCCGGCCGTCATGCCGAAGTTGATCGCCAGCCGCAGGCGCAGCCGCCCCTCGGGCGCGGTCACCCGGTTGTGCTCGCGCACCGCGCCCAGCACCTGGTGGACGAACGCGTCGCACACCACCGGCTCCGGCTCGCCCGGCGGCAGCACGGCCAGCTCGCCCCCGACCTCCCCGACCCGTCCCCAGGACGGCCGGTCGAGCCGGGCCCGCCGGGCCGCCACGTCCAGCGCGCCGCTCAGCCCCTCCCGGATCAGCCCCTGCATCCTGGCCGTACGCGTGTCGTAGCCGTGCGCCCGCACCGCCAGCACCAGCCTGCGTTCGAAATCGTGGCCCATGCGCTCACCACCGGACCAGAAGGAGACTCAGCACGATCACGGCCAGGACCAGGCCGACCGGCAGCCAGCGCGGCACCCGCGCCGGCCGCAGCCAGAAGTCCAGCAGCAGGCCCGGCGGCCGGGCCGGACGCGCCGCCGGCAGGCGCGGTGTCTCCTGGCGGGGCTCGGCCATGCGGTTCAGCAGCTCGGGCAGCAGCCGGTCGGCCAGGACGGCGGCCTGCCGCGGATCGTCCAGCCGGGCGTAGATGAGCGCGCCCGCCCGCGACCACACCTCCGCGCCGTCCTCCCGCGCCAGCCGCGCGGCCAGCCAGCGCATCGGCTGCCCCCTGTCGAGCCGCGGGCCGAGCAGCGGTTGCAGCAGGCCGGCCAGCCGCGAGGAGGCGAGGTCGCGGTAGTGCTCGGTCAGCCGGGCGGCGTGCCAGTCCACGTGACTGAGCTGCTCGGCGATCTGCGCCGCCTCGGCCTCCGGCACCGTCACCCGGCGGACGGCGGCGGCGCAGATCCACTCGACGAGCTGGAAGAAGGCGTCGCCGTGCTGGGCGGGCAGCATCCGGTACAGCTCGGCCAGCAGCTTTCCGTCCATGGCATCCGTTTCGTCCGTGCCGCCGGGGGCGGCGGGCGGGGGGCTCACCGGTTCCGCGCCGCCGGGCGCGCGGTGCGCCCCGGGGGCGGCGGGCGAGGCCGGCTGCTGCACCGCGAAGACGTAGCCCGGCGCGGGCGGGTCGGCGTACTGGCGCAGGCAGACGGCCGCCGCCTCCAGCCGGGCCTCCAGCGTGCGGTACTGCGACACGACCGCCTCCAGCCGCCCGGCCACGCCCGTCCCGCCCAGCTCCTGGTAGGCCCTGACCAGGCAGCGGGCGAGCGTGTCGCACTCGTCGGCGGGCGCCCGCTGCTCCTCCCGCAGGGCGACCCTGTTCTCCTCCCGCGGCTGGGTGGGCGGCGCGCCGCCGTGCGCCTGGGCCACGCGGAAGACCAGGTGCGGCTGCAGGCCGCCGCGGTCGTCGCCCTGCGCGGCCTCCAAGGTGGAGAACGACGGGCGCCAGGCGTGCGCCGTCCCCTGGAGCAGCACCGCGGCGGTGAACCGCAGCCCCCGCAGGTAGGCGCCCTGGACGGGCGTCTGGAAGTCGGCGGACGGGAGCATCGCCGCGAGGGGCCGTCCCGGCTGCCGCAGGACGGCGGCCACCAGGGCGGCCAGGCCAGGGACGGGCTGCGGCCGGGTGGCGGCCCGGGTGAGGAAGGCGGCGGTCAGCTCCTCGCGGGCGTCGGCCGACAGCTTGGCCAGCGTCCGGCCCGGGAAGATCCGGCCGGGCGGCTCTGCCGGGCACAGCGCCTCCAGCCCCTGCCACAGGCAGGCCAGCGCCAGGTCGACGCTCACCGCCGCGCACGGCCCGATCAGCGCGCGCGCCACCTGCGGATGCCGGCCGCCGCCGGCCTGCGCGGACGGCACGGGCAGGACGAGCGCGTCCGGGTCGTACGAGCGCTCGATGATCGTGGCCAGCTCGTCGCCGGGCAGGACGAGGTAGACCAGGCTGCGATGGCCGGGACTCACCCCCCGCGGCAGCGTGGCCATGGGCAGGATCAGCCGGGAGGCGTGGTGGATGCGCGGATCGTCGGTGGAGTAGGCGATGGGCCCGAAGTCCTTGTCCGGCCGCCAGCGGAACTCGACCTGGTCGACTGACGTCGCGTTCATCAGATTCCGATCCTCCGGGCTTCTGGGGAGGTGAGCACGCCGGTCATCGCCATCAGGGAGATCAGCGGATTGAGCACCCGGCAGGGCCGCACGCCGCGGACGAACGTCTTGCCCGCCACGGTGTCGGAGCCGGCCGCCGAGGCCACGTGGAAGGTGGCCTTGCGGCATTCGCGGTAGGGCCGCGTCCAGGCGTCGGCCTGCCTGGCCCGGAGGTAGGCGTAGACGTCGGCGCTCTCCCGCAGCGACGACTCCGGGTCGAGCACCCGGTCCGGCTGCCGCAGCCACCACGCGATCGGGTCCTCGAAGCGCAGCAGGTCGGCCTTGCCCAGCACGATCGCCGTGCTCAGCTCGGCCAGGCGGCCCGACCCCTGCAGGAGCTCCAGCACGGTGGCGAAGGTGCGGTCGCCGAGCGCGTCCCGGCCCAGCTCGGCGGCGTTCACCACGAAGATCAGCCCGTCGGCCACGTCGAGGAAGCGGCGCGCCGACTCGATCTCCAGCAGGTCGCCGCCCGCCACGTCGAACAGCGCGATCGGGCGGGCGTCCCCGCCCGCCTCGCGCACCATGAAGACGTCCACCAGGCCGACGGCCCCCGGCCGGGTGTGCTCGACCACCCGCGAGTCGTTGAGGAACGGACTGACCTGCTCGTCGACCAGGCTCTGGTGGGCCGCCAGGCTGATCGCCTGATGGCTCAGGCCGGGGCCGAGGCCGTGTTTCTCCAGTTGCGCGATCATGGAGATCAGCAGGTGCGTCTTGCCGGAGTTGGTCGCGCCGACGAACCCGTAGACCGACGGCGTGCCGTGCCCGCCGTAGGCGAGCGGGAGGTAGTGGGCCGCCGCGGGCCCGTCCTCCTCCGGCCCCGGGCAGCGGACGAAGGCCGTGCGCCGCAGCACCGCCCGCTGCGTCGGGCTCGCGCCGTCCGGGATCGTCAGCGTGACGTAGGCGCCCTCGCCGCGGTCGTAGCGGTAGAGCTCGCGCTCGTCCCAGGTCAGGGTCGCGGCGCAGATCGGGCACGGCACGAGGGGGCCGCTCGCCTCGCGGGCGGCCGGGCCGGACGGTGCGGAAGGGGGCATGGGCGCTCCGTTGGCTCTGCGCGCGTAGCCGGCCACCAGCCGGCCGGCGACGCTGTCATGGACGGGATGCGGGGACAGCGTCACCGCGCCCCGGCGGAACCGGACGAGCAGCCCCGGATGGCTGGGCGGCCTGGCCCGGTCGTCGTAGGTCTCGAAGGCCAGCGGCCGGAGGGTGCGCCCCGCTTCGCCGGCGGCCGCGCCGAGGACGGCGTCCAGCCCCCACAGCAGCGCGTGCGCGCACCGCGACGGCGGCAGTTCGATCGGGCCCTCCGCGCCGGCCAGCACGTGCGACAGCAGCGGCACGAGCTGCGCCAACGACTCCGGCGAGCGGGCCTCGGCGTCCAGGCCGGCCCGGTACGGCTCGACGCCGCGCCCGGTGAGCGGCATCAGGCGGCCGCCCGGCCCGCGCAGCCAGCGCCAGTCGCGCAGCTCCAGCGCGAGCCGGGGCGTCAGCAGCTCGGGCGCGCCCACGAGCAGCCGGGCCAGCGCGCTGCGCCCGCCGTGCGGCTGCTCGCGCCGGACCAGCACGGCCTGCCGGTCGAAGATCGCGTAGACGTGGCTGACCCCCGGCGAGCCGCCGGGATCGGTGCGCAGCCAGTGCTCGACCCGGCGGTGGAGCCGCGCGAGCTCGTCCGGCCGGAGCGTGGAGGCGGTGGGCCCGAAGGCCGGGCCCGACGCCGAGCGCTGCCATCCGTAGGTGACCTGGTGCAGGACGCTCATCTGCGCCGCCTCCAGGGACGCCCGCGCCGGGACGGCTCTTCGGGGGCGGCCGGGGCGGCCGGGACCGGCTCGGCCGCGGCGACCGGCGCGGTCTGCGGGTGCTTGAGCGCCCGCAGCGCGAAGAAGTCCGCCCTGCCGCGCTCCAGCGCCACGTCCGGCGACATCCCGCGCGGCACCGGGTCGGGGACGTCGAGCCGCCGCAGCAGCTCGCGGACCGACGGACGCCCCTCGGGCGGGCCGAAGACGCCCCGCAGCAGGCGCGCCAGGTCGGGCGGCGCGTCGGCCAGGTCGGCCCGCTCCGGGGCGCGGCCGGTCGCCACCCAGAAGATGAGCCGTCCCGCCGCCCAGACGTCGTCCTCGCCGGTCACCACGCCGGCGGTCTGGCCGGGCCGCTGCTCGGGCGCCCACCAGGGCGGCGCGCCGGCCACCGACCGGGGCGTCCCGGCCAGGGCGGCCTCGGTGAAGCCGGTGATCTGCGCGCACACGGTGTCCCAGTGGACGGTCTCGGGCGACAGCGCCCGGTGCGCGATCCCGGCGGCGCTCGTCCACCGCAGCCCGGTCAGCAGGCTCCGCTGGAACGGCAGGTTCTCACTCGGCAGGATCCGGCCCAGCGTGCCGCCGACGGGCTTGCCGCGGCAGGGCTCCAGCAGCACGAACGGCAGCTCGCCGTCCGCCTCGTAGCCGATCAGCCGGGACACCTCCGGCGGGTACGGCGCCGAGCCGCAGAGCCTGCTCAGCCGCAGGCCCGCCAGGATCTCGTTGTCCAGGGCGTCGTACCCGGACCCGGGACCCGCGGCCGACGGGCCGACGTGGCGGACCTCGCGCTGGCTCCCGCCGGGCCAGGAGAGCGCGAGCAGGCAGGACCGCAGCGGCGGCGCGGGCGGATGGGGATCCTCGCGGCGGGCGGTCACCGTGACCTCGGCGGGGGCGCCGTGGCGGTCGCGGAAGCGCAGCACCGTCCCCGGTTCGGGCGTCGGCGCCGTCGTCGGTGCGGTCATCGGCGCTCGCCCTCCTGGACGGGCTCCGGCTCGTCCGCCCAGGTCTGGCGGGCGACGCCCGGCCGTACCGGGACCAGGCGCAGCGTCCCGGCGTGGCGGGCCGAGGGCACCCAGACCGTCCCGGCGGGCAGCGACTCCTCCAGCGCGGCCCGGCAGGGGCGCGGGGCGAAGCGCACGGCGGCGGGCGGCCCGGCGCCGACGTCCAGCAGCGACAGGTCGCGGGCCAGGCAGAGCTGCCACATGACGGCGGACACGTCGTGCCCCGCGGCCGAGGCCAGCTCCGGCAGGTCCTCCTCCGGCGCGGCGCCGTCGGCCTCGACCGCCCATTCCGTCGCGAACGGCGGCGGATCGTCCAGGCCGTGCTCGGCGACGTGCTTCTCCCAGATCGAGAACAGCTCGGCGGCCCTGCCGCCGGCCCGTTCGCCGTGCTCGGCGGTCGAGCCTGCGGCCAGCCCGCGCAGTGCCGGCGCCGCCGCCTCGAGCACCAGGTCCGCCAGGAAGCGCTCGACCCGCCGGTCCCGCCGCCCGGGGACGTCGTTCGCCGCGCCGCCCGGCGGCCGGGTGCGCTCGGCGACGACGGCGGCGACGTGGGCGAGCGCGGCGCTCACCCGGGCCGTCGCGTCGGCGGCGTCCACCCCCGCCCCCGCCCGCGCCCACTCACGGTCGGCGGCGCCGGCGACGGACAGCAGGTCGTCGACCGCCTTCGCGGCCGCGTCGAAGCGCCGCGCCGCCGCCCAGGCCGCCGTACGCCGCCGCCAGGAGCCGCGGATCGCCAGCACCGCGACGGCCAGCGCCACGATCAGCACCAGGGCCCACGCCGGTTGCGGCAGGATCCCCGCCGCCTCCAGCGCCGCGCCGGCCAGCCCGCCCGCGACGCCGCCCACCACGGCGGCGGCGGCGTTCGCGGCGAGCGCGCCGAGGTGCCCGCCCGGCCGCCCGCCGGGCCCGCGCAGCACGGTCAGCGCGACCGACAGCGCCCAGAGCAGCGCCATCACCAGCCCGCTGGCCACCCCGAACGGGGTGAGCCCGGCCAGCGCCGCGCTCACCAGGCCGACGACGGGCAGCCACGGCTGCGGACCCGCCATCGGCTCGGGATCGCGCAGCCCCGCCACCAGCGCGTCCGGGCAGACCTCCCGCAGCCGCGGCACGAGCGCCCGGCTGCCGCGCGGCATCAGCCGCGTCTGCCACCGGTCCAGGCCCTCGACCAGGCGGGGCAGCGGCGTGCCGGCCCGCAGGCCATGGTCCAGGTACCGGCGGATCGAGGCGCGGACGCGGGCGGCGTCGAACTCCTCCGGCTCGGCGGGCACGATCCCGGCCGCGGTGACGGCCGCCCGGGAGCCGGCGTCGGGCCTGGCGCCGCTGTGTGCCGCGACGAACAGCTCCTCCAGCCGCTCCCGCAGCCGGCCGAGTGCCTGCCCGGCGGCGGTCGCCGCCGGCTCCGCGGGGACCGGGCCGAGCATGAGGGACAGGTCGTCGCCCAGCTCGTCGCCCAGGGCGGCCGCCTCGTCCAGGGCGGTGCGGGCCTGGGCAACCAGGCTCGCCAGGACGCCGCCGAGGGCCGGCCGCAGGGGCTGCGCAGGCGGGCCCACCGGCGCTCCGGCGGGCTCGGGCAGCTCGCCGCCGCCGGCGGCCAGCAGCCGCCCGCCCGCCGCGGCGAGCGCCTGGCGCAGGTCGCCGCCGCCCGCGCCCGTCCAGGCCAGCCGGATCCCCGGATTGGCGATGCGGCCGGGCAGACGCTCGACCCGGCGCAGCGCGTCGTGGAACACCTCGCTCAGCGACAGCACGTCGAGCAGGCGCAGCAGGCCCGCCTCTGCGCCCTCCGCCCGGTCCCGCCGGACCGCGGGCGCCGCCGCGGCCGGCCGCCAGTCGATCCCGTACGGATCGGGCACCCACAACACCCCGGCCGCCTGGGTCAGGCTGCCCGGCAGCACGATCCGGTGTGGTTCGTCCCGCGGCCGGCCCACCGCCACGCACAGCACCTCGTCGGTGTAGCGGGAGGCCAGCAGCATCTCGTAGGCGCGGCGGTGCCCGGCCAGGGCCGCCACGTCGTCCACCACCAGCAGCGACGTCAGGTCCTCCTGGCCGTCGTCGGACAGCAGCGCCGCCACCTCGCCGGCCGCGCCCTCCTCGCCGAGACCCCGCAGGTTCAGCCGGACCACCCGCCCGCTCACGCGGCGCCGCCCGTCCGGCGCTTGTACGCCTCGTACAGGGCGTGCAGGTTCTCCCGCGTCGCGCCGGGCAGCTCGAACTTGACGGCCATCGCCGCGGGCAGCGTCTCGTGCCAGAACCGGCGCAGCATCCGGGCCCTGGCCCGGTTCGCCGGGGCGATCTCGACGAGCATCCGGTCCAGGCAGTCGACCTGCTCCCCGGCCAGCCCCACCACCAGCTCGAACAGCTTCGACGGCGGCTGCGTGCCCTCGTCCAGCTTGTACGGCGCCGCCTGCATGAGCTGGGCGCAGAACACCCGGGCGGCGTCGTCGTTGTCGGCCAGCGTCCACAGCTCGTACGCCTGGAGCAGGCTGCCCCAGGAGGAGGCGTCCTCCAGCGCCTTGAGGCCGAGCGACATGGCCACCTCGTTGAGCCGGACCTCGGCCTGCGACGGCGAGGCCGGGTCGCCCAGCACCCGAACGTCGCCGTTCCACATCGCGCACAGCAGCCGGTGCAGGATGAGCACCCGGTGCTCCTCCCGGGTGGCGAGGTAGCCGAAGTCGTAGCCGGTGCGCTGCCGCCAGGGCAGGAAGTCGTCCCGGCGCGGCCGGTGCACCGCGTCCGCCCAGGTGCGCAGGACGTGCCGGACCTCCTTGACGTCGGTGATGCCCATCGAGGACCGGAACAGCACGACCGAGACGGACTCGGCGGTGGTGCCGCTGAACTCGAAGGTGATGCCGGGTCCCGCGGGAAGCTGCAACGACGTGCGCAGGTAGGCGGCGACGGCCGGGTTCTCGGCGCCCGGATAGGACACCAGCACCTTCAGCGGCCCCGTGCCCTGCGGCGTGAAGTTGGCCGGCACCAGGCCGGTGAGCCGGCTGCGGAACTCCTCCAGCTCCGCCTCCCCGAACCGGGGCCGGTCCGAGCCCAGCCCCGCCGCCTGATCCAGCAGGTCGCGCAGCTTGGGCAGCAGCGTCGCGCGCCCCTGCGTCTCCTCCTGCAGGTACGTCTTGACGTCGGTCTTGATCCGCTCGCGCAGCTCGTGGACCGCCCGTTCGGGGGTCGTCTCGATCGACTGGCGGTAGATCCGCTGCCAGCCGTCCTGGCCCATCAGGCGGCGCAGCACCTCGGCGTCGTCCGCGGTCGGCTCGATCATCAGCCGCTCCCGGATGCGGCCCACGGCGTTGCGGTAGAACTGCTCCAGGCTGCCGGTGGGCAGGTGGAAGACCACGCCGACCCGGGGCCGGTACAGATGTTCGGAACGTTCCCTGAACCGGTCGGGGTCCTGCCGGGCCAGGTCGTGCAGCGTCTGGTTGAGCGCGCGCAGGTGGTCCTCGGCCACGCCGAGCGCGCGCTCCCACCGCTGGTGCTGGGACGCCCACGGCTCGGTCCACAACACCCGGCTGCGCCAGCTGTACCAGCTCTCCTGCTGCTGCCGGGCCTCGGCCGGGGCGTCGTCGGTCCACTTGACCTTGACCATGCCGAGCGAGCGGTCGCGCAGCTGGGGCAGGGCGGGCGGCACCTCGCGGATGCCCGGCGGCGGCGGCGGGGGCACGCTGCGGCGCTGCATCAGGCCCTTGGCCCCGAACCGGTCCACCGGGTCGGCGAGCGAGGCGTGCCCGAACAGTACGCGCCGCACCCGGAACGGGTCGTTCGCGCCGAGCAGCCCGAGCACCGCGCTGCCCGGGTCGAACTGGCTCACCATGGCGGGGACGGCCTGGTCGAGCTGGGCCCGCAGCTCGTTCAGCCCGATCCGCATCGCGGCCAGGCGGTCGGCCAGCGCCGCCAGCACCTCGCGGGCGCCCGTGGCCGGTCCGGGCTCGGCGTACTCGACCTGCCGCCGGGCGAAGACCTGGTGGATGTGGGAGAGCGTGAAGAACTCCTCGATCAGCGCCCGGTTGCTCTCCGCGCCCGGCGGCGGCTCGCGCAGCTCCTCGACGGCGGCCCGCAGCAGCCGTCCGGCCACGACGTCGGCCAGCTCCTCCACCGGCGTGGTCAGCGACGTCACCAGCGCCGTGGACACCCCGCGGTTGCCCACGCCGTTCTCGGCCATGGTCTGCCGCTGGGCGACGGAGTTGATGAAGCTGTCGGCGAAGGACTGGTGCTGCTCCCCGTCGTTGCGGACCTTCGGGCTCAGCTCGGTGCCGATCAGCGACATCACCAGCGACACCACCGAGCGCCGCAGGTCGCCGGGCTTGGCGCCGGTCGGGCGGGAGAACAGGAACGCGGTCTGGGCGACGCCCGGCCGCATCGCCACGCGTCCCTCCAGCGGGTAGCGCACCGCGATCTCCTCCGGGTCGGCCTGGTCACCCTCCAGACCGGGCAGGTGGCGTACGGCGTCGGCGGTGTTCTGGTGGTCCACCAGCTGGAACATGTCGAGCAGGGCCCGGCCGGCGTTGAGCTCGGCCGGTCGTCCGCCGCCCGCGCCCGACTCGAAGGCCGAGGGCATCAGCACCAGCGGGTAGATCTTGGGCTTCAGGTCCGTCTCCTGGAACTGCCTGCTGATCAGGTGGAGGTAGTCGTAGAAGATGCCCGCGCCGGTGCCCCCGGCGACGGAGAACGCCACGAAGACGTCCACCGCCCTCGGGTTGATCGTCGCGCCGTCGGCCAGCCGGAACAGGTCGGTGGCCGCCTGGTTGCCGGACAGGTTGCCGATGGCCGCGTTGATGTCGCGGATGGCCGGGCCGATCCCGTCGCGGAAGGTCTCGAACAGGGCCGCCCGCCCGACGGTCGGCATCTGCCCGGCGCCCTTCTGCAGGGGCAGCACCCGCGGTTCCCCGTGGCTGGGCGGCAGCCAGCCGCGCACGGCCTCCCCGGCCGCCAGCCGCAGGTTCACCGCCACCTGGGGGTAGGAGTCCACCTGCGGCACCAGGCCGCGCACGTAGTGGGCGGTGAGCTGCGCCGTGTGCACGTGCTGCGGGCCGGGCACGACGCTCAGCGGCAGCCGGTCCAGCTCGGCCTGGTTGACATCGGCGTAGACGAACTGCAGGCAGGCCGGGAGCTGGTAGCGCTGGGCGTCCTCGCGCTTGCGCTGGAAGAGGCTGCCGTCGGGGCCGCAGATCTCCTCGCGCAGCCGGCGCTCCAGGCCGGCGCCGATCGCGCAGCCGGTGCCGCCGAGGCCGACGAAGAGCAGGGGCTGGTAGAGCTTCATGGGGTGTCTCCTCGCGGCCTCAGAGCCAGGGGCTGTCGTAGTCGGGGGCGGTCCGCTGCCAGGAGTCCTCCCGGTCCCGCGGCTCGCCGCCGGGTTCTGGGCCGGGGTCTGGGCCGGGGTCTGGGCCGGGTTCGGGGGTCGCCGTGGCCGGGTCCGGAGGGCGGCGGAGCCCGGTGCGCCGGGTCGTGCCGCGCCGCTTCGCCGCGTCCCGGAAGACCAGCCGGTGCCCGCTCGGCAGGGGCTCGCTCTCCACCCCCATCCCCAGCGGGTAGCGGTCGCCTTCGGGCGTCTCGACGGTGACGCCCGCGCCGGCCCGGCAGACCGTGAACGCCTGGTCGTCGTCGCCGGGCCTGGGCGGCACGAGACGCGCGGCGTAGGTGTCGCCGCGCAGCGCGAACCGGAAGCGGGGGGACCAGCTGCTGGGCGCCTTCAGCTCCGCGCCGGTGCGCTCGCCGTCGAGCGTCAGCGCGACGGACAGGCCGCGCACGTTCACCCTGCGCCGGCGGGCGGCGCGGACCATCAGCAGCGTCACGGCCGCCAGCAGCAGGACGAGCGCGGCCGCCGCGATGTACCTGCGGTAGGTCTCCCACCAGGTGGGCGGGCGTTCGACCGTGACGGTGAGCAGCCCAGAGGCGTACGCCACGGCCGGGTCGCCGTCGTCGGCGAGCCGCACCTCCAAGGACGCGCCGCCGAGCGCCGCGTCCTTGCCGAAGCCGATGGCGAAGGGGGTGGTGGAGTCGCCGGGCGGCAGCGTGACCGGCCCGTCGGGGGCGGGAGTCGCGCGCACCCCGGCGACGCTCCGGAGCGTCAGGCGGGCCCGTCTGGGCGAGGAGGCGCCGTTGTGCACGGTCACCCGGCCGCGCACGACCTCCCCCTGACGCACGGTGCCGTCGCCGTCGAACTCGATCTGGCCCTGGACGACGGTCTCCGCGGAGCCCACCGTGACGGTGGTCGGCACCCGTTCGGCCCTGATGCCGATGCCCGCGACGACCCCCGTCAGGGTGACGTCGCCCGGCCCCCGCGGCGCGGCGAAGACGCCCGCGTACCGGCCGTCGTGCTCCCTGTCGTCCGGGGCGCTGCCGTCGTCCCTGACCTGGACGGTCTGCGGCTGCGCGAGGCCGCCCCCGGTGGCGGTCACCGAGAACGTCAGGCCGCGCAGCGCCTCCTCGTCGGTGATCGCGCCCTTGCGGGTGACCAGGGAGAGCCGGATCCTGACCTCCTGCCCGGCGCGGGCCGAGGGCGGTTCCGGCACGATCGTGGCCTGCACCGCGCCCTGCCACAGCGCGGTCGCGCTCACCAGCCGCCGGCTGAGCCGCTGGGGCGCCTTGAGCCGGACCGTCCACGTGCCGTTGAGCGGGTTGACGATGCGCAGCGCCTCCGTCGCGGTGTTCGCGCCGCTGTGGGCGAAGGTGGAGTCGCCGTCCGTGCCGGTCGTCACCGTACGGCCGCGGGGGTCGACGAACTCGGCCAGCACCCGGGGGTCGCTCTTGCTGACCGTGATGGTGCCGTCGGTCGCGATCAGCGGGATCTCGACCTTCAGCTCGCGGACCTGGCCGTCCTCGACGGTGGTGGAGTCCGTCGGGGTCAGCCCCGAGCAGCTGGCCGCGGCGTACGCCTCGAACAGCGAGCGGGTGACGTCCCTGTCGTCGCGGACGATGCGGGCCCGCGGCCGGGACTCGGCGCGGGCGTCGCACCCGGCGCGCGAGCCGCCGGCGGCGAACCTGTCCAGGTTCTCCTGCGTGACCCCCGCGCCGAAGCCCAGCGGCCAGATCTGCACGCCCTCCCGCTGGGTCTGCCCGATCACGTCGCCGAGCTGCTGCGCGGCGCCCTCGTTGCGGCGCTGCCGCACCACCGGGTCGCTCTCGGAGCCGCTGCCGTAGGCGGGACTGCGCGGCACGTCCAGGTGGCCGTCGGTCAGCAGGAAGACCACCTTGAGCGCGTTGGCGGGCGACCCGTCGCGCAGCGTCGCCAGCGCCTGGGTGAGCGCCGCCACGTGGTCGGTGTCGTTCCCCTCCTCGTCGGTCCGCCGGTGCAGGCCCTTCACGCACTCCGCCAGGTACTGCAGGCTGACGCCGTCGCCCACGACGGTGGGCCGGCACACCTGGTCGACGGCGTTCTGACCGGGCCGGCCGTTGTTGCTGCCGAAGCCGATCACGGTGACCCTGCTCTGCGGGTTCAGCACGCTCTGGGCGATCGTGGAGGTGGCCTCGATCTCCCGGGACACGGCCCCGGCCGACAGGCTGCCCGACTCGTCGACCGCGACCACCATGTCCAGGGGCAGCGTCTCCGGGGCGGCGGCCGCCGCCGCGCGGGCGGGTAGGGCGTGCGGCGGTACCGGCAGCGCGAGCGCCAGCGCCCCCGCCATGACGACGAGAGCGCGCGTCGCCCGGCAGCGCAAGGCTGATGTCATATCCGAGTCCTTCGGTGAAAAGGCGTTGCCAGATGAGGGCATGAATGGGTCTCGCCCCGTTCGAGACGCGTATCCCTCTCATTTTTAGCGGCCATACTGACCGAATTAGACGACATTTAGGAGGGTTTGTTACTTCACTGTGATCCGAACTAAATTCCAGGGCAGGAGTAGCCTTTGGGGGATGCTGTCCGGATTGTCGGTAATGTGAATAGGCTTCGGGTGAGGGTCGCGCCTGGAATGCTGGCGCATGTCGTGACCTGCCAACCCGCAGCAATGCGGGTAAGCGGTGTATAGCCCGAATCGGGAGGATTCGGGGTGTTACGGGTGGTGCTGGTGTGACTGGTGCCAAGAATTGCCTGTTGAATCCGAATGGAAGAAGTCGGGTTCTGGCCCAGGGCTGCCGACTCAACGGAAATATGCAGAGAAGGGGGACTTATCTGACTTACAGGCTTCTGCCCTTTTTGTGGGATTCGTTCCCCAAAGGGGCTCATGCCACAGGGGTCCCATTCCGCGGGGGCCCATCGTCCCCCTGCCGAGGCACGGCTCGCCGGATCGGGCACGGCGGACAGGGCACGGTGGACAGGGCACGCCGAAAGAGGCGCGCACGGGCAGGATCGGCCGGTGGCGCGCCTCAGGGGTGGTTCACGGGCCGGTGTACGCGGCCTTCACCGGCCGGCGTGCACGGCCGGACCGGGCCGGACGGGTCAGGGGCCGGTCTGGAGTTGCTGTTCCAGGCGGACCTTCTTGGGGACGCACATGCGCCACGCCTCCAGCACCAGCTCCCGCATCTCCGCCGCGTCGAGGGCGTCCATGCGGGCGACCACCCAGTTGAAGCGCAGGTCGGACTCGCCCGGCATGAGGAACTTGCCGGGCTCGGCCGCCACCAGGGCCTCGCGTTCCTCCTTCGGGAACCCGAAGCCCATCAGCGTCTCGTCCCGCGAGAACGCCACGTAGACGATCTTTCCCACGCGGAACTTGACCCGGTCCCGGATCAGGTGCTCCGACGAGCGCGGAAGGGTGCGCGCGAAGCGCCGGACGTCCTCGACGGTGATCACACGGCCACGTTAGCGGTTGCCCTCCGCGGCCGAGATGTCGGCGAGGGCGGAGTCCGGGTCGCGCTCCACCGCCAGGTCGCCCAGGCTTACGATGCCGACGGGACGGCCGTCCTCGACGACCGGAAGGCGGCGCACGGCGTGCGAGCGCATGATCTGCACGGCCTGGTCGATGCTCGTGTCGGGCCCGACCGCCTCGACCGACGGGCTGCACGCCTCCCTGACCGGCGTCTCCGGCCCCCGCTCGTCGGCCACCACCCGGATCGTGATGTCCCGGTCCGTGACGATGCCCTTCATGCGCCCGTTCTCGTTGACGATCACCGCGCCCGCGTCGTTGTCGCGCATGAGCGCCGCGGCGGCCGACACCGGCTGGTCGCACTCGACCGTCGCCGGGTGGGAAGTCATCACGTCTGCCACGGTCTCTGCCATGGGATCCTCCTGCTTGCTCACGTCCCGGCCGCTTACTACCCGGGCCGGGGGACCGCTCACAGGGCTTTGTCGGATCCCGGCGTCCGGCCGTGCGTGTCCGGTACGTCCGTGGAGAAGCCCTTTACCGGGGCTCAGAGCGTCTTCGCCGCCAGGCGGATCTCCTCAAGCAGGATCGCCAGGTCGTCCTCGGTGGTGTCGGGATGCAGGAAGCAGGCCCGCAGCGCGTCCCGGCCGCCGAGGCGGGTGCCGGTGAGGAAGGCGTTGCCGCGCGCCTGGACGGCCCCCGGCAGGGCCCGGTTGAGCGCGTCGAGCCCGCCGGGCCCGGCCGTCGCGGGCGTGTGGCGGAAGGCCGTGATGGAGGTGGCGACCGGCGCGAGCAGCTCGAAGTCCGGGGCCTGCTCGACCATGGCGGCCAGCGTGCGCGCCAGGCCGCCGGTGTGCTCGACCAGGCGCGTGACGCCCTGCCTGCCCAGGTACGACAGCGTCGCCCAGGTCTTCAGCGCCCGGAACGGACGGGTCTGCTCGGGCCCGTACTCGGAGAACCAGCCCAGGTCGTCGGCGTTGTCGTCGATCAGGTACGACGGCACCAGGCTGAAGGCGGCCCGCGCGGCGGCCGGATCGCGCAGCAGCGCGCAGCCGCAGCCCACCGGGACGCCGAGCCACTTGTGCGGGTCGAGGGCCAGCGAGTCGGCCCGGTCCAGCCCCGCGTAGGCGGGCGCCGAGCGCGCGTCGAGCACGCCGAGCGCGCCGTAGGCGCCGTCCACGTGGAACCAGAGCCCGTGCTCGGCGGCCACGTCGGCGATGGCGTCGAGCGGATCGACGGCGCCGGAGTTGACGGTGCCCGCGCTGCCCGCCACGCAGAACGGCCGCAGGCCGGCCGCCAGGTCGTCGGCGATCATCGTGCGCAGCGCGCCGACGTCCATGCGGAAGGCGGCGTCCACCGGCACCTTCCGGACGTTCCGGGTGCCGAGGCCGAGCAACTGGGCCGCCTTGTGCAGGCAGCTGTGGCCCTCCTCGGTGACGTACATGATCATGGGCGGGCGGCCGTGCAGGCCCTCCTCGCGGGCGTCCCAGCCGTCGGCGAGCGCGGCGCGCTGCCGGGCCGTGGCCAGGCAGATGATCGTGGCCATCGACGCGCCGCTGGTCAGCAGGCCGCCGCCGGGCGGGTGGGGGAAGCCGACCAGCTCGGCCAGCCAGCGCACCGCCGTACGCTCCAGCAGCGGGCCCGCGTGGTCGCCGCCCGCGCAGCTCGGGTTGAGCGCGGCGGCCAGCGGCTCGATCATCACGCCCGCGGGGGAGGGCGGCGAGTTCACCCAGCCGAAGAAGCGCGGGTGCCCGTTGCCCATCGGGTACGGCAGCACATGGGCGCTCACGTCGTCGAGCAGCGCGTCGAGGGGACGCCCGGCCTCGGGCAGCGGCAGCTCGCCCAGCCAGGCGCGCTCGTCGGCGGGCACCGGCCGCCACACCGGCCCGGCCGGGACGCCCTCCAGATGGGCGGCCGCGATCTCGGCAGCCCTGACGCCGGCGCGGCGCAGCTCATCCATGCGGGGATTCCCTCCGGGTGTCGTGGTTCGGGGTGTCGTGGTGACCGGTCTCGTGGCGGCCGCCATTCAGCTCCATGGCCAGGTAGAAGACGCAGTCGTCGGCCCCGTCGTTGGCGAAGGCGTGGCGGTGGTCGCCGGGGTAGGCGGCCGAGTCGCCGGCCGCCAGCTCGTACGGCCGGTCGTCGATCGTCAGGCGCAGCGTGCCGCGCTCGACGGCCAGGTACTCGCGCGAGCCCCGGGCGTGCGGGGCGAACTCGCCCGCGTCCACGCCGGGGCCGATGGTGGTCCGCATGAACTCGAACTCCACGTCGGCCAGCACCGGCGACAGCACCCGGCGTTCCCAGCCCGACGGGTCGCGCAGCACCCGCTGCCGGTCGTGCCGCAGCACGCGCACGTCCTCGCGCGCCGGTTCGTCGAGCAGCCGGGAGATCGACGTGCCGAGGGCCGTGGCCAGGCGGTCGAGCACCAGCACGGTCGGCGACTTGGCGCCGCGCTCGACGTCGGAGACCATGCTCCGGCTGATGCCGCTCAGCTCGGCCAGGCGCTCGACGGACAACCCGCGCCCGTGCCGCTCGGCGCGGATGCGACCGCCCAGCGCGGCCAGGGACAGCCCGCTGGACAGTACGCCTTCACCTTGCATTCCTCCACTATAGCGGAGAAATGTCCTCTTTAGCGGCCATGGACTGCTCGTACGCTGCCAGCACCTGCTTGCGGCGTTTGGCCGGCAGGCGGTCGATGTACAGGTAGCCGTCGAGGTGGTCGGTCTCGTGCTGGAGGCAGCGGGCCAGCAGGCCGGTGCCCTCGACCGTGACCGGCCGCCCCTCGGCGTCGAAGCCGTGGACGGTGGCGTGGTCGGGGCGGGGGAGCGGGGCGAACTGGCCGGGCACCGACAGGCAGCCCTCGTCGTCGGGATCGAGGCGGCGCTCGCCGAGGCCGGGCAGCTCCAGGGCCGGGTTGACCACGACGCCCTTGTGGCCGACGCCCTCGGCGTCGGGGCAGTCGTAGACGAACACGCGCAGCGGCACGCCGATCTGGTTGGCGGCCAGGCCCACGCCCTCGGCCGCGTACATGCTCGCGAACATGTCGTCGACCAGCGCCGCCAGCTCGCCGTCGAACCGGGTGACCGGCTCGCACGGATGGTGCAGCACCGGATCGCCCACGTGCACGATCGGCCGGACCTCTCCCACGACCACGCCTTCCTTTTGCCGAAACATTGCCGCGACCAGTCTATGAGCGCCGCCGGACGCACGACGCAGTCTCACATAGAAAGACACATCCTCTCGATAGATGAGACTCGCGCTAGGGTCGGAGCACACATCGTCGTGAAGGAGTCTTTCGATGGACGCCGTCTACACCCATGGGCACCACGAATCCGTCCTGCGCTCGCACCGGTGGCGCACCGCGGAGAACTCGGCCGCGTACCTGCTGCCGCACCTGCGGCCCGCGATGAAGGTCCTCGACGTCGGCAGCGGGCCCGGCACGATCACCGCGGACCTGGCCGCGCTGGTGGCCCACGTGACGGCGTCGGAGGTGACCGAGGACGCCCTGGCGCTGGCCAGGGCCGAGATCGGCGCGCGCGGGCTGGGCAACGTGGACTTCGCCGTCGCCGACGCGCACGCGCTCGACTTCCCCGACGACACCTTCTGCCTGGTCCACGCCCACCAGGTGCTCCAGCACGTGGGCGACCCGGTACGGGCGCTGCGCGAGATGCGCCGGGTGACCAAGCCCGGCGGCTACGTCGCGGCCAGGGACAGCGACTACTCGGCCTTCGCCTGGTACCCGCGCCTGCCCGCGCTGGACGACTGGATGGCCCTCTACCAGCGCCTGGCCCGCGCGAACGGCGGCGAGCCGGACGCCGGGCGGCGCCTGCTGTCCTGGGCCCGCGCCGCCGGCTTCCAGGAGGTCACCGCCACCTCCTCCACCTGGTGCTTCGCCACCCCCGACGACCGCGCGTGGTGGGGCGGCATGTGGGCCGACCGCGTCCGGCGCTCGGCGCTGGCCGAGCAGGCGCTCGCCACCGGCGCGGCCACCGAGTCCGACCTGGAGCGCATGGCCGACGGCTGGCTGGAATGGGCCGCCGCCGACGACGGCTGGCTCTCCGTCCTGCACGGCGAGATCCTCTGCCGCCCCTGACCCGCCGGACGGCCGACCGATCGCCCCTGACCTGCCGGGCGGGGGTGTGGGTCAGAGGCCGAGGGTGCGGGTGCGCTGCCACTGGGGGTCGCGGTAGAGCACCTGGTCGGTGCCCAGCAGCTCGTCGGGGGCCGACAGCATGGCGATCTCGCCCGCCGCCTGGAGCTGGAGCAGCAGGTCGCGCACGCGCGGCCCCACCGGCAGCCGCCCGGCGGGCAGCCCGAACCCGGCCCGCACGGTGTCGGCGATCTCCGACAGGTGGAACGGCCCGTCGAGCCCCGCCACGATGCCGCGCACCACGGTCATCGTGATCAGCTCCTCGGCCTCGGTGTGGGCGAGCTGCCAGGTGATCTGCTCCTTGCGGCCCCCGGTCGCCGCGCAGACCGTGCACCCGCGCGTCAGGTCGGGGGCCAGCTGCTCCACCGCCGAGCCGAGACAGGCCGAGCACCGGCCGTTCTCGGCGGCGTGCAGCTCGGCCGCCATCCGCCCGGCCAGCACCGCGCCGCAGTCGCAGCCGAAGCCGTCGCCCAGGATGCCGCTCTGCGGGGAGATCGTATGCTTCGTCATCGGGCCGACTCTACCGGCCCCGGCCGCCGCGCCCGCGGGTCCGCGTCCCCAAGAGCCCTGCCCCGCAGCCCTGCCCCCGGTAGTCCTGGCCCGATGGCCCTGGCCGCGGAGCCGTGGACCGTCAGGTGCGGATGTCGGCGAGGCCGCGCAGGCGGCGCAGGGCCTTGCGGGCCGCGGCCGTGACGCGCTCGTCCGGGTGGTGGTCGATCACGACGCGCAGCACCCGTCCCGTCCACGGGTGGTCGCCGAAGGCGAGGATCGCGATCGTGCCCGCCTGCTCCTCCGCGTCCATCCCCATGGCGATCGAGTCGATCACCTCGCCCGCCTCGCCGCCGCCGAACTCCAGCAGCGCCGCCGCCATGTCCACCAGCACCCAGGCGATCTCGTCGGGGGTGGGCCGCCGTTCCTCGTGGCCCGTCCTGGCCGCGACCACCGCGCCCAGCCGGGGCTCCGTCAGCAGCCCGCGCAGCGCCCGGCGGCCCTCCTCGCCGAGGCTCGACTCCAGCAGCTCCACGCCGACCGCCCGGCTCAGCGGGCTCACCCCGGCCAGCGCCCCGGCGATCTCGGCGGCGGCGTGCTCGCGGTCGCGTCCGGCCAGCCAGCCCGCCAGCTCCTCGCTCCGCTCGGCCTCGGGGTAGGAGCGCAGGCCGTGCAGCAGCGTGGCGGCGTCGGCGCCGGCCAGCGTCCCCATGACGGGGATCTCCTGCCCGGCGGTCTCGGCGATGATCAGCCGCGCCACCCACAGCCCGAGCCAGCTCAGCGTGTACGGCTCCGCCTGCCGCACCAGCCCCAGGTCGGTCAGCGCCTGAGGCACCCGCCCGGCGACCGGCTCCCTGGACAGGAACATGCGGATGAGCTCCAGCAGCAGCCGCTCGTCGGCGGCCAGCCGCGCCCGGCACACCCGCGCCCACGCCTCCAGCACCCGCGCGTCACCGGCCCGCTCGCGCTCGTCGCCCTGCTCGTCACCCTGCTCAGCCTGCGGAGCGTCGGGCAGGGCGGCCTGTGGGGTGTCAGGCAGGGCGGCCTGCGGAGCGTCGGGCGGGTCGAGCAAGGCGCCCAGCTCGCCCGCGAGCGGCGCGGCGCGGACCGCGGAGGCCAGGGTGGCGGCGTCGGGGAGCCGGATCGGCGGTTGCAGCGGCAGCGCGTCGTCGTCGTAGGACCTCACGGAGCCCATCCTGTCCTCATCGTCGGCCGCATCGGAATCGTCCCGCCGGCTCGCGAAAGGCCGGAAACCGGACGCGGTCCAGCGTACTCACGTCGTCCCGCGGCCACGAGGGGAAGATCACGTCCGGGAAAACGGCGGGCGGACGGCGGGGGCTTGGGCTAGAGTGCTGCGAAATGTCGGGAGAAGGGAGGCACTGAGATGTTTAGCGGTGTAAGTGTGATTTTCATTTCTCGGAGGAACTGTGCTTTTCCGTCCCGCGGCCGAGGCTGACCTCGACCGCCTGCTCGGCTGCGTCGTCGACGAATCCATCAGCTGGGCCCATCCCGACCGGCTGCTCTCCTTCCTGGAGAGCCGCAACTACCGCTACGACCGCATCTGGCTCGCCGAGGAGAACGGCGAGATCCTGGCCCGCGCCGTCTGGTGGGGCTTCGCCGGGGAGGAGCGGCCGCTCGCCCTCGACTGCGTCTACGTCCACCCCTCCGTCGAGGACCGTGTGGGCCTGGCCGCCGACCTGCTGCGTCACGCGCACGCCGCGTTCGGCCGCACGCCGGAGTACCACGTGTTCGTCCCCAACGGCTGGCGTGAGGACCCGAAGGCGTCGGCGGCCATCGCCTGGCGCTGGGAGGCCGCCGGCCGCGCCGGGCTGACCGAGGAACTGGAACGCCTGCGCTACGCCTGGACGCCCGGCGCGCCGGTGCCCGAGCCGTCCGACCGGCTGGTCTTCCGCGGCGATGACGACGACGAGGCGTTCGTGGACGCCTTCCGCCAGGTCGCCGAGGGCACCCTCGACTTCCACACCCGCCAGGCCCTGATGACCATGGACCCGGTGGAACAGGCCCGCGAGGACGTCCGCGACAACCGCTCGATGCGGGGCGAGCGGTCCTGGTGGCGGCTGGCCTACGACAAGAGCGGCGACCTGGTGGGCGTCGCGCTGCCCTCCGCCAACGACGCCGGGCCCGTGGTCGGCTACCTCGGCGTGGTGCCCGCGCACCGGGGCCGCGGCTACGTCGACGAGCTGCTCGGCGAGATCACCCGCTTCCACGCCGAGCGCGGCGTGCCGGGCATCATGGCCGACACCGACGCGGGCAACGTCCCGATGGCGCGGGCGTTCGAACGCGCCGGGTACGAGAACGTCTCGGTCCGGCTCGTCCTGTCGGCCGCCCCCGGCGCCGCCTGACCTGCCGTCCCGTCCCTGACCGGCCGCACCCCGTCAGGGACGGGACGCCAGGCGCGCCCGCACGGCCAGGTCGTGCAGCGCGTCGCCCGCGGTGGCCCGCTCGGGCAGCGCCGAGCCCTCGCGCGCCGCCTCCAGCGCGGCCGTCATCCGCGCCACGTCCTCGGCCACCCCCGCCACCTGCGGCGCCGCGCCGTGCTCTGCCTCCCGCTTGGCCGCCACCAGCTCCGGCAGGTACGGCGGCCCGTACGCCAGCAGCCGCGTCAGGTCGGCCTCCAGCTCCCCGGTGCGCATGAGGTGGGTGCCTGTCGCCAGCACGCGGAAGGTGTACAGCAGCGGCTTCAGCTCGCCCGTGCGCCCGAACAACCGCCACTGCGTACGCGCGAACCCCAGGTAGTGGTGGGCGTGGTGCCGCGTCACGCACCCGGACGCCAGCGCCACCAGCTCCTCGTGCACCGGCGAGGAGGTCACCACCAGCGGCGACAGGAGCTGTTCGAGCACGTAACCGTTGCGGCCGAGCAGCAGCCGGCAGAACTTGACCAGGTCGTGCGTGACCAGGTCCACTTCGACGCCCTCGCGCGTCCACGTCCGGTCCAGCGTCTGCGGCCCGATGCGCAGCCCGGCCACCTCCTCGACCGGCAGCACGTGCACGCCGCGCAGGTCCACGTCGGAGTCCACGGACGGGAAGCCGTACAGATGGGCGCCGCTCACCGCGGCGAACGCCACCGGGTACGGCTGCTCGCCGGGGATCTCCGGGAGCCAGGACGGCAGCGACGGCTGCGACGGCAGCGCGTTCACAGGTGCTCCTCACGCATGCTCACCAGGAAGTCCTCCACGCGCTCGCGGTCCGGCCGCTCCGGCAGGACGCAGGGCGCGGCGGCCAGCTCCGCCGCCAGCGCGGCCCGCCAGGCGTCCACCTCGGCCCACGGGACCTCGCCGCGCCGGACGGCCAGCAGCCGGTCGCGGTGCGCCCCGACCTCGACCAGCGGCTCGCCGTGCCGCATCAGGTGCAGGCCGCTGAGCAGCAGCCGCAGCATGTGCATGGCCTGCTTCCACTTGGGCGCCGCCGGGTCGAGCCGCCGGAACTGGTCGACGGCGTACCCGGCGAACGTCTGCCGCGCCCGCCGCGACACGAACGCCCCGCGCAGCTCGCGCAGCCGCCGCCCGGCCGGGGTCTCCACCTCCACGATCGGCGACCACAGGCACTCCAGCACCGTCGGGTTGGCCTCCAGCGCCAGCACGCAGAAGCGCTCCACCTCCCACGAGAACTGCTCGGGCAGCGGCCCGTCGCGGTGCGTGGGCGGTTTGGACAGCCGCCAGAAGTCCGCGGTGGGGGCCACGAACACGCCGCGCCGGTCGGTGTCGGACGCCGCGGTCTCCAGCCCGTACGCCCGCGACCCCGTCACGACGGACAGGATGAGATCGTCATTCATCCGGACACCCTCCCACGGGGCTTGCGTTCGGGGGCCGGCGGCTGGTCTGATCGAAAAGTGGGCGGCTATGACGAGGCTTACCGGCGGAGCATCCAGCGCCCGGAGGAGTTCTGGGCGCAGGCGGCGCGCGACATCGACTGGGACGTCGCGCCCGCCGTCGTCAGCGACGGGAGCCGGTGGTTCCCCGACGGACGGCTCAACACCTGCCACAACGCGCTCGACCGGCACGTCGCGGCCGGCCGCGGCGAGCAGGCGGCGCTGATCCACGACAGCCCGGTCACCGGCGCCGTCCGCACGATCACCTACGCCGAGCTGCTCGACGAGGTGGCGCGGACGGCGGGCATGCTCAAGGCGCTCGGCGTGACGGCCGGCGACACCGTGGTGATCTACATGCCGATGGTGCCCGAGGCGGTCGTCGCGATGCTGGCCTGCGCGCGGCTCGGCGCGGTGCACTCGGTGGTGTTCGGCGGCTTCGCCGCCAGGGAGCTGGCCCTGCGCATCGAGCACGCCGAGCCCAAGGTGGTGCTGTCGGCCTCCTGCGGCATCGAGCCGGGCCGGGTCGTGGCCTACAAGCCGCTGCTCGACGCCGCCCTCGACCAGGCCGCCCACCGGCCCGCCCACTGCGTGATCCTGCAGCGCCCGCAGGGCCCGGCCGAGCTGGCGCCGGGCCGCGACCTCGACTGGCACGAGTCCGTGCGCGCCGCCGAGCCCGCCGGGTGCGTCAGCGTGGCCGCCACCGACCCGCTCTACGTGCTCTACACCTCCGGCACCACCGGCCTGCCCAAGGGCGTGCTGCGCGACAACGGCGGCCACGCGGTCGCGCTGCGCTGGAGCATGACCAACGTCTACGGCGCCGCCCCCGGCGAGGTCTTCTGGGCCGCCTCCGACGTCGGCTGGGTCGTCGGCCACTCCTACATCGTCTACGCGCCGCTGCTGACCGGCTGCACGACCGTCCTGTACGAGGGCAAACCCGTCGGCACCCCCGACCCCGGCGCGTTCTGGCGGGTGACCGCCCAGCACGGCGTGCGCACGCTGTTCACCGCGCCCACCGCGATCAGGGCCATCAAGAAGGAAGATCCCGCCGGCAATTTCGCGAAAAAGTACGATCTGTCCGGGCTGCGGCACCTCTTCCTCGCCGGTGAGCGCCTCGACCCCGACACCTACCACTGGGCGAGCGACCTGCTCGGCGTCCCCGTCATCGACCACTGGTGGCAGACCGAGACCGGCTGGCCCGTCGCGGCCAACTGCGTCGGCATCGAGACCCTGCCGATCAAGCCGGGCTCGCCGACGAAACCCGTCCCCGGCTACGACGTGCGCGTCCTCGACGCCGAGGGCCGCGAGTGCCCGCCCGGCGTGGAGGGCGCGGTCACCGTCCGGCTGCCGCTGCCGCCCGGCTGCCTGCCCACCCTCTACCGCGACGAGGAGCGCTTCCAGGCCTCCTACCTGTCCCGCTACCCCGGCCACTACCTGACCGGCGACGGCGGCCACATCGACGCCGACGGCTACCTCTACGTCATGGGCCGCATCGACGACGTGATCAACGTGGCCGGTCACCGCCTGTCCACGGGCGCGATGGAGGAGGTGATCGCCGCCCATCCCGACGTCGCCGAGTGCGCGGTGATCGGCGTGGCCGACGCGCTGAAGGGGCAGCTCCCGGTCGGGTTCGTGGTGCTCAAGTCCGGCTCCGGCCGCGACCCGGCCGACGTCGAGCGCGAGCTGACCGCCCTGGTGCGCGAGCACGTCGGGCCGGTCGCCGCCTTCCGCCGGGCCGTGGTGGTCGCCCGGCTGCCCAAGACGCGCTCGGGCAAGATCCTGCGCGCCACCATGCGCGACATCGCCGACGGGCGGCCGTACGCCACGCCGTCCACCATCGAGGACCCCGGCGTGCTGCCGGAGATCGCCGACGCGGTGAAAGGGCCATAGCGGAGAGGGCGTCCGGGCAGCGCCGGGGGCGCCTCCCGGCGCATGATGGGACCTCCCGGTCCCGGAGAGAAGGCTGATGATCGAGACCCCGAGTTACGCCGACGCCCTGAGGGTGCTCGGCTGCAAGGAGGGCAGGCTCGTCAAGGTGGTCGGCTTCGCCGCGGCCGCCGCCCGCACCGGGTGGGCGCTGGCCGGGGGCGGGCTGCTCACCATGGGCCTGGCCGACCTGCGGTCCGACGTCGTGCGCTACGGCGAGGAGGTCATCCGCAGGATGCCCGAGCTGAAGGGCGGCGTGGACCGTTACACCCGCACCCAGCGCCTGGCCGCCGCGCACGCGGTGATCGTCGTCTCGGCCTGGTTCGAGGCGCTGGGGGAGGCCAAGCTGCCCTTCACCCTGGAGCAGCTCGACCGGGCCGACAAGATCTCCCACGGCGTGCCCACCCCCGAGCGCTTCGCCCGCCTGGTGGCCGGGCTCCTCATGGAACGCCTGCCCACCCCCGAGCCGCACGTGCCCTTCGCCGAGACCCGCCAGGCCGTCGAACGCGCCCACCTGCGCATGTCGGAGGCCATGGCCGGGTTCGTCGGCGGCCTCAGCGTGTGGGACGAGCTGCCCGTCGACGACCAGCTCCTGTTACCCCGCATGCTGGCCGAGGGCCCGCCCGCGCACGCCCTGCGCATCTACGACGAGGACTTCCGCTCGCTGTCCCTGGACAGCCACGAGTTCGGCGTGCGCAGCCTGGTCACCGACCGCCAGCCGCCGGGCACCGGCCTGTCGCGGGTGGCCTGGCTGCTGGCCGAGCTGGCGCCGCCGCGGGTCGGCGACCGTCCCATGATCCACCGGGCCAGGATGGCCGCGAACGCGCTCGACCGTCCCCTGCTGGCAGCCGGCAAGCTGCCCGAGGACGTCTCGCTCCCGCTGCTCGGCGAGGGCTACCTCAGCCCGCGCTGCCGGGTCGCCGAGCTGACCCGCGAGTCCGACCCCTCCTCCGTCGGCTGGTGGCGCGACCAGCGCCTGCTGCCCGACGCCGAGGCGTTCCTCGTCGGCCACCTCACCTCGCTGCGCGCCACCCAGGCGCCCCTGCTGGTGCTCGGCGAGCCCGGCTCCGGCAAGTCCAAGCTGACCGAGGTGCTCGGCGCCCGCCTGGCCAGGTCGGAGTTCCTGCCGATCAGGGTGGAGCTGCCGCGCGTCTCGCCGCGCGCGCCGGTCGCCGAGCAGATCGAGCAGGCCGTCGCCGCCGTGCTGGAGGAGGAGGTCGCCTACGCCGACCTGGTCGCCGCGGGCGACGGCGCGCTGCCGGTGATCCTGCTCGACGGCTTCGACGAGCTGCTGCAGGGCGGCGTCAACCGCTACGACTACCTCGGGCACCTGCAGGAGTTCCAGCGCCGCGAGGCCGCGCTGGGGCGGCCGGTCGTGGTGATCGTGACCAGCCGGACCGTGGTGGCCGACCGCATCAGGTTCCCCGACGGGCTGCTGGCGCTGCAGCTCCAGCCGTTCGAGGACGACCAGGTGCGCCAGTGGCTCGACATCTGGGACCAGGCCAACCGCGCCCTGCTGGCCCGGCGCGACCTGAAGCCCCTGCCCGCGGCGACCGCGCTGGCCCAGGGCGAGATGGCCCGGCAGCCGCTGCTCCTGCTGCTGCTCGCGCTCTACGACGCCGGCGGCAACGCCCTGCAGCGCGAGCACCGCCCGATCGGCCGCGCCCGCCTGTACGAGGTGCTGCTGCGCGACTTCACCGAACGCGAGACCGCCACCCCGCAGCGGGTGGCCATCGACAGCGAGCTCGTCCTGCTCGGCACGGTCGCCCTGTCGATGCTCGCCCGCGGCCGGCAGGTCATCACCGAGGAGGACCTCGCCCGCGACCTGCCCGCCCTGTGCGAAGGCGGCCAGGACGAGCCCGACGAGCCGCGCCCGCCCGTCGACTGGGCCCGCCGGGCCACCGAGCGCTTCTTCTTCATCCGCCGGGACGGCCACTCCTTCCTCCACTCCACCTTCGGCGAGTTCCTGACCGCCTGGCTGACCGTGTACGCCCTGCGCGACCTCGACCGGCGCCGCCGCCTGGCCGGGGACGAGCCGCTGGCCCTGGCCCAGAGCGTGGACGACGACCTGCTCTACGCGGTCACGTCGTTCTCCTGCCTGGCCGAGCGCGGCCCGACGGTCGGGTTCATCCTGGAGCTGCTGGACGAGGTGCCGGCGGCCGTCCGCGCCCGGTGCGTGACCCACCTGGCCGGGCTGCTGCGCCGGTCCCTGTACGAGCGCCGCCGCCGCTGCTTCACCGGCTTCGAGCCGGTACGCCATCCCGTCACCCGCCGCCTGGCCGCCTACTCGGCCAACCTGGCGCTGCTCATCGTGGCCGCCTCGCCGGAGCCCGTGCCCGTCTCGCACCTCCTGGGCGGGCCCGACCCGCTGGGCCGCTGGGCGTCCTTCAGCCACCTGTGGAAGGGCCAGCTCGGGCACGAGGGCTGGACGGGCCTGGTCCACGCCCTGTCGGCGCACCGCGTCGCCGGGCGCGGCCAGGAGGAGGTGATCCTCGGCGGCGCCGAGGGCACCGCCATGGGCGACGCGATCGTGGCCGCGGCCACCGGTCACGCGCCCCGCCACCGCAGGCTGCTCGACCTGCTGATGCTGGCCGTGGGGGAGGGGCGCGCGCTGCGCTTCCACGACCGGGTGGCCGTCCTGCGGGAGCTGGTGGAGACGGCGGCCGTGCGGTCCCCGGCGGTGCACCGGGCGCTGGGCGCGCTGTGGCGCGCGGACGGCGCCGACCACGCCGAGCTGCGCCCGCTGCTCGGCCTGGTGCTGGCCGACCCGACCGAGCGGGTGGCGACCTGGGAGCAACTGGTCAAGGCGGGCGTGCCGGAGGAGGAACTCTGGCAGATCCGCCAGGGCGGCGACTGACCCACCGGCGGCACGCCGGATGTCAGGGTCCGCCGGGGCCCGCGACGGCCGTCAGGGCGCGGACGGGTCCACGGGCAGCTCCACGGTGATCGTCAGGCCGCCCTCGTCGCGCGGCCTGGCGATCACCGTGCCCCTGTGGGCCTCGGCGATGACCCGCACGATCGACAGGCCGAGCCCGCTGCCCCGCTCCGACCGCAGCCGGTCGCCGTGCAGCCGCCGGAACGGCTGGAAGATCGTCTCGATCTCGTACGGCGGCACGTGCAGCCCGGTGTTGGCCACCACCAGCTCGACCTGCTCGGCCCGCCGCCGCGTCGTCACCCACACCTCGCCCTTGGGCTGGTTGTGCCGGATCGCGTTCTCCACCAGGTTCTGCACCAGCCGCTCGACCAGCACCGCCTCGCCCGTCGTCGGCGCCGAGTCCAGCAGCCGGTGGATCGTCACCTCCCGCTCGGCCGCCTCCTCGCCGGCCTGGTCGAGCACGTGCTCGGCGACGTCGGTCAGGTCGAAGGGCCGCCGGTCCAGCACCGCCTGCTCGCCCTCGGCCAGGGCCAGCAGGCCGTCGATGAGGCGTTCGTGCCGGGCGTTGACCAGCAGCAGCGACTCGCCGAGCCGCTTGACGTCGTCGGTGGCGTCGGGGCGGCGGACGGCGACGTCCACCAGGGTGCGGTTGATCGTCAGCGGGGTGCGCAGCTCGTGCGAGGCGTTGGCGACGAACCGGCGCTGCCCGTCGAACGAGCGGGCCAGCCGGCCGAGCATGGTGTCGTAGATCTCGGTGAGCTCCTTGACCTCGTCGCGCGGGCCCTCGTAGGCGATGCGCTCGGTCAGGTCGTGGCTCTGGGCGACCCGGCGGGCGGTCTCGGTGACCGCCTTGACCGGCCGCAGCACCCAGCCCGCCGCCCGCCAGCCGACTCCGAAGGCCCCGGCCGTGGCGGCCAGCACGATGAGCCCGCCCACGGTGCGCACGCCGCTCAGCGTCTCGCGCTGGTAGGCCGCGCGCACCCGCATCGCATGGCGGTAGGCGACCTCGTAGGAGTCGCCGTAGAAGTACTGCCGGGAGGAGTCGGGCCTGACCAGGTCGGCCCGGAACTCCAGCTGCGACCGGACGACGAAGTACACCCCGGTCACCGTCAGGGCGCCGAGGAAGAGGAACACCCCGGCGCAGGCCAGGGCGAAACGCATGCGCACGGTCATGGGACGCGGTACCCCGATCCCGGGACGGTCTCGATCACCTGCGGCTCGCCGAGCTTCTTGCGCAGCTTCATCATCGTCGTCCGCACGGTGTTGGTGAACGGGTCGATGTGCTCGTCCCAGACCTTCTCCAGCAGCTCCTCGGCCGAGACCACCGCGCCCTGGGCGCGCAGCAGCTCGGCCAGCACGCCGAACTCCTTGCGGGCCAGCGGGACGTACACGCCGTCGCGGAACACCTGCCGGTGGGCCCAGTCCAGCCGCACGCCCGCCCGCTCCAGCATCGGCGGATCGGCCCGGCGGGCGCGCCGCCCGAGCGCGTGCACCCGCGCCACCAGCTCCTCGAACGCGAACGGCTTGGGCAGGTAGTCGTCGGCCCCCAGCGACAGCCCCGACACCCGCGCCCGCACGTCGCCGGACGCGGTCAGCATGAGCACCCTGACCAGCCGGTCCTGCTCCACCACCGTCCGGCACACCTCGTCGCCGTGCACGCCCGGCAGGTCCCTGTCGAGGATCAGCACGTCGTAGTCGTGCACGCCGAGCCGTTCCAGCGCCGCCTCCCCGTCGTAGGCGACGTCGACGGCGAGCGCCTCGCCCCGTAACCCCTCGGCGATCGAGTCGGCGAGCATGCGCTCGTCCTCGGCGATCAGAACCCGCACCTGTAGCCCCCAAAAAGATCTTAAATGCCGCAAGTCTGGACCAGGCCGCATAACGCGGGCGTAACCAGTTCCGGTGACGCTCAGGTTATCGGCGTCCCGCTGGACTGCCTCCCCTGCGACCGGGACCGGCCCGGTCGGCCACGGGGGAGAAGGTCATGGCAGCCATCCTGGCCGGGACGCGTCGGCTCGCGCCCGCCGCGCGCCGCCCGCGCGGCCACGCGCTGTTCGCCTGCGTGCTGGCGCTCGCCGCCGCACTGCGCGTGCTGGTCATGCTCGGGTACGACACGGCGCAGCTCTACTGGTACGACTCCTTCACGTACCTGGACACCGCCGTGCACCTGCGGCCCCAGGCGGCCTTCCACCCCGCCGGGTACTCCTGGTTCCTGTGGGCCCTGCGGCCCTTCCGCAGCGTGGAGCTGGTCGCCGGGGTGCAGCACGCCATGGGCCTGGGGATCGGCGTGATGATCTACGCGTTGCTGCGCCGCCGCTCGCTGCCCGGCCGGGGGGCCGCCCTGGCGACCGTGCCGGTGCTGTTCGACCCGTCCTTCGTCCGGCTGGAGCACGCCGTGCTGTCGGACCTCCAGGTCATCTTCCTGATCACCGCCGCGCTGGTGGTCCTGATGTGGCGCCACGCCCCCTCGGGCGCGCCGCGCGGCCTGCCCGGGGCGCCGTCGGCGCGGGCCGCGGCGGCGGCCGGGCTGCTGCTCGCGCTGGCCGGGCTGACCAGGACGGCCGCCGTGCCGCTGCTCGCCCTGGCGGCCGGCTGGCTGGTGCTGCGCCGCGCGCCCTGGCGGCGGGTGGCCGCGCTGGTGCTGGCCGGCGCCCTGCCGCTGGCGGCCTACGCCGGCTGGTACGCCCAGCACCACGGCCGTTTCGCCCTCAGCGGCTCCGACGGCGTCGCCCTGTGGGCCAGGACCATGACCTTCGCCGACTGCTCGATCATCCAGCCGCCGCCCGCCGAGGCCCCGCTCTGCCCGAACGGCACCGTCGCCGACGCCGCCTCGGAGTACGTCTGGGCCCCCGGCGCCTCGCTCAACCGGCTCCCGGGCGACCGGTTCGCCCACAACGACCTGGCCAGGTCGTTCGCCCTGCGCGCCATCGCCGCCCAGCCGCTGGACTACCTGCGCGAGGTGGCCCGCGACACCTCACTCGCCTTCACCTGGTCGCCGGTGCCCCACCCCCGGCGGATGAACCCGTCCACCACCTTCCCCCGCGGCTCCTGGCCGCTGCCCGAGCGGCAGGCCCTCGTCGCGAAGGTGCGCTCGGAGTACGACCCCGGCATCCACGGCATGAGCTCCGTCGAGCCGTACGCCTCGATCCTGGCCGCCTACCCCTACCCCTGGTTCCTGCACGGCACGGTCTTCGGCGTGCTGCTCCTGGCCGGCGGCCTCGGCTCGGCCGGCCGCCGCCGCGCCGCCCTGCTGCCGTGGACGATGGCGGCGTTCCTGCTGCTGGCCCCGGTGGCGGCCCTCGACTTCGACCACCGGTACGTCCTGCCCGCCATCCCCTTCGCCTGCGTGTCCGCCGCCCTGGTCGTCATGGAGGCAGTGACGAAAGCACGGACGGGGACGGGGGCACGGACCTGGGGGTTTCCGGGCCTGACCCTTCGGAGGCTGACATCCTTGCGAAAAAATACGTAATATCCACTGCATCGCGAGCGTTGGGGGCGCCAAGGTGCCGGGACAGAGCGTGGGTGTGGTCGTCGATCCGGGGGTTCCTCCGGAGGTCGCGGGGATGCTGCGGGCCAACGCTCGGCTGCTGTCCAGGATCCGGTCGGGCTGGGTGCCGCCGGCCGACGCGCGCCCGGGCCGGTGCCGGAACGTCTCCAGCCTGGCCCTGCTGGCCGCCACGCCCGGGGTGGTCGCGCTCATGGCCGTGCTGCTGGCCCTGTCCCACCCGGCGGCCGGGTTCACGTTGCTGGGCACGTTCGTCTTCATCGTGCTGGTCAAGATCGCCTCGATCAGCGAGCTGCCCGAGCACGACGTCTCGCGCGACCGCGAGGTGTACGAGCGGGCCCGCCCGTACCGGGACCGCTACCTGCTGCCCGAGGACTTCGACCGGGCCGCCGCGGACGTGCTGACCAGGGCGCAGCAAGCCATCGGCTCGGTGCTGCGCTCGCACGTCAACGCCGAGGGCCTGCTCGACGATGCCCGCAACGCGCTCATGCTGCCCGCCCAGGAGTGGGAGATCGCCCGCCTGCTGGCCAAGCTGTCGGCCTTACGCGCCGAGCACGCCGCCCTGGTGTCCCGGGGCATCGCCCCCGAGGTGGCCGCCGTGATCGAGCCGCTGGACCGGGCCCTGGCCACCAGCGAGGCCGCCATGATCGCCCGCGTCGAGGCCCTGGAACGTTACGCCGGGCACGTCGCCGAGGCCGAACGCGCCTACCACGCCCGCGGCCAGATCGAGGAGCTGCGCGCCCGCCTGCCGCGCTACGAGGAGCTGCTGGCCGAGACCGGCGCCGACGCGCTGGCCGTCCCGGAGATCGACAGGCTCGCCGAGGACGCCGACCACCTGGAGCAGGTGTTGCGGCGCAGCGTGCGGTCGGCCCACGAGGCGTTCCGGTACCTGGAGAGCTGACATGCCGGTGGCCGGGCGGAACCGCCCTCGCAGGAGGTGAATCCCCATCCGATCCGACATCATGGCCGACGTGATCGTCGATCCCGGCGTGCCGCCGGCCGACGCGCGGCTGCTCAGGGACAACCGGCGGCTGCTGCTCAGGACGCGCAGGGGCTGGGTCCCGGACGGCCCGAGCCTGCCCGCCGGGCCGTACTGGCGGCTCGGCGCGGTCTGCGGGGCGACCGTCTGCCTCGGCCTGCTGCTGGGCGCCGGAGGGCTCGGCCGCTCCCTGGGGCCGCTGTTGCTCGTGCTCCTCGCCATCCCCCTGATGATCGTGACGTTCGTCCGCACCGAGACGCCGGAGGGCGAGGAGGCCGAGCACGAGCGGCGGGTGCACGCCCAGGCCGTCCGGCACGAGGGCCGGTACGTGCTCCTCGACGACCTCGACGAGTCCTCGCGCAGGCTGCTGCGCCGGGCCCAGCGGGCGGTCGCCACGGTGTCGCAGTCACGGGTCAACCTCGAAGGGCTGCTGGACGACGTGCGCAACGCGGTGATGCTGCCCGCCCAGGAGTGGGAGATCGCCCGCCTGCTGGCCAAGCTGTCCGGCCTGCGCGCCAGGCACCGGCAGACCCTGTCGGGGGAGAACGCGCCCGAGGTCGCGGCCGTGGCCGAACCTCTCACCAGGGCGCTGGACAGCAGCGAGCAGGCCGTCGTGGCCCGGGTGGAGGCCCTGGAGCGGTACGCCGCCAACGTGGCCGAGGCCGAACGCGCCTACCGGGCCCGGCAGCAGATCGCCGAGCTGCACGCGCGGCTGCACGAGTACGAGGAGCTCGTCGCCGAGACCGGCGCGGGCGAGGCCGCGATGGACGAGCTGACCCGCCTGACCGAGGACGCCGACCGCCTGGACCAGGCGCTCAGGCGGAGCGTCAGCTCCGCCCACGAGGCCTTCCGCTACCTGGAGCCGGGCCCCCCGGAACCCTGACCGCCCTGGACCCCGAAGCCCTGCCCGCCGAAGCCCTGACCGCCGTGGCCGTGTGGGGCGGGGGAGCCGCCGCCGTGGGCGGCCTCCAGGAGCAGGTCGCACAGGGCGTCGGCGGCATCGAGGCGGCCCAGCTTGGCCGCCGCCTGCGCCATCGCCGCGCGCAGCCCGGGATCGGCCAGCATCGGCATCAGCTCGGCCAGCAGCTGCTCGGCCGTCGGCCGCGGCTCCAGCAGCGCCCGCGCGGCCCCCGCCGAGACCAGGTAACCGGCGTTCTTGCGCTGCTCGTCGCCGCCGGTCGGGATCAGCGGGATCAGCAGCGACGGCTTGCCGATCGCGGTCAGCTCCGACACCGTGCCCGCGCCGCTGCGCGAGATCACCACGTCGGCCGCGGCGAACAGGTCGGGCAGCTCGGCCCCCACGTACGGCACCGGGTGGTAACGGTCGGCCAGGCCGGGCGGCACCTCGACCGCCCGCATCTGGTCGATCCAGGCCGGCCCGCACTGGTGGACGACCTGCGCGTGCGGCAGCAACCGCGGCAGGATCTCGGCGATCAGCGTGTTGATCTGCTTGCTGCCCTGCGCCCCGCCGGTCACGTAGATCAGCGGCACCTCGAACGTCAGCCCGAACAGGTCGTAGGCCGCCGCCCGGTTGCCCTGCAGCAGCTCCGGACGCACCGGGTTGCCGGTCACCACGGCCTTGGCCCGCGCCGACGGCGGCAGGTGCTCCAGCGACGACTCGTGCGACAGCGCGATCCGGGTCGCCAGCCGGGCCAGGATGCGGTTGGCCAGGCCCACCACGGTCGTCTGCTCGTGCATGACCAGCGGGCGGCGGATCAGCTTGGCCGCCACGCCGATCGGCACCGCCACGTACCCGCCGGTGGACAGCACCACGTCGGGCAGGTAGCGGGCGGCGTGCCCCACCGCCTGGAACACCCCGACGGGGATGCGGAACACGTCGGCGATGTTGGTGCCGAGCTCCTTGAGGTTCGGACGGCGGCGCAGCTTGCCCGTGGTGATCGCCTTGAACGGGATGCCGTGCTCGGCCGTGATCCGGGCCTCCAGGCCGTTCTCCGTGCCCACCCACAGCACGTCGTGCGGCACCTGACGTCGCTGGACGGCCGACAGGGTCGTCAGGGCCGGATAGGTGTGACCGCCGGTGCCGCCGCCGGTGATCAGCAGTCGCAGGGTTCGTGACATGCGATCAGACTATGGCCGCGCGGCGGAAGCCCGTGTGCCCGGCTCGGCCGGGGCGGAGCCGACTTCGCCCGAAAAGCCGCAGACCGGTAGCGTTTTCCCATGCGACTAGGCGTGCTGGACATCGGCTCGAACACCGTCCATTTACTCGTCGTCGACGCCCACCGGGGCGCGCGGCCCATGCCCGCCTACTCCCACAAGGAAGAGCTGCGCCTCACCCAGTACCTGGGCGCGGACAACCGGCTCGCGCCCGAGGGCATCGAACGGCTCGGCGCGTTCGTCGAGGAGGCGGTGCGCCTGGCCGAGGACAAGGGGGTGGAGGACCTGCTCGCCTTCGCCACCTCGGCCGTGCGCGAGTCGGCCAACGGCGAGCACGTGCTCGCCGAGATCGACAAGCGCTGCGGCGTGCACATCGCGGTGCTGTCCGGGCGCGACGAGGCCCGGCTGACGTTCCTCGCGGTGCGCCGGTGGTTCGGGTGGTCGTCCGGGCGGCTGCTGGCCTTCGACATCGGCGGCGGCTCGCTGGAGATCGCCGCCGGGGTGGACGAGGAGCCCGACGTCGCGGTGTCGCTGCCGCTCGGCGCCGGGCGGCTGACCCGCGACTGGTTCACCGGCGACCCGCCCTCCGCCGAGGAGGTGCGCAAGCTGCGCAAGCACGTCCGTACGGAGATCGCCCGCACGGTCGGCGACGTGGCCAGGTACGGCGAGCCCGACCGCGCCGTGGCCACCTCCAAGACCTTCAAGCAGCTCGCCAGGATCGCCGGCGCGCCGGCCTCCAGCGAGGGCCCGTACGTCTCGCGCGCGCTCTCCCGCGCCGACATGGCGTCCTGGGCGGCCAGGCTGACCGGCATGAGCTCCGCCGAGCGGGCCGCGCTGTCCGGGGTGTCCGAGGGCAGGGCCGCGCAACTGGCGGCCGGGGCGCTGGTGGCCGACGCCGCCATGGACCTGTTCGAGGTGGAGCGGCTGGAGGTGTGCCCGTGGGCGCTGCGCGAGGGCGTGATACTGCGCCGGCTCGACCTCCTGCCCGGACGGCTGGACCAGTCGACGGGGATTGCCGAGTAAGGCCGATATATCCCAAAAAATTGGCATAGTTCGCTGGTGAGCGGGCACTTTTCGCCCAATGTTGACAGTCCTCGGTACGATCGGCTCCCTGGTGATCGTCTTCGTCCTCATCGTCCTGGCCGTCCTGGTCATCGCGGTGGTCGCGATGCTGGCGATGGCCGCGCTGGCCGGAACGATGGTGGACTGGCACACGTTGTGGCGGCGGCTGACCCGCCGAGGGGCACGGTTGACGCTGAAACTCAGCGCCCCCGAGGCGCCCGCGCGGCTGCGGGCGAAGCTGAGCGGCGGCACGCCCCTGGTGAGCCGCCGTCTCCGGCTCGCGCCCGTGATCCGCGGGGGCGACCGGCGTCCCGACGTGAGCCGTCCCGGCCGGAGCGCCCGCGTACGCAGGCCCTCCGGCCTCACCACGACCGCCGTCTCCGGCAACGAACAGTGAGGAACGAGCAGTGAAAGGGCCGGGGGGGGGGGGGGGCGGGGGGCCGGGCCCCCCGGGGGGGGGGCCCCGGGGGGGGGGGGGGGGCCGCCGCCCCCCGGGGGGGGGGGGGCCCGCCGCCCCGCCCGCCTCTGCGCGCAGGCCTGCACACTGCTACGCGGCGGGGGGGGGGGGGGGGCCCCGGGGGGGGGGGGCCGGCCCGCCCCCCCCCCCCGGCCCCGGTGTGCGGGTCACCTGGCGATGAGATGCTGTCCCGCCGCCCCGGGGGTGAAGCGCAGCTTCTTCTCCAGGCAGACCATCGCCCCGTTCTCGCGCACGTTGGTGAAGCGGATGTCGTCGGCGAGCGCGCGCATGATCTGCAGTCCGCGGCCGTGCTCGGCCCCCGGGCCGGGTTCGATCACCTTGTTCGGATCGAAACCGCCCCCCGTGTCGACGACCTTGATGACGCACAGGTCGTCGTGCACGCAGGCGCTGACGGTGTAGTCGTCGCTGGGCGTCGCGTGCTTGACCACGTTCGCGCACGCCTCGGTCAGCATCAGCTCGATGTCGTCGCGAATCTGGGCCTCGACGCCGAGCGACCGCAGCGTGCCGTCCAGCATCTGCCTGATCAGCGGGACGCTCGCCGCATCCCTGGGCAGTCGGAGCGCTATCGTCGCCTCCACTGCGTCTCCTCCCGTCTGGATGCGTGCGAGCCTTCTGCCCCGGATCCCGCGTGCCAATCGTCCGCGCCGCCGTCGAAGTGCCACAGGGGTCGCTACTGCTCCACGAGCCGCAGCGCCACCTCCATGCACGCCTTGTCGATCTCCTCCTCGGTCAGCCCCTCGCCGGCCATCGACAGCCACTTGCCGGCGTGCAGCGCGAACAGCGCCAGCGAGCGGCTGATGCGCTCGGTGGGCGTGGCGCCGGGGTCGCTCATCTCGGCGGTGAGCTCCATCATCGTGTCGCGCATCTTGGCGAGCTGGGGGTGGTTGCGCATCGCCGTCTGGTTGCTCTCCAGGAAGCGGGCGACGGCCAGGTAACGGGGCTGGCGCAGCCGTTCGGCGTAGCGTTCGAGCAGCTCGCGGCGGGTCTCGGGCGTCTTCGGCGCGCTCCTGGCCCACTCCAGCAGCTCCCGCAGCTCGGCGACCCGGAGGTCGACCAGGCTGCCGATGATGTCCTCCTTGGTCTTGAAGTGGTAGTACAGCGCGGCCTTGGTCACGCCCAGCTCTTCGGCGATCTCGCGCAGCGAGGTCGCCTCGTACCCCTGCTCCGTGAAGAGTTTCAGCGCGATCTCCTGGATCCGCGCCCGCGTGTCTTCCCGCACTTTGCACCTTGATTTCGACTTGACGGTCGGCAAGTAAGTATCTAGCTTATTCTAAGCTTGCCGGTCGGCAAGTAAGCAAGATCACAACTGGGGGTGTGCAGTGGCGGAGGCAGTCGGACGGCGCCGCGAGGTCATGGTCGTCCTGCCGGGCCTGATGCTGGCCATGGTGCTGGCCATGCTGGACAACATGATCGTGGGCACGGCCATGCCGCGCATCGTGGGCGAGTTAGGGGGCCTGACCCATCTGTCGTGGGTGGTGACCGCCTACGTCCTGGGCACGACCGTCTCGACGCCGATCTGGGGCAAGATCGGCGACCTGTACGGCCGCAAGACCATCTTCATCACCTCGGTCGTCATCTTCATGATCGGCTCCGCGCTGTGCGGCATGGCCGGCTCCTCCATGCTCGGCGGCCCCGCCGACGGCATGACCGAGCTGATCGCCTTCCGCGCGATCCAGGGCCTCGGCGCCGGCGGCCTCATGGTCAACGTCATGGCCATCATCGGCGACCTGGTGCCGCCCCGCGAGCGCGGCCAGTACCAGGGCATCATGGCCGGCGTCATGTCGCTGGCGATGATCGCCGGCCCGCTCGTCGGCGGCTTCATCACCGACCACCTCGACTGGCGCTGGGCCTTCTACGTGAACCTGCCGGTCGGCGCGGTCGCGCTGGTCCTGCTCGTGCTCAACCTGCACCTGCCGCGCACGCACAACAAGGTGCGCATCGACTGGGCCGGAGCGGTCCTGCTGTCGGTCAGCATCACCGCGATGGTGCTCATCACCACCTGGGGCGGCAACGAGTACACCTGGGGCTCCTGGCAGATCCTCACCCTGATCGCGGTCGCCGTGGTCTTCCTGGCCGGCTTCATCGTGGTCGAGCGCCGCGTGGCCGAGCCCATCATGCCGCTCCAGCTGTTCCGCAACCGCAACTTCACCCTGATCTCGGGCATCGGCTTCCTGCTCGGCTTCGCCATGTTCGGCGCGATCAACTTCCTGCCGCTGTTCCAGCAGACCGTGCAGGGCGCCACGGCCACCAACTCCGGCCTGCTGCTGCTGCCCATGATGGCCGCGGCCATGGTCGTGTCGCTGTTCGTCGGCAAGGCCATCACCAGCACCGGCAAGTACAAGATCTACCCGATCATCGGCGGCGTCGGCATGGCCGCGGGCATGTGGCTGCTGTCCACGATGGGCGTCGACACGGCCTCCTGGCAGACCGGCCTCTACATCGCCGTGCTCGGCCTCGGCATGGGCTTCCTCATGCAGACCACCATGCTCATCGCGCAGAACAGCGTCGAGCAGAAGGACCTCGGCGTCTCCAGCAGCGCCACCACGTTCTTCCGGTCGATCGGCGGCTCGTTCGGCGTCTCGCTGTTCGGCGCGATCTTCAACAACCACTACCTGTCGGAGCTGACCGGCCGCTTCGGCGCCCAGGCGGCCGAGCGCATGACCTCGGGCGGCGGCGCCAGGATGGACCCCAAGCAGCTCGAACAGCTCGCCCCGCAGATGCGCACCGGGATCCTGGAGTCGCTGGCGACCTCCATCTCCGGCGTGTTCTGGTGGGCCATCGCCTTCGCCGTCGTGGTGCCGCTGCTGGCGGCCTTCATCAAGGAGATCCCGCTGCGCGGCGGCGCTCCCGCCGAGGCGGCCCCGCAGGAGGCGGTCAGCCCGGCGGCAGGCTGAACAGCCGGTCGATCGCCGTCAGCAGGAACAGGCTGCGCAGGTAGGGCGTCAGCGCCACCACCCGTACGGTGGCGCCGGCGTCCGCGGCGCGCAGGTGGAGGCGGACGAGCCCGGCCAGGCCGGAGGAGTCGACGAAGGTCAGCCGGGACAGGTCGACGTCGATCGCCGTGCAACCGGCGGCGATGGGGAAGTCGCCCAGCCGGCTGACGGACTCGTAGTCGAGGTCGCCGGACAGGGCGAGCGCTACGGTCGTCGCGTCGGGCGTGGCGACCTCGATGTGCAGCGGCTTCCTGTCGACCACCCGGCCCAGCCTAGCCACCCCGGGAAAAATGGGAGGCGCCGGGGTGGGTGAAGTGTGGACAATCCTCCCCATGCACATCTTGAGCCGCCCCCGGGTCGACGACGCCGCGGCCATCCACGAGCTGGTCGCCGCCTACGACACCGAGGTCATCGGGTCGCCCGACATGACGCTCGACGACATCGCCGACGAGCTGGCCGAGCCGGGCTTCGACCTCGACAGGGACGGCTGGCTGGCCCGCGACGAGACGGGCCGCCTGACCGGCTGGGCCTGGGCCTGCCGGGTGGGCGACAGCGACCTGGTCAACATCGAGGTCGTCACCCGCCCTGGCCTGGACGACCTGCGGCAGGAGCTGTGGCGCACGGTCACCGCCCGCGCCCGCGAGCTCGGCGCCGAGCGCGGCCACGACGGCGTCACCCTCGACATCGGCATCTACCGCGCCGACCAGGACAAGCAGTCCTACGCCAAGGAGCAGGGCTTCGAGCCCGGCACCAGCTTCCACCGCATGCGCGCCGACCACGCGGCCCCGGTCGAGGCGCCCGCCCCGCCGCCCGGCCTCACCCTGCACACCGGCGAGGACGAGCAGACCCGTCGCGCCGCGCACCAGGTGCACCAGATCGGCTTCGCCGAGCACTTCGGCTTCGTCCCGGTCGACTACGACCACTGGTACGAGCGCCGCCAGGCGATGAGCGTCACCGACTGGAGCCAGCTCACCCTGGCCAGGATCGACGGGGAGCCCGCCGGCGTGCTGATCGGCAGCAACCAGTTCGTCCCCGACGAAGACTGCGGCTACGTCGCCACGCTCGCCGTGCACCCGGGCTTCCGCGGCCGCGGCCTGGGCCGCTTCCTGCTCCGGCACGCCTTCGCCGCCGACGCCGCCAGAGGTCGCAAGGGCACGATCCTGCACGTGGACAGCAACAACACCACCCCCGCGCTGGGCCTGTACGAGTCGGCGGGCATGCGCCGCGTGCTGGCCATCGACGTCTGGCGGCGCCGCGTGTGACGGCGTCCCGCCACCGGCTCCCTTCAGACCCGGTGGCGGGCCAGGTGCTCCAGCACCGACTGGTTGGCCTCCCAGCCGTCGGGGAACTTCACCGGCACCCCGAGCTGCACCGGCTCGGCCGACGGGTGGGCGTCCAGCAGCTCGGCGATGCCCGCCCGCGCCACCATCACGCAGGCGTGCCGATGACGTGAGGCCAGCACGCACAGCCGCCCCGACTCCAGGTGGAAGGCGGTGGCGTCGCGGCGGCCCGACAGCGGGTGCAGCACGATCGTCACGTCGTACTCGCGGCCCTGGAGGCGGTTGGCGGTGTCGACGGTGATCTCCGGCGGCAGCCCGGCGGCCCTGATCGCGGCCACCTGGTCGCGGTGGGCCGCCCCGACCGCGATCCGGTCGGCGGTCACCGGCCGCTCGCCCTGCTCGGAGGCGGCCACCGCGCCGCGCTGCAGCAGCCGCGCCGCCAGCAGCGCCACGGCCTGCACGGCCTCGCCGTCGGTGCGCACGGTGTGCCGCTCGGGCAGCTCCAGCAGCGCCCACCCCGACCGGGCGGCCTCCTCCAGCGCGCGGTCGTGCACGGTGCCCATGCCGCCCGCGGTCAGTTCGAGCCGCCGGTCGCACGCCGAGGTGCCCGACCGGAACCCGGTGAACGGGTAGAACGCCTTCGACACCACCGGCGCGGCCGAGGCGGGCAGCCGCCAGGACACCGGCAGCCGGTGGACCGGCAGCTCCGGGTTGTGCCGCAGCAGCACCGCCACCGCGCTCTGCAACGGGTCCCACGACAACCCCGACCAGCGGTCGCCGTCGACGATCGAGAACGGGTCGAGCTGCCCGGGGTCGCCGACGAACAGCGCCCGCTCGAACAGCCCCGCGATGCGCAGCAGCTTGTCCGAGCGCATCTGGTACGCCTCGTCCACGATCGCCCACGGCCACACCCGGCCGGAGATCCACGCCCACTTGTCGGCCGTGGCGATGACGATGTCGGGGTCGCCGAGGTCCTGGATCCTGGTGCCGATCGTGACGCCGGCCAGCTCCAGCATGCGCGGGTGGGGGACGTACCCGCCGGCCGACAGCCGCCCGACCTTCAGGTGCGGGTGCTTGTCGGAGATGCGGGCCACCAGGTCGTCGACCTGCTCGTTCGTCTGGGCGACGATCATCAGCGGCTCGCCGGTGGCGGCGATGTGCGCGGCCGCGCGCACGACCAGCGTGGACTTGCCCGCGCCCGGCGGGGAGTCCACCACGACGCCGCGGTTCCTGGGCAGGTCGGCCAGGACGTTCGCGATCACCTGCTCCGGGCTCTCGCTCACGACCATTCCTCCTGGGCGTCCTCGTCGTCGGGGATGTACTCCTGCGGCGGCCCGCCGTGCGTCCACGGCGTGGCCTCGGCCTCGGGCAGCGCCGGCGAGCCCTGGAAGTCGTCGGTCAGCGAGGTGTAGCAGACCCGCTCGCCGATCTCCGGCACCGCGCCGGGGGCGGGCGTCTTCCCGCGGCCCATGCCCTTGGTGATCTTCAGGGTGATCAGCCCGCCGTGCGCCTCCACCAGCTCGGCGCCCTGGCCGCGGCGCTGCGGGGTGCCGAGCGAGGCGCCGGGCGGCAGGCGTACCGGGTCGTCGGTCTTGAGCACCACCAGCGGACGCAGCTTGCGCGAGCGGCCCTCGCCCTCGACATTGTCGGGGACGGTCTCGACCACCTCGCCGGCGAACGCCTCGCCGGTCAGCCGGTACTCGGCCATCACCAGCGGGTCGTCGTAGGCGCGCTGCACGTCGTAGGCGGCCTGGGCACGTTCCATGCGGGCCAGCTTGGCCGCGGCGGCCACCGCGCCGTCGCGCCTGGCCTGCGGCGGCGCGCCCTCGGCGATGTGGGCGGCCATGGCGCTGAACGAGCCGCGGTCCTGCTCCCAGCGCTGGGCCACGCTCGCGCCCGGCTCCAGCCCGGCCAGCAGGTCGAGCGCCTGCCACATCAGCCGCCAGGTGGGTTCGAGCTGGGTGCGCAGCGCCTCGGCGACCCGCTCGGGCGACTCGCTGTCGATGGCCGGCGCGAGCACCTCGGCGTCGAAGCCCGGATCGGTCGCGGGCCCGGCGGGCGGCCAGATCAGCGGGTCCTCGGCGTCGTCGGAGGGCCCCTGGGTGATCCAGGACAGCAGCGCGGCCAGGTTGGCGTCCTCCAGCGCGCTCTGCCCGCTGGCCCAGTGGCGGCCCAGCTCCTCGGTCGCGGCCAGCGTCAGCGACGAGCCCGGGTAGGCCGCCCGCTCGGCGAAGTACGTCAGCCACCGCCCCAGCAGCGGCACCTCGGGCGGCACCGGGTAGGGCCCGTCGGGCCTGCGGAAGCGCGTGGAGCGGCCGAGCAGCCTGGTGAAGCCGACGCCCGCCAGGTTCGGCAGGACGAGCTGCGGCGCGTCGAGCGACCGCTCGTAGGGGTCGGAGTTCTTGCGCTCGACCGTCTCGGTGTCGGCGGTGAACCCCTCGACGTACGGCAGCAGCACCCCGGCCAGCTCGGCGGCCCAGGCGAAGCGCAGGTCGCGGTTGCGCGGCTGGGTGACGACGAGCAGGCGCGGCCGGTCGCGGTCGGTGCCCAGCATGGCGGCCAGCGGCGCGGCGGCCTCGCCCGACAGCTTGAGCGGGATGAACACCATCGGCCGCGCGCCCACGTGGCAGTGGCGGACCGTGGCGACGGGCTGGGCGATCCCCTCCCGCAGGGCGCGCAGCCGGGCGAGCGAGGTGAGCAGGCTCAACTGAGGCACTCCCTGCGCAGGCGTTCGGCGTTGCGGAGCAGGCCGGCGATCTCCTCCTGGCCGTCGGCCGGGTCGCGCAGGCCGTCGGCCAGGCCCAGCGCCTCGGCCACCGAGGCGACCCCGCCCAGCTCGTCGCGCACCTGGCGGCCGAGCAGGTCGGAGGCGCCCTCCTGGCGGGCCTCGTCCCGGCAGAAGAAGCACAGGTCGCACGCCGACAGGCAGTCGGGGGCGTAGCGGGCGGTGGTCCTGCGCAGCGCGTCGGCCAGCTCGGCCACCGGGCGAGTGGGCCGGCCGTCCTCGCCGGGCCGCAGGTCGAAGCTGAGGTCGTCGGGCAGCGCGGCGAGCAGCCGGTCGAGGCCGGTCATCCGGGTGAGCTGGCGGCGCAGCACGGCGAGCTGCCTGCGCACGTCGACCAGGGTCGCCACCGGCCGGTTGGCGAAGTTCTCGGGGCACACCAGCACCACGTCGTGGGAGACGGCGAGCGGGTCGTGCCCCAGCTCGGCCAGCATCGTGCGCAGCGCCAGCACGTAGACGGCGGCCTGGCGGGCGGCGGCGGCCACCGCGGCCGGCTCGGCCTGCCCGTCGACCACCGCGAAAGACTTGATCTCCACCACGTGGAAGCGCCCGCCGAGCTGGAAGGCCACCACGTCGGGTTCGAGGAACGCGGTGTGGCCGGCGATCTCCAGGCTGAGCAGCGGGTGGTCGAACAGCGTGCCGGCGTCCTGGTCGCCGCGCGCCGCCCGGTCGAACAGGGCGCGGGTGTGGGTGTGGCGCAGGTGCGCGCCGACGTTCTCCACGTCGTGGTAGGCCACCTCGGCGACCGGCAGGTGCAGCACCTCGCGCAGCATGCGCAGCAGCTCGGCGCAGCCGTCGGCCTTCACCAGCGCCTCGAACGCGTTCCCGCGGGTGATCGCGAACGGCGACTGGCCGAACGGGGCGGGGAAGCCCAGGTGGCGGGCGGCGGCGTCCTTGTCGACGCCGGCGCCGTCCATGAGGGCCCGGCGGGTGCAGCCGGGGTTGGCGGCCAGGGCCGCGATCGCTCTGGCGTCGTGCGGCTTGGGCGGCGTCGTGCCGCGCAGCGCGTCGAGCCGGTGGGCCGGGCCGTCCTCGCGTCTCAAGCCGCTCACGTCGCTGTCTCCTCCTTGATCGTGCCCAGCGTAGCGGCGCCGAAGAGCCTGGCCACGTCACCGAGCTGGGATGTGGCGCGTCGTGCCAGCTCGGCGCGGTCGCGCGTGTCGCGTTCTGCGTGCACCGCCAGCTCGGCCCTGGCCGCCTCGGCGATCCGCCGGCGGTCGGGCGGCCCGAGGTCGGTGGCCGTGGCGCCGGGCACGTTCCTGGCCATGCGCGCCAGTAAGCGCAGGGCCCGCTCGTCCTCGCTGTCGTGCGAGGCCACCGCGACGGCGCAGGTCAGGAAGTCGACGCGGGGGCTGAGCGGGCCGACCACCCGCCGTTCCAGCGGCCACGTGCTGAGCGTCAGCAGGCCGCGGGCGGGGGAGAGGCGGTCGGTCAGCGCCGCGCACAGGTAGTACGGCCTGCCGTGCGGCGTGGACCGAAACGAGCGCTCCTCGTCGCGGCGCAGGCTGGTGAGCTGGGCGCTGCGGATGGTGCCGGCGAAGAACGCGCCGCTGACCGCCACCACCAGGCGCGGCTGCGCGGCGGCCCCGAGCAGCGCGAGCGCCTGGTGCACCTGCTCGCGCACGGTGACCAGCCGGGGCCCTTCCGCCTTGGCGCGCGGCTGCTCGCCGCTCACCAGGGCGTCCCAGGCGCGCTCGGCGGCGCGCAGCTCGGCACGCAGGACGCGCGCCGTCGCGCCGTCCTTGACGCGCATGGCCCTGCGCACGCCGGCCCGGAGCTCGTCGATCCGCCGCTCCAGCTCGTCCAGCGGGTCACTCATGGCGCGAGGGTATCAACAGTTCCAGTATTTCCCAGTATTTACACCGAAATCTACGATGTAAAGGGCCGGGCCAGGAACCACATGCGGTCCTCGGTGACGAACCGCTCCAGCCGCAGCCCCTCGGCGGCCAGGGCGTCGGCCAGCTCGTCGTCGGTCATGCGGCGCGAGGTGAACGACTGGGTCCAGACCCGGTCGCCGTGCTCGTAGCGCATGGTCGCGGCGAACACGGCGGGGGAGATCTGCTCGACCTGCGCCAGGGTGATCGTGACGTCGCCGTCCTTGCGGCCCGAGCCGGCCCGCCAGCCGTCGTGCCGCTCGGCCGTCATCCACTGGACGAGCACCGCCCCGCCCGGCTTGACGTGCCGCGCGCACGCCGCCAGGAAGGACCGCCTGACCTCCACGTCGACGACGTTGACGAGCTGGGAGGCCAGCGTCACGGTGTCGAAGCGCCGGTCGAGCCGCAGGTCCTGAAGCCGCGCGTGCACGGTCTCGGCCCCGCGCACGTGGGCCAGCATCTCGGCGGACTCGTCCACGGCCACCACCTGCAACCCGGCCTCGACGAGCGCGTGGGTGACCCTGCCGACACCGGCCCCGAGCTCCAGGACGGACCCGCCCGGCGGGGTCTCCCGGATGACGATCTCGGCGTCGCGGCCGGGCCGGAGGAGGGTGTAGAACTCGACCGGGGATCCGTCGGGGGTGATGACGCCTGGGCCTGTGCCGGTGTTCTTCATGCCCAAAAACCTAACCGCCGCGTGAGCCGCGCGTGAGCGGGGGACGATGGCCTCTGTGACCGGTGAGGTACGAGTTCTGATCGGCGTCGGCGTGGGCCTGGCCGCCGTTCCCCCCGTCTACTACCTGACCGAGGCGGGCGCCAGGGCGCTGCGGGCCGGGCAGGCGGCCTTCGCCCCGGCCCCGGCCGGGCCGGGCCTGCTGGCGGCGGCGGCCCTGATCGTCGCGCTGCTGGCCGCCTGGCCCGCCGCGGCGCTGGCCTGCGGGCTGCCGCTGGCGGTGGCGGGCGTGCTGTTCGCCCTCGACCTGCGGGCCGCGATCGGCCTGGCGGCCGCGCTGCCCGGCCTGTGGGAGCCGCCGTGGGCCGAGCCCCCCGGCACCCTCGCCGGGGCGACCGGCCTGTACGCCTACACCGGCGCGTTACTGGTCTTCTCGGCGCTGCTGCCGCGTCGTCTGCGATCTATCCTGAGCAGATGAGCAGACGGGACCCCGACCGGCGCAGGGCGCTGCTCGACGCCGCCGACCGGGCCATCCTGGCCGAGGGTCCCGAGGTGTCGATGGCGGCCATCGCCGCCGAGGCCGGCATCACCAAACCCGTCCTCTACCGCCACTTCGGCGACAAGAGCGGCCTGTACCAGGCGCTGGCCGACCGCCACGTGCGCACGGTCATCGCCCAGCTCCGCCCGCAGTTCGCCGGGCCCGGCACCGACCTGCGGGCCCGTGCCCGCGCCGCCATCGGCGTCTATCTCGACCTGATCTCGGCCAACCTCGACCTCTACCGCTTCCTGTTCCACCGGGCCAGCGCCGAGGACACCCGCATCCGCTCCCACATGACCTCGCTCGTGCGCGGCCTGGGCGAGGAGCTGGGCCGGGTGCTGGCCGACGAGCGGGTGGTGGCCGACCCGGTGCGGGCGCAGGTGCTCGGCCACGCGTTCGTCGGCATGGTGCAGACGACGGGCGACTGGTGGCTGGAGCATCCGGAGGTCGACCGCTCGCAGGTGGTGGAGGGGCTGGTCGACGTGATCGCGGCGGCCGTCGCCGTGGGCTGAGGCCCGGCGGCCTGACGGACGGGCGGCGGCCCGGTCAGGTCAGCAGGCCGAGCAGGTCCCACTCGTTCTGGCAGGCGCGGCGGCCGAGGGCGGCCAGCTCCACCGAGGAGGCGCCGCCGCGCAGGTGCCGCATGGTCTGCATGACGCAGATGATCCCCCATTTCAGCACCCCGAACGTCTCCCACCAGCGCAGCGCGTCCAGGTCGACGGGCGGGCCGCCGGCCTCCTCGTAGGCGGCGGCCAGCTCGGCGTAGCCGCCGAACCCGCCCACGGGCAGCGGCGAGCCGAACCGCCACGCCTTGACGCACAGCCAGCCCAGGTCCTCCAGCGGGTCGCCGGCGTGGGCCAGCTCCCAGTCGAGCACGGCCCGGACGCCCTCCGGGCCGACGATCAGGTTGCCGTTGCGGAAGTCGCCGTGCACGACACACGCCGGGACGGCGGGCGGCCGGTCGGCTTCCAGCCTGCGCAGGGCCAGCTCGAACACCGGGTGCGGCTCGCCGGTCAGGTCCAGCACGTCACGCCAGCGGCGCAGCGGGTCAGCGGGCACGCTCTGCGGCGCGGTCTCTGAGGAGGTCGCGGGCTCGGTCGCGGGGTCGGGCGCGGGCTCGGGCGCGCGCTCGGGCTCGGGCTCGGGCTCGGGCAGGCATGACAGCGGCATGCGATGGATCGCCGCCAGCGCCCGCCCGCACTGGGCGGCCAGCCTCGGCCGGGCCTCCCGGTACGCCTCGTCCCGCAGGATCCGGCGCGGGATGGTCTCGCCGGGGATCCGGCTCATCAGCACGTACGACCCGGCGGGCGGCTGGGCGGGCGGGCCGGCGGCGACGACGTGCGGGACGGGCACTCCGGCGGCGGACGCCGCCCGCATCAGCCGCGCCTCTTCGGCCAGTCCCGTACCCGCCTCCAGGGCGGCCCTCGGCCCGTCGAGCCGGAGCACCAGCTCGTGCCGGTCGCCGCCGGGGACGACCACGTCCAGGGCCCAGGTCTCCCTGGAGGCCCCGCCGGGCAGCCTGACCGCGTACGGGACGGCCGCCTCCGGGCCGTACACCTCGCGGACGATCGTCTCGACGCGGTTCATCGCGGGCCGAACTCCCAGGCCCCGCCGGCCGCGTACGCGCCCAGGAGGCGGCGGCCGACCGCGTCGATGTGCACCTCGTCGGGGCCGTCGTAGACGCGCGCGGCGCGGGCGTGCCGGTACATGCGGTCCAGCGGCGTGTCGGGGGTCAGGCCGGCCGCGCCGTACACCTGGACGGCCCGGTCGATGACGTTGTGCAGCATGCGCGCCCCCACCACCTTGATCGCGCCGATCTCGACGCGGGCCTGCGAGCCGGCGTCCACGGCCTCGGCGGCCTGGAGCGTGAGCAGGCGGGCGGCCTGGATCTCGGTGTAGGAGTCGAACACGTGCTGCCGCATGAGCTGCTTGGCCGCCAGCGGCTCGCCGAAGGCGGTGCGCGCGTGCAGCCGCCGGCACATCAGGTCGAAGGCCCGCTGCGCCTGCCCGAGCCAGCGCATGCAGTGGAAGATCCGGCCGGGCCCGAGACGCCGCTGGGCGATGACGAAGCCGTGCCCGCGCTCGCCCAGCAGGTTCGCGGCCGGCACCCGCACGTCGTCGTAGCGCACCTCGCAGTGCGCGCCGCCGAGGCCGAGCACCGGCGTCTCGCGCACGATCGTGTAGCCGGGCGTGTCCGTCGGCACGAGGATCATGGAGAAGGCCCGGTGGGGCGGCGCGTCCGGCTCGGTCCGGCACATCACGGTCGTGTACGCCGCCGCCGACGCGCCCGTGGTGAACCACTTGTGCCCGTTGATCACCCATTCGTCGCCGTCGAGCACGGCGGAGGTGGTGAGCTGGGTGGGGTCGCTGCTGGAGACCTCCGGCTCGGTCATCGCGAAGCTGGGCGAGATGTCGCCGCGCACCAGCGGCTCCAGGTAGCGCTCGCGCTGCTCGGGGGAGGCGTGCTCGTGCAGCATCAGCGAGTCCTGGAGCGTGAACGTGCCGAGGGCGAGCTGCCCGTACTCGCTGCGGCCCTGGACCTCGTTGACGTAGACGTAGTCGAGGAACGGCAGGCCGCCGCCGCCCAGCTCGCGCGGGTGGCCGAGGGCCCACAGGCCCTCCTTCCTGGCCTCGTCCCGCAGCCCGGCCATGGTGGCGGCGGCCCGCGGCCCGCCCTCGTGCAGCACCTCCTCGGCCGGTTCGACGCGCTCGGTCATGAACGCGCGCACGGCGTCGCGGATCGGCCGGACGTGCTCGGGTACGGCGAAGCTCATGGGGTGATCTCAACCGAAATCCGTTGCGCGGTCAACGGTCGGCGCGCCCGCGCAGCAGCAGCGGTCGAAGTCGAACCGCTCGGCGCAGGCCCGCTCCCACAGGCGGGCGGTCTCGCCGCCGGCGCGCGGGAAGACCAGCCGCGCGATCACCAGCGCGACCACCGCCCGCGCCCCGGCCAGGTAGAGCGCCGAGGCCGCGCTCTGGACGTGCGCGCCGGAGACGAACAGGTCGTCCACCAGCAGCACCCGCGCGCCGTCGACGCGGCCCAGCACCTGGAAGGCCCGCTCGTCCGAACGCCGCCGCGCGAGATTCTCGGCCGCCTGCGCCGACCCCGCCATCAGCACGGGACGGTGCAGCCCCCGCAGGCCGCCCACCATGTCGACGATCCGCGGCATCGGGCCGAAGACCTCGACGGGCCGGTCGAGCCGGGTGCCGGGCAACGTGGTCACCATCGTGAAGGGGCCGCCGGCCAGCCGGGTCAGGCAGGCGGAGTGGGCCCGGTGGAAGCGCGCCACGGTGGCGGCCAGGAAGGGCACCCGCCGCACGCTGCCCGGCGGGTCCCTGCGGCGGGTGACGATCGCGTGCAACTGGGCGCCGTCGCCGTCGCGCACGCACAGCGAGACGGGCACGACGTGCTCGGTGTGGCGGTACAGGCCCTGGGTGGTGACCCCGCAGGTGACGCAGAGGCCGGACGGCCCGCCGGCGCCGGTGTGGCAGATCCGGCAGACGCCGGGGCCGGCGGCCGGGACGTTGCGGAAGATCTGCAGGTACGCCTCGGTCACCGCGCGGGCGTCGCCCATGGTCAGAAGACGGTCGTCAGCCGGGTCACATCTACAAGATTGACCGCCTGGCGCGCCAGGTCGTCAATGCCCGCTACGACAGTGACTCCTCCCCGGTAGGCCAGGCGGGGCGTCCAGGGCAGGCCGGGCGCGGCGAAGACGTGCTTGCCCTGGGACAGCGCCATCGCCGCCCGCTCGCCGTCGCCCGCGCCACCGGCGTAGAACGCGGCGGCCATCCCGCTGGTCACCAGCCCGGCCACCGCCCGCGTCCGGTCCGTCACAACAGTGCCCGGCCAGAACGCCGACACCACCACAAGGGCCCCGCCCCCGCCCGGCCCGCCCCCCAGGGCCTGGGGCTCCGGGGTCACCTGCCGTCCGCCGTCGGGGCCGACCGTCAGGGCGTCGGGCTCCTCGGTCACCGGCCGGCTGTTGTGCGGGGCGACCATGATGGCGCGGCCTCCGGCCGTCATCGCGGCGGCGGCGGTGCGTGGCGCGTCGCAGACGACGGTCAGGCCGGCCGCGGCCAGGGCGCGGGCCCCGGCGCAGGCGCCGGGGGCGTCGCCGGTGACCGCCACCGACCGGTGGTCGCAGCCCCTCAACCGGCCGCGCACCCACAGGAACGGCTGGAGGTTGTAGGCGGCGGCCAGGTTGCCCGGATAGCCGTCGTCGAGGACGGTCACCAGCGCGGCGGGGCAGGAGGCGATGAGCGCCTCGGCCCGGCCGAGGTCGCCCGGCCGCAGCCGCGCGACGACCCGCGCGGCGTGCGCCCTGTCGGGCTCGCCGAGCCCGCCGAGGTCGCCGCGGGCCAGCCGCAGCGCGCTGCCCCGGGCCTCCACGACCCGCGCGGTGTGGTGCCACGGCCCGGCGGTGGCCCTGGTCAGGGCGAGCACCGCGGCCTGCTCCTCGGTCACCGACATACCACCCACCGTCCGGTTGGGACGACCGTACGCGTGCCCACCGACAGAACCGGCCCCCATCGTGCCGCCCGCGCCCGCCCGGACCGCGCAGACCCGCCGCAGACCCGCCGCGGACCCGCTGTGGACCCGCCGTGGCACGGGAAAGGGCCCGGCGGCCGCAGTGCATCCGCGGCCGCCGGACCCTTCGGAGGGGACGGGGTCAGGCCGCGTTCTCCTCGGCCTTGCGGGGCAGTACCTCCAGCTCGAACGCGCCCGACCTGACCGCCTCCAGGAAGTGCTGCCAGTCGCGGCGCGGGATCTCCAGGATCACGTCGGGGGAGGAGTCGTGGATGAGTTCCACGTGGTCGTTGATGCGGCAGGCCTTGACGCGTACGTCGTCGTTCATGCTGCGCTCCCTCGGGTTGACTGCGGCTGAGCGGCCCGGGAAGCCGGGGGCCGGGAGCTGCGCCGGGCGACTTTCCCAGCCGTCCGGGCCGTCCGCGTGACCCCGGAGGGCCGGGCCGCTCGGGAAGCGTGCCATCGTCGCGCGGGGACCCGCCACCGCCGGTAGGGGCGGTTCGGTAGAGACACGCCGATCGCGGGGGAAGGTCTGTCGTCCCGGGGGTGGAGAAAGGTCATCCACGGGCCGGGGGCCTTGACAGGCAGGGGGAACGATCCTTATGCCTGGGCTCACGACTGGCCGTGCGCGGGCGTACGGCTCCGGAGCCGAGGGACGGGAGTGCCGCCGATGGCGCAGCCCCATGACGTGCCCACCGCCGCGCAGCTCGTCGCGGCCGTCCGCGGGTTCCTGCGGGACGACGTGCTGCCCGCGGTCGAGGGGCGGGTGCGCTTCCACACGCGGGTGGCGATCAACGTGCTGGCCATGGTCGAGCGGGAGATCGAGCTGGGCCAGGACCAGGCCGCCGAGCACGCCGCGCGGCTGGCGGCGCTGGGCGTGGCCGACGACGCCGAGCTGGCCGCCGCCGTCCGCGCGGGCCGCTTCGACGGCGACGACGCGCTCACCGCCGCCCTGGTCCAGGCCGTCCGGGCCAAGCTGGAGGTGGCCGATCCCGGCTACCTCCAGCAGCCGTGAGCGTCAGTGGGACCCGGCCAGGTCCAGGTCCTTGACGCCCGGGTCGCCCTCGTCGGCGAAGTAGTCGCCGCGCCGGGTGGCGTCCTCGCCGTCGGCCACCTTGGCCGCCCGGAAGATCAGCGTGGCGACCGCGGCGACCACCAGGTTGACGATCAGCGCGAGGAAGCCCGCGTAGAGGGTCATCTTGGTGTCCAGGCCCAGGTTCGACAGGCCGAAGGCCGAGCCGCCGAAGTGCTCCTTGCCCTTGGCCGGGTTGGGGATGAGGTAGAGCATCCACATGCCCGCCGCCAGGCCCGCGGCCCAGCCGGCCATCAGGCCGCCCTTGTGGAACCAGCGGGTGTACAGGCCGAGCGCCACCGACGGCAGCGTCTGCAGGATGATCACGCCGCCGATGAGCTGCAGGTCGATCGAGAACTGCGGGTCGAGCAGCAGGATGCACAGCACCGCGCCCACCTTGACCACCAGCGAGACGACCTTGGAGACGTTGGCCTCCTGGGCGTCGGTGGCCTGCTTGTTGATGTACTCGCGGTAGATGTTGCGGGTGAACAGGTTCGCCGCCGCGATCGACATGATCGCCGCCGGCACCAGCGCGCCGATGCCGATGGCCGCGAACGCCACGCCGGCGAACCAGTCGGGGAAGAGCTGGTCGAACAGGTTCGGCACGATCGTGTTCGGGTCGCCGCCGACCGGCTTGGTGCCGGCCGCGATGGCCATGAAGCCGAGCAGCGCGATCAGGCCGAGCACGAAGCTGTAGGCGGGCAGCGCCGACATGTTGCGCTTGATGACGTTGCGGTTCTTGGAGGCCAGCACGCCGGTGAGGCTGTGCGGGTAGAGGAACAGCGCCAGGGCCGAGCCGAAGGCCAGCGTGACGTACTGGAGCTGGTTGGCGCCGTTGAGCAGGATGCCGTCGCCCGGCGCGGGGGTCTTGTCGAACTTGGCCTGCGCCATGTCGAAGATGTTGCCCCAGCCGCCCAGCTTGGCCGGGATGTAGATGACCGCGGCCAGGATCACGATGTAGATCAGCGCGTCCTTGACGAAGGCGATCAGCGCGGGCGCGCGCAGGCCCGACTGGTAGGTGTAGGCCGCCAGGATCGCGAAGGCGATGATGATCGGCAGGTGCCCGGTGATGCCCATCGACTTCAGCACGGCCTCGATGCCGACGAGCTGCAGCGCGATGTACGGCATCGTGGCCACCAGCCCGGTGATGGCGATCAGCAGCGCCAGCGTCGGCGACCCGAACCGGGCCCGGACGAAGTCGGCGGGCGTGACGAACCCGTGCACGTGCGAGACCGACCACATCCGCGCCAGCACCAGGAACACCAGCGGGTAGACCACCACGGTGTAGGGCAGCGCGTAGAAGCCGAGCGCGCCGGAGCTGAACACCAGCGCGGGCACGGCCACGAACGTGTAGGCGGTGTACAGGTCGCCGCCGACCAGGAACCAGGTGACCCACGAGCCGAAGCTGCGGCCGCCGAGGCCCCACTCGTTGAGGCTGGCCAGGTCGGTGGGCCGCCGCCAGCGGGCCGCCACGAAGCCCATGCCGCTGACCAGGATGAACAGCAGCCCGAAGACGACCAGCTCGGTCACGTGCCCGCTCATTTGGTCATCCTGTAGACGATCGTGGTGCAGCCGACGCCGACCACGATGAAGGCGAGCTGCAGCCAGTAGAACAGCGGGAAGCCGAGCAGGCGCGGCTCGTCGGAGTTGAACAGGAACGTCAGCAGCGGCAGCACGATCGGCACGACCAGCAGCCAGTTCCACGGGCTGCGGTCGGTACGCGGCGGCTGCCCGGATTCCCCGGTAGTCATCGGCCCTCCGATTGGGGGATCAGGAGCGGCGTGTTGACCGGCTCCTGACAACGTCGTCAATGGAGGGAGATTAGCTTTCCGGTGGTATTAAACCCAATGTCCGGAACATTACGGTTTGGCCTAAATGTCGAGATGAAATCTCAATATGCGAGACCAAAGCCACCCCTCGCCAACGGCACGTTAAGTCGCTCCCGCGCCGCGCGGAACGGGGCGATCGGCGAATGGTCGGCTACTCGCGACGAACGGTCACTTCGTCGGCGATGTCGCGCGTGCCGTACCCCTCGGGAGCGGGCACCTCGGTGATCGGGTCGGGGCGGTCGTCGAACTCCAGCCGCAGCGCCCGGGCCATGGTGGCGTGCATCTCGTACAGGCAGACGATGTAGGTCAGCTCCAGGATCTGCTCGTCGGGCAGGTGGGCGCGCAGCACGGCGAACACCTCGTCGTGCACCCGGCCGCCGTCGAGCACCAGGCCGTCGGTGTAGGCCAGCACCGCCCGCTCCAGCTCGCCGAACCGGTCGCTGACCTGCCAGGAGGCCACCGCCCGCACCTTCTCCTCGGGCACGCCGAGCGCCCTGAGCTGCTTGCAGTGCTGGGAGTAGACGAACTGGCTCTGCCGCGCCCAGCCCGCCCTGGTCTGCCCCAGCTCGCGCAGCACCGGGTCCAGCCGGGACTCCCGGTAGATCTGGAAGCCCTTGACGCAGTGGCGGAAGATCTTGGGGTCGAGGGCGAAGACCGTCCACCAGTCGCCCGGCGAGCCGGTCGCGGTCCCCGTGCCGTCGGGCGACAGCAGCCGGTCGTGGAAGAACCGGACGACGGGGTCGGTCACCTCCTCGGGCGGCACCCGCCGCAGGCGCGGCATCAGACGGTCCGGTCGGCGGCGGTCCTGGGCTCGTGCCGGACGTCGCCCGGCTGCCCGACCGGCCGCGTCCAGGCGGCGAACTCCACCAGGATCCCGTCGGGGTCCTTGAAGTAGATGGACCGGACGAAGACGCCCTCGTGCATCGCGGGCGCCACGCCGAACTCGCTGTCGTCGTGGTTGAGCAGCACGCCCACGTCGATGCCCTTGGCCACCAGCCGGTCGCGGTACTCCTCGATGCGCTCGGGCGGCACGTCGAAGGCGATGTGGTTCATCGAGCCGACCGCCGACAGCAGCTCGCCCCGGTCCGGCAGGTTCTTCGGCGCCGAGACCCCCGGCACGCCCTCAGGCGCGTCGGGGAACCAGAAGAAGGCCAGCGCGTTGCCGCCGCCGCAGTCGAAGAAGAAGTGCTGACCCCAGCCCAGGGGCAGCTCGATCGTCTTGATCAGCGGCATGCCCAGCACGCCGGAGTAGAAGTCGACGGTCTGCTTCATGTCCGAGCAGACCAGGGCGATGTGGTTGACCCCGCGGAGCTCGAATTCGCTGTTCATGGTAATCAACTACTTATCACAGCGTCCGGATGGAAAACATGACAGGAGGTGGCGGGTATCCGGGCCACGATCGTGCCCGTGATTGCTGTGGTGGCGGGCGCGACCCGCGGAACGGGACGAGGAATGGCGGTCGCCCTCGGGGCGGCCGGAGCGACGGTCTACTGCGCCGGACGCAGCACGCGCGAGCGACGTTCGGAGATGAACCGTCCGGAGACGATCGAGGAGACCGCCGAGCTGGTGAGCGCGGCGGGCGGGACGGGCATCGTGGTCCCCGTCGACTTCCTGGACCCGGCGGCGGTGGCCGGGCTGGCCGCCCGCGTCGAGCGGGAACAAGGGCGGCTGGACGTGCTGGTCAACGACGTGTGGGGCGGCGACGGCCTGTGGAAGTGGGAGACCCCCGTCTGGGAGCACGACCTGGACGACGGGCTGCGCCTGCTCAGGCTGGCCGTCGACACCCACCTCATCAGCGCCCGCCACCTGCTGCCGCTGCTGATCCGGCACGAGGGCGGCCTGGTCGTGGAGGTCACCGACGGCACCTGGGAGTTCCACCGGACCCGCTACCGCGAGAACGTCTACTTCGACCTGGCCAAGCTGTCGGTCAACCGGCTGGCCTTCGCCTGGTCCCACGAGCTGCGCCCGTACGGCGGGACGGCGGTGGCCGTCACGCCCGGGTTCCTGCGCTCGGAGGCGATGCTGGAGGGCTTCGGCGTCACCGAGGAGAACTGGCACGAGGCGAAGGCGGACCGCGCGTGGATGGTCTCCGAGACCCCCGCCTACGTCGGCCGCGGCGTGGCCGCCCTGGCCCGGGATCCCGACCGGCGCAGGTGGTCGGGCTCCTCGGTGACCAGCGGCGAGCTGGCCGAGGCGTACGGCGTCACCGACGTGGACGGCAGCCGGCCGCAGGTGTGGCGCTACATCGCCGAGGTCATGGAGAAGGGCGGCGACGGCGGCTGGGAGGACTACCGCTGACCGCCGCCGCGCGGCCGGGCAGTTCTCGACGCAGGTGGAGCCCCGTCACGCGGGCGTCCTCAGCGCAGGTGGAGCCCGGTCACGCGGGCGTCCTCAGCGCCGGTAGAGCTCGGCCATGCGGGCGGCGGCGTCGGCGACCTGGGCGCGCAGCTCCTCCGGCGCCAGCACCTCGGCCTCCGGGCCGAACCGCAGCACCTGGGTGAAGGCCACCCGCACCGACTCCACGGCCAGGTGGACGGTCCCGTCCGGCTGGAGCGAGGCCAGGGCGTCGTCCAGGGCGGCCGGGTCGGCGACATAGCGCAGCATGCGCCGGCCGGCCGGGGTCAGCCGCAACGTGATCACGTCCCTGAGCAGGGAGCGGCTGAACTCGGCCGCCTGCCCGGCCCAGAAGGCGGCCAGGTCGAAGTCCGCGTCCCGTTCGAAACGCGGCTCGCGGGCGCGGACGTCCCCCATGCGGTCCACCCGGAAGATCAGGAACCGCTCGCCGAGGCGGGCCACCAGGTACCAGGCGCCCGCCTTCAGCACCAGCCCGTACGGCTCCAGCTCCCGCGTGCGCTCCTTGTAGACCACCGTGACCGGCAGGTCGTTCCACACGGCCCTGGCCAGCGGGGCCAGCGCCGGGGGCGGCGGCGTGTCGGCGGCGTACCAGCCGGGCGCGTCCAGGTGGAAACGCTGCGCGGCCGTGGCGGGGGCGTCGCGCAGCGAGGGGGACAGCGCCGCGGCGGCCTTGAGCCGGGCCGTCGCAGCCACCTCCTGCAAGCCCATCTCGCGCAGCGCCGCGGGCACCCCCGACAGGAACAGCGCCTCGGCCTCGGCCCGGTCCAGCCCGGTCAGCCGGGTGCGGTAGCCGTCCAGCAGCCGGTAGCCGCCGCCGCGCCCGCGGTCGGCGTAGACCGGCACGCCCGCCTCCGACAGCGCCAGCACGTCGCGGTGCACCGTGCGCTCGGAGACCTCCAGCTCCCTGGCCAGCTCGGCCGCCGTCATCCCGCCCCTGGCCTGCAACAGCAGGACCAGCGACATCAGCCGCGCGGCGCGCACAGCGGCAGCACCACGGCCGAGGGGCGGGCGGGGGAGTGGAACACCTCGACGTCGGCGGGCACCATCGGGCCGCCGGGCGCGCCCACCGGCTCGCCGGTGCCCGGATTGCGGGCGATCGTCGGGTACGCGCCGGCCGCCACGTGCACCCGGATCCGGTGGCCGCGCCGGAACCGGTGGCCGATCGGCCACAACTCCACCCGGACGCGGCGCACGCCGTCGCCGTTCCCCTCGACGGCGGTCAGCCGGCGCACCCCCTCGCACAGGTTGAGCGAGCGCCCGTCGGGTTGCACGTCGCAGACCCGGACCACGACGTCCACGTGCGGCGTGCTGGACCGGACGTGGACGTCGGCGTGCACCGGGCCGATCATCTCCACGTCCGCCTCCAGCGCCGCCGAGCTGTAGACCAGCACGTCGCGGCGGGCCTCCAGGCGCCGCTGGTCGCGCGGCCTGGAGTCGGCCAGCAGCACGGGACCGCCGATCGCCGGCGTCGGATGGGCGGGGTGGTAGCGGAACCGGTCGGACCCGGCCTCCTCCGGCTCGCGCGGGTCCAGCCCGCCGCCCGGCCGCAGGTGCCAGCGCTGCTCCCGCATGCCCGGCACCGGCCAGTCGGGGTAGTCGCGCCACTCCCCGGCCCCGGTGACGTACAGCCGCACGGGGTCCGCCCGCAGGCCGGACGGGTCGTCCATGAGGTGGGCGCGGAACCAGGCCAGCGCCTCGGCCTTCGAGGGCCGCCCGTGCCGGGAGTCGACGTGGTACCAGGGCCCGATCGTCAGGTACGGCCGCCGCCCGGCCGCCCGCAGCGCCGCGTAGTCCTTGAGCTGCCAGGGCAGGAACACGTCGTACCAGCCGCCGAGCATGGTGACCGCCGCCTCCACCTCGCCGACCTTGAGGGAGAAGTCGCGCTTGTGCCAGTACGGCACGGCCGGGTCGGCGTGGTGGGCCAGCAGGTCGCGGAAGAACCGCAGCGGCCGGCCCGCCGAGGCCAGGTCCAGCTCGGCCACCGGCCGCCCCGACAGCACGGCCCGGCGGGTCAGCCTGGGGGCGGTCAGCATCGCGGCCCCGCCGACGAAGCGGCGCGTCATGGTGTCGGTCAGCGTGGTCCAGCTCAGCGTCGACTCCAGCGCGAACGCGCCGCCCACGTAGGCGGCGTCCCTGAACTGGGAGGCGGTGATCTGCGTGGCCATGGCCTTGAGCTCAGGCCCGGCCTCGGCGGCGACGGCCCACTGGGCGTAGCCGAGGTAGGAGGGGCCGAACATGGCGAACGAGCCGCCGTACCAGGGCTGTTCGCGCAGCCAGGCGATGGTGGCCAGGCCGTCGTCGTGCTCGTCGCCGAGCGGGTCGAGGCTGCCGCCGGAGCCGAAGCCGCCCCGGCAGCTCTGGATCAGCACGTGGAAGCCGTTCCTGGCGAAGCCGCGGCCGTACATCCAGCCGAACAGGCCGCGCCGGCCGTACGGCGAACGGATCAGCACCGCCGGGCCCGGCCGCCCGTGCCCCGGGGCGTAATGGTCGGCCAGCAGCGTCACACCGTCGGGCATCGGGACCGGGATGTCCCGCCGGAGCCGCACGCGTCTCATGTCCTAACCAGTAACAGATCGGGCGCGACGGGTGGTAGCCGGGGGTTACGGTCGCGTAAGGACAAAGGTCCTTGGCAAACTATCCGGTCATGGGACGAATCACTTCGTATGTCGCCCTAGGGGACAGTTTCACCGAAGGACTTGAGGACCCGGCCGACCACGGGTTCCGCGGCTGGGCCGACCGGCTGGCCGAGCACATCGAGGCCGACCGCCGCCGGGCCGGGGAGCCCGCACTGCGGTACGCCAACCTCGCCGTGCGCGGCCGGCTGATCGACCAGATCGTGTCGGAGCAGGTGCCGAAGGCGGTCGAGCTCGGCGCCGACCTGGTCTCGCTGTGCGCCGGGGGCAACGACATCCTGCGGCCGGGCAGCGGACCGGCGTCCGTGGCCAGGCGGCTGGAGGAGGGCGTCAGGACGCTCACCGAGGCGGGCAGCCGGGTGCTCATGTTCACCGGCTTCGACCTGCGGCACGTGCCGGTGATGCGGCTGGCCCACTCCAAGATCGAGGTCTACAACCTGCACATCCACGACATCGCCCGCCGCTACGACGCGCTGCTGGTGGACCTGTGGCCGATGCCGGTCCTGCGCGACCCGCGCGCCTGGAACGCCGACCGCCTGCACCTCAGCCCCGACGGCCACCGCCGGGTGGCGCTGCGGGCCGCCGAGGTGCTCGGCGTGCCGGTGGCGGAGGACTGGCGGGAGGCCTACCCGGCCAGGCGGCCGCCGGTCTGGACGGCCGCCCGCCGCGAGGACCTGCGCTGGGCCAGGACCTACCTCGGCCCGTGGATCGGCAGGCGCATCAACCGGCGCTCCTCGGGCGACGGCGTCGCGCCCAAGCGCCCCGACCTCGCCCCGCTGCCCACCGCCGGCCCCTGACCCCGGCCCCGGCCCGCCGCCGATCCCGGCCGCTGACCCTGGCCGCTGATCCGGCCGGCGGCCCGGGGTCCCGCCGTACCAGGAACGGCGGGACCCCGGACGGTCAGGGCAGCGCCTTGTCCGGGCGCTCGGAGACGCGCACGCCGTTGACCAGCGTGGCCCCCTGCCGGGCGGCGAAGCGCACGTTGAGCTGACCGTCGGTCACCTTCACCGTGTACTGCCTGGCCACCGCCGTGTACGTGCCCGCCTCCAGCGCCAGGTCCAGCGCCGGGATCGCGAGCTGGCCCTCGACGAGGACGTCGAAGACCCGCTTGCCCATCTGCGTGCTCTTCACCTCGGCGAAGTCCAGCTCCACCGTGTACGTCCCGGCGGGCACGCCGTCGAACCGGTACTCCAGCATGCCCTCCCTGGCCGTCCGGAACAGCGCCTGGTCGGCGGTGCCCGCGATGGTCCTGGACGTGCTCGCCGTCTTGGAGGAGGTCGCCACGTAGCCGTACCCGCCCTGGGCCCAGCGGCGGTCGGGCGTCCAGGCGTCGCCGTCGGCGTCGGTCAGCGCCTTCGTCCCGCCGGCGTCCACGGCCACCTGGAACTTGGGCACCACCACGGTCACCTTGATCTCGATGGCCGGCTGCCGCCCGCTGGCCGACTTGACGACCAGCTTGCCGGTGCGCATCCCGCCGGGCGTCACCCCGGCGCCGGAGAGCGTCACCCGCAGCGTCGCCTTCTGGCCCCTGGCCAGCTCGCCCGCCTGCGGCGTGACCGACGCCCAGTCGGCGTCACTGGTCACCGTGTAGGCGGTGGGGGAGCCCAGGTTCGTCAGCTCCAGCGTGCGCGTCCTGGTCGCCCCGGCGGGCATGACCGCGGTCAGCTCGGCGGCCGAGGCGCTCACCCGGCCGGTGACCAGGGCGGTGTCGATCCTGGTCAGCGTGCCGGGCGCGACCGTGACCGGCTTGGTGAAGGTGCCGTAGTTCTCCTTGGCCACCACCACGTCGTAGTCGCCCGCCGGGACCTGCCCGAAGAACGACCCGTCCGCGCCGGTCGTGAACGAGGCCGCGTCGCCCAGCTTCACCGACGCCCCGGCCAGCGGCTCGCCGTCGTTGGCGTCGGTGACCACGCCGGTCACCAGGCCGTGCCGGCTCGCGGTGAACGTCACGCCGCGGCCGGTGGCCAGCGCGGCCTCCTCGTAGGAGTACAGCAGCGCGTCCGTGCCGGCCGCGTTCTCGATGCCGACCGTGGCGCTGGAGCCCTGGTCGCGCTCGCTCTCGACGTCCTTGTACCGGAAGGAGACCGAGCCGTCCTCGCCCAGCAGCGCCGCGAACGACACCCGCTCGCCGGTCCCGCTGTAGAAGGTGACGTTGCGCCACTCCACGACGTACTGGCGGTGCGGGGCCGTGCCCACGACGCCGGTGTAGACGCCCGCCTCGGCGTCCACCTTCAGGTCGTCCCAGTACGGGTAGACCGCGTTGTTCGGCGTGCCCGTGCCCGGCAGGCGGCTGTTGCTGCCCGTGGTGACCCGGTCGGCGGCGAAGGTGACGAACCCGTTCGTGCTGATCCACGCCTTCGACTGCCCGGTGCCGTAGAACGGGACCGCGAACGGCAGCGTCACCTGCACGGCCTCGTCGTCGCCGGTCAGCGCCAGCCTCTCGGTCCCGGCGACGTACGGCTGCGCCGCCGCCCGGCAGGTGTAGCCGAAGCCGTCGCCGCGCAGCGGCAGCTCCACGTCCTTGACGGTGTCCCCGTCCACGGCGACCTGCGCGCTCGCGCCGCTGGAGCAGCGCGAGACCGGGGTGACCGTCAGCGTGTACGTCCCGCGCGGCAGCGTCATCGTGTACCGGCCGGAGGCGTCGGTGACCGCGCTCACCGGCGTGCCGCCGGCGGCCACGGTCGCGCCCGCCTCGGGCACACCGGCCGTGCTGACCGTGCCCGACAGCGTGCCGGACGGCTGCCGGGTGAGCGCCACGTCGCCGGTCGTGACCTGCTCGGCGGTCACCGTGGCCGTGGCGCTGCCGCGGTCGTAGCCGAACTTCTCCGCCGTCAGCGCGTACTCGCCGGGCAGCAGGCGCGGGATCGTGTACGTGCCGTCCTGGCCGGTGACCACCGCGCGCGCCAGCGGCCCGGTCACCTTGACCGTCACGCCCGGCACCGGCTCGCCCGCCGCCGTGACCGTGCCGCGCAGCTCGCCCAGCCCTTCGTCCGGCGCGGCCTGGACGGCGGCGTAGGCGTCCAGGCGGCCCTCGCCCCAGACGTTGTTGTCGGCCGCGGTGCCGCCGCAGCTCGTGTCGGCCACGTCGATCGCCGTGCGGTCCAGCAGCGGCCGGGTCGCGGCCACGTCGCCCTGGAGCCGGGGCGCGGCCGACCAGATCAGCGCCACCGTGGCGGCCACGTGCGGCGAGGCCATCGAGGTGCCGGTGTAGGAGTCGTAGTCGTCGTCCGGGACCGAGGAGCGCACGTTCACCGCGGGGGCCGCGATGTTCGGCTTGATCTCGCCGTCCTGGCCCTCGCCCTTGCTCGACCTGCCGTACAGGACGTTGTTGACGTCGAAGCCGCCGGCGCTGTAGCTGATCGCGTACTGGCCGGGGGAGCCGCTGGTGCGGCAGGCCGGGCCCTCGTTGCCGTTGGCGAAGGCGGGGAAGATGCCCGCGGCCACCCACGCCTGGACGGTCTCGACGTACCAGGGGTCGAACCCGTTGCCGCCCCAGGAGTTGTTGACGATGTCCGGCGCGAGGTCGGGACGCGGGTTGCCGCCGTTGAGGTCGGTCGGGGCCAGCACCCACTGGCCGGCGGCCAGCAGCGAGGCGTCCGTGCAGGTGTTGACCTCGCAGCCCTTGGCGGCGATCCAGCGCACGCCGGGCGCCACGCCGATGCCGTTCGCGCCCGCCATCGTGCCCATGACGTGCGTGCCGTGGCCGTTGTTGTCGCACGGCGCCGCCGACGGGCAGATGCGCGCCGGGTCGAACCAGTTGTAGTCGTGGGTGTAGGAGCCGTCGGGGTTCCTGCCCCGGTAGCTCGCGGCCAGGTCGGGATGGTCGTATTGGACGCCGGAGTCGATCGAGGCGACCACGATGCCCTCGCCCCGGTCGCCCAGCTCGCTCCACACCCGCGGGGCGCCGACGCGGTCGACGTTCCACTCGACCGCGCCGGCCCGGGGCTCGGCCCGGCCGGTCACGGGCTTGGGCAGCGCGACGACGGTGACCGGGTCGATCCGGTCCACCTCGGGCAGCTCGCTGATCGCCGAGGCCAGCTTGGCGTCCGCGGTCACCCGGACGGCGTCGACGATCCAGTACGAGGTGTAGTCGGCCTTCTGGGCGTCCAGCAGCTTGACCAGCCCGGCCTGCGAGGTCCTGGCCCGCTCGGTCTTGGCCTGGTAGACGAGCTGCGTCCGGGCCCGCTTGGTGGCGGCCCGGCGGGCGGCCCCGAGGTCGGCGGTGCCCTTCATCCGGACCCAGAAGGTGGCCTTGCCGTCCTTGTCCAGCTCGGCCTGGACGGTCCGGGAGATCTTGCCGGGTTCGGGCGCCGCGTGCGCCGGGGCCTGGGGGACGGCCAGGGCGGCGGCGGTGACGATCCCGGTCAGGATCGCACGCCAGGTGAGGGTGTTGCGCACGTGCTCTCCTTCACGACGTTCACGACGGTGAGGAAGAGGTGATCTTTCCGCCTCTGTCGAGAAGGGTGAAGAGATCCTGTCGGGAAAGCAAGGGCGCTGATCCTAACAAGCTCCGAAAAATCCCGAAATGTAATGTGGTCAGCTGAAATGTCGCCACATCGGCCAGGTGGCGGACCACGGCCGCACGGGATCCCGGCACAGCCACACCGGCAGGCCCTGCTCCTCGTTGCCGACGTCCACGCCGTTGTCCACGCGGGCCTTCTGCTCGCAGGAGCCGAACAGCGCGCGGGCCCGTCCGCCCATGTTCACCAGGATCGCCACGGTCGCGTCGTCCGGCGGCGGGCCGTACGCCCAGAGCTGGTTGTGGCCGGAGTACACGCGGGTCAGGCCCGCCCGGTCGAGGGCGCCGTACTCGCCGTAGTTGCCCGTCACGACCACCGCGCGGGCCCGCTCGTCCGGCGGCAGCCCCTGCAGCACGCCGCCGACGGCGGCGGCGAAGCGCGGCCAGCCGACCGACTCGCGGGCCACCTCGTTGATCGCCGGCACCGGTGTGGCGGCCAGCGCGCCGACCGGCACGAGCGGCAGCGCGAGCACCGCGCAGGCCGCCGCGTTGACCGCGAGGAACGCCCACGCCGCGCGCACCCGCCCGGCCCGCGCCCGCGACACGCTCACGCACCCGGCCGCGAACAGCGCCACGATCAGCCCCGCGGTGTAGTCGAAGCGCCCGCCGCTGACCAGCGTCAGCACCGCCGTCACCGGATAGGCCACCGCCAGCGCCCGCGCCCGCCGCTCGCGCCACAGCCGGACGAACCCCAGCGCCGCGATCACCGAGACCACCGGCCCGAACAGCGTGAGCTGCATCGGCACGAACAGCGCCCGCATCTCGGCGCCCTTGTCCGCGCTGAGCGCGGCGGCCATCGACAGCTGCGGCCAGCCGTGCGTGGCCTGGTAGATCAGGTTCGGCGCGGCCAGCACGGCGGCCACCAGCGCGCCGCCCCACAACCACGGGCTGCCCAGCGCCCGGCGCGGCCCGGCGATCAGCAGGCCCGCCGCCAGGCCCAGCACCAGCAGCGCGATGAGGTGCTTGTTGTAGGTGGCCAGCCCGATCACCGCGCCCGCCGCGAGCCACCAGCGCGGCTGCTCGCGCAGCAGCGCCCGCAGCGCGAACAGGATCGCCGCCGTCCACAGCGGCAGGTCGAAGCTGACCGTCAGCAGCGTGTGCGCCGCGATCAGCGTGTACGCCCCGGTCGCCGCGCCCACGGCGGCCATCGTCTGGGCGAGCCGGTCGCCGCCCAGCTCCCGCGCCACCAGCGCCACCAGCACCACCACGACCGCGGCGGCCAGCGCGGGGAACACCCGCAGCGCCGTCACCGTGTCGCCGAACAGGCCGAGCGCCGCCTTGGCCAGCATCGGCGTCAGCGGGGGCTGATCGACGTACCCCCAGGCCGGGTGGCCGGCCAGGACGCGGAAGTACAGCTCGTCGCGGTGGTAGCCGTACCAGGGGCTCAGTGCGAGGGCCACGCCGGCGGTCAGGACCGCGGTCACCGTCACCGGACGCCACGCCCAGGGCCGTTCCATGGACGTCGAGGCTAGATCCTTTCCTTGCCGTTTGTCACTGCCGGAGCGGGTGTCGCGTTGCGCGATCTTGGTCCGCCGGTTAACCTGGGGGCATGCGAAATCGCCCTCAGATCCAGTGGTGGCGCCGCTCCTAGGCGGCGCGTTTTCGCATTCCTCTCAAAGGACGGCCGCCCCGGATGGCGGCCTTTCTCGTGTCCGCCCCCGGGGCCTCATGATGTGACGTGGTAAGGGGCAGCAAGTGGAGAGCAGCGGATATACCACCGCCGGGGGCGTCGGCGTCGAGCGCGAGGCACGCGACGTGTCGGAAGAGGCGCTCGAAGAGATCGTGACCGCGCTCGGCGAGCGGCGCGGCGGCGCCTTCTCGTCGGGCATGGACTACCCGGGCCGCTACAGCCGATGGGCCTTCGGCTACGTCGACCCCTGCCTGGAGCTGGTCGCCAAGGGGCGGGTCATCTCGGCGACCGCGCTCAACGAGCGCGGCAGGGTCGTGCTGCCCGCCGTGGCCTCCTGCCTGCTCGCCGCGGGCAAGCCGGTCAGCGAGCCGACGCCCGACCGCGTCGAGGTGCACGTCCCGGAGTCGGAGGACCTGCTGCCGGAGGAGATGCGCAGCCGCCGGCCCACCGTGTTCACCGCGATCCGCGAGGTCATCGCCGCCTTCGCGGGCGACGACCCCCACCTCGGCCTCTACGGCTCCTTCGGCTACGACCTGGCCTTCCAGTTCGAGCCCATCCGGCAGGAGCTGGCCCGTCCCGACGACCAGCGCGACCTGGTGCTCCACCTGCCCGACCGGATCGTCGTCATCGACCGCCAGCGCGAGACCAGCGTCGAGTACCGCTACGAGTTCACCGTCGACGGCGCCACCACCCGCGGCCTGGAGCGCACCGGCACCTCCGTCCCGCAGGTCGTCCCCGGCGAGCTGCCGAAGGACCCCGTGCGCGGCGAGTACGCCAAGGTCGTGGCCGCCGCCAAGGAGCGGTTCAAGCGCGGCGACCTGTTCGAGGTCGTGCCCGGCCAGGTCTTCCACGCCGTCTGCACCGACCCGTCGGCCTTCTACCGCAGCCTGCGCCACAGCAACCCGGCGCCGTACGAGTTCATCATCAGCCTCGGCGACGGCGAGCACCTCGTGGGCGCCTCGCCCGAGATGTACGTCCGGGTCAACGGCGACCGCGTCGAGACCTGCCCCATCTCCGGCACCATCGCCCGCGGCAGCAACCCGGTCGAGGACGCCGAGGCCATCCGCACCCTCCTGAGCAGCGTCAAGGAGGAGTCGGAGCTGACCATGTGCACCGACGTCGACCGCAACGACAAGTCGCGCATCTGCGTCCCCGGCACGGTCAAGGTCATCGGCCGCCGCCAGATCGAGCTCTACTCGCGCCTGATCCACACCGTCGACCACATCGAGGGCCGCCTGCGTCCCGAGTTCGACGCCCTCGACGCCTTCCTCACCCACATGTGGGCCGTCACCGTCACCGGCGCCCCCAAGACGTGGGCCATGCAGTTCATCGAGGACCACGAGGCCACCACCCGCCGCTGGTACGGCGGCGCCATCGGCTTCATCGGCTTCGACGGCTCCATGAACACCGGCCTGACCCTGCGCACCGCCCAGATCAAGAACGGCGTGGCCACCGTCCGGGCCGGGGCGACCCTGCTGTTCGACTCCGACCCCGAGGCCGAGGAGCGCGAGACCGAGCTCAAGGCCAGCGCCCTGCTCGGCGCCCTGGCCGCGGTCAACCAGCCCGACGTCGTCCCGCCCGCCGTGGTCAGGGAGCAGCGGGGGGCCGGCATGAAGGTGCTGCTGGTCGACCACGAGGACTCCTTCGTCAACACGCTGGCCGACTACTTCCGCCAGGAGGGGGCCGACGTGGTGACGCTGCGCCACGGCTTCCCGGCCCGCACCATCGACGACGTCGCGCCCGACCTGGTCGTGCTCTCGCCCGGCCCCGGCTGGCCGTCCGACTTCGGCATGGCGGCGCTCATCGACGAGATCTACGCCCGCGACCTGCCCGTCTTCGGCGTCTGCCTGGGCCTGCAGGCCATGGTCGAGCACGCCGGCGGCTCGCTGGAGCTGCTCGACTATCCCGAGCACGGCAAGCGCGGCCAGGTCAGCCGCCTCGGCGACAGCGCGCTGCTGGAGGGGCTGCCCGAGGAGTTCACCGCGGCCCGCTACCACTCGCTGCACGCCAAGCGGCCCGGCGTGGTCGGCTTCACCCCGACCGCGCTCACGCCCGACGGCAACGTCATGGCCATCGAGGACGTCGAGCGGCGGCGCTTCGCCGTGCAGTTCCACCCCGAGTCGATCCTCACCCAGGAGGGCGGCGCGGGCGCGAAGATCATCGCGAACGTGCTGCGGCTCACCCGGCGCTGACCCGCGCCGGTTCGTCTGGGAAGGGGCAGGGTGTTCCTGTCGTAGGGCAAAACGTCCGCGGGGGCGTGCGGGGCTCCCCTAGAGTCTCCGCATGCTCCCCGTAGCCCTGCCCGACACGGTGCGTGACGCGCTGCTCGCCCCGCTCGTCGACCACCACTGTCACGGGGTTCGCCGGGACGACCTGACCCGGGCCCAGTTCGAGCCGCTGATCAACGCCGGCGGCGCCCCGGCCCCGCCCGGCACCACGCATTTCGACTCGCCGTTCGGCCTGAGCCTGCGCCGCTGGTGCGCCCCGCTGCTCGGCCTGGAGCCGCACGCGCCGCCGGCCGTCTACCTCGCCCGGCGGGCCGAGCTGGGCGCCGGAGAGGTCAACCGGCGCCTGCTGGCCGGGGCGGGGGTGGTGGCGTTCCTGGTGGACACCGGGGACGAGGACATCGACCTGCTGTCGGCGGCCGAAATGGGCCGCCACGGCGGGGCCGCCGCCGACGAGATCGTCCGGATCGAGCAGATCGAGCAGGACGTCGCCGAGTCGGCGCAGCTCGCCGTCGACTACCTCGACGGCCTGGCCGACGAGCTGTCGGCCAGGGCCGCCAGGGCGGTCGGGCTCAAGACGGTCGTCGCGGCCCGCTGCGGGCTCGACTTCGACCCGGCCAGGCCGAGCACCGGCTCGGTCATCGCCGGGGCCAACCGCCGCCTGGCCGACCCCAAACGGCCGCTGACCGACCCGGTGCTGCTGCGCCACCTGCTGTGGAGCGCGATCGACGTGGCCCGCGAGCGGGGGCTGCCGGTGCAGTTCCAGGCCGGGTTCGGCGGGCGCGGCCCCGACCTGCACCGTACGGACCCGGCCCGGCTGAGCGCCCTCATGGACGCGTTGCAGCCCCTCGGCGTGCCGGTCATCCTGCTCCACTGCTACCCCTACCACCGCACCGCCGCCTACCTGGCGGGCGTCTACCCGCACGTCTACGTCGACGTCGGCCCGGCCCTGCCGCACACCGCCGCCGCCTCGGCCCGCGTCATGGACGAACTGCTGGAGCTGGCGCCGTTCCACAAGCAGCTGTTCAGCTCCGGTTGCCGCGGCGTGGCCGAGAGCGGCTACCTCGGCGCCCTGTACCACCGGCAGGCGCTGGGCGCGGCCCTGCTGGCCCGGCTGGAGGCGGGGGAGTGGAGCCCGGCCGACGCGGCCAGGATCGCCCACATGATCGGCTCGGGCAACGCCCGCCGGGTGTACCGCCTCTGACGGCCGCCCGCCGGTGGCGGCTCAAAGGGGCCCCGCCTGGTGGGCCGGACGCCGCCGGTGGCGGCGGTGCGCGTTGTGGCCGTGACGGAATGCCATTAATTCGCGACATTTCATGCGCTAATCGGAAATTTGCATTTCCGGTAATCAAATTGTGATTTGTCTGTTTGTCAATATTGCTGTGATGATCGTGGGCGCCAGAACCCCTACGCCACACCTGGAGGTGTCGTGTCCTGGCGTCCCTTGGCCCTCACGGCCGCAGCCCTGTCACTCGCGCTGGCCGTCCCCGGTGTCGCGGCGGCCGACGACCCGCCGCAGCCGCAGGTGGAGTCCCGGGCCGGCACCCGGGCCCCCGCCGAGGTGAGCGGGCTGGCCGAGCCCGCCGCCGCGCCGGACCCCGTCGCCGCGGCCAAGGCCCACCTGGCCGACCCGCGCTACCACCTCGACCCCGCCGACCTGGTGCCCCTGCGCACGGTCGTGAACGGCCAGGACGAGACCGTCAGGTTCGCCCAGCGGTACCGGAACCTGCCCGTCTTCGGCGCCCAGTACCTGGTCCGCTTCCGCAAGGACGGCGCGGACCGCGAGGTCACCGGCGCCGGCGGCCGCTTCCTCACCGAGCTCGACGTGAACACCACGCCCACGGTCACCCCCGCGCTGGCGGCCCGGCTGGCCCGCGCCCGGCTCGTCCGGGACGACCAGGTCCGCGCCACGGTCAAGGCCACGCCCGGCGAGCTCGTCGTGCTGCCGCGCGGCACGGGCGTGCTGGCCTGGCACGTCACCCTGACCGGCGCCGACGCGGCCAGGAAGCGGCCCGTCCTGCTGGACGCCTACGTGGACGCCCACTCCGGCCGGCCGCTGTTCGCCCTGGACCGGCTGCGCATGGAGGGCCCGGCGACCGGCAGCGGGCAGACCGCGCACGGCAGGACCGTCCCGCTCAACGCCTACCAGCGGGCCGACGGCGCGTACGAGCTGCGCGACCGCGCCCGCCCGATGTGGAACGGCGCCACTGGCGAGATCCTCAGCTACGACGCCGCCGGCGCCGACGTGCAGCAGTTCCTCGAACCCGGCGTGCCGGCGGGCACCGAGCTCGCCAAGTCGCCCACGCCCGCCTTCGGCCCCGAGCACACCGGCAGCGGCGCCGTGGACGCCCACTGGGGCGCCGGCAAGGTCTACGAGTACTACAAGGGGCTCGGCCGCGACGGGCTCGACGGCAAGGGCGGCACGATGTACTCGGTCGTCAATGTCACCTACTACGGCAGCCCGTTCGAGAACGCCTTCTGGGACGGCACCAAGATGGTCTACGGCGGCGGCGGCGCCGACCTGCACTCCTTCGCCGCCGGCCTCGACGTCGTCGGCCACGAGATGACCCACGGCGTCATCACCCACAGCGCCGACCTGGTCTACCAGGGCCAGTCGGGCGCGATGAACGAGGGCCTGGCCGACTACTTCGGCAACGCCATCCAGACCGGCGCGCTCGGCATCCCGATGAGCGACCCCGACGCCAGCCTGCTCGGCGAGGACCTGTGCAAGAGCCTGCCGCCCGCCCAGTGCGCCACCCGCGACCTGGACGACGACCGCGACGCCGCCGAGGACTACCTCGGCGTCACCACCGCGATCGACGCCGGCGGCGTGCACCTCAACTCCACGATCTTCTCCGGCGCCCTGTGGGACGTCAGGGAGCGGCTCGGCGCCGGCTTCGACAAGATCGTCTACAAGGCGCTGACCGAGTACATGACCCCGCTCGACGACTTCGCCGACGGCCGCCGCGCCGTCGAGTCTGCCGCCCGCGCCGCCCGCCTGCCGGCGCGCGACCGGCTGGCGATCGCGCTGGCCTTCGAGCGGCACGGCATCAGGCCCGGCTGGGAGCGGCTGATCCGCACCGACAGCCGCGTCGTCCTGGACGGCCTCACCGACGCCATCGACCCGCCCGCCCTGGCCGGTGACCGGTACGCCGTCACCGACAGCACCCCCGACGCGAACGGCCCCACCGTCATCCGGACCGGGCGCGTCGGCGGCGGCCCCGCGACCACCGTGTCCGACGACGGCCGCTGGGACTGGACGCCCGCCACCGACGGCAGGCGCGCGGTGTGGGTCGCTCTCGACCCCGAGGCCGGCCGCTTCCAGGTCCGCGCCCGGCCGCTCGACGCCTCGGCGCCGTCCACCGTCCTGCACGAGACCACCGGCTACGTCTACGCCGCCGCGGTCTCGGGCGACGCCGTGGCCTGGTCCGGCGAGGACCCCGCGACCGGCGAGGTCGAGATGTGGCTCAAGCGCGGGAACGCCGCCCCGGTCAACCTCACCGACGGCAAGGGCGTGGCCGGGTACATGCCCTCGATCACCGGCGGCCGGCTCGTCTACGTGCGGGTGAGCTTCGGCTCCGGCGGCGGTCACAGCACGCCCGTCGTGCACGACCTGGCGACCGGCAAGGAGGTCGTGGTGCCCGAGGTGCCGCCGGCCGGCGCGATCCCGTCGCTGTCGGTCTATCCGTCGCTGACCGCCGGGCACGTCGTCTGGCTCTACGACGCCGACCGCGACGGCCGGATGGGCGTCATGCGGGCCGCCCTGGACGGCACCGGCCGGACGCCGGTCGTGCCGGACGGGCCGCAGGCGCCGTACGCCACCTGGCTCGACGCGAGCGAGTCGCGGGTGACCGTCGGCGTGCAGCCCGACGGGACCACGCTGGAGAACGCGAACCTGACGAAGATCTACCAGGTTCCGGTCGCCGGCGGGGCCCTTGAGCGCTACTCCTGCAACCGCGGGGAGCAGGCGCTGTTCGCCGCCGGCGCGGCGGGCCGCGTCCTGTGGCTGGACGGGACCGCCGGGGACACCGACCTGGTGACGCGCGACAGGCCCGCGCACCGCTGCTGACCTGGCAGGGCGTCCGCCCGGCGCCCGCCGTGCCCTCCGGAGGGGGACGGCGGGCGCCGAGTCGCGCGCAGCCCCGCGAGCTGGTTTGCTTGAGCCCGTCACAAACCACAGAACCCGAGCGGGGGGCTCCCTTATGCGCAGTGTCGAACCCGAGGTCTTCATCGTCGCCCGTCCTGAGCTTGACTACGACGAGCTCGCCCGTTACCTGGGCGAGGTCGGCGGCGAGAGCTGGCTGGAGCGGCTCGACCGCGGCGACCTCGACGCCCAGAACCTCGCCGAGTTCGCCGGCCGCCTGTGCTACCGCTCCTTCGAGCCGGGCCTCAACCCCAACGTGGTGCGCATCAGGGAGAACCAGGACGACTACCTGCGCAACATCCTGGCCAGCGCGCACGGCTCGGTCCTCGAACACGTCAGCTTCAGCTTCGTGCTGCACAACGTCAGCCGCGTCCTGACGCACGAGCTGGTGCGCCACCGGCCCGGCGTGGCCATCTCCCAGGAGTCGCTGCGCTTCGTCCGGCTCGACGAGCTGCCGTTCTGGTTCCCCGAGTGGGCCCAGCAGGACCCGGAGCTGATGAAGCGGGCCACGGCCGTGCTGGAGCAGCTGGAGCAGTTCCAGCTCTGGATGGCCGGGCACTTCGGCCTCGACGAGGAGGGCGTGCCGTTCTCGGAGAAGAAGCACCGCACGTCGTTCATGCGCCGCTTCGCCCCCGAGGGCCTGGCCACCGGCCTGGTCTGGACGGCCAACGTGCGCACGCTGCGGCACACGATCGAGGCCCGCACCGCCGTCGGCGCGGAGGAGGAGATCCGCCTGCTGTTCCAGCGCATCGGCGAGCTCATGCGCAAGGAGGCGCCCGCCCTGTTCGGCGACTATGTCGTCGAGGACGGGGCCTGGGTGCCGGGCTGGCGCAAGGTCTGAGGCGTCAGGCGAGCGCGGGCAGCACGTAGACCTCGGCGCCCGGCGGCAGGGCGCAGTCCAGGCCGCCGAGCCCGCGCGCGTTCTCCCCGCACACGATCATGCTGATGTGCCGGCGGATGCGGCCGTAGTCGTCGCGCAGCCGTTCCTCCAGCAGCGGATGGGTGCGCCGCAGCATGTCGAGCGCCGAGCCGAGCGTGGGCGGGGAGTCGCGGTCGGCGCCGACCGCGAACACCTTCACCTCGGTGCGCCCGCTCACCCACCGCCGCAGCGAGCTGGGCAGCACGAACACGACCATCGTCACGGGCTTGGTGAATGACCTGGCCATCGGTCAGAGCACCGCCGCGCGCACGCTCAGCACGTCGGGCAGGTGCCGGGCGACCTGCGACCAGCTCTCGCCGTCGTCGCGCGAGCAGTAGACCTCGCCGTCGCGGGTGCCGAAGAACAGCCCGGCGGGGGAGGCGGTCATCGCGTCGCGCAGCACGGTGGCGTGCACGGGGCCCTCGGGCAGGCCCTCGCCGAGCTCCTGCCAGGTGGCGCCGGCGTCCTGGCTGCGGCAGACCCGGTAGCGGTGGCCGACCGGGGTGCGGTCGACGTCGGCCGTCAGCGGCAGCACGAAGATCGTGTCGGGGCGGGTGGGGTGGACCACGATGGGGAAGCCGAAGTCGGAGGGCAGCGCGGAGCCGATGTCGTGCCAGCTCCCGCCGAAGTCGTCGCTGCGGTAGACGCCGAAGTGGTGCTGGAGGTAGAGCCGGTCGGGCCGGGCGGGGTCGAGGCAGACCTTGTGCACGCACTGCCCGAACTCGGGATACTGCTGCCCCTCGGGCAGGAACGGCGCCCGGATGCCCTGGTTGGCGGCCTCCCACGACATGCCGCCGTCGCGGGTGCGGTAGAAGCCGGCCGCCGAGATCGCGATGCCCATGACCTCGGGGTCGGTGGGGTGGGGCACGATCGTGTGCAGGCACAGCCCGCCGCCGCCCGGCTGCCATCGCGGCCGGTGCGGATGGTCCCACAGGCCCTCGACCAGCCGGTAGCTGACGCCGTTGTCCTCCGAGCGGAACAGCGCGGCCGGCTCGACGCCGGCCCACACCACGCCCGGCTCCGACGGCGAGGGCGTGAGCTGCCACACCCGGGCCAGCGTCGCGTCGGTCTTGTCGGGGAAGGCGATGGGCGGCTGGGGCGCCTCGCCCCACGATTCGCCGAGATCGTCGGAGTACATGACGGACGGACCGAAATGGCCGTATTCGATGCCGGCCAGCAACCGGGGTGCGCCTCCCCGGGTGTCGATGGCCACCGAGGGCACCGCGACCGTGGAGAACCGGATCGGCTCGATCTCGAACGGGCCGCCGCCCGCCGAACGGGCGAGGAACAGGCCCTTGCGGGTGCCGATCGCGAGGACTGCGTCACTCATAGCATCGCTCCCATGTTCGCTTGCCGCCATCGTGCCACGCGCGCGGCGGCGGTGCCGAGGACTGGGAGATTTGCCGCACGCCGGCCGCCCGGCCGCCCGCGGACGGCCGGGACAGTCAGGGCATTACCCGGCAGGTAATCGTGATACTTCCCTCTCACCGCTAGATTTCCTGACATGGGAGCACTAGCGATACAAGAAGAGACTTTTGGTGATTTGTTGCGTTCGTGGCGGCAGCGGCGCCGGGTGAGCCAGCTCGACCTGGCCATCGAGGCCGACGTCTCCTCCCGGCACGTCAGCTTCCTGGAGACCGGCCGCGCCCGGCCCAGCCGCGAGATGGTGATGCGGCTGGCCGAGGAGCTCGACGTGCCGCTGCGCCACCGCAACCGGCTGCTGGTCGCCGCCGGGTTCGCGCCGGTCTTCCCCGAGCGCGAGGTGCGCGCCCCGGAGATGGCCGTCGTGCGCCAGGCGCTGGACAAGATCCTGGCCGGGCACGAGCCGTACCCGGCGCTGGTGGTGGACGCGGCCTGGAACCTGGTGGCGGCCAACTCGGCGGCCGCCATGTTCATGGCGGGCGTGCCCGCCGAGCTGCTGGCCGAGCCGGTCAACGTGATGCGGCTGTCGCTGCACCCCGACGCGATGGGCGGCAGGCTGCTGAACCTGGCCGAGGTCCGCGCGTACCTGCTGCACCAGCTCCGCAGGCAGGCCGAGGCGTCGGCCGACGGCCGCCTTGCCGAGCTGCACGACGAGCTGGCCGCCTACACCTACCCCGGCGTCAACCTCAACGTGGCCCACGTGCCCGGACCGGGGGACATCCTGCTGCCGCTGCGCATCGCCGACGGCGACCGCGTGCTGTCGATGTTCACCACCATCGCCACCTTCGGCACGCCGATGGACGTGACCGTCTCGGAGCTGGCCATCGAGACGTTCTGGCCGGCCGACGAGGAGACCGCCGCCGCCTTCCGCCGCGACCCGGCGGCCTCCTGACCGTACCTTCCGGGAGCGCGTCCTAGCGTTCGCCCGGGACGACGTCGCGGTGGACGCGCGACAGCGGCACGCCGTCGTCCCGCAGGCGGCGCACGGTGGCGTCCACCATGCCGCCCGGGCCGCAGACGTACACGTCGTGCTCGCGCCAGGAGTGGAAGCGCGCGGTCACCTCGGGCAGGTGGCCGCGCATCCCGGCGTAGGACGGGTCGCCGGAGACCACCGGCAGCACCTGCAGCCACGGGAAGGACGCCTGCATCGCCAGCAGGTCGGGCAGGTCGTACAGCTCGTCGGCGGTGCGCACGCCGTGCAGCAGGTGGATCCGCGGCCGGCGGCCCGAGGCGATGACGTGCTCGACGATCGCCTTCAGCGGTGCCAGCCCGGTGCCGCCGGCCACGCACAGCAGGTCGCGGGCGCTGTGCTCGCGCGGCGTCATCGAGCCCATCGGCGGCCCGAGCATGACCGTGTCGCCGATCCTGGTGTGCCTGGTCAGCGCCGTGGACACCCAGCCGCCCGGCACCGAGCGCACGTGCAGCGTGACCGTGTCGTCCGGGCGCGGCGCGTTGGCGATGGAGAACGTGCGCCACACCCGCGGCCAGCGCGCGGTCTGGACGGTGACGTACTGGCCCGCCGTGTACGGCAGCCGCTGCGCGGGCCGCAGCGTGATCACCGCGATGTCGGGACGGCGCAGCTCGTGGTCGACCACCTCGGCCGGCCACCAGGCCGGCGACAGGCCCGCCTGCGACTCGGCCGACTCGATCATCAGGTTCGCCGCCGCCGTGTACGCCGACACCCACGCCGCCTCGATCTCGTCGTTCCACACCTCGGCGGCGAAGCGCCGGATCGTGGCCAGCAGGGCGGTGCCGACGGCCGTGTAGTGCTCGGCGAGCACGCCGTACTTGCGATGGTCCCTGCCGAGCTGGCCGAGGTAGGCGGCCAGGCCGTCCGGGCTGTCCAGGCTCCACACGATCCGGGTCAGCGCGCCGAACAGCCGGTCGCGCTGGACGTCCATCGCGGGCGGGAACATCCCCCGCAGGTGCGGGCTCGCGGCGAACAGCCGCCCGTAGAAGTACGCGGTCGCCTTGTCGGCCACGGGCTCGACGAGTGAGAAGCTCTCCTTCACCAGTCGCGGATTCAACGACATGCACTCAACCCCACCCCATTGGACCGGAAAATCGATTCCGGCCGCGTCGGCCACCTCCTGACGGCTCCGGGTCGTGAACGCGCTGCGTGCCCCGGCACATCCGGCGCGCTCGGAAATGAGTCTTACACCACCTCTGATGCGTCACAACCGATTCACCCCAATTGCGATATGGGCTTTTCCGGCGGAGAAAACGAATAAAAGTGATTTTCGTCTTTCGGTTTCCGCTGTTTCCCGCCGGACGGCGCAGGCGTAACATCCCGCCATGGCGGTCCTCCACCCCGGCCCGGCGAGGCCCGGCTGACCGCCGGGACGGCCTCCCGCCTGCCCTGACCCGCCCCTGGAGATCCGCATGTCCCGACCGCTCATCGGCATCACCGCCTACCTGGAGGCCGCCCGCTGGGGCGACTGGGTGCGCGAGGCCGTGCTGTCACCGCCGTCCTACGCCAAGGCGGTCGAGCGGGCCGGCGGCGCGCCGGTGCTGCTGCCGCCGCTCGACCCCCATGTCGCCGGCGACCACGTCGGCGGCCTGTCCGGCGTCCTGCTGGCCGGCGGCGCGGGCCTCGGCGCCGCCACCTACGGCGGCGGGCACGACGAGCGCGCGCCCGAGCCGCAGGCCCACCGCGACCGGTACGAGCTGGCCCTGGCCAGGGCCGCCGTCCGGGCCGGCCTGCCGATCCTGGCCATCGCCCGCGGCCTGCACGTCCTCAACGTCGCCCAGGGCGGCACGCTGATCCCGTGGCTGCCCGAGGTGCTCGGCCACGGGCGGCACGGCGAGCCGGGCGCGGCGCACGACATCCAGGTGAGCGTGTCGAGCAGGCTCGGCAAGGCCGTCGGCGACCACGTCGAGGCGGTCGCGCCGCACCACCAGTCCGTGCGCCGCCTGGGCAGCGGCCTGCTCGCGGTCGCCTGGGCCGACGACCAGATCGTCGAGGGCGTCGAGCTCCAGGGCCACCGGTTCTGCGTCGGCGTCCAGTGGCATCCCGAACGCGGCGGGGACAATCGGCTCTTCGATGCGTTCGTCGAGGCGGCCCGCTAGGCTGCGCTCATGCCGCTGCACCCCCAGGCGCGGGACTACGTCGCCCTCTACCCGTCGGACCTCAACGCCGACCTGGCCACGCTCGACCTGGCCACGATCCAGGAGATGCGCGCGCACGACGGCTTCGCGGCCCAGCGGGGGCCGCTGACCAAACTCCCGTTCGTCCGCGACGAGCTCGCCGGCGACGTGCCGATCCGCATCTACCGCGCCGACCCCGGCGACGGCCTGCTGCCCGTCGTGGTCTACTTCCACGGCGGCGGCTGGGTCTTCGGCAGCGTCAGGCGCAACGACGCGCTCGGCCGCGACCTGGCCCTGCGCACCGGCGCCGTGGTCGTCTCGGCCGACTACCGGCTGGCCCCCGAACACCCCTTCCCGGCCGCCGCCGACGACGCCTGGACCGTCGTGCGCGACGTCTTCGCCAGACCCGCCTTCTACCAGAGCAACGGCAGCGTGGCCGTCGTCGGCGACAGCGCGGGCGGCAACCTGGCCGCCGTCGCCGCCTGGCGGGCCGCCGGGTCCGGCATCCGGCTGGCCCACCAGGCGCTGGTCTACCCGGTGCTCGACACGGCCATGGACACCCCGAGCTACCACGTCTACGCCAAGGGCTTCGGGCTCGACGCCGCCGAGATGGCCTGGTTCGCCGAGCGTTACGCGTCCGGCGCCGACCCCGCCGACCCGCTGCTGAGCCCGCTGCGCATCGCCGACCTGACCGGCCTGCCGCCGGCCACCGTCCTGACCGCCGAGTGCGACGTGCTCAGGGACGAGGGCGAACACTACGCCCGCCGCCTGGCCGACGCCGGCGTGCCGGTGGAGGCGCGCAGGTTCGACGGCGCGATCCACGGCTTCTTCGGCCTGCCCGGCCTGTTCGACCAGGCGGCCGAGGCCAGGCAGTACATCGCCGACCGCCTGCGGGAGCACCTGTGACCTTCACCAAGCTCAAGCTCGACACCCCGGCCGAGGGCGTGCTGCGTGTCACGATCAGCGAGCCCGGCAGGCTCAACGCCGTCGACATGACCGGCCACCGCGAGCTGAGCGAGATCTGGCGCGAGGCCGACCGCGACGACTCCGTCCGGGCGATCGTGGTCAGGGGCGAGGGCACGGCGTTCTCGGCCGGCGGCGACCTGTCGATGATCGAGGAGATGACCCGCGACCACGCCACCCGGATGCGCGTGTTCGCCGAGGCCCGCGACATCGTCTACAACGTGCTCAACTGCTCCAAGCCCATCGTCTCGGCCGTCCAGGGCCCGGCCGTGGGCGCCGGGCTCGCGGTGGCGCTGCTGGCCGACGTCTCGGTGGCCGGCCGCACCGCGCGCATCATCGACGGCCACACCCGGCTCGGCGTCGCCGCCGGCGACCACGCCGCGATCATCTGGCCGCTGCTGTGCGGCATGGCCAAGGCCAAGTACCACCTGCTGCTGTGCGAGCCCGTCACCGGCGAGCAGGCCGAGCGCATGGGCCTGGTCAGCCTGTGCGTCGACGACGACCAGGTGCACGACAAGGCGATGGAGATCGCGGTCCGGCTCGCCCAGGGCTCCCAGGAGGCGATCCGGCTGACCAAGTACTCGCTCAACAACTGGCTGCGCCTGGCCGGCCCGTCCTTCGACGCCTCGCTGGCGATGGAGTTCCTCGGCTTCACCGGCCCCGACGTGGTCGAGGGCGTGCGCGCGGTGCGCGAGAAGCGGCCGCCCTCCTTCGGCTGAGCCGGGCGCGTGTGCTTGTCCGGGCCCGGGGTAGGCGCACCCTCATGACGGACAACGATGTGGTCGACCTGTTGGTGCGCCAGCACGAGCAGATCAAGAGCCAGTTCACGGAGGTCGAGAACGCTGCCCCCGAGGACAAAGCAGCGGCTTTCCAGAGGCTGGTGCGCCTGCTGGCCGTCCACGAGACAGCAGAGGAGGAGATCGTCCACCCGTACGCGCGCCGCCACGTCGACGACGGCGACGACCTGGTGGACGAGCGACTGGCCGAGGAGAACGCGGCCAAGGACATGCTCACCCTGATGGAGCGGGCGGGCGTCGACGACCCGCAGTTCGCGGCCAACCTGGCCACGCTGCGCAAGGCCGTCGTCGAGCACGCCGAGGCCGAGGAACGCGAGGAGTTCCCCAGGCTGAGGCAGGCCGCCGGTGAGAAGGAGCTGCACGCGATGGCGATCGGCGTCAAGGCCGCCGAGGCGCTCGCGCCCACGCACCCGCACGCCGGCGTCGAGACCGAGCCGAAGAACCTGCTGGCGGGCCCGCCCGCCGCGATCATGGACAGGGCCCGTGACGTGATCCGCAAGGCGACGGGCAGGGCCTGAGGTCCGTCAGAAACTCCGGGGCAACCCGAGCACCTGTGTCGCGAGGTAGTTGAGCAGAAGCTCCTCCGTCACGGGTGCCACCCTTCCGATACGGGCGTCGGCCAGCAACCTGGCCACCGGGTACTCCAGCGAGTACGCCATGCCGCCGTGCGTCTGGAACGCGGCGTCGGCCGCCTCCCACGCGGCCTGGGAGGCGGTCAGCTTGGCGATGTTGGCCTCGGTGCCGCACGGCAGCCGCCGGTCGAAGGACCAGGCCGCCTTGTAGAGCATCAGCCGCGCCAGCTCGATCTTGGCCTTGACCTGCGCCAGCGGGAACGCGATGGCCTGGTTGGCGCCGATCGGGCGGCCGAACACCTCGCGCTCCTTGGCGTAGCCGACCGCCACCCGCAGCGCCACCTCGGCGCCGCCCAGCGCGGAGGCGGCCAGCAGCACCCGCTCGGGGTTGAGGACGTCCCACAGCACGGCCGCGCCGCCGTCCACCTCGCCGACCACGCTGGTGGCGGGCACCCGCAGGTCGTCGACGAACACCATGTTGGACGGCGTGGTGTTGGCGCCCATCTTGGGGATCGGCCGGAAGGACAGCTGCCCGGCGGCGACCGCCTCGGGCACGTTCACCAGGAACACGGTCAGCCCGTGGGTGCGCGGCCTGGCCTCGGCCGCCGGGACCGTCCTGGTCACCAGCAGCATCCAGGTGGCGCGCTGCACGCCGGTGATCCAGATCTTCTGGCCGTTGAGCACGTAGTCGCCGCCGTCGCGGCGGGCCGAGGTGGTGATCGCCAGCGAGTTGGAGCCGGCGTCCGGCTCGGTCAGGGCGAAGCACGTCTCGACCTCGCCCGTGGCCAGCCGGGGCAGCAGCTCGGCCCGCTGCTCGGCGGTGCCGTGCCGGGCCAGGGTGAGCGCGCCGAAGCCGGGGGTGAGCACGTACGTGAAGGCCGAGCCGCCCGCCGCGCCCGAGCTCGCCAGCGTCTCGGTGGCCACCGCCAGCTCCAGCAGCCCCTGCCCGCCCCCGCCGTACTCCTCCGGCACGGCCAGGCCCAGCCAGCCGCCCTTGGCCAGGTCGGCCCAGACCTCCTCCGGCCAGCGCTTGTCGCTCTCGCACCGCTGCCAGTAGTCGAGGTCGTAGCGGGCGCAGATCTCGGCGACGCCGCGCTGGACGGCCTGGGCGCTCTCGGGAAGGGTGAAATCCATCACGCCATCGTAGAAGTTCGTTCTGTTCAGGGTCGAGGTCTGCGGGCGTGGAAGACGAAGGCCGGCGGCGTGTTGCGCCACACCGTGCGTCCGGGCACGACCTCCTCGAACCGCTCGGCCAGCAGCGCCCGGAACCGCCGGGCCGAGCTGAGCGGGATGGCGTGGATGTAGGAGAAGGTGGTGAAGGCCGCGCCGGGGCTCATCACCGACGTCACCGCGTCCAGCAGCTCGTGCTGCAGCCCCGTGGGGAAGGCCGCCCACGGCAGGCCGCTCACCACGACGTCGGCGTGGCTCAGCCCGCGCCCGGCCAGCAGCTCGCCCAGGCGCGCCGCGTCCGCGTGGGCCACGTCCACGGCGGGGAACCGTGCGGCGAGCAGCCTCGCCAGCCGCTCGTTCACCTCGACGGCCAGGTGGTGGCCGCGCCCGGCCAGCCGCTGCTGGATCTCCGCCGTGAACGGGCCCGTGCCCGGCCCGAGCTCCACCACGGTCGGCTCGCCGCGCTCCGGGACCGGCGCGCAGACGGCGGCGGCCAGCCGGCGCGAACTCGGGGCGACGGCGCCGATCACGGCGGGGGCGCGCAGGAACTGGCCGAGGAACATTGCGGTGTCGTTGGACATGGCCTCGAACGTATCGGGAAGATCACCCTCTGCGCTCCCCCCTCTGGACGAACCTGCGGCCAGTAGGAGGAGACGGGGTCCTCCGCGCGGAGGATCAGGTATCGGCCGAGGGTGGATAGCGTGAGGCCATGCGTTGGCGTGGTGTGCCGCTCGATGTCCTGCTCGCGGCATCAGGCGTGGGGCTGGACCTGTTGACGACGGCCCACGCGGGCGACACCGCGTACCTGCCGGCGGCGATGAACATCCCCATGGCCCTCCTGGTGGGCCTGCCCATGGGGTTCGTGCGGCGGCGGCCGCTGGCCGTCACTTTCTACCTGGCCGCCTTCCTCGTGCTCAGCGACCAGCTCGGCTCCTACACCTCCAACACCGCGCAGATCCTCATCTGCGTCGCGCTCGGCGTGGTCGGCTTCCGCGTCCCGTCGCGGCCCGCCATGGCCGGCGTGGGCGCCACCGTCCTGGCCACGGCGGTCAACATCGCCGACCCCGGCATCGCGATGACCGGCAACACCTGGATGTACTCGGTGCTGCTGCCCGTCTTCCCCACCGTGCTCGGAGCCTACCTGCGCAGCTCGGCCGAGCGCCTGGAGGAGCCCGACGTCACGCCCGACGCGCTGCTGGCCGCCGGCGGCGTGGCCATCACCGTGCTCAGCACCTGGACCTCCTGGCACAGCGGCGCCCTGCCCGTGTGGGTGATCGGCCTGCTGGCCGTGGTCGGCGGGCTGTCGCTCGGCGTCGCCCGGCGCCTGCCCGGCCTGGTCCTGCTGCTGCAGGGGGTGCTGCTGATCGCCGCCGACACCTACCTCAACGACGCCGTCAACACCTGCCTGATCCTCACGCTCATCGCGATCGGCGTGTTCTCCATGCGCGTCGCCTCCTGGGCCTGGACGGGGGCCGCGTACCTCACCGGCTGCCTGCTGGCCGCCATCGCCGTCGTCGGCGACGGCACCGAGATCACCCCGCTCCGCGTCGGCGTGCTGATGACGCTGGTGGCCACGCCCATCGCGATCGGCCGCTACCTCGGCATGCGGCAGGCCGCCGCCGCCGCCGAACGCCTGCGCGCCGAGGAGTCGGCCCGGCTCGCGGTCGCCCAGGTGCGCGCCGACCAGCTCGCCGAGCGCGAGCGCATCGCCCGCGACGTGCACGACATCGTGGCCCACCACGTCGGCGCCATGGTGCTGCGCGCCAGCGCCGCCCGCTACACCGCGCCCGACGGGCCGGTCGCCGACGCGCTGTCCGACATCCGCGAGACCGGCCACCAGGTGCTGCAGGACCTGCGCGACCTGCTCGACCTGCTGCGCGACCCCGACCGCGGCCCCGACCTGCTGGCCAACCCGGCCGACGTCGTCCGCGAGTCCGCCGAACGCATGGCCGCCGCCGGCCTCGTCGTCGACCTCGACCTCGACCCGGCCAGCGACCGCGCCCCGCTCATCGCCCGCGCCTCCGCCGCGCGCATCGTCCAGGAAGGTCTCACCAACGTGCTCAAACACGCCGGACCCGGCACCCGGGTCCGCGTCACCGTGGCCCCCGCGCAGGAAGGGCTGTCCATCGAGATCCGCAACGGCCGCCCGCCCACCGCCATCGAGCGGCTGCCCTCCTCCGGCCGCGGCCTGGCCGGCATGCGCGAGCGGGTGCGCGCCCTCGGCGGCACCCTCAGCGCCGGCCCCGACGGCGACGGCGGCTGGCTGCTGCTGGCCAGCCTGCCCGCCAGGAGCGCCGCGTGATCCGCGTCCTGGTGGCCGACGACCAGGCGCTGGTCCGCGCGGGCGTGCGCATGCTGCTGCAGGCCGCGGGGGACATGGAGGTCGTGGGCGAGGCCGAGGACGGCGCCGAGGCCGTCCGCCTGGCCGAACGCCACGTGCCCGACGTCATCCTCATGGACCTGCGCATGCCCCGCGTCGACGGCCTGGAGGCGACCAGGCGGGTGCTGGCGGCCCGCCCCGGCGCCCGCGTGGTCGTGCTCACCACCTTCGCCGAGGACGCCGACGTGCACGCCGCCCTGCGCGCCGGCGCCGTCGGCTTCCTGGTCAAGGACGACGAGCCGGAACGCATGGTCGACGCCGTGCGCAGGGCCGCCGCGGGGGAGCAGCTGCTGGCCCCCTCGGTGCTGCGCCGGGTCGTGGAACGCTTCCTGGCCGCCGAGGAGCAGGCCGCCGCGCCGCCGCCGTCCGGGCTGACCGAGCGGGAGCTGGAGGTGCTCGCCCTGGTCGGCACCGGCCTGTCCAACGCCGAGATCGCCGAGGAGCTGCACGTCGGCGTCACCACCGTCAAGACGCACATCGCCGCCGCCATGGACAAGCTCGGCCTGCGCAACCGCATCCAGGCCGCCGTGGTCGCCCACCGCTCCGGTCTCGTGGACGCCGCCTTCCGCCCGGTCCGTCCGCCACGTGGGGGACCGGGGGGTCATCCCGCAGGCTGACGACCGTGTGCGGCCGCCCTCGACACGATATGGGTCCTTCGTTCGCAGAAAGGATCCACATCATGGGGGAGACACAGGTCATGCCTCGTCCCGGCACGACCCGGCAGGTGTCGGCCGGGCTGCTCCACAGCCTGCGCGTCGCCATCATCGCCCAGGCGGCCGCGCTGCTCGTGGCCGCCTCGTTCGCCGGGCAGGCCGTGTCGGCGGGCGGCGGCCCGGTGGCCGAGACGCACGTCATGGCGGGCATGGTCGTCCACCTGGTGGCGCTCGTGCAGATCGTGCTGGCGATCCTGGTCTGGCGGCCCGGCCGCGGCGCCGGCTGGCCGGTGTGGGCCAGCGTCGCGCTGTTCGTCGTCGGCGGGCTCCAGCACGTCACCTGGCTCTGGCTGGGCGCCCACCTGCCCAACGGGGTGCTGCTGTTCGGCCTCATCGGCGCGCTGCTGGTCTGGTCGTGGTCGCCGTCGGCCGCGCGGCGCCGCTAAGGTCTGAGGTGTGTATGTGAAGATCTGCGGGTTGAGCGAGCCCGAGCACGTCGAGGCCGCCGTCGAGGCGGGCGCCGACGCCATCGGGTTCGTGCTCACCCGGAGCCCGCGCAGGGTCACGCCCGAGCGGGCGGCCGAGCTGGCCGCGCCGATCCCGGCCCACGTGCTCACCGTGGGCGTCTTCCGGGGCGAGACCCCCGAGGAGGTCCGGGCCGCCGCGCTGGCCTCGGGCGTGCGCGCCGTGCAGCTCCACGGCCACCACCCGCACGCCGACTTCACCGCGCTGAAAGACCTCGGCCGGCCGCTCGTGCGGGCCGTCGACGCCGCCGCCGACCTGCGGTGCGGCGCCTACGACGAAGACCTGCTCATCGTCGACGCCCCGCGTCCCGGCTCGGGGGAGCCGTGGGACTGGGCGGCGGTGCGCGGCCGCCCGTCCGGCCGGTGGATGCTGGCCGGCGGGCTCGACCCGGCCAACGTGGCCGAGGCCGTCGAGGCCGCCCGCCCGTGGGGGGTCGACGTGTCCAGCGGCGTCGAGACCGCGCCGGGCGTCAAGGACTTCGCCCTGATCAGGGCCTTCCTGCGGGCCGCGCGCGGTGGCTGACGAGCTGGCGCGGGCCCTTTCCTTCGTGCACGGCTTCGCCCGGCGCAAGGCGCCCGTCGTGGCGCCGGTGCCCGGCGGGTTCGCGGTGCTCGACGAGCGCTACCCGATGTCCCACGACGACAACAAGCTCGTGGTCCGCAGCGGCCGCCCGGAGCCGGTGCTCGCGGCCGCCGAGGAGCGGCTCGCCGGGCTCGGCCACCGGCTGGTGTGCGTCGACGACGACCGGCTGGGCCAGGAGTTCCGGCCCGCCTTCGCCGCCGCCGGCTACGGCCACGAGACCAACGTCGTCATGGCCTTCCGCGGCGCCCGTCCCGCCGCGCCCGCCGTCGCCACCGAGCCGCTCACGCTGGAGGAGCTGCTGCCCGTGCTGCGCGAGGAGTGGCGCGAGTCGCTGCCGCAGGCGTCGCCGGGCGTGGCCGACGGGCTCGCCGCCCGCGCCGCGGCCCGCGTGTCCGGCGCGGACCGGGTCGAGTTCCACGCCGTACGCGCCCCCGGCGGGCAGATCGCCGCGCACGCCGACCTCTACGTGCACGAAGGCGTCGCCCAGATCGAGAACGTCTACACCCTCGGCCGCCACCGCGGCCAGGGCCACGCCCGCGCCCTGCTGACCGCGCTGCTGGCCGCCACGGCCGACACCGAGCTGACGTTCCTGGTCGCCGACGCCGCCGACTGGCCACGCGAGTTCTACGCCCGCCTCGGCTTCGAGCCCGTGGGATACACCCACGCCTTCCTGCGCACCTGACCGCCCGCCCGGCCGCCCTGGGGCCGGGCGCTCAGGCGCCCACCCAGCGGGCCAGGGCCACCGCGGCGGGGCCCAGCAGGGCCAGCACGGCCCCCGACAACGCGTGCACCACCGTGTACGCCAGCAGCGGCGTCCCGTTCCCCGACCTCACCCGCACCCCGCCCAGGACGGTCGTCAGGCCGTGCTGCCCGGTCACCGCGCCCAGCACCAGCGGCGGCGGCAGCATCATCAGCTTGGCCCCCAGCGCCAGCGAGATCACCACCGGCACCGCCGCCGTGGCGACCGCGCCCAGGGCCACCTGCCAGGCGTGCCGCGCCACCAGTTCCACCGCCGCCGGGCCGGCCGACAGCCCGAGCGCCGCCACGAACACGCCGAGCGCCACCTCGCCCACCACCCGGGCGGCGCCGGCGTCGTACTGGCCGAAGCCGGCCCGTCCGGTCCGTGCCCGGCCGAACACCAGCCCGGCCGCCAGGCAGCCGAGCGAGGCCGTCAGGCCGCCCGCCAGGCCCGCCACCAGCCCCGCCACGAGCCCGGCGGCCAGGTAGACGACGTCGGCCCGCCGCCCGGCCTCCGCCCGCGCCCCGAGCCAGGACGCCGCCCGGTCCACGTCCCGCTTCAGCCCGGTCACCCGCACCACGTCACCGGCGCACAGCCGCGTGCCCGGCCTGACCGGCAACCGGCACCCCACCCGCCGCACCTCGCACACGTGCAGGTCCTGCACCCCCTGGCCGGACAGCCCGGCGCGCAGGTCGCGCACGGTCGCCGGCGGCCGGCTTCCGAGCATGACGTCGGCCACCTCCACGTCCAGGTCGAGCTCCCGCCCGCCCGGCACCTCGGGCCCGACCACCGCGCCGGCGTTGACGACGTCCTGCCGCACGCCGACCACCACGACCTCGTCGTCCCGCTGGAGCAGCGTGTCGGGGCCGAACGGGATCGGGCGGCCGTTCCTGCGCAGCCGCTCCACCGAGACCCGGGTGCCCATGGCGATCTCCGCCTGCCCGACCGTCCTGCCCTCGCCGGTGGTGACCTGGTGGGCCCGGCCCAGCACCGAAGGCGGCGGCGTCTCCTCCGCGCCGTCCAGCCGCCGCCACAGCGCCGCGGCCTCCTCCCCGGGGTCGAACCGGAGCGCCGCGGGCGCGGCCCTGACGGTCAGCAGCGCGACGGTGACCAGGGCGAGGAGGTAGGACAGGACGTACGCGGGCCCGAGCGCCTGGTGCGCGATCCCGGCGGCCTGCAGGGCGTCGGACGCCGTGCCCAGCGCCACCGGCCCGGCCGCCGCCCCGGCGACCAGCCCCGCCGTGGTGCCCGGGTCGAGCCCGAGCGCGTCCGCCACCAGCGCCGCGACCGCCAGCGCCCCGACGACCTCGACGACCGTGAACCACAGGTACCGCAGGTTGCTCCCGGTGAACGCGGCGAAGAAGGCGGGCCCGAGGGTGTAGCCGAGGGTGAAGGCGAAGATCGAGAAGGCGATCACGCGCACCTGCTGGTGGACCTCGACGCCGCCGGTCAGCAGCCCCGCGGCGAGGGCGACGGCCAGCGTCCCGGCCGCGCCGCCGAGGGCCACCCCGCGGAACCTGAGCCGGCCCAGGGCGAACCCGAGGGCCAGGCAGAGGAACAAGGCGATCTCCGGCGCGTCCCGCAGCACGCCGGACTCCCAGGGCCACATCCGATCCCCCCAAGGCAGGCCGGCAGCGCGGGGGGATCGATCATCCAGGCTTTTCCCGCCCCCACATGCCGCGAAACGCCATCAACCCCCACCGGCCCCGCGGGGAATGGTCGCTGGTGGGGCGTCTGTGCCGGAGTTCCACGCAGTAGGGTCTCTGCGTGAGCGAAACTTCCGCCGAGGACCGGATCTGGACGGTTCCCAACCTGCTGAGCTTCCTGCGCCTGCTCGGCGTGCCCGTGTTCCTCTGGTTGGTTCTGGGGCCCAGGGCGGACGGGTGGGCCATCGGCATCCTCATCGTGGCCGGGTTCACCGACTGGCTCGACGGCAAGATCGCTCGCGCGTTCAACCAGACCAGCAAGCTCGGCCGGGTGATCGACCCGGCCGCCGACAAGCTGTACGTCTTCGCCACGATCCTGGCGCTGCTGCTGCGCGAGGTCATCCCGTGGTGGCTGGTGGCCGTCATCGTGGCGCGGGAGCTCTTCGTCGCCTGTTCGTTCCCCGTACTTCGCAAACACGGATATAAGGCACTTCAGGTGCATTTCCTGGGCAAGGCCGCCATGTTCAACCTCATGTACGCCTTCCCGCTGCTCTTCCTCGCCTCCCACACCGGGTGGTATGCCGATATAGCGCGAATTGCCGGGTGGGCCTTCGCGATCTGGGGCACCGGCCTGTATTGGTGGGCAGGGATCCTGTATGTGGTGCAGGTGCGCCAACTCGTAACCGCGACCACGAAGGAGTGATCGGGTGAAGGCGGTCGTCATGGCGGGCGGGGAGGGGACTCGGCTGCGTCCGATGACCGCCAACCAGCCCAAACCTCTGCTCCCGGTGGCCAACCGCCCGATCATGGAACACGTCCTGCGCCTGCTCAAACGGCACGGCATCACCGAGACGGTCGTCACCCTGCAGTTCCTGGCCGCCCTCGTGCGCAACTACTTCGGCGACGGCGACGAGCTGGGCATGAACCTCCAGTACGCCACCGAGGACCTGCCGCTCGGCACCGCGGGCAGCGTGAAGAACGCCGCCGCCCGCCTGCGCGACGACCGCTTCCTGGTCATCTCCGGCGACGCCCTCACAGATATCGACTTATCCGACATGATCCGTTTTCATCGCGAAAATTCGGCTCTTGTCACCATCGGTCTGAAGCGCGTTCCCAACCCGCTCGAATTCGGGATCATCATCCTCGACGAGAACGGACGCGTTCAGCGCTTCCTGGAGAAGCCCACCTGGGGCCAGGTCTTCTCCGACACCGTCAACACCGGCATCTACGTCATGGAGCCCGAGATCCTCGACGCCGTGGCCGACGGCGAACCGGTCGACTGGTCCTCGGACGTCTTCCCCGCCCTCCTGGAACGCGGCGCCCCCATCTACGGCTACGTCGCCGACGGCTACTGGGAGGACGTCGGCACCCACGCCAGCTACCTCAAGGCCCAGGCCGACGCGCTGTCCGGCCGGGTCCGCCTCGACATCGGCGGCTTCGAGCTCTCCCCGGGCGTCTGGGTGGCCGACTCGGCCACGGTCGACCCCGACGCCGTCCTGAAGGGCCCGCTGCTGATCGGCGACTACGCCAAGGTGGAGGCGGGCGCCGAACTGCGCGAGTACACCGTGCTGGGCAACAACGCGGTCGTGCGCGAGGGCGCCTTCCTGCACCGCGCGGTCGTCCACGACAACGTCTACCTCGGCCCCGGCGCCCACCTGCGCGGCTGCGTCATCGGCAAGAGCACCGACGTCATGGGCGGCGCCCGCGTCGAGGAGAACGCCGTCATCGGCGACGAGTGCGTCATCGAGGCCGAGGCGTACGTCTCCAGCGGCGTCAAGGTCTACCCGTTCAAGACCATCGAGGCCGGCGCGGTCGTCAACACCAGCGTCATCTGGGAGTCGCGCGGCCAGCGCAACCTGTTCGGCCCGCGCGGGGTCAGCGGCCTGGTCAACGTCGAGATCACCGCCGAGCTGTGCGTCCGGCTGGCCGGCGCGTACGCCACCACCCTGCGCAAGGGCGCCTACGTCGTCACCTCCCGCGACTGCTCCCTGGCCGCAAGGGCGCTCAAGCGGGCCGTCATCGGCGCCCTGACCGCCGCCGCGATCAACGTCCTGGACCTGGAGGCCGCGCCGCTGCCCGTGGCCCGCTTCCACACCGCCCGCGAGTCGGCCGCCGGCGGCATCGCGCTGCGCACCACGCCCGGCGACCCACAGAGCGTCGACATCGTCATCATGGACGACCGCGGCGCCGACCTGCCCCCGGCCGCCCAGCGCAAGCTGGAGCGGGTCTTCTCCCGCCAGGAGTACCGGCGGGCCTTCCCCGGCGAGATCGCCGAGCTGCACTACCCGGCCAGGGCCGTCGAGGGCTACACGCACGAGCTGATGCGGGCCATCGGCGTCACCGGCGTCAGGGACATGAAGGTCGTGGTCGACTGCGCCGGCGGCACCTCCTCCCTGGTGATGCCCACGCTGCTCAGCCGCGCCGGCGTCGAGGTGCTCACCGTCAACGCCCGGCTGGACGACGTCTCGCCCACCGAGACGCTGGCCGAGCGCCGGCGCGACCTGCAACGCCTGTCGGAGCTGGTCAGCTCCTCGCGGGCGGCCTTCGGCGTCCGCTTCGACCCGGTCGGGGAGCGCATCGCGCTGGTGGACGAGACCGGCCAGCTCATCAGCGAGGAGCGCGCCCTGCTGGTCGTGCTGGACCTGGTGGCGGCCGAGCGCCGGGGCGGCCGGGTGGCCCTGCCGGTCACCACCACGCGGGTCGCCGAGCAGGTCTGCCGCTTCCACGGCGTGCAGGTGCAGTGGACCTCGACCGCGCTCGACGCCCTGACCTCCGCCGCCCAGGGCCCCGACATGATCTTCGCGGCCGACGGGCGCGGCGGGTTCGTCGTGCCGGAGTTCAGCCCCGCCATCGACGGCCTGGCCGCGTTCATGCGCCTGCTGGGCCTGGTGGCCCGCACCCGGCTGTCGCTCAGCCAGATCGACGCCAGGATCCCCGAGGTCAAGCTGCTGCGCCGGAGCGTCCCGACCCAGTGGGCGGCCAAGGGCGCGGTGATGCGCTCGGTCATCGAGGCCGCCGAGGCCGAGCCCGACGGCTGGCGCGTGGACACCACCGACGGCGTGCGGGTCGCCCGCGACGACGGGTCGTGGGTGCTGATCCTGCCCGCCGCCGCCGAGCCGGTCACCGAGCTGTGGGCCGAGGCCCCCGACATGGACGGCGCGCAGGCATTGCTCGAACGGTGGGCCCGCGTGGTCGAGCAGGCGGCCGTCTGATCACGTAGAGTAGCGGAAAAGCCTTCGCCCGAGATGTGCGCGCGGAGTGCCGCAAGATCGTAATGTAGAAACGCGCGGCGGCATGGACCACGGGGTGGGGGCGGCGGTAACTTTGTCAGCGTCCGAACCGCAGTCCAGCGCCCCGCCTTGACCTTTGCCGCTGATCAGCGTAAGTTGCGGCATTCGCAAACTTGAAGAGCGAAGGCAGGCGCGTCCCCAGCACCGTCGCCGCGTCTTCGCGGTAGGAGGCCGAGCCGATCGATGCCGAGCGTCTACTGCACGCAGTGCGGGCACGCCAACCCCGAGGATGCCCGTTTCTGTTCCCGCTGTGGGTCACCGCTGACCAGACCCGAGGTCTCCGGGGACACCACGTCGACGATCTCGGTCGCGGGAATCGAGGCGTACGAGGCTGAGACAGGCGACATGCTCCTGGCCGAACGGGCGCTGGTCGAACAGCTCCCGCCCGGCACGGCGTTGCTCACGGTGACCAGAGGGCCCAACCAGGGCAGCCGGTTCCGGCTGGACAAAGACCTCACCACGACCGGGCGCCACCCGGAGAGCGACATCTTCCTCGACGACATCACCGTCTCCCGCCGCCACGTGGAGTTCTACCGCCACCGCGGCGGCCAGTTCTCCGTACGCGACGTGGGCAGCCTCAACGGCACCTACGTCAACCGGGAGCGCATCGAGGAGGTTCCCCTGCACTCCGGAGACGAGGTGCAGATCGGCAAGTTCCGCCTCGTCTTCCTGATGAGGGTCAACGCCGGCGCATGAGCTCACAGGCGGCACGCTCGCACATGAGCATCGGGGAGGTGCTCGCCCTGCTGCAGGGCGAGTTCCCCGACGTCACCGTGTCCAAGATCCGCTTCTTGGAGGGTGAGGGGCTGATCGAGCCCGAGCGCAGCCCCTCGGGCTACCGCAAGTTCACCCATCTCCACGTCGAGCAGTTGCGTTTCATCCTGACCGAGCAGCGCGACCACTACCTGCCGCTGCGGGTGATCAAGGACAGGATGGCCGAGAGCTTCGGCCGTCCGCGCGCGGTGCAGCAGACCCAGGAGATCCGGTACGACCGGGCCCAGCTGCTGGAGGCGGCCGGCATCGACGAGGAGACCCTCGCCGAGCTGGAGGACTACGGCCTGCTCGCCCCCGTGGCCAGGCGCTACGACGAGGAGGCGCTGAAGATCGCGCGCAGCGTCGGCGCCCTGGCCCGCTTCGGCCTGCACGCCCGCCATCTGCGCGCGGTCAAGGCCGCCGCCGAGCGGGAGTGCGGGCTGGTCGAGCAGACCGTCGCGCCCATACTCAAGCGGCGCGCGCCCGGTGCCATCGGCGAGGCCGACGAGGCCGCCAGGGAGCTGTCCACGCTCCTGCTCGACCTGCACGCCTCGCTGGTCCGTCTCGGCGTCAGGTCTGTCCTGGGCCGCTGAGGGCACAGAGCTGGAAGGCCGGGGCACATTCCAGGCCTGCCGGGTGTTACGTTGAAATGCATAGGCGTGTAGCAGAAACGACCCAGTCAACAGCTGTGCCGGGTGACCGGCCGGCCGAATACGGAGCAGCCCGTGTTGCAGATGGAGGTCGTGGGCGTTCGAGTTGAGATGCCCACAAATCAGCCGATCGTCTTGCTCAAGGAGGCACACGGGGAACGGTTCCTTCCGATCTGGATCGGCATGACCGAGGCGACCGCGATCGCCCTGGCGCAGGCCGAGGAGCCGCCGCCCCGGCCGCTCACCCACGACCTGTTCAGGGACGTGCTGAGCGCGCTCGGCGTCGGGCTGCGCGCGGTCAACATCGTGGCCCTGCGTGACGGCATCTTCTTCGCCGACCTGGTGTTCTCCAACGGCGTGGAGGTCAGCGCCCGCCCCTCCGACTCCATCGCCCTGGCGCTGCGCACCGGCGCGCGCATCTTCGCCAGCGAAGAGGTCGTCCAGGAGGCCGGTGTGATCATCCCTGACGACCAGGAGGACGAGGTGGAGAAGTTCAGGGAGTTCCTTGACACGATCACTCCCGAGGACTTCGGCAGGGCGGGGTAGGTATTTCAGTGCATTTACGCTTCACGACGCGCCGAGCCGGATCGTTGACTGAGCATGGTCACGGTCCTACGGTGCAAGTGAAACCCGTGGTCGCCCTTTACGAACCCCCAGATCAGGCCATGGGATGAGAGAAAGCCGGAGGTCCGCGTGGCGGTCAGCAGCGGCGAGGGAAAGACGGCCGGCCAGGAAGATCCGGTGCGGCGCGAGAGCGCGCGGCAGCGTGCCGGAGAGCAGGGACTGCTCTTCGACGAGCAGCCCGCGACGGTGCCCGACGACATCGGATACCGCGGGCCCACAGCCTGCTCGGCGGCCGGCATCACCTACAGGCAGCTCGACTACTGGGCGCGCACGGGCCTGGTCGAGCCCACGATAAGAGCCGCGCACGGCTCGGGCTCGCAGCGGCTCTACAGCTTCCGCGACATCCTGGTGCTCAAGGTCGTCAAACGGCTGCTCGACACCGGGGTGTCGTTGCAGCAGATCCGCACCGCGGTGCAGCATCTGCGTGACCGCGGGGTCGCCGACCTCGCGCAGATCACGCTCATGAGCGACGGTGTCAGCGTCTACGAGTGCACCTCGGCCGACGAGGTGATCGATCTCCTCCAGGGCGGCCAGGGCGTGTTCGGCATCGCGCTCGGCCGGGTCTGGCGAGAGGTCGAGGGCTCCCTCGCGGAGCTGCCGGGGGAACGGGCGGCGGTCGAGGACACCGTCCCGGCCGACCATCCCGCTGACGAGCTCGCCAAGCGGCGTCGCGCACGCCGCACGGGGTGAGCTGAACCGCTGAACACACCGTAGTAATCTAGGACAGAGTAAGGCTGATGACCCCGTGCGGGAGAGTCCCTGGGCTTCGGTCCTGGGGCGCCGAAGGAGCAACCCTCCCCGGAATCTCTCAGGCATCCCGTACCGCTCGGGTGAGGCAACTCTGGAAAGCAGGTGCGCCCGCCAGGCGCACCTCACCGACGGTGCAAGCCCCATGGTGGGGTGAAGCTCTCAGGTCGCGATGACGTCGCGATGACAGAGGGGGAGATCCGGCACTCGCCCGCGCCCTGGCGCCGGTCTCCAAGCCTCGGGAGGCAACCTCCATGACCGACCTGTCCGCTCCGCCGTTCTCGTCCAGGCACATCGGCCCATCCGAGTCCGAGCAGCAGCGCATGCTCGAGGCCGTGGGCTTCGAGTCCGTCGGCGATCTGGTGGCCGTGGCCGTGCCCGAGGCCATCAGGGTCAAGGACCGGCTCAAGCTGCCGGCCGCCGCGAGCGAGACCGAGGCCATCGCCGAGCTGCGCGAGCTGGCCTCCCGCAACCGGGTGCTGACCTCCATGATCGGCCTGGGCTACTACGACACCGTCACGCCCGCCGTCATCCGGCGCAACCTGCTGGAGAACCCGGGCTGGTACACCGCCTACACGCCGTACCAGCCGGAGATCTCGCAGGGCCGCCTGGAGGCGCTGCTGAACTTCCAGACGGTCGTCTCCGACCTGACCGGCCTCGACGTCGCGGGCGCCTCCCTGCTGGACGAGGCCACCGCCGCGGCCGAGGCCATGACGCTGGCCCGCCGGGCCGGCAGGTCCAAGAGCGACGTGTTCGTGGTCGACGCCGACACGCTGCCCCAGACCAAGGCCGTGCTGGCCACCCGCGCCGAGCCGCTCGGCATCACGCTGGTCGAGCACGACCTCGACGGCGAGCTGCCGGAGTGCTTCGGCGTGCTCGTCCAGTACCCGGGCGCCTCGGGCCGCCTGCGCGACTTCCGCGACGTGGCCGCCAGGGCGCACGAGGCGGGCGCGCTCGTCGTGGCCGCCGCCGACCTGCTGGCCCTCACGCTGGTGGCCGCCCCCGGCGAGCTGGGCGCCGACATCGCCGTCGGCTCCTCCCAGCGCTTCGGCGTCTCCTTCGGGTTCGGCGGGCCGCACGCGGCCTACATGTCCGTACGCGAGGGCCTGCAGCGGCAGATGCCCGGCCGCCTGGTCGGCGTGTCGGTCGACGTCGACGGCGACCCCGCCTACCGGCTGGCCCTGCAGACCCGCGAGCAGCACATCCGCCGCGAGAAGGCCACCAGCAACATCTGCACCGCCCAGGTCCTGCTGGCCGTGATCGCCGGCATGTACGCCGTCTACCACGGCCCCGAGGGCCTGCGCCGGATCGCGCACCGCGTGCACCGGCACGCCGTCGCGCTGGCCGGCGGGCTGCGCGAGGCCGGCCTGGAGGTCGTGCACGGCGAGTTCTTCGACACCGTGCTCGTCCGTGTGCCCGGCAGGGCCGCCGAGGTGGTGGCCGCCGCCGCCGAGCGGGGCGTCAACCTGTGGCAGGCCGGCGACGACCACGTCTCGATCGCCTGCGACGAGAAGACCGGCGCGGCCGAACTGGTCAAGGTGTGGGCCGCCTTCGGCGTCGAGCGCGAGGACGTGGCGCTGGAGGCCGACGCGCTGCCGGCCGAACTGCTGCGCGAGTCGGACTACCTGACCCACCCGGTCTTCCACAGTCACCGCTCCGAGACCGCGATGCTGCGCTACCTGCGCAGGCTGCAGGACAAGGACATCGCGCTCGACCGTTCGATGATCCCGCTCGGCTCGTGCACGATGAAGCTGAACGCGACCACCGAGATGGAGCCGATCACCTGGCCGGAGTTCGCCGGCGTGCACCCGTACGCGCCGGAGGCCCAGACCGAGGGCTACCGGGAGCTCGTCGGCACCCTGGAGGGCTGGCTGGCCGAGGTGACCGGCTACGACGCGGTCTCCATCCAGCCGAACGCCGGCTCCCAGGGCGAGTTCGCCGGCCTGCTGGCCATCCGCGCCTACCACCAGGCCAACGGCGACACCGAGCGGGACGTGTGCCTGATCCCGTCCTCGGCCCACGGCACGAACGCGGCCAGCGCCGTCATGGCGGGCATGCGGGTCGTGGTCGTGGCCTGCGACAGCGACGGGAACATCGACCTGGCCGACCTCGACGCCAAGATCGCCAAGCACCGCGACAAGCTCGCCGCGATCATGGTGACGTACCCGTCCACGCACGGCGTGTACGAGGAGTCGATCACCGAGGTCTGCGCCAAGGTGCACGAGGCCGGCGGCCAGGTCTACGTCGACGGCGCCAACCTCAACGCCCTGGTGGGCCTGGCCAAGCCGGGCGAGTTCGGCGCCGACGTGTCCCACCTGAACCTGCACAAGACGTTCTGCATCCCGCACGGCGGCGGCGGCCCCGGCGTCGGCCCGGTCGCGGTCCGCGGCCACCTGGCCGCCTACCTGCCCGGCCACCCGCTGCGCGACGGCAGCCCGGTCGGCCCGGTCTCGGCCGCCCCGTACGGCTCGGCGGGCATCCTGCCGATCTCGTGGGCGTACGTGCGGATGATGGGCTCCGAGGGCCTCACCGCGGCCACCGAGCAGGCCATCCTGTCGGCCAACTACCTGGCCAGGCGGCTGGCCCCGCACTACCCGGTGCTCTACACCGGCCGCGGCGGCCTGGTGGCCCACGAGTGCATCGTGGACCTGCGCCAGATCACCAAGGAGACCGGCGTCACCGTCGACGACGTGGCCAAGCGCCTGATCGACTACGGCTTCCACGCGCCGACCATGTCGTTCCCGGTGGCCGGCACGCTGATGATCGAGCCGACCGAGAGCGAGGACCTGGGCGAGCTCGACCGGTTCGTGGACGCCATGATCGCCATCCGCGGCGAGATCGCCAAGGTGGCCTCCGGCGACTACGACAAGACCGACAACCCGCTGCGCAACGCGCCGCACACGGCCGAGTCGGTCACCGCCGACGAGTGGGCCCACCCGTACTCGCGGACCGAGGCGGCCTACCCGGTGGCCTCGCTGCGCGAGGGCAAGTACTGGGTGCCGGTGCGCCGCATCGACCAGGCGTACGGCGACCGCAACCTGGTGTGCTCCTGCCCGCCGCTGGAGGCGTACGAGGACTGATCCGCCCGCGCGGGTCCCCGCCCGGGGGCCCGCGCCGGACCCGGCCCAGTCCTGCACCGTCAAGTGAGCAGACATGATCGCGACGAGCCGTTAGGCTCGGTGCGATCCGTCGCCGGAAGGAGCTCTCTTGACGTTCTCAGAGCTGCAGACCCCGCCGCTCGACACCGCCCGCCGGCTGGCCGAGGGCGGCGACCTGGAGGGTGCGGCGGCGATCCTGACCGAGCTGGTCGCCGACCCCGACAGCCCCGACCGGGCCCAGGCCGCCGTGGGGCTGGCCGTGGTGCTCGACGAGCGCGGCGACACCGAGGCCGCCCGCGCCGCGGCCCGCACCGCGCTGGCCACCGGCCATCCCGAGTACGCCGCCCAGGCCGCCTGCCACCTGGCCCAGGGCTTCGAGCGCGAGGGCCGCGACGACCAGGCCAGGGCCGCCTGGCAGGCCGTGCTCGGCGTCGGCACCCCGGCCTACGTCCCGCTGGCGCACCTCGCGCTGGCCCGGCTGGCCGGCAGCCCGCAGGAGGCCGGCAAGGAGCTGCGCTCGGCCCTCGACGCGAGCCTTGACTCAGGCGACGCCGAGGCCGCCGCGCACGCGGCCCGCCAGCTCGCCGAGACGCTGCTGGAGTACGGCGACCCGGGGGAGGCCGCCGGGCTGCTGCTGGACGCGCTGGAGTTCGCCCCGGCGCGGGAGCTGCCGGGCCTGCGGGTGCTGCTCGGCATCGCGCACCTGGAACTGGCCTGCGCCGAGTTCGCCGAGGCCGTCGAGAGCGGGGCCGACCCCCAGACGGGCGCGCTGGCCATCGAGCTGCTGGCGCGCACGCTGCCGCTGCGCGGGCGCACCGAGGACGCCGGCCAGGTGTGGACCTACGGCCTGGAGCACGAGGACCAGACCATGGCCGCCGAGGTCCGGCTGCGTTTCCACCGCGACGCCTGAGCGCCGCCTGAGGGGAAGGCTCAGCCGCGGCGCATGATGGCCACGGCGGCGGCCACGTTGATGGCGACGATCGCCAGCCACGTGATCGTCAGGCCGACCAGCCCCGAGTTGCCGGACGCGATGGCGGTCAGCGGGATGCCGAGGCCCATCGAGCCCAGCGCGACGGGGATCATGGCCGCGCCGTTGTTCTGCCGCTGCTTGGGCTTGGCCGGGGTGAGGTCGTGGCCGCTCAGCTCGGCCTGGACGCGGGCGGCGATGGTGGCGTCGAGCCGTTCGACGAAGGACTCGACGAGCGCGGCCTCGTAGTCGGGGCCGAGGTCGCGGCGGGCGTCGAGGGTGGCCTGCAGGTCATCCCGGATGGGGCGCATCTCTGGCATGCAAGCCATCATCCCGGTTGTCCGGCGCGCCGTCATCAGACCTGGGAGCCAACGGCGGATCCTCCCCAGGTACGGTGCTGCCATGGAGATCATGACTCCGCGGGGGCCGGCGCTGGTGCAGGTCGACGAGGCGGCCGAGCCCCGGCTGCTGCTGGTGCTGACCCACGGCTCGGCCGGGGGAGTGGACGCGCCCGACCTGCTGGCCGTCCGTGACGCCGCGCTGGGGGCGGGGGCGACCGTGGCCAGGGTGTCACAGGCGTTCCGGGTCGCGGGGGCGCGGGCGCCGGGCTCGGCCGCCCGGCAGGACGAGGCCTGGGAAGTGGTGCTGGGCGAGCTGCGCGCCGGGTGGCCGGGGCTGCCGCTGGTGCAGGGCGGCCGGAGCAACGGCGCCCGGGTGGCCTGCCGTACGGCCTCGGCGGTGGGCGCGGCGGCGGTGGTGGCGCTGGCCTTCCCGCTGCACCCGCCCGGCAGGCCGGAGCGTTCCAGGGCCGAGGAGCTGCGCGGGGCCGGGGTCGACGTGCTGGTGGTCAACGGGGACCGGGATCCGTTCGGAGTGCCGGATCCCGCGGACTGCGCCCGGTTGGTGGTGCTGCCGGGCGAGGGCCACGACCTGAAGCGGGACCCCGCCCGGGTGGGCGAGGTCGTGGCCCGGTGGATCGGTGATTACGCCGCCGTCAGGCGGCGCCCACCAGGGGGTCGGGCCGGTGCGGCGCGATGACGGTGCCGCTGGGCAGCAGCTCCCCGGTGTCCTCGAACAGGACGACGCCGTTGCAGAGAAGGCTCCACCCCTGCTCGGGGTGGCATGCGAGGGTGCGTGCTGCCTCGCGGTCCGGCGCCTCGGCAGACGGACAGGCCGGGTCGTGCGGGCACATCGGCGTGCCTCCGATATCTCGTGGGTGCTCCCGGGAGAGGGACGGGAGCGGCTCGGGTTTGTTGTTCTGGCAAGTGTGCGACGTGGGTCACACGGTCCGACATAGCCCGTTCGGACTGTTACAGGAGGATCCCCCGGTCGTGTGACCTTCGACACAGCGTGCCTTATGCAGGATAACGGGCCAAGCGCGACACGCGCACTACGTTTGCAACCCCTTGAGCAAAGCGTCGAGCCCTCTTTCGAAGTCCACATCCGCCCTTTCGTCCCGCCTGACCCATTCATCGACTTCCGGGTCAGCCCATCCGGATTGCTGGACTTCGACCGCCACGCTGCCGAACACGAACGCCCGCAGCGCGCGCACGGCCTCGGGGGCGTCGCTCAGGCCGCCGTCGGCGAGCTGCTCGGTCTGCTCCCTGATGGCGACGGCGGTGGCGCCCTTGGGCGGCTTGGTCAGGGCCAGCGCCAGCACGCCCGGATGCTCGCGCAGCAGCTCCCGGCCCGCCCGGCACCACGCCCTGGCCGTCTCCTGCCAGGTGGCCGCCTGCTCCACGTGCACGGACGTGACGTGCTCGGCCAGCGCGTCCATCAGCGCCTCCTTGCCGCGGGGCAGGTGGTGGTAGATGGCCATGGCCTCCACCTCCAGGGCGTCGCCCAGCCGGCGCATGGTGAGCCGGCGCAGCCCCTGGCTGTCGGCGATGTGGAGTGCGGCCTCGATGATGCGCTCGCGGGAGAGTGGGACGGGAGGTCTCTTTGCGGGCATGGTGATCATCTTACTGGGCGGCCCCGTCCGTCGCCCGGTGTTCGGGGGCGGTGTCGGACGGCGTACCCTTGTGGGTTGAACAGCAAAGACTGCGTGAAGGGCAGGGTCGATGGCGTTTTTCCGTCCGCGGGTGAGCCGGGAGGCCGAGGTTCGCTACCACGCGGACCAGGAGATCTCCAAGGGCTTCCCGCAGCTGCTTGACAAGGCCAGGCAGGCCGAGCAGATCGTGCGCGACCTGCGTGCGGCCGCGGCCGACGAGATCGAGCTGCTGGCGGCGGGCCGGGCGTTCGACGTCGCGCTGACCGAGGCGCTGCGGGCCGCCGAGGCGGGGCAGCGGGCCACGTTCGGCGTGCGCTCCTACGACGACCGCATCGCGCGCCGCAAGGCCAGGGCCACCCCCCGCGGGGCCATGTGGACGGCCGAGGTCGACCGGCTGCGCACGCTGCGCGAGGAGAACCGCATGTGGGGCATCCCGCGCGTGCCCCGGCCGGTGCCCGCCACCGTCTGACCGGAGGGTCCGACCGAAGGCACACGAAAGCCCCGGCGCCGTGCGCGCCGGGGCTCTTCGTGCGTTCCGGGCCGTCACCGCCAAGGGCTGACGGCCCGGGTGGTACGGATCAGCTGGCCCAGTCGAGCAGCGGGCGGGTGTTGCTCGGGTGGCGCAGCTTCGACAGCGACTCCTTCTCCAGCTGGCGGATGCGCTCGCGGGTCAGGCCGAGGCGCTTGCCGATCTCGTCCAGCGTGTGCGGCTTGCCGTCCACCAGGCCGAAGCGCAGGGCCATGATCTTCGACTCGCGGGGCGAGAGGTTGTCGAGCACGCCGCGCAGCTGGTCGCCCAGCAGCTGGCGGTCGACGATCTCCGACGCCTCCGGCGAGTCGACGTCCTCGATGAGGTCGCCGATCGTGGTCTCGCCGTCCTCGCCGATGGTCGCGTTGAGCGAGATCGGCTGGCGGCTGGTGCGCAGCAGCTCCTCGATCTGGTCCGGCGTCTTGTCGAGCTCGACGGCCAGCTCCTCGGGCGTGGGCTCGCGGCCCAGCCTCTGGTGCATGTCCCGCTCGACCCGCGACAGCTTGGAGAGCATCTCCAGCACGTGCACGGGCAGCCGGATCGTCCGGGCGGAGTCGGCGAAGCCGCGCTGGATGGCCTGCCGGATCCACCACATGGCGTAGGTGGAGAACTTGAAGCCCTTGGTGTAGTCGAACTTCTCCACGGCCCTGATCAGCCCCAGGTTGCCCTCCTGGACGACGTCCAGCAGGGACATGCCGCGGTCGGTGTACTTCTTGGCCACCGAGACCACCAGGCGCAGGTTGGCCTCCAGCATGTGGTCCTTGGCCTGCCGGCCGTCCTCGATGACCAGGTGCAGGTCGTCGCGCGCGGACGGCGGCACGTCCGGGTCGGTCTCCAGCTTGTACTCGGCGTACAGGCCGGCCTCGATCCGGCGGGCCAGCTCGACCTCCTGGGCGGCGGTGAGCAGGGTCCGGCGGCCGATCGACTTCAGGTACGTGTGCACCGAGTCGCCCATGACGGACTGGTTGTCGTCGAGGTCCATGGCCTCGGTCTCGATCTCGGCGTCCTCGGCCGTCAGTTCGAGGTCGTCGGGGGCCACGTCCTCCTCGTGCTCCGGCTTGCCGTCCACCGGGTTTTTTGCCTCGGCGGCCGTGCGGCCGGTAGCCTTTGCCCCGGAAGCCTTCCTCGGCTTGGGGGCGCTCTTGGTCGCGGTCTTCTGGGTGGTCTTCCTGGCGGCGGTCTTGGTCAGCGACGGCTCGTTCTCGGCAGCCAGGCTCACACCGGCCTCCGAGAGCTCGCGCAGGATCGTGCGGCCTTCCGAGGGGCTGATGCCGGCCTCGGCGAACGCGTCGCGCAGCTCCGCCAGAGAAAGGTGACCCTGGGCTCGCCCTCGTTCAATGAGCTGGTCGAGAGTCGCGGGTGGGGTCGCCACGGCGGTTCTGGGCATGAGGACACCTCCTCCGTACGGAGTCGAAGCGATCAGGCAGGTTGTGGTGGGGCGGTGGTCACTCCGCACGGCGCACCAGTATCAATAACGCCATCCACCGCTATTTGTTCCCGGAGGGATGAAAAAGGGGCGGAATGCCCAGAGGGCGTGCCACCCCCTGGAAGGCGGGAACTACTCCGCCACCTCGAAGCTTCCGGTCCCCTCGGGCATGGGCATCGGCTCGGCCTCTTCCATGCGCTTGTCGGTCCAGTAGTCGATGACCTCGCGCGGGTCGGGATTGACCTCCGTGGACACCACGACGCCGTCGGTGTCGCCGGGCGAGGGCACCGGACGGCCGGTCGGCGACGCCTGCTCGGCTGCCTGGTCGGCCGCCTGCTCGGCTGTCTGGTCGACCACGGCCCGGGTCTCCCTGGCGACCGCGTCGAGCTTGCCCGCCGAGGCGGCCGCCGCGACCGACGCGCCGCCGACGACGATCGCGCCGACGACCGCCGCGGACGCCCACATCTTGCGGGTCTGGTTCATGAAGGCTCCCTTCCTTCTCCCCGTTATGACGCAGCCGCACCGCGTCAGGTTCCTGTGCGCAGCCGTACGAGATCGGTCTTGCCGTTGGGCAGCAGCGGCAGGCGGGGGAGGAGCCGCAGGTCGCGCGGCGCGGCGTGGGCGGGCAGCCGGTCGCGGCAGTAGGCGCGCAGCTCGGCCAGCGTGGGCGGCGCGGCCGGGTCGGCCGGCACCACGAACGCCGTGACCGCCTCGCCCCACTCCGGGTCGGGCAGGCCGGCCACGGCCACGTCGGCGACCTCGGGGTGGGTGCCGAGCACCGCGCTGACCACGGCGGCCACGACCTTCTCGCCGCCGGTGTTGACGACGTCGTCGGCCCGGCCGAGCACGCGCAGCCGGCCCTCGTGCAGCTCGCCGAGGTCGGAGGTGACGAACCAGTCGCCGTCGAAGGCGCTACGACCGGCGAAGCGGTAGCCGGAGAAGAGGACGGGCCCGGCGATCCTGATCAGGCCGTCCTCGCCGATTTTGAGATCTACATCGTAAAGGGGGCGGCCGTCGTAGACGCAGCCGCCGCACGTCTCGCTCATCCCGTACGTGGTGAACACCCGGGCGCCGAGCTCCACGGCCCGCTCGACCAGCCCCGCCCTGGGCGCCGCGCCGCCGAGCAGGATCGTGCGGAACACCGACAGGTCGGCGCCCGTCTCGACCAGCCGGTGGAGCTGCGTCGGCACCAAGGAGACGTGGTGGGCGCCGGAGGTCAGCACGGCCCGCACGTCGAAGGAGGGGTGGATGATCGGCTCGCTGCCCGACAGCAGGGCGCGGACCAGCACCTGCAGGCCGGAGACGTGGGAGACGGGCAGGCAGCACAGCCACCGGTCGCCCTCGGCGGCCCCGATCCTGTTCAGCGAGGCCGACGCCGAGGCGCGCAGGGCTGTGGCCGACAGCTGCACGCCCTTGGGCACGCCGGTGCTGCCGCTGGTGGCGATGACGACCGCCACGTCGGCGGGGACGCCCTCGCCGCCGGGCCGCGGCTCACCGCCGGCGTGCGTGGGCCGCAGCGCCTGGAGGGCCTGGTGCTCGTGGCCCGGCTGGAGCGGCAGGACGGCCGGGCCGTCGCCGGAGAGCGCGTCGCGGATCGCGGTGAAAAGGCCGGGGCCGGGAGGCTGCACAATGGCATGCAGCGGACGGTCCGGATGCGACGGGTTCCTCCACATGCTCGTAAGGTTAATGGCGACAGGTCGGACACAGGTGCAGGGTAGGGTCGTGACGCGTTCTCCCGTGGTCTTCCGGATTCCGATGCGGACGCGGTTTCGCGGGCAGACCGTCAGGGAGGGCGTGCTGCTGCACGGCCCGGCGGGCTGGGGCGAGTTCTCCCCGTTCCCCGAGTACGGTCCGCGCGAGTGCGCCCGCTGGCTGGCGTGCGCCCGTGAGGCCGCCTTCGACGGCTGGCCCGAGCCGGTGCGCGACCGCGTCCCGGTCAACGCCACCGTCCCCGCGGTCGACGCCGAGCAGGCCCACGAGCTGGTGCGGGGGGCCGGCTGCGGCACGGCGAAGGTCAAGGTGGCCGAGCGCGGCCAGACGTTCGCCGACGACCTGGCGCGGGTGGAGGCGGTGCGCGACGCCCTGGGGCCGTCCGGGCGGCTGAGGGTCGACGTCAACGGCGCCTGGGAGGTCGGCGAGGCCGTCACCCGGCTCAAGCAGCTCGACCGGTTCGGCCTGGAGTACGCCGAGCAGCCGTGCGCGACCCTGGAGGAGCTGGCGGCGGTGCGCAAGGCGGTCGACGTGCCGATCGCGGCCGACGAGTCGATCCGGCGCGCCGAGGACCCGCTGAAGGTGAGGGCGGCCGAGGCGGCCGACATCGCGGTGGTCAAGGTGCAGCCGCTGGGCGGGGTGCGCGCCGCGCTGCGGGTGGTGGAGGCGTGCGGGCTGCCCGCCGTGGTCTCCAGCGCCGTGGAGACGTCGGTGGGGCTGGCCGCGGGGGTCGCGCTGGCGGCGGCGCTGCCGTCGCTGCCGTACGCGTGCGGGCTGGGCACGATGTCGCTGCTGGCGGGCGACGTGGTGGAGGACTCGCTGGTGCCCGTGGACGGATGGCTCCCGGTGCGCCGCCCCTCGGTGAATTTTCAGCATTTGTCGGAATTTGAGATTGAATCTCCCCAGTGGCTCGGCCGGATGCAGGAGGCGTCACTTTGAACCCCGCAACCGCGCTGGCCACCGTGCTCGTCGACGAGCTGGTGCGCTGTGGCCTGACCGACGTGGTGCTCGCCCCCGGCTCCCGCTCGGCCCCCCTCGCCCTGGCGCTGCACGCCGAGTCGCGGGTGCGCCTGCACGTGCGCATCGACGAGCGCTCGGCCTCCTTCCTCGCGCTCGGCCTGGCCAAGCGCTCCGAGCGGCCGGTGGCGCTGATCTGCTCCTCCGGCACGGCCGCGGCCAACTTCCATCCGGCCGTGATCGAGGCCGACGAGTCGGGCGTGCCGCTGCTCGTCCTGACCGCCGACCGTCCGCCCGAGCTGCGCGGCACCGGCGCCAACCAGACCATCGACCAGATCAAGCTGTACGGCACCGCCGTCCGCTGGTTCGCCGAGGTCGGCGTGCCGGAGGACCGTCCCGGCATGGTCGCCTACTGGCGCTCGCTGGCCTGCCGCGCCTACCAGCGGGCCGCCGGGGCGGCCAACCCCGGCCCCGTCCACCTCAACCTGGCCTTCCGGGAACCGCTCATCCCCGACGGCGACACGAGCTGGTCCGAGCCGCTCGACGGCGGCGCGAACGGCCCCTGGGTGCGGGCCCGCGTCGCGCCCCCGCCCATCGCCCTGCACATCCCGCCCACCAGGCGCGGCGTGCTGGTCGTCGGCGACGGCGCGGCCAACGTCCGGCGTTACGTGGCCGCCGCCGGCATGGCCGGCTGGCCGGTGCTGTCGGAGCCCAACGGCGGCGCCCGCTACGGCGACCACTCCATCTCCAGCTACCACTACCTGCTCGGCACGCCCGAGTTCGCCGACTCCCACCGCCCCGACGTGGTCGTCACGCTGGGCCGCCCCGGCTTGTCACGGCCGCTGCTGTCGTGGCTGAAGCGGACGGACGAGCACATCGTGGTCGCCCCCGACCTCGACCGCTGGCCCGACCCGACCCGGTCGGCCACCCAGGTCGCGCAGGCCGTGGAGATCCCGGTGGCCTCCGGCGACGACAGCTGGCTGCACGCCTGGCGGCAGGCCGACGCGGCCGTCCGGTCGGCCCTCGACGCGGTCCTGGACGTCTCCGGCACCTCCGAGCCGCGCCTGGCCCGCGACCTGGCCGACGCGCTGCCCAACGGCGCGCTGCTGTTCTGCGGCTCCTCGATGCCGATCAGGGACCTCGACCAGTTCATGCGGCCGCGGCGCGGCATCAGGCTCATGGCCAGCCGCGGCGCCTCGGGCATCGACGGGCTGGTGTCCACGGCCATGGGGGCCGCGCTGGCGCACAACGGGCCCTCGTACGCGCTGCTCGGCGACCTGTCGTTCCTGCACGACCAGAACGGGCTGATCCTCGGCCCCCGCGAGCCCAGGCCGGACCTGTGCATGGTGGTCGTCAACAACGACGGCGGCGGCATCTTCTCGCTGCTGCCGCAGGCGGCGGTGCGCGACCCGTTCGAGCGCGTCTTCGGCACGCCGCACGGCGTGGACCTGGCCTACGCCGCCGCCGCGAGCGGGACGCCGTACACGCTGCTCGGGGACGTCAGCGAGCTGTCCAAGGCGATGCGCGGCGAGGGGCCGCGGGTGGTGGAGGTGCGCACCGACCGCGAGGAGAACGCCGCCGTGCACGGCCGCCTGCGCGAAGCGGCCCAGGACGCCGTGCGCGAGTTCCTCAGCTCCTGAGCGCCTCCAGCAGGCGGTTGAGCGGGCTGTCGAGGCCGTAGCGGTCGGCCAGGGCCACCAGGGCCTCCGGGTCGCGCGGCTTGTCCGGCAGCGTGAGGTCGGCGCCGGGCAGCGGCGCGTCGGAGGCCACCTCGACCACGGCGGGCGCGGCGTCGAGGTAGTCGCGGGCGGCGGCCAGGCGGTTGCGGCTGCCGGCCGGGAAGCCCTCGGTGACGCCGGAGTCGAGCGCCTCCAGCAGCGCGGCGAGCGAGCCGAACCGGGTGATCAGGGCCGCCGCCGTCTTCTCGCCGACGCCGGGCACGCCGGGCAGGCCGTCGCTGGGGTCGCCGCGCAGGGTGGCGAAGTCGGCGTAGGCGCGGCCGGGGACGCCGTACTTGGCGGTGACGAACGCCTCGTCGACGAACTGCAGGTTGCGGATGCCGCGCGCGGTGTACAGGACGCGGACCGGGCGGGAGTCGTCGACGAGCTGGAACAGGTCGCGGTCGCCGGTGACGATCTCGACGGCGCCGCGCGCCTGGTGGGTGAGGGTGCCGATCACGTCGTCGGCCTCGTAGCCGGGCGACTCGGGACGGGCGATGCCCACGGCGTCGAGGACCTGGTTGATCACGGCGATCTGCGGCACCAGCGCCTCGGGCACCTCCTCGACGTCGCCGTGGGCCACCCGGTGCGCCTTGTAGGTCGGGATCGCCGCCACCCTGAAGGCGGGCCGCCAGTCGGCGTCCATGGTGGCGGCCAGCGCCGCCGGGGAGTGCTGACGGACCAGCGTGGCGATCATGTCGATGAGCCCGCGCACCGCGTTGACCGGGGAGCCGTCGGGCGCCTTGACCGACTCGGGCACGCCGTAGAAGGCGCGGAAGTAGAGGGACGGTGTGTCCAGAAGCATGAGCACCCGTCTATGGTCGCACTCCCGCCGCCCTCCCGTCCGGCTCCGGGACGGCGACGGCCAGCAGGCACGCGTCGTCCTCGGGGTTGGGGCCGCCAATGTCGGCCAGGAGGCGGTCGAGCCCGGCCTCGAGGTCGTGGGCGGACAGGCCCGCGGCGGCCGCCAGCACCAGTTCCAGGCCGACGTCGATGTCGCGGGTGCGCCGCTCGACCAGCCCGTCGGTGAACATCAGCAGCAGGTCGCCGGGGCGCAGCCGGGTGCGGGCCAGCTCGTAGGGCCGCCCGGAGACCGCGCCGAGCAGCACGCCCAGCGGCCTTTCCAGCAGGGACGCCCGGCCCTCGCGCACCAGGATCGGGGCGAGGTTGCCCGCCTGCCCCCAGGTGAACAGCAGCGCGCCGGGGTCGAGGTGGCCGATGACGGCCGTGGCGGTGGTGTCCTTCAGCTGGTGCAGGACGAGGTCGTTGAGCCACGACAGCAGGCGGTCGGCGGGCCCGCCGGTCATGGCGAGGCCGACGAGGGCGTGGCGCAGGTGGGCCATGTGGGCGATGGCGGGCAGCCCGTGGCCCGACACGTCGCCGATGGCCAGCAGCAGGCGGCCGTCGGGCGTGGTGGCGGCCTCGAACCAGTCGCCGCCCAGGCTCGCGGTCTTCTCGGCCGGCACGTAGCGGACGGCGATCCTGGCCCCCGGCAGATCGAGGCAGCCGGTGGGCGCGGGCAGGATGGCCTCGCGCAGCGCCAGCATCACGTGGCGCTCCTCGGCCGCCTGCTCGCGGGCCTCCAGGAGCTGGCGGCGCGACTCCGACATCATGCGCTCGGCCCTGCGGCGGCCGGTGATGTCCTGGATGACGCCGTGCATGCCGACCGGGCCGCCGGGTGACATCAGCGGTTCGAGCACGACGCGCAGGTCGCGCAGCTCGCCCGTGCCGCGCCTGACGCGGAACTCGGCGTGCACGGGCTCGACGCCCTCCACCACGTGCCACAGCAGCCGGTCGAGCGCGTCGAGGTCGGCCGGCTCGACCATGGCGGCCAGGTCGGGAAGGGACAGTGGCCCCTCCTCACGGTCTCTTCCGAAGATCGCGTAGACCTGGTCGGACCAGATGGCGGCCCCGGTGCGCAGGTTCCATTCGGCCCAGCCCATGTTGCCCAGCCGCTCGGCGTGGGCCAGCCGGACGGCCAGCAGCTCCGCCCCCGCCGTGCGCGCCCGCCCGTGCGGGGCCTCCCTGACCAGCTCTGCCGCGCCTGCGAAGTCGACCATGGCCTCACTCTCAAAGTGCAGTGGAACTGGACAATTGGTCCCACACTACGTGATCAATGTGGAACGGAGTGTAGTCATGGGCTCTCATGTTGTGAGAAGTTTTCGCGGATTTTAGCCCTCGGCGGACAAGCGGCCTGCTGGAGTGGGGGCGCCGGGCGTCCGAGTAGATTTGGCTCGTGACGTCCTCAGACCTGTATCCCGTGTCCCGTCTTGCCGCCGCGCAGGAGGCCGCCGCCAAGGCCGGTCTCGACGCCCTGCTGCTCACCCCCGGGCCCGACCTGCGCTATGTCAGCGGCTACGACGCCAAGCCGCTGGAGCGGCTGACCTGCCTCGTGGTGCCCGCCTCGGGGGAGGCGTACATGATGGTGCCCCGCCTTGAGCTGCCGGCCGCGCAGGCCTCGCCCGCCTCCCGGCTCGGGCTGGAGTTCGTGGCCTGGGACGAGACCGACGACCCCTACGCCATCGCCGCCGCCCGGCTGGGCCGGGTGGCCAAGGTGGGGCTGGCCGACCGCATGTGGGCCATGTCGTCGCTGCGCTTCCGCGACGTGCTGCCGGAGGCCGAGCAGGTGCTGGCCGGCACGGTGCTGCGCGACCTGCGCATGCGCAAGTCGCCGGCCGAGGTGGCGGCCCTGCGCGAGGCCGGCGAGGCCATCGACGCGGTCCACCGGCAGGTGCCCGAGCTGCTGCGCGCCGGCCGCACCGAGCGCGAGGTGGGCCGCGACATCGCCGAGGCGATCCTGGCCGCCGGCCACGCCACGGTCGACTTCGTCATCGTCGCCTCCGGGCCCAACGGCGCCAGCCCCCACCACGACGTGTCCGACCGGGTGATCCAGGCCGGCGAGCCGGTCGTCGTCGACATCGGCGGCCAGCTCCACAACGGCTACTGCTCCGACTCCACCCGCACCTACTGCGTGGGCGAGCCGCCCGCCGAGTTCGCCGCCTACTACGAGGTGCTGCGCCGCGCCCAGGAAGCCGCCTGCGCCGCGGTGCGGCCGGGCGTGTCGTGCGAGTCGATCGACGCGGCGGCCCGCGAGGTCATCGCCGAGGCCGGCTACGGCGACTACTTCATCCACCGCACCGGCCACGGCATCGGCATCGAGACGCACGAGGAGCCCTACATCGTCGCGGGCAACGACGAGCCGATGGAGGCCGGGTTCGCCTTCTCCGTCGAGCCCGGCATCTACCTGCCCGGCCGCCACGGCGCCCGCATCGAGGACATCGTGGTCTGCACCGAGACCGGCGGCGAGCGGCTGAACAACACGCCGCGCGAGCTGGTGACCGTCCAGCCGTAACGGCATGTTCACCGAGGTCAGGTACGCCACCCGGCCCGGGTCGGCGCGGCCCAACGAGGACCTGGCGGTGGCCGGGCCCTCGTGGGCGGTCGTGCTCGACGGGGCCACGGCGGCGGCCGGGGCCGGCGGCGGCTGCGCCCATGGCGTCGCCTGGCTGGTCGGGCGGCTCGGCGGGGCGCTGGCCGCCGGGCTGGCCGCCGGCGGGCGCTCGCCGCTGGCCGACATCCTGGCCGAGGCCATCTCCGTCACCATGGGCGCCCATGCGGGCACGTGCGACCTGGGCGACCCCGACTCGCCGTCCACGACCGTGGCCATGATGCGCCTCGGCGGGGGAGCGGTGGAGTACCTCGTGCTGGGGGACTCCCCGGTGGTGCTCGCGCGGGCCGACGGCGGGGCCGAGGTCATCGGCGACGACCGGGTGGAGCGGCTGCCGGGCGGGCGGCCGTACTCGCCGGAGCTGGTGCGGCGCATGCGCAACGCCGAGGGCGGGTTCTGGGTGGCCTCCACCCGGCCCGAGGCCGCCGGTCAGGCGGTCAGCGGGGTCGTGGAGGCGTCCGGGCTGCTGGGGGCCGGGCTGTTCACCGACGGGGTGACCCGGCTGGTGGAGTGGTACGGGTGGAGCTGGGAGTCGGTGCTGGCCGAGCTGTCCGCCGGGGGGCCGGGGGCGGTGATCTCGGCCGTACGGGGGCTGGAGGCCGAACGCGGGGCGGTCCGCGGCAAGCCCCACGACGACGCCACCGCCCTCTGGGCCGCCTTCCCTCCCTCCTGACTTCGCCCCGCTTCGCCCGGCGCCCCGGCCCTCTGGGCCGCCTTGCCTCCGTCCCGACTTCGCCCCGCTCTCACCCGGCGCCGCCCCGGCTCTCTGGGCTGCCTTCCCTGTCCCTTGACTTCCCCCCGCTCCCACCCGGCGCCGCTCCCATGTGATGCCGCCTTCCGCGTTGCCGGGGGATGGGTTGATGGGGTGTATGTGATCATGAAAGAATTCTTCGGCAGGTGCATTCGTCCGGCCGGGGGGTTGGGGGGCGTCGCCATGAGCCGTGTACCGTGCGGGTGGCCCTAGGGTGCCCGGCGAGGAGCTGGAGGAGGCGTACCGGCTCGGCCGCACCTGCGCCCTGGCCGCCGAGTGCGGCAGGGACCTGCGGCGCTGCGCCCAGCTGTACGACGGCCTGTTCCCCGGCGCCGCCTTCGACGCCGAGTTCTACCAGGCCCTGACGCTCGGCACGGCCTTCAGCGCCCCCTGGGCGGGCGCGGGCGGGCTGAAGGCGGTCAACCGCAGCGCCCTGTGGGTGCTGGCCGTCGGCCGTCTGGTCGACCACACCGCCACCACCCGCGAGCAGGTCGACCGGCTGACGCGCGAGTGCGTCGAGGTCGCCGGCGGCGCGGTGCCGCGGTCGCCGGTCACCCGCTTCCTGGCCGACCTGCGTGACGAGCTGGCCACCGTCGAGGGGTTCGGCCTCGCGCGGCGGCTCTGGCACGACCAGCTCGCCCGGACGCTGGCCGGGATGGCCAGGGCCTGGGTGTGGCGGGACACCAGGGCCGTGCCCACGCTGGAGCGCTACCTCGACAACGCCGACAGCCGCGGCTCCTGCTTCGTGGACCTGTCCCACTGGATCTACACCGGCGACGGCTGGACCAGGGGCCACCTGGACGAGCTGCGGACGGTCAGCCGCCAGGTGCAGCGATACCTGCACCTGCTCGGCGACGTCGCCTCCTACCGCAGGGACCTGAGCTGGGGCGACCTGAACGTCCTGGGGCTCGGGGTCACCGGCGGCGAGGTCACCACGGCGATGGCCGCCCTGGCCGGCGAGGCGACCGGCCTGATCGAGGCGCTGTGCGGCTGCAGCCCGCGGACGGCCGCCTACCTGGGCCGACGGATCGGCTTCAACGCCGGCTTCACCGGCATTTCGGACCTGGGCCCCGCGACCTAACGATCTCGTCGAATAAGCTGACAAGTCTCTTGACCGCCCGTCGCCCGCCAGGCGATTTATGGGACTAGCGACGATAAATCGTGACATTTGGTTCGTTGTAAAAGTTTATGTCTTGAGTGGAAAATGTGGCGTTGCTAGGGTGACTCGATGCCAGGCACGTCGAACGGCCTTCACCACGCGCCTTGACAGATATCACTGACCATGCGCGAAGGCCGCGACGTGCGCGGGACCTGTACGGGCGGTGCTGGATGGAATTCGGTCGCGTCGACCGTTGGCGGCTGCCGACCGCGATCAAGATCTTGATCGCCGGCGGTTTCGGCGCGGGCAAGACCACCATGGTGGGCGCCGTCTCCGAGACCCGCCCGCTGCGCACGGAAGAGGCGCTCACCCACGTCGGCACGCACGTCGACGACCTGTCGGGCGTCGAGCGCAAGCTCACCACCACCGTCGCGATGGACTTCGGCCGCATCACCATCCGCGACGACTACATGCTCTACCTGTTCGGCACCCCGGGGCAGGAACGCTTCTGGTTCGTCTGGGACGAGCTGGCCATGGGCGCGCTCGGGGCCGTGGTGCTGGCCGACACCCGCCGCCTGGCCGACTGCTTCCCGGCCGTCGACTACTTCGAGAAGCGCGAGCAGCCGTTCATCATCGCGCTCAACTGCTTCGAGGGCACCCGCCCGTTCACCGTCGGCGAGGTGCGCTCGGCCATCGGGCTGGAACCGGACGTGCCCATCGTGCTGTGCGACGCCCGCCGGCGCGACTCCGGCCGCCAGGTGCTCATCACCCTGGTCGAGCACGCGATGAACCGAGGGGTCGCTCCCGTCGGGACCATGTCGTGACCATCACCGGCTACCTTTGACCGATGGAGGAGATCGACCGCCGGATCGTCACGCTGCTCGCCCACGACGGCCGCATGAGTTTCACCGACCTGGCCAGGGAGACCGGCCTCTCCGTCTCCGCGGTCCACCAGCGCGTACGCCGCCTGGAGAAGCGCGGCGTCGTCCGCGGCTACGCCGCCGTCATCGACCACGACGCGATCGGGCTGCCGCTGACCGCGTTCGTGTCGATCAAGCCGATCGACCCCGCCGCGCCCGACGACGCCCCCGAGCGGCTGGCCCATCTGAGCGCCATCGAGGCCTGCCACAGCGTCGCCGGGGACGAGAGCTACATCCTCAAGGTCCGCGTGGCCTCGCCGGTGGCGCTGGAGGACCTGCTGCAGCAGATCCGCGCCTCGGCCAACGTCTCCACCCGCACCACCGTGGTCCTGAGCACGCCCTACGAGCACCGCGCCCCCGTCGTCGCCCCCGACGTCACCCCCGCCGAGCCCGACCAGAACGCCTCCGCCTGAAGCCGCCGGGCCCGACCGGAACGCCTTCCCCCGAAGACCGCCGGGCCCGACCGGAACGCCTTCCCCCGAAGACCGCCGGGCCCGGCCGGTGCCCCTTCTGCCGGAACGCCCGCCGGGCCCGACCGTGAAACGCCTTCCCCTGAACGCCCAGCCGGGCGCCGTCCCCGCAGGACCGGCGCCCGGGGGCGTACCCGATGAGCGGGACGGGCCCGTCAGCGGGTGACCGGGAGCGCGAAGTGCGAGCGCAGCCGGGCCAGCGCGGCCTCCGGAGCACCCAGGTGCTCCAGCCCCAGCAGCGCCGCCCCCGCCACCGGCGGCAGGTCGGCCACCACGAGCTCGGCCTGCGGCGCCCTGGCCGCGAACGCCGCCTCCAGCAGCGGCGTCAGCAGCGGGTCACGGGCCGTCAGCATGCCGCCGCCGAGCACCACCTCGACCGGCGTCCCCAGCAGGCCGAGCCGCCGCAGGCAGACCTCGGCCATCACGGTCACCTCCTCGGCCTGCCGCTGGACCAGCGACCGGGCGACCGCGTCCCCGGCCGCCGCGACGGCCAGCACGCCGGGGGCCAGCTCGTGCAGCCGCCCTTCGTCCACGCGCCCGAAGTGCAGGTCGAGCACCAGCTCCTCGACGGTGGCCGTGCCGAAGTGGGCCGTGACCAGCTCCGCCAGGGCCGTCGGCGCGCCGCGGCCGTCCTCGGCGCGCACGGCGTGCCACAGCGCCTCCTCGGCCACGCCCTGGCCGCCGCCCCAGTCGCCGCTGATCCGGCCGAGCGAGGGGAAGCGGGCGACCTGCCCGCCGGGGGAGACGCCGACCGCGTTGATGCCCGCGCCGCACACCACCGCGACCCCCCACGGGGCCGACGTACCGGCCCGCAGCAGGGCGAAGGTGTCGTTGCGCACGACCACGTCGCCGAACCCGCGGGCGGCGAACTCGGCGGCCAGCGCCTCCTCCTCCACCGGGAAGTCGGCCCCGGCCAGGCAGGCCGACACGTGGCCGAACGCCTGGGCCGGCAGGCCGGTGCGGGCCGCCGCCTCGGCCACCACGTCCACGGCCGCCGCCACGCCGGCGCTCTGCGGCTCGAAGGGGCCCGCCCGGCCGGTCGCGACCACCTCGCCGTCGTCCGCGACCACCGCGACGTCCGTCTTGCTGTTGCCGCCGTCGACGGCCAGGAGCAGCCGGGGGCCCGCCACTAGCCCACCGTCCAGGGCAGGTGCTCGCGGTTGGCCGCCAGCAGCAGGCCGGTCAGCTCCTCGGCGACGTCGTCCTGGCCGATCAGCGGGTGCGCCAGCAGGGCGTCGCGCACGCGGTCCGCGCCGCCCCGGCGGGCGGCCTCCAGGGCCAGGGCCTCGTACGCCGACACGTGCGCGATCAGCCCCGCGTACAGCGGCTCGACGGGCGGCACCGGCAGCGGCGCGGCGCCGGCGGCGGTGATGGCCGCGGGCACCTCGATGACGGCGTCGTCGTCCAGGAAGGGCAGGGTGCCCTGGTTGCGCACGTTGACGACCTGGGCGTCGCCCCGGTCTCCGAGCAGCGAGGCGATCAGCGCCACCGCCGACTCGGAGTAGAACGCGCCGCCCCGCCGGTCCAGCAGCTCCGGCTTGGTCACCACCGACGGGTCGCCGTACAGCTCCAGCAGCCGGGTCTCCATCTCGGCCACCTCGGCCGCCCGCGACGGCTTGGCGCGCTGCTCGCGCACCACCGCGTCGTGGGCGTAGAAGTAGCGCAGGTAGTACGACGGGATGACGCCGAGCCGCCGGATCAGCTCCACCCGCAGCCCGAGGGCCTCGGCGATCTCCTCACCGGCCCGGTCGATGATCTCGGGCAGCACGTCCCGGCCGTCGAGGTGGACCGAACGCTCCCAGCTCAGGTGGTTCAGCCCGACGTGACCCAGCGAGATCCGGCCGGGGGCGACGCCCAGACCCGCGGCGAAGCGGCGCTGGAAGCCGATCGCGACGTTGCACAGCCCGATGGCCCGGTGGCCGGCGTCGAGCAGCGCCCTGGTGACGATGCCGACCGGGTTGGTGAAGTCGATGATCCAGGCGTCCGGGGCCTCCCGGCGTACGATCTCGGCCAGCTCCAGCACGACGGGGACCGTGCGCAGCGCCTTGGCCAGGCCGCCCGCGCCGGTCGTCTCCTGGCCCACGCAGCCGCACTCCAGCGGCAGCGTCTCGTCGACGTTCCTGGCCGCCTGCCCGCCCACCCGGAGCTGGAACAGCACGACCTCGGCCCCCGCGACCCCCTCGGCCACCGAGGAGGTGGCCAGCACGCGCGCCGGATGCCCGGCGTGCGCCAGCATGCGCCGCGACATCCCCGACACCAGCTCAAGACGGGACGGATCCGGATCTATGAGGGCGATCTCCGTCACGGGCAGCTCGTCGCGCAGCCGCGCGAACCCGTCGATCAGCTCCGGCGTGTACGTCGAGCCGCCCCCGACCACGGCGAGTTTCAACCCTTCACTCCTGTCAAGGTCACGCCCTCGATGAAGACTTTCTGGGCGAGGAAGAACACGATGATCACCGGGGCGGTCACCAGCAGGGTGGCGGCCATGGTGAGGTTCCACTGGACGCTGTGGAACGCCTTGAACGTGGCCAGGCCGAGCGAGAGCGTCCAGCCCTCCTGCTCGACGCCGGCGTACAGCAGCGGCCCGTAGTAGTCGTTCCAGCAGTAGAAGAACTGGAACAGGGCGACGGCGGCGACCGCCGGACGGGCCATCGGCAGGATCACCCGCACCAGCGTCCTGAAGTCCGAGCAGCCGTCCACCTTCGCCGCGTCGATGTACTCGCGCGGGATCGTGATCAGGAACTGGCGGAGCAGGAAGATCGAGAACGCGTCGCCGAACAGCATCGGCAGGATCAGCGGCCACAGGCTGTCGGTCAGCCCCAGCCGGGCCCACACCAGGTAGATCGGCACCGCGATGACCTGCGGCGGCAGCATCATGGCGGTGATCACCAGCAGGAACGCCGCCCGGCGTCCCCGGAAGCGGAAGCGGGCCAGCGCGTAGGCCACCGGGATCGAGGAGGCCAGCGTGAAGACCGTGCCGAGGCCGGCGTACAGCAGCGTGTTGATCCCCCAGCGCAGCAGCTTCGACTTCTCGAACACCACCACGAAGTTGTCGAAGTTCCACGTGCGCGGCCACAGGTCGCCGGTCAGCGCCTGCTCGTCGGTCATCAGCGCGGTCAGCGTCAGGAACACCACCGGCGCCAGGAACATCAGGGCCAGCACGATCGCCGTCGCGTGCGTGGCGATCCACATCAGCGTGCGCCGCCGCCGCGCCCTGACCCCCTGCCGCCGCGCGGGCGCCGCGGGCGGGGCCGGGGCGGTCATGGTCGCGCTCATATCGCCTCCTCGGCCCGGCGGAACTGCCGCAGCAGGATCAACGTGAAGATCATCGACGTGGCGAACAGCAGCAGCGCCAGCACGCACGCGTAGCCCATCGTCCAGTCGCGGAAACCCGACTGGAAGAGCCACTGAGGCAGTGTCAGCAGCGACTCGTCCGGGTAGCCGGGGGTGAAGGTGGAGCCGGGGGAGTCGGTCGAGCCCGAGGCCACCCGCGAGGCGATCATCGCCTGGGTGAAGTACTGCAGGGCGTAGATGACGTTGGTGACCAGGGCGAACATCAGCACCGGCGCGATCGTCGGCAGCGTCACGCTGCGGAACTGCCGCCAGGCCCCGGCGCCGTCGATGGCGGCGGCCTCGTACAGGTGGCGGGGGACGTCCAGCAGCGCCGCCATGAAGATCACGGCGAGCTGGCCGCAGCTCCACAGCGACAGCAGCGTCAGGCTCGGCTTGGACCAGGCCGGGTCGCCGAACCAGTCGGGCCCGTGGATGCCGAACAGGGCCAGGAACTTGTTCCACGGCCCGGTGGCCGGGTTCATCAGGAAGACGAAGGTGATCGTCCCGGCCGCCAGCGGGACCAGCGACGGCAGGTAGAAGATCGTCCGCAGCACGCCGACGCCGGCCTTGAGGCGGACCACGAGCTGCGCCAGGGCCAGGGAGAACAGCACCGTGGCCGGCACCATGATCGCCACCAGCCACAGCGTGTTCTTGGCCGACATCGCCACCCGCGGGTCGTGCAGCAGGTAGGCGTAGTTGTCCAGCCCGATGAACTCCGGCGTGCTGGTCATGTCGTAGCGGTAGAAGGAGAAGTACACCGTGGACAGCAGCGGATAGACGAAGAAGACCGACACGCCGACGATCCACGGCGACAGCCACAGCAGGGCGCGCAGGCCCTCGCCGCGCCGCCTGGGCGGCGCGGCGTGGGGGGAGGAGGCCATCGCCGATCAGCCCCCGGACAGCTTCAGCTTGTCGTCGATCTGCTTGTCCACGCCCTTGAGCCCGGCGTCGAGGTCGGTGACCGCGCCCTTCTCCCACTTGACGACGAAGGTCGCCAGCGCCTCCTGGTTGAACACGCTGTTGACGCTCGGCGGCAGCGTCGAGGTCTTGGGGTGGGAGAAGACGTCGAGGAAGGTGGCGAAGTTCGCGTCCTTGGCCAGGTCGGGCGATTCCATCGCCGCCTTGGTCGTGGGGACGTTGCGCAGGGCGTTGGAGAGCGTCACCAGCGAGCTGGTGTCGGTGGTCAGGTACTTGACCAGCTCCCAGGCCTGCTGCGGGTTCTTGGCGCCCTTGGGGACGCCGATGACGGTGCCGGCGGTGAAGCCGCTGCCGTACAGGTCGGGCTTGTCGTCGGCGACCGGCAGGGGAGCGGTGGCGTAGTCGAGCTTCTTGGCGTCGTTGGCGATCATGGCGTTGCGCCACTCGCCGTCCAGGACCATCGCGATCTTGCCCTTGTAGAACGGGTGGTCGGCGCTCCACTCGTCGCCCAGGCTCTTGCGGAACTTCTCCAGCTTGTCGTATCCGTACCAGTCGATGAGGTCCTTCTGCCAGCGCAGCAGGGCCTTCCACGCCGGGTCGGTGCCGATGGCCGAGGTGCCGTCGGAGTTGTACCAGGTGGCGCCGACCATGGGGGCCAGGTGGCTGGGGCTGTTCTCGTAGTACTGCGTGCTGGGGACGAACCCGGCCACCTTGATGTCGCCGTTCGCGTCCCGCACGGTCAGCTTCTTGGTCAGCTCGGCCAGCTCGGTCAGCGTCCTGGGCGGCTGGTTGCCCTTCATCAGGGCCTTGTTGTAGTAGAGGCCGTAGGCGTCGGCCAGCAGCGGCAGCGTGCACTGCCGGCCGCCGAAGCCGGTGTAGGAACGTGCCACCTCGGGCAGCACCGACAGGTCGATGCCGTCCTGCTTGATGACCGGGGTGAGGTCCTGGAACGATCCCGACCTGCACCATTGGGCGACGTTGTCCGTCGTGAACGAGGCCGCCACGTCCGGCGCGTTGCCGCCCCGGATGGCCTGCGTGATCTGGTCGTCCTGGACGCCCTTGGTGGCCTTGACGGTGATCTGCGGGAACTTGGCGTGGAACCCGGCGATGGCCTCCTCGAACGCCTTGACCTCGGCGTCGGTGGAGAATCCGTGCCAGAGCTGGATCGTGGCCGCCGGGAGGGCCGCGGAGGCCGAGCCCGAGGGCCTTGGCTGGGAGCCGAGCGAGGGCCCGGCCTCCCTGCCGGCGGTGCAGGCGGCGAGCGCGAGGATCGCGACAGCCGCCAGGGGGACGAAGCGCACGGGGGGTGCCTCCTACCGCTGGGGGATCATGAAAGGGAAAAAATGGCTCACGAAGGGACGGTCGAGCTGAAGACCTCGTCGCGCACGGTGTCCAGGGCCAGGTCGAGCGCGCCCGCCAGCACCGGGTTGCCCTCCACGTGCGACAGCCGCACGACGGGGCGGGGGATGGTGAGCGCGTGCAGCTCGTGCTCGACCAGCTCGCGCAGCGGCTCGCCGCCCGACAGCACGACGCCGCCGGTCAGCACGATCAGGCCGGGGTCGATGACGGAGGTGATGGCCGCCAGGCCCACCGCCAGCCGGGCGGCGATGTCGCGCAGCCCCGCCTTGGCGTCGTCGGCCTTCTGCCCCGAGCCCTCCGACACGCGTACCGCCTTGGCGATGGCCTGGCGGAAGTCGGTGCCGTGCACGCCGTAGGAGCGCAGCAGCCGCAGCACGGCCGGGCCGCCGGTGAGCGCCTGGTAGCCGTGGTTGGCGTAGCGGCCGGCCTCGCGGGCCGTCGGCGCGCCCGGGGTCGGCATGTAACCCACCTCGCCCGCGCCGCCGGTCGCGCCCCTGTGCATGCGCCCGCCGAGCACGATGGCCGAGCCGATGCCCTCGTCGGCCCACAGCAGCACGAAGTCGGAGTGCCCGCGCGCCGCGCCGTGCGCCTGCTCGGCCAGCGCGACGAGGTTGACGTTGTTCTCCACGTCCACGGCCGTGCCGAGACCCGCGCTGAGGGTGGGCACGAGGTCGTCGATCTGCCAGCCGGGCACGTCCTTGGCGGCGGCGTAGCCGAGCCGGCCGGTGGCCGGGTCGATCGCCGCCTGCACGCCGATGACGACCCGGCGCAGCTTGTCCGGCGGGTTCGCGCCGGCCAGCGCCGCGCCCAGCCGGTCGACCAGCTCGCCGCCCGGCCGCCGCGCCGTCGGCAGCGTGTACGAGCCCACGACCGTGCCGGTGATGTCGGCGACGCGGGCCTCGATGCGGTCGGGGGTGACGTCGAGGGCGCCCACGTAGGCCGCCGCCGGGTTGATCCGGTAGACCTCGGCGGTACGGCCCGGCAGGCCCTCCCTGATGCCGTCCAGGACCACCAGCCCGGCGTCCTGAAGGCGCGACAGGAGCTGGGAGGCGGTGGGCTTGGACAGGCCCGTCAGGGCGCCCAGCTCCGGACGGGTCAGCGACCCGCGCTCGAGGAGCGCCCGCAGGGCCGCGCGGTCGTTGATCGCACGCAGCAGACTGGGCGTTCCCGGAACCGGACCGCTCATCAGGAGGACCCCTTCGACGAAGTTAGGAAACTTTCCTAACTCGTGAACATAGGGAGTTCTCCCATGCTGGTCAAGAGGGCGAAACCAAGCCGTGACCCGGAAGGGGGAAGGGAAGATGGGAGTGCCTCGACAGGCGTGCTAATGTCATCGTTTGTCGCAACAACAAGCAGAATGGCCCGGAGTGTCCCATTAACCACAATAATGGTCAGGCGGCAACTCGTCAAACGGAGCTCGCCAAGGAGCAGTCCTACGTCACCGGTCTGTACGACCGCCTCGACGAGCTGCGCGAGCGCACCCAGCGCCGGCTCAAGGAGGTGCTGGCCACGGGCGCCGTCGGCACGATGCAGAACAGATCCGAGCGCGACTCCTTCGCCGACATGTACGCCGGGCGGCTGGCCCGGCTGTGGGCGGTGGAGCGCGGCCTGGTTTTCGGCCGGCTCGACCACGTCGAGGAGGGCCGGCTCTACATCGGCAAGCTCGGCCTCACCGACGACGAGCAACGCCGCCTGCTCATCGACTGGCGCGCGCCCGTCGCGCAGCCGTTCTACCGCGCCACCCCCGCCGCGCCCATGGGCGTGACCAGGCGCCGCCACCTGCAGACCAGGGAGCGCAGCGTCGTCGGCGTCGACGACGACCTGCTCGACCTCGACGCGCTCACCGACGACGACCGCGCCACCCTCAACGGCGAGGCCGCGCTGCTGGCCGCCCTCGACGAGCGCCGCACCGGCCGCATGCGCGACATCGTCGCCACCATCCAGGCCGAGCAGGACCGCGTCATCCGCAGCGACCTCAACGGCGTCCTGGTCGTGCAGGGCGGTCCCGGCACGGGCAAGACCGTGGTGGCCCTGCACCGGGCCGCCTACCTGCTCTACACCCACAGGGAGCGCCTGGAGCGCCGCGGCGTGCTCATCCTCGGCCCCAACCTCACCTTCCTGCGCTACATCGAGCAGGTCCTGCCCTCGCTCGGCGAGACCGACGTGCTGCTGTCCACCGTGGGCGAGCTGTACCCGGGCGTGACCGCGACCCGGCGCGACCGCCCGGAGGTGGCCGCGGTCAAGGGCGACGCGCGGATGGCCCAGGTGATCGAGCGCGCGGTGCGCGAGCGGCAGAAGGTGCCGCGCAAGCCCGTCGAGCTGCCGTTGGGGCGGCTGACGCTCACCGTCGACCGCGCCATGCTGGACGCGGCCAAGAACAAGGCCGTGCGCTCGCGCCGCCCGCACAACCAGGCGCGCGCGGTGTTCGTCAGGTCGCTGCTGAACGCGCTGGCCCGGCAGCAGGCCCGCAAGATCGGCAAGGGGCTCATCGACGACGACGAGCTGGCCGACCTGCGCGAGGAACTGCGGACCGAGCCGGTGGTCAAGGCGGCGCTGAACCGGCTGTGGCCGTACCTGACGCCCCAGCGGCTGCTCCTGGGCCTGTACGGGTCGCCCGAGCGGCTCGACGCGGCGGGGGGCGTCCTGAGCCCCGCGGAGAGGGCGCTGCTGCGCCGCGACTCGGCCGAGTGGACCGACGCCGACGTGCCGCTGCTGGACGAGGCCGCCGAACTGCTGGGCGACATCGACGAGCACGTGCTGCGCGCCTCGGCGATGCAGGCCGAGGAGGAGCTGGCCGCGGCCCGCCAGGCCGAGGAGCACCAGCGCGAGGCCGAGCTGGCCTACGCGCGCGAGGTGCTGGAGCTGACCGGGCTGTCCGACGTCATGGAGGCCGAGCGGCTGGCCGATCGCCAGCGCGGCGACGGCCCCTACCTCACCACGGCCGAACGCGCCGCCGCCGACCGCACCTGGGCCTACGGGCACGTGATCGTGGACGAGGCGCAGGAGCTGTCGCCGATGGCCTGGCGGGCGGTCATGCGGCGCTGCCCGACCCGGTCGATGACGATCGTCGGCGACATCGCCCAGACCGGCTCGGCGGCAGGGGCGCGCTCGTGGGCGCAGGTGCTGGACCCGTACGTGGCCGGGCGCTGGCGTCAGGAGCGCCTGACGGTCAACTACCGCACGCCCGTGGAGCTCATGGAGGTGGCCGCGCGGGTGCTGGCCACCATCGACCCGGCCCTGGAGGCGCCGACGTCCGTGCGCGAGCTCGGCGCGCGGCCCTGGTCGGCGCCGCTGGCCGCGCTGCCCGAGCTGGCCGGGTCCGAGGTCCGGGAGGGCGGCAAGGTCGCCGTGGTGGTGCCCGACGCGCTGCTGGACACGCTCGGCGCGCGGCTGGTCGCGGCCGTGGAGGGCGCCGCGGTGGTCACGCCCGGCGCCGGACGGGCCGCCGGGGCCGCCGCCCTGGACGCGCCCCTCGCGGTGATGGGCGTGGCCGACGCCAAGGGCCTGGAGTTCGACTCGGTGATCGTGGCCGAGCCGGACCTCATCGCCGCCCAGTCGCCACGCGGGCCGAGCGACCTGTATGTTGCTCTGACGCGTGCCACGCAACGGCTGGGCGTCGTCCACGAAGGGCCGTTGTCGCAGGCGCTGTCGGGCCTGCCGGGCAGGTCCCCGACGTCGGCAAATGGGCTTTGACCCGCTTTACGACGGCAGGCCGAACATGTCCCACCTGCGGAAACTTGATGTTCCCGCTGATCGGGACACGGTTGACATCTGAGGTGGAGTCGGTAGTTTGCTGCGCAGTCCAGCACGGGACTTGGCCGGTTGGCCGTCTCTGACATCGCCGGATCCTGCGTCCGTGACGGAGCGTGACTTCGTCCACACAGCCAGGTGCAGGGCCGTCGGTCCGTCGAGTCGGGGCACCCCAACCGGTTGGGGGGTTGGACCCGGGACGGGTCCGGGAGCCCAGTAGACAACGGAATTCCGCGCTCGCCGCCGACGAGACGGGTCCGGTCCGAAGGGTTTCCGGGCCCTCTTCCCGCTCTCGTGCGCAGGATCGCGGATCGCGCCGGGTGATCCCGTCCCGAAACGGGATCACCCAGCCGGCCGCCTGTGAGCGGCCGTTTTCGATCTCCGTGTGCGCCGCCGGTCTGAGCGCGGCCCGGGGGCGGTAGCGTTTTCGCAAGCAGGCGTGCGATTTTGCGAGGAGACCCGGCGTGGTTCAGGACAAGACGAGCGTTCCGCCCGTCCCCGGGCGCGAACCGGCTCCCGAGGCGGACGCCTCCGACACCGCCGCCTCTTCTTCGGGTGAGGGCGACGGGGTCCGCGCCACGGGCGAGGGCCGGTGGGTCCTGGTCGCGCGGGTCGTGGCCATGGTGGCCGGCGGGCTGCTGCTCTACACCGCCTTCCCGCCGCTCGACTGGTGGCTGTGCGCGCCGGTCGGCATCGGGCTGATCGTGGCCGCCCTCTACCGGGCCCGTCCGCGGCGCGCCGCGTGGCTGGGGTATCTGGGCGGCGCCGTGTTCCTGTTCCCGGCCCTGGCCTGGGTGCGCACGATCGGCGACGACGTCTGGGTCATGCTGGTGGCCACCGAGAGCGTGTTCTACGCCGTCATGGCCGCGCTGGCGGCCCTGGTGTTCCGGCTGCGGCTGTGGCCGCTGTGGTTCGGCGCGCTGTGGGTGATGATGGAGTGGGCCCGCGGCCTGGTGCCCGTCGGCGGCTTCCCGTGGGCGCGGGTGGCCTTCAGCCAGGGCGAGTCGCTGTTCACCTCCTACGCCGCGCTGGGCGGCGCGCCGCTGGTGTCCTTCGCCGTCACGCTGTGCGGCGCCCTGCTGGCCCACGCCGTCCTGGTGCGGCCCGCCGCCGGCGTGGACAAGGCCGTGGACAAGGCCGTGGACAAGGCCGTTAACCCGGCCGTGAACACGGCCGTGCGCAGGGCCGTCCCGGTGGCACTGGCGCTGGCCGTGCCGCTGCTCACGCTCGCGCTGCCGCGGCCGGGCGACGAGGGCCGCTCGATCAACGTCGGCATCGTGCAGGGCAACGTCCCGGGGCGCGGCATGCACCCGCTCGGCGACGAGCCGGCCGTCGTCCTGCGCAACCACGCCGAGGAGACCAAGCGGCTGGCCGACGCCGTGCGCGCCGGGGCCCTGCCCAGGCCCGACATCGTCGTCCTGCCCGAGAACTCCACCGACATCGACCCCTACACCAGCGCCTTCGCCCGCCAGGTCATCGACGAGTCGGTCAAGTACGTCGGCGTCCCCACCCTGGTCGGCGCCGTCGTGGCCATCGGCGACGAGCACCGCGCCACGCGCAGCCTGGTGTGGGACCCGGTGAGCGGTCCCGGCGCTTACTACGACAAGCAGCACCTGGTGCCCTTCGGGGAGTACACGCCGTTCAAGGAGATCGTGCTGGCCCTGTGGGAGCGGGCCAACCTGGTGGGCCGGCAGTCGGTCGCGGGCACCAAGCCGGGCGACCTGAAGCTCGGCCCGGTCACGGTCGGCGCGGTCAACTGCTACGAGGTGGCCTACGACGACACCGTGCGCGGCACCGTGCGCGCCGGCGGCACCCCGCTGGTGGTGCAGACCAACAACGCCAGCTACGCGCTGTCCAACCTGCCGCCGCAGCAGCTCGCGATGTCCAAGCTGCGGGCCGTCGAGCACAACAGGGCCGTCGTTACGGCCGCCACGACCGGGATCTCCGCATATGTCACGCCTGACGGTAAAGTCTCCTGGCAGACCCGTGAACTTGTCCCTGACATGAACGTGGTCAAGGTGCCCGTGCGCACCCAGGAAACGATCGCCACAAAGGTGGGCGAGCTTCCTGAATGGGCATTGATGTTGATGGGAGCGGTGGCTGTCGGAGTCGCCGCACGGCGCGGCAGGCGAGGCGACCGAATGGGGAACGGCTCATGATGGAGACTGTCGGCCGGGTGCTGGTCGTCGTCCCGACCTACAACGAGCGCGACAACCTGCCCGCGATCGTCGAGCGGGTGCGCGCCGCCCTGCCCGACGCGCACGTGCTGGTGGCCGACGACAACAGCCCCGACGGCACCGGTGAGGTCGCCGACGCCCTGGCCGAGGCCGACGAGCACGTCCACGTGCTGCACCGGCCGGGCAAGCAGGGGCTCGGCGCGGCCTACATCGCCGGGTTCCGCTGGGGCCTGGGCGAGGGCTACGACGTGCTGGTCGAGATGGACGCCGACGGCTCCCACCAGCCCGAGGAGCTGCCCAAGCTGCTGCAGGCGCTGGCCGACGGCGCCGACCTGGCGATCGGCTCCCGCTACGTGCCCGGCGGCAAGGTGGTCAACTGGCCCCACCGGCGCGAGCTGCTGTCCAAGGGCGCCAACATCTACACCCGGGTGATGCTCGGCCTGCCGGTGCGCGACGCCACCGCCGGGTTCCGCGCCTACCGGGCCGCCACGCTGGAGAAGGTGGGCCTGGCCGGGGTCGAGTCGCAGGGCTACTGCTTCCAGGTCGACCTCACGCTCCGCACGGCCAGGCACGGCCTGCGGGTGGTGGAGGTGCCGATCACGTTCGTCGAGCGCACCGTCGGCAAGAGCAAGATGAACGGCAAGGTCATGTCCGAGGCGTTGTGGCGCATCGGCATGTGGGGCGTCACCGGCCTGCCGCGCCGCCTGCGCCGCACCCGCGGCTGACCGGCCGGCTGACGGGCGGCTGAGGGGCGGCTGGCGGGCGCTGAGGATCCGCGTCCAGGAACGCGCGCGGCCCGCCGGACGTTGTTCCTGATGTACGTGTGCGCGGAATCGAGGAAACGATGCGGCTGCTGCTGTTGCTGGCCCTGCTGGGCGTCCCGGTGCTGGAGGTCTGGCTGCTGATCCAGGTCGGATCGATGATCGGCGGATGGCCGACCGTCGGCCTGCTCGTCGCGGGCAGCCTGCTGGGCGCCTGGCTGGTGCGCCGCGAGGGCCGCCGGGTGTGGCGGCGTCTGCAGGCGGCCCTGTCGGAGGGCCGGGTGCCCGACCGCGAGCTGGCCGACGGCGGCCTGCTGCTGGCCGGCGGCGCGCTGCTGATGATCCCGGGCTTCTTCACCGACCTCGTCGGCTTCGTCTTCGTGCTGCCCTTCACCCGGCCGCTGATGCGGCGGCTGGCCTCGGGGTTCTTCGACCGGCGGGTCAAGCGGATGGCGGCGGCCTCGCCGTACGCGAACCTGTTCCCGCCCGGCTCCGGAGCGGACCGGGCCCCGCAGGGCGGCAAGGTCGTGCACGGCGAGGTCGTCCACGACGAGCCCCGGCGGGACGAGGCCGGGCGCGACGGGGTCGTGCACGGCGAGGTCGTCCGCCGCGACCGCGACGCCTGACGGCGCCACCGCCGCTACCAGCGCCGGTAGACCTCCTCGGCCCAGCCGTACAGGCCGTCGACCGTCACGCTCTCGCCGTCGTCGGCGACGACCGTGCCGCGGTAGTGGCCGAACGCCTGGGCCTCCTGGCTGCGCATGTAGAACGCGCGCCGCACGTCGGCCTCGCGCACGTGCTCGGGGACGAACTCCAGGTCCACGCGCTCGCCCTCGATGCGCCAGGGAGCGCGCCAGTCGGTGGTGTCGTACCGCCAGACCAGCTCCTCGCTGATCTTGTGCAGGCGGCCGTCGAGGATCAGGCCGTTCTCCACGCTGCCGGTGCCGTCGGTCCACTTGCCGCCGAGCTGCAGGGCGACGTCGCGGCCGCCGGGACGCCCGGCGGCCGCGCCCCAGTTCCAGCGGGTGTCGCCGGGCCCGCGCCCGCGCCCCCGG
>NZ_JBITLU010000002.1:0-500973 GCF_044465525.1 Nonomuraea sp. NPDC049646 | reverse complement strand
TCCCGGTTTTTTGTGGGGGGGGGCCCGTGGAGCCCCCGCCGGCCCCCCCGGGGGGGGGGGGGGGGGCCCCCGCCCCGCCCCCGGGGGGGGGGGGCGGCCGCCCCCCGGCCCCCCGCGCCGCCCCCGCCCCAGTTCCAGCGGATGTCGCCGGGCCAGCGCCCGCGCCCGAGGTCGAGCGTGGCCAGGGCGTCGGCGGGGTCGAACTCGTAGGTCAGGCCGCCCACGCGCACGGTGCCCTCGGCGGGCCGGCCGACGTCCTTGACCGTGTACTGGAAGCGGCGCGGGCCCCAGGGCACCACGACCGACAGGCTCTCGCGGCCCGGCACCCGGCGCACCAGCACGTCGGCGGCGATCTCGGCCGACTTCAGCCGCAGCCGGGTGCCGCCGGCGGTCTCGTCGACGCTGATGCGGACCGGGCCGGCGCCGATGCGCACGCTGCCCTCGCCGCCGCGCTCGGAGAAGGACACGCCCCTGGCCGGGACGAGCAGGCCCCGGCTGGAGACCTGCTCGCCGGTGCGCCGGTCGAGGAAGAACGCCGACTCGCCGGCCAGGTAGTCGAGGCTGCTGGCGCTGAAGGCGAACACGTGGCCGGGGCTGGTGACGCACCAGTAGTCCCAGCGCATGGTGCGGCCCCAGCCGCGGATGTTGGCGCGGTGCAGCGGGGTGCGGCTCCAGCCGACCGCGGCCGGGTTGAGCCGGCCGTCGGGCAGGCACAGGTCGACCCGGCGGGTGATCTCGCGCTCGGCGACCGCGCGCGGGCTCGTCTTCATCGTGCTCTCCGTCATCGTCCCAGCCCCACGCTGAGGTACTTGTACTCCAGGTAGTCGGCCACCCCGTGGTGGCCGCCCTCGCGGCCGTAGCCGCTGCTCTTGATCCCGCCGAACGGCGCCTGCGGCGGCGCCAGCGGGCCGCCGTTCACGGTGACCATGCCGAACTGCAGCTCCTCGGCCACGCGCAGGGTCCTGGTCAGGTCGTTGGTCCACACGTAGGCGGTCAGCCCGTACGGGGTGGCGTTGGCGCGTTCGACGACCTTGTCGCAGTCGTCGAACTCCAGCACCGGCGCGACCGGCCCGAACGTCTCCTCCCGGCAGACCAGCATGTCCTCGCTCACCCCGCCCAGCACGGTCGCCGGGTAGTACGTCCCGGCCCCCTCCGGACGGCTCCCGCCGGTCAGCACGGCCGCGCCCTTCGCGACGGCGTCCTCGACGTGCCTGCTCACCTTGGCCACGGCCGCCTCGTCGATGAGCGGGCCCAGCTCGGCCGCCCGCGCCTGGCGCACCAGCTCGCCGGTGAAGGCGGCGGCCAGCGAGGAGTGGACGAAGATCCGGTTGGGCGAGGTGCAGGCCTGCCCGGCGTTGAGGAACTTGCTGCGGGCCACCGCGCGGGCCGCGGCGACCGGGTCGGCGTCCGGGAAGACCAGCACGGGCGCGTGCCCGCCCAGCTCGACGCTGAGTCGCTTGACGTCGTGGGCGCTCTGCCTGATCAGCTCGCGGCCGACCTCGGTGGAGCCGGTGAAGGACACCTTGCGCACCCGCGGGTCGCTCATCACCGCCTGGCCGAACCCGGCCGGCCGGGACGTGGTGACCAGGTTGAACACGCCCGGCGGCAGCCCGGCCGCGACGAACGCCTCGGCCACCGCGATCGCCGACAGCGGGGTCTGCTCGGCCGGTTTGAGCACGACCGTGCACCCGGCGGCCAGCGCCGGGCCGAGCTTGCGGGTGATCATCGAGACCGGGAAGTTCCACGGCGTGATGCCCGCGACCACGCCGACCGGCTCGGGCAGCAGCCAGATGCGGTTGCCCTCGTGCGCGCCGGGCACGGTCTCGCCGTACAGGCGGCGGGTCTCCTCGGCGGCCCACAGCAGGTGGTCGGCGCCGGAGAGCACCTCGCCGGTCGCCTCGGCGAGCGGCTTGCCCTGCTCGGCCGTCATGATCGCGGCGATCCGGTCGGCCCGCGCGGTCAGCTCGCGGGCGGCGGCGCGCATGAGGTCGGCGCGCTCGTGGGCGGGCATGGCCCGCCAGCCGGGCAGCGCCGCCGCGGCCGCGTCGATCGCCTGCGTGGCCAGCTCCGGGCCGCAGTCGGCGACCTGCGCCAGCGGCTCGCCGGTGGCGGGGGAGCGGACGGTGAAGGTCTGGTCGGCCTCCTGCCATGCGGCTCCGACGAGAGCCTTGCGGGTGTCAGCCATGTGTCTCCTGGATTCCTTCGATGAGGGCCTTCATGGCGGCCATCTCGTGCGCGTGCTGCAGCCTGCCCGCCAGCGGGATGTCGCCCTCGACCAGGGCGTTCCTGATGGCGATGTGCTCGGCGTGCGACTTGGGCAGCCGCCAGGGCACCAGGCGGAAGCCGCGCTGGGCGGTCTCCGTGCGGGCCCACAGGCTCTGCAGCATGCGGTGGGTGAGCTTGCTGTGCTCGGTGTCGCACAGCAGGGAGTGGAAGCGCCGGTTGAGGCGGGCGAAGGCGGCGACGTCCTCGCGGGCGACGGCGGTCTCGCACTCGGCGAGCACCGCGTCGACCTCGGCCAGCCGGGCGCCCTCCAGCGGCACGCCGCCCAGCTCCAGCGCCAGCGCGGTGAGCGCGGCCCGGACGCTGTAGAGCTCGCGCACGTTGGCCACCGTGAGCTCGGCGACCACGGCGCCGACGTGCGGGCGCTCGACCAGCCAGTCCTCGGAGCAGAGCTGTTTGATCGCCTCGCGCACGGGCGTCTCACTGATGCCGACGGCCTCGGCCACCACCCTGGTGGTGATCTTGGTGCCGGGAGGCGCCTCGCCGCTCATGATCAGATGTTTGATGTGCTCCGCCGCAAGATCCGCCTTGGTGCGGAAGGGGGAACGCGATTCGGCCATGGTTGAGGAGCCCTTCAGACCCGCTGGACGGTGAGCGGCTCGATCGCCGCGTGGTCCAGCTCTACACCGATTCCGGGCCCCGTCGGAACGGCGACGAGACCGCGGGAGTCGGGCAGCAGCGGTTCGGTCAGCATGGCGTGGAACACCTCCGGGACGATCACCGGCGGATCGTAGGGGTACTCCAGCCAGTCGCAGTTCGGCAGCGAGGCGCAAAGTTGCAGGTTGCCCGCCACCCCGAGCCCGGTGGCCCAGGCGTGCGGGATGACCCTGCGCTGCCGGGCGGCGGCCATGGCGCCGAAGTCGCGCAGCGCGCCGATCTCCTCGCTCTCGTTCGCGTCGGGCTGAAAGATGTCGAAGCAACCATCCTCCAGCATGCGCACGAGCTGGCCGATGCCCCGGTTGTGCTCGCAGCCCGCGATCGGGATCGGCGAGGCCGCGGTCAGCTCGCACAGGGCGCGGTAGTCGTGCCGGGGCAGCGGCTCCTCCAGCCACGCCACGCCGAGCCCGGCCAGCTCCCTGGCGGTGGTCAGGGCGCGCTCGAAGTCCCAGATCAGGCGGGTGCCGTCGGGGGCGTAGCGCCAGCGGGCGGCCGCCTGGTTGGCGTCCACCATGATCGCCACGTCGGGGCCGACCGCCTCCCGGACGGCGGCGACCTGCCGCACGTCCTCGGCCACGGTGGCCGCGTGCACGCGCAGCTTGATGCCCTGGAAACCGCGCTCGACGGCGGCCAGGGCGTCCTCGGCCCGCTGCCGGGGGTCGCGGAGCTCGCCGAAGCTCGCGTACGCGCGGACAGCTCCCGAGTGCCCGCCCCAGAGCTTGTACAGCGGCTGCCCGCAGGCCTTGCCGACGGCGTCCCACACGGCGACGCCGACCACCCACGGCCGGGGGAAGACGTACTCGGCCACGTACCGCAGCCGGTTGGCGACGTGCGTGGTGTCGAAGGCGTCCAGGCCGACGAGCTGCGGGCGGATCCAGCCGCGGATCGCCTCCAGCAGCATCGGCCCGGTGCCGTGGCCCATGTCGCCGCCGGACACTCCGACGATGCCCTCGTCGGTCTCGACCTCGACGACGACCGCCGACATGGCCCGGTGCGCGCCCTCCGGGGCCCACGACGGCACGAACGGCCGGGGATAGGGCAGCTCGATGACCCGCGCGCGGACGTCTGTGATCCTCATCGGCTCCTCACCCCTTGGTCGCGCCGTCCGCGAGACCCTTGATCAGGTACTTCTGCACCAGCAGCGCGAAGACCACCACGGGCAGCACGGTCAGCACGCCGACCGCGGCCAGCGGCCCCCACATCCCGCCCTTCTCGGTGTCGGCCGCGATCCCGGCGATGGCGACGGGGATGGTGACCGCCCGGTCGTTGGTGAGGATCAGCGCGAACAGCAGCTCCTCCCAGGCCAGGATGATGCAGAAGATCAACGTCGAGACCAGGCCGGTCAGGCTCGTCGGCACGATGATCCGGAAGAACGCCCCGAACCGCGAGCAGCCGTCGATCATCGCCGCCTCCTCCAGCTCCTTGGGCAGCCCGCGGAAGAAGGCCCGCATCAGCCACACCACGTACGGCACCAGGAAGGTCACGTACGCCAGGATCACGGTGATGTACTGGTCGGTCAGCCCCAGCTTCCTGGCCACCAGGAACAGCGGCACCACCAGCGCGATCGGCGGCACCGCGCGCGAGGCCAGGATCAGCCCGCCCACCACGCCCGCGCCGCGCATCCGCAGCCGCGACAGCGCGTACCCGGCCATCGAGCCGGCGACCATGGAGATGGCCGAGGCGCCGGCCGCCACGATGACCGTGTTGACCATGCGGGGCAGGATGCGCGCCTGCCGGAAGTAGCTGACGTAGTTGTCGAGGGTGAACTCGCTCAGCCACCGCGGCGGCACCGTGAAGATGTCCCTGGGCAGCTTGAACGAGATCGAGACCATGTAGAGCACGGGGAACAGGAAGGCCAGCGTCACCAGGACGGCCCCGGTGACGGCCGCGTACCGTCTCACCATCGGTTCTCCAGACGCCGGGTCACGCGGAACAGGACAAAGGTGATCAGCATCGTCAGGACCAGGACGATCGTCGCCATCGAGGAGGCCGAGCCGAACTCCAGGCTCCGGAACCCCTTCTCGTAGATGTAGAGGTTGATGACGTTGGTCGAGTTGCCCGGCCCGCCCCTGGTGGCGGCCAGCGCGATGTCGAACATCTTGACCGCGCCCAGCCAGCGCACCACGAACGCGGCGGCCATCACCGGCACCAGCAGCGGCAGCGTGATGTGCCGCAGGATCGCCCAGCGGCCGGCGCCGTCGGAGCGGGCGGCCTCGTACACGTCGCCGGGCAGCGCCATGATCCCGGCCGAGGCGATGAGCACCACGAACGGCGTCCAGCGCCAGGTGTCGATGACGATCAGGCTGACCATGGCCAGCGCCGGGTCGCCGATCCACTCGACGGGCCCGACGCCGACCAGGCCGAGGGCGTAGTTGACCACGCCCCACAGCGGGTCGAGCAGCATCCGCCACACGCCGCCGGCGACCACCGGGGCCACCACCATCGGGATGAGGAACAGGGCGCGCAGCACGCCCCGCCCCCGCCAGGCGACGTTGAGCAGGAACGCGATGGCGAACCCGAGCACCATCTGCAACGGCAGCGCGATCACCAGGTAGACGCCGGTGACCCGGAGCGAGTCCAGGAAGCCCGGATCACGCAGCACGGCCTCGTAGTGCTGCCAGCCGACCCAGCCGGACGGCTGGAAGGAGGCCAGGTCGAAGTCGGACACGCTGACCCAGGCCGTGTAGAGGATCGGGTAGAGCAGCATGCCCGCCAGCAGCAGCAGGGCGGGGGCCAGGAAGAGCCAGGCCGTGCCCGGCTCTCCCAGTCGGGCACGCCTCACTGGTTGTAGCCCTTGGACGTCAGCAGGTCGCCGATCTCCTTGGCGGCCTGGTCGATCGCCTGCTGCGCGGTGGCCTGCCCGGACATGGCCCGGCTGGTCTGCAACGCCAGGATCTGCTGCACGGCGTCGGACTCGGGCAGCCTGGGCCGCCACATCTCACCCTTGGAGACGACCTCGTAGCCGTCCTTGAGCGCCTTGTAGACCGGGCCGGCCCACTCGGCCGGCGGCGTGCCGTCGAGGCTGGAGTTGCGGGCGGGGAAGGTGCCGAACGCCTTTCCGGTGAACTGCTCGCCCTCCTTGGAGGTCACCCACTGCAGCCAGGTCCAGGCGGCGGCCGGGTGCGTGGACTTCTTGGAGACGCCCGCCGTCCAGATGCCGCGGTGGGCGCCCGGCGAGGTCGATCCGGCGGGCAGGGTGGTGAGGCCCACCTGCTCGGGGGTCAGGGTGGTGGTCTCCTTGTCCACGGCGGTGCCCTTGTAGACGCTGCCCCACATGAACATGGTGGCCGTCTTGCCCTGCCGGAAGGCCTCCAGCGGCTCGTTGAACTGGTACGTGCTCGCCCCGGGCGGCGCGTACTTGAGCAGGTCGACCTGCGTCTGCAGGGCCTTGACGCCCGCCGGGCCGCCGAAGGCGACCTTCGTGCCGTCCAGGATCTTGCCGCCGTCGGAGTTGAGCACGGTCTGCCACACGGTGGGGGTGAGCGGGTCCTTGGTGAAGTACGTGCCCACGGCCCAGGAGTCGGTCCTGCCGTCGCCGTCGGTGTCCTGGACGAGCTTGGGGGCGTCCTTGAAGTACTGCTCCCAGGTGGTCTCGGCGGTCGGCTCGGCCACGCCGGCCTTCTTGTACAGCGACTTGTTGTAGAACATCAGCAGCAGGTTGGAGCGCACCGGCACGGCGTACTGCTTGCCCTCCCACTCCCCGGCGGCCAGCGGCGAGGGGTTGAAGTCGGCCCAGTCGTAGCCGGGGTCGTTCCACTTGGCCAGCTCGGGGCCCTTGAGGTCGTACAGGGCGCCGGTCTTGGCGAGCTGCGGCAGCCAGGGGTCGTCGGCGAGCACCACGTCGTAGGTGGCGGTGGTGCCGGTCAGCTCCAGCATCGTCTTGGGGAGCTGGTCGTTGTAGGGGATGCCGTCCACGGTGACCTTGATGCCGGGATGCTTCTTGGCGAACTCCGGCACGAGCTTGTCCTGCCACTGCTTGGCGAACGCGTCGTTGGCGATCACGCGGATCGACACCGGGGCCTGCGCCGTGCCGAGGCCGCCGCCGTCGGCCGCGACCTCCTGCGACGGCGAGCCGCAGGCGGCGACGCTGAGCGCGAGCACGGCCGCGGCCGTGACGAGCCGGGTGTTGGTCAACACTGGTGTCCTCCCGGAGGGGAATGGGGGATTTCAGGCGGAGGGGGCGACGGCGAGCTTGACGACGTCCCGGCCGTCCAGCGGGTGGCCCGAGCCCAGGGCCTCAAGGGCCGCGCGGACCCGGCCGAGCGGCACGCGGTGGCTGACCACGCGCTCGAAGGGGCTGCCGCCGCGTTCCAGGATCGTCAGCGCCTGGTGGTAGCGGCGCTGCATGTCGGGGCCGGCGCCGTAGACGCCGGCGATCGTGAGGTCCCGCTTCAGCAGGTCGCTGTGGGGATTGAACGGGACGGCGCCGCGGTCGGTGAAGTTGCCCAGCTCGGCCAGCACGCCGCCGTCGGCGACCAGGCCGAGCGCCTCGGTGAACGCCTCGGGCGAGCCGGCGGTGCCGATGACGGCGTCGGCGCCCGGGCGTCCCAGAGCGTCGAACACCGCCCGGCGACGCCCGTCCGGGCCCTCGCCGAGACCGACGACGGTGTCCGCGCCGAGCAGCGCGGCCAGTTCCAGCCGGGCGCCCGGCGCGCCGACGGCGACCACCCTGGCCGCCCCGGCGGCGCGGGCGGCGACCACGGCCATCAGGCCGATCGCGCCCACCCCCTGGACCACGACGGTGGAGCCGATCCGGATCGCGGAACGTTCCACGCCGTGCAGGGCCACCGACAGCGGCTCCTGCAGCACGGCGACCTCGGCGGGCAGATCGGTCCGGTAGAACACCGTTCCCGCGTTCGAGGCGTACAGGTGGGTGGCGAAGCCTCCGGTCAGGTACGGCGGCCGGTCGGCGGGGGAGGCGAACCCGTAGGACGGCCGCCGGTCCGGGCAGCTTCCCGGCCTGCGCCGCACCTGGCACTCGAAGCACCGGCCGCAGCTCAGCGACGGGAAGACGCCGACCCGGTCGCCGACGGCCACCGGCCGCCCCGCGTGGTCGGCCGCGACGCCGTCGCCGAGCGCGGCCAGCCGGCCGACGATCTCGTGCCCGAGCAGCGCGGGGAAGCGCACGCTGGCCAGCCGGCCACGGTAGATGTGGGCGTCCGTGCCGCACATGCCGCACAGCTCGACCTCCAGGACGAACTCTCCCGGACCGGGCTGCGGCAGGCCGTACTCGCGCACCTCCACCGCTCCCGCGACGTCGGTGACGATCGCCGCGCGTGCCGTCGCGTCCATGCACCGCCTCCTGCATTCTGCTTTCTATAGAATGTGGAAGACGGTAGTTCGTCCGGTTTTGAACGGTCAATCCTTGTTACCGGAATGTTTCTGAGGCCACGTCCACGAAGTAGGCCCGCAGCAGCCTGCGTCCTTGCTCGATCATGGCCGGATCGCCCTGCGGCGTGGCGGAGAACGTCAGGTACAGCACCGCCGCCGTGGACTGGATCGCCAGCCGCATCACCCGGTACGGATCCGGCAGCGCCGGCAGCCCCGCCTCCTCCAGCGCGAAGTGGTAGAGCCGCTCGGCCAGCACGTCCCCGCTCTCCCGCACCCGCCCGGCGGGCAGGAACGACGGGCCGCCCGGCCGGGTGTCGGCGAAGTCGACCACGGTGAAGCCCGGCACGCTCCTGCGCATCTCCACCGTCTCGGCCAGCACCAGCTCGGCCGCCCGCGGCCAGGTCAGCGGCGGCTCCTCGGCGACCCTGGCCCGCAGCCGGGCCAGCAGGACCTCCAGGTTGCGCAGCGCCAGCTCGCGCAGCATGCCCGGTTTGCCGTCGAAGAACTGGTAGATCGTGCCGGAGGGCACGCCGGCGCTCCTGGCGACGTCGGAGATCGTGAGGGCGTCCAGGCCGACCTCGTCCAGCAGGCGGGCGCAGGCGTCGAGGATGCGTTCGACCCTGTCGATGCTGCGCCTTTGGACCGGTCGGCGCCGGATGCCGGGGTTCTCCACGAACAAGTCTTAACATAACGACCTGTCATGTTCTAACGTGACATCCTCTCACGTTCCCCCCAGGGAGGACCTGCATGGCCGAAACGCGCCTAGCGCCTGACAGACGGGTGTCCGCGGGCTGGATGTCCCTGCTGGCGCTGGCCCAGATGGGGGTCATCATGGCGATGACCGTCGGAAACCAGATCCTGCTCCCCTCCCACGTGGCGCGCATCGATCCGCAGCACAAGGAGGCGTCGCTGGCGGTGGTCTTCGCCGTGGCCGCCGTCTGCACGATCGTGGCCAACCCGCTGTTCGGCGCCCTGTCCGACCGCACCCGCGCCCGGATGGGCCGGCGCCGCCCCTGGGTCGCCGGCGGCGCGCTGGTCTGCGCCGCGTCCCTGGTCTTCCTGTCCCGCCAGGACTCCCTGGCCGGGCTGGTCGTCGGCTGGGCGGTCGCCCAGCTCGCCTTCACCGCCGCCCTGGCCACCGCCATCGCCACCGTGCCCGACCAGGTGCCGATCAGCCAGCGGGGCAAGGCGTCGGCGCTGGCGGGCGTGGGCCAGCTCGCCGGGCCGCTGCTGGGCGGCGTCGTGGTCACCGTCGTGGCGACCGGCTCGCAGGCCGGGTTCGTCGCGATGGCCGTCCTGGTGCTGCTGCTGGTGTTGCCGTTCAGCCTGTTCACCAAGGAGCCCGCGAGCGCGCCGGTCGACCTGCCGCCGTTCGGGCTGCGCGCGCTGCTGCGCAGCTTCAAGGTGAGCCCGCGCAAGCACCCCGACTTCGCCTGGGCCTGGCTGAGCCGCTTCCTGATCACCCTCACCCTCGCCATGGCGATCGGCTACCTGCAGTACTACCTGCGCGACGGCGTCGGCTACGAGGCGCTCTTCCCCGGCTCCACCGTCGAGCAGGGCGTCGTGGTGCTGGTCGCGGTCTTCACGCTGAGCAGCGTCGCGCCCACCCTGGTCGCGGGCTGGTTGTCGGACCGGTTCGGCAACCGCCGGACGGCCGTCTTCGTCGGCGGGCTCACGATGGCCGCCTCCGGGCTCGTGCTGACCTTCCTGACCAGCTGGCCCGCCGCCATCGCCGCCAGCGTCCTGCTCGGCGCGGGCTACGGCATGTTCGCCGCCGTGGACCAGGCCATGGTCACCCAGCTCCTGCCCGCCGACGCCGACCGCGGCAAGGACCTGGGGATCGTCAGCCTGGCCAACTCCGCCTCCAGCACGTTCGGGCCGGTCATCGCCGCGCCCCTGGTCACCTCCGCGGGCGGTTACCCGCTCATGTACGCCGTCGCGGCGGCCTTCGCCGCGCTCGGCGCCTGCCTCATCTGGAGAATCCGCAGTGTCCGATAACGCAGTGCCCGACCGATCCGCAGTCTTCGACGGCGACGCCTGGTGGCGCGAGGCCGTCGTCTACCAGATCTACCCCCGCAGCTTCGCCGACGCCGACGGCGACGGCCAGGGCGACCTGCCCGGCGCGCTGGCCCGCCTGGACCACCTGGCCGACCTGGGCGTGGACGCCGTCTGGCTGAGCCCGTTCTACCCCTCGCCGCTGGCCGACGGCGGCTACGACGTCGCCGACTACACCGACGTGGACCCCCGCTACGGCACGCTGGCCGACTTCGACGCCTACGTCGCCGCGGCCACCGCCCGGGACATCAAGGTCATCGTCGACATCGTGCCCAACCACTGCTCCGCCGCCCACCCGCGCTTCCGGCAGGCGCTGGCGGCCGGCCCCGGCAGCCCCGAGCGCGACTGGTTCGTCTTCCGCGACGAGCCCAACAACTGGCAGTCCATGTTCGGCGGCCCCGCCTGGACCCGGACCCCCGACGGCCAGTGGTACCTGCACCTGTTCGACTCCGCCCAGCCCGACTGGAACTGGCGGCACCCCGGCGTCACCGCCATGTTCGAGGACGTGCTGCGGTTCTGGCTGGACCGCGGCGTGTCCGGGTTCCGCATCGACGTGGCCGCCATGCTGTTCAAGGAGGACGGTCTGCCCGACGTCGTCCCCGGCAGCCAGGGCGCGCCGCTGGCGCCCGGACAGTCGGCGGTGCCGTACGAGCACCAGCCCGAACTGCTGGAGCTGTACCGGTCCTGGCGCAAGATCCTGGCCGCCTACCCCGGGCCGCGTGGCACGGTGGCCGAGATCTGGTTCGCCGACCCCGCCCAGGCCCGGCCCTACCTCACCGGCGACGGCCTGGCCCAGCTGTTCAACTTCCGCCTGATGCCCCTGCCGTGGGCGGCCGGGGAGTTCCGCGCGGTGATCGAGGAGTCGCACCGGCTGGCCCGCGAGACGGGCGGGTCGATCCCCTGGGTGCTGGGCAACCACGACGTGCCGCGGATGGCGACCAGGTTCGGCATCGACCAGGACCTCGTCCGCGCCCCCACCGCCGACGTGCTGCTCGGGAAGGTCTCCGTCGACCGCGAGCTCGGGCTCAGGCGCGCCCGCGCCGCGACGCTGCTGCTGCTCGCCCTGCCCGGCGCCGCCTACCTCTACCAGGGCGACGAGCTGGGCCTGCCTGAATATCTGGACATGCCGGATGAGGCGCGGCAGGACCCGATGTTCGAGCGCACCGGCCGCGCCTTCATCGGCAGGGACGGCTGCCGCGTGCCGCTGCCCTGGTCGGGCACGTCCGCGCCGTACGGGTTCGGTCCGGGCGGCACGTGGCTGCCCCAGCCGGCCGACTGGGCCCACCTCACCGTCGCCGCCCAGCGGGACGACCCCGGCTCCACCCTCAACCTCCACCGCGCCGCCATCGCCCTGCGCCGCGAGCATCCCGCGCTCGGCGACGGCGACCTGACCTGGCTCGACGCGCCGCCCGGCGTGCTGGCCCTGCGCCGCGAGCCCGGCTTCACGCTCATGGTCAACTTCGGCCCGGACGCGGTGCCGCTGCCCCCGCACCACGACGTCCTGCTGGCCAGCGGCCCCCTGGACGGCGGCGTCCTGCCCGCCGACACGGCGGTGTGGCTCTCGTGACCGGCGACCCGATCCCGCTGCCGGAGTACCCCCGCCCCCAGCTCGTCCGCGACAGCTACGTCAACCTCAACGGCCGCTGGCGATACGCGATCAACGACGGCGCGCGGCCCGGGGCCTACGACGGCGACATCCTCGTGCCGTACTCGCCGGAGGCGCCGCTGTCCGGCGTCGGCCGCCAGCTCCTGCCGGGGGAGACCCTGTGGTACCGCCGCACGTTCGAACCGCCCGCCGGGCCCGCCGGCGGTCGGGTGCTGCTGCACTTCGGCGCCGTGGACCAGACCTGCCGGGTGTGGGTCAACGACGTCGAGGTGGGCGGCCACAGCGGCGGCTACCTGCCGTTCTCCTTCGACGTCACCGACGCGCTGACCGAGGGCGCCAACACCCTCGACGTGGCCGTCCGGGACGACAGCGACACCGGCTGGCAGTCGCGCGGCAAGCAGCGGCTGCGCCGCGGCGGCATCTGGTACACCGCCCAGTCGGGCATCTGGCAGACCGTCTGGGCCGAGCGCGTGCCGGAGCCGCACGTGGAACGGCTCACGCTGACGCCCGTGCTCGCCGAGGAGTGCGTCGAGGTGACCGTGCACGCCGCGGGCGGCCAGGCCGAGGTCGAGATCCTCGCCGACGGCCAGGTGGCGGCCCGCGCCACCGTCCCCGCCGGCCAGCCGGTGCGCCTCCCGCTGCCCGGCGCGCGCCCGTGGAGCCCCGAGGACCCCTTCCTGTACGACGTGAGCGTCTCGCTCGGCCAGGACCGCGTCCGCGGCTACGTCGGCATGCGCTCCTTCTCCGTCGGCCCCGACGCCGGCGGCGTGCCCCGGCTGCTGCTGAACGGCCGGCCGTACTTCCACGCCGGGATCCTCGACCAGGGCTACTGGCCCGACGGCCTCTACACGCCGCCCTCCGACGAGGCCATGGTCGACGACATCGTCATGATGAAGCAGCTCGGCTTCACCATGCTGCGCAAGCACATCAAGATCGAGCCGCTGCGCTGGTACCACCACTGCGACCGGCTCGGCATGCTCGTCTGGCAGGACCTGGTCAACGGCGGCGAGAGCTACCGGCCGCTGGTCGTCACCACCCCCGCGCTGCTGCCGCTGCGCCTGGACGACCGCCGCCACCACCGCTTCGGACGGGCCGACGCCGCCGGGCGGGCCGCGTTCGAGGCCGAGCTGCGCGAGACCGTCGAGCACCTGCGCAACGTGGTCGGCCTGGCGGTCTGGGTGCCGTTCAACGAGGGGTGGGGCCAGTTCGACGCCGCGCGGATCGCCGCCGAGCTGGCCCGGCTCGACCCCACCCGCACGATCGACCACGCCAGCGGCTGGCACGACCAGCGCGCGGGCGACCTGCTCAGCCTGCACGTCTACTTCCGCCGCTTCCGCCCGCCCCGCCCGGACGGCCGCGTCCTGGCCCTGACGGAGTACGGTGGCTACAGCCTGGCCGTCGAGGGCCGCACCTGGGGCGAGAAGGAGTTCGGCTACCGGCGTTACCGCACCGCCGAAGAGCTGGGCGCGGCGTTCGTCCGGCTGCACGAGGAGCAGATCGTCCCGGCCATCCGCCAGGGCCTGAGCGCCACCGTCTACACCCAGCTCTCCGACGTCGAGGACGAGCTGAACGGCCTGCTCACCTACGACCGGGCCGAGCTGAAGCTGCCCGCCGACCTCATCCGCTCCGTCACGAGGAGGCTCGCCTTCCATGACCACCCATGAACGGGAGCTCACCGCCCCCGCCGACCTGTGCCTGCCCGGCGGGCGGCTGAACCCCGCCGCGGTCGGCTGGACCCGCACGCCGCTGCACCGGGCCAACCTGCGCGGCTGGGGACGGCGCAAGCGCTGGGAGTACTGGGGCGTCGTCACCCCCTCCCACATCATCGGCCTGGTGGCCTCCTCGCTGGACTACGCCGGGGTGCACGGCGTCTACGTGCTCGACCGGGCCGGCGGCGCGGAGTTCGCCAAGGACGTCGTCGTGCCGCTGGCCCGCGGCGCCGTCTTCCCCGACCGCAGCGGCGCCGGCACGGTGTCCGTGCGCGGCGGCGGGCTGGCGATCGACATCCGGCAGGACCCGGCCGCCACCGTCATCCGCGCCACCGCCCCCGGCGTGCGGATCGATCTGGAGGTGCCGCTGCCGCAGGGCCACGAGTCGCTCGGCGTCGTGGTCCCCTGGGGGCCGAACCGGTTCCAGTACACGGTCAAGGACGTCGGCCGCCCGGCCCGCGGACGGCTGCGCCTCGGCCAGGACGAGTTCGCGATCGACCCCGCCGACTCCTTCGCCGTGCTCGACCACGGCCGGGGCAAGTGGCCGTACGCGGTGACCTGGAACTGGGCGGCCGGCAGCGGGCCCGGCAGGTCCGTCCAGCTCGGCGGCAAGTGGACCGACGGCACCGGCGTCACCGAGAACGCCCTGTTCACCGGCGGCCGGCTGCACAAGATCGGCGACGAGCTGGAGTGGACCTACGACCGCGGCGACTGGCTGCGCCCCTGGCGGATCAGCGGCCCGCGGGTCGAGGTGGAGTTCCGGCCGTTCCACGAGAAGGTGGCCCGCACCCAGCTCGGCGTGGTGGCCAACGAGACCCACCAGTGCTTCGGCCACTTCTCCGGCCGCGTCCAGGACGACGACGGCGCGTGGGTGGACCTCGACGGCCTCACCGGCTGGGCCGAGGAGGCGCGCAACCGCTGGTAGCGGGCACAGCAAAACCCCCGGGCGTCGCCCGGGGGTTTTCACCGTGAGAAGGGGTCAGGCGCTCTTGCGCCGCTGGGCACGCAGGACCGCGAGCCTCTCGTTGAGCACCTCTTCCAAATCCTCGATGGACCGCCGCTCCAGCAGCATGTCCCAATGAGTCCGTGGGGGCTTGGTCTTCTTCGACTCCGGCTGCTCACCGTCGACCCGCACCGCGGTCGCGCCGCACATGCGGCACTCCCAGGTAGCGGGGATCTCGGCCTCGGCGGCAAGCGGAACCTCGAAGCGATGGCCCTTAGGACAGGTGTAGGACACCTCCTGGCGTGGGGCCAGATCCGTGTTACGGTCGTTCTCGTAGCTGGTTGCCCCGAGCCGGGTGCCACGAAGCGCGCGCTCGCCCATGTCTAAATGCCTCCTACAGGGCCCCCATACGTGGGGGGTCTGTCTCCCACGGTGTCTAACGCTTGGTACCGTGATGGGATTCCCACCCGCGGGGTGATCCAATCGCGCTTGGGGCCTCGGTTATTCGAGTCCGCTCCCAGCGGTGCCGCTTCCTCAGGCCGCGGCGGTCGTCCGCGGGGCTCTGAGCAGGCTCGCCGCCAGCCACAACCCGCCGATCATGACGAGCGCCCCGTGCGCGATCCGCACCGGGTACGGGCCGAAGAACTGCGGGATGAACAGCGCCAGACCCAGCGCGAGCGCCGTCCCGGCCCCCTTGGGCAGGATCCCCGAACGCCACACGGCCACGGCCGCCATCACCGTGCCGGCGCCCAGCAGCGCCAGCCCGGCGGCGAACATGGTGACCGCCGCCGGGGCGAAGCGGAACTGCTCGGCCAGCTCCATCAGCGCGGGCGCGCCGTCGCGCAGCGAACGTTGCGCGATGACGTGCAGGCCGAAGTCCTCGGCCCCGTAGTAGGGGAGGGTCAGGCCGGCGCCGGCCCAGGTCACCGCGGCCGCGCGCAGCGACAGGCGGTCGCCGAGCACCCGGTGCAGGCCGAGCGTGCCCAGTCCGAGCAGGACGAACCCGAGCATCGCGGCCAGATGGCCGGTGACCCAGGCGGTCGAGGCCATGGCGGCGGCGTCGTCGCCGGACGGCCGTACCACCGGGTAGACGAACAGCAGGACGCCGCCGAGGGCGAAGGCGGCGGAGGTGAGGCGGGGGGAGGTCATGGGTGACTCCTGGCTGAGGGCGTTGCTCTGTTGTGAGAGCAATGCTCTCGTGACAGGTGTTCTCCTGTCAAGAGCACTGCTCTCTCTTTAGAGCGACGGCCGCAGCCTGCGTCTCAGGCCAGCAGCGGCACCAAGGTCCGGTCGCCGAACCTCGTCATCGCGGCCAGCGGCGCGGAGGCCGCCTTCACCAGCAGCGGAAGGCCCGGCCTGCCCTTGTCCCTGGCGATGCGGGGGCCCAGGGCGGCCATCAGCGCGGTCAGTCCCGGCAGCGGCCTGATCCACATGGTGATCTCCCGGACCAGGCCGTCGTCGTCCAGTTCGAGCTGGGCCACCTCGTGCAGCGGCTGGCGGCCGACCCGGGCGGTCGCCGTGAGCATGCGGGTGCGGTCATCGCCGATGTCGCTCTGGTAGCGCAGGTCCGACAGCACGTCGAAGACGGCTTCGAACAGCGCTCCGACCTGGGGCAGGCCCTCGAAGCCGGCCCGGTGGCTCAGCGGCGAGTGGAACACCACGCCGTCGGCGAGGGTGGCCTTGAGTGCCTGGGCGTCGTGCGCCTCGCCGGCCCGGCGGTACGCGCCGGCGGGTGAGTCCTGAATGTGAACTGTCATGGGTTCACATTATCAACCCACTATCATGGGTGCATGAACAGGTTCGGTGAGATGCACTGCTCCATCGCCCAGGCCGTCGGCGTCATCGGCGAGCCGTGGACCCCGCTGATCCTGCGCGACCTGTTCCTCGGCCTGCGCAGGTTCGACGACCTCGCCGAGGACCTGGGCATCTCGCGCAACCTGCTGGCCCGCCGGCTCGACCATCTCGTCGCCACCGGCGTCGTGGAGAAGCGCCCCTACCAGGAGCGTCCGGTGCGGCACGAATACCTGCTGACCGAGGCCGGGCGTGACGTCGTGCCCGCGCTGCTGACGCTCATGGCCTGGGGCGACCGGTGGTCCACCCCGCCCGGCGGGCCGCCCGCGCTGCTCGTCCACTCCTGCGGGCGGGAGTTCACGCCCGTCGTCACCTGCCCCCACTGCGGCGGCGAGGCCACCGCCGAGACCGTGCTGCCGATGCCCGGTCCCGGCGCCGCCCGGGGGCCGGGCACCATGGTGCTGGCCGCCGATCTGTGACGTTGCGTGTTTGACGAGCGACCCTTCGTGAGAGGACTCTCATGGCCCGCTCACGGCCGCCCCACGGCGGCCGCGCAGGCTCAGGGGACCGCGACGTCGATCAGGAGGCGTAGATGGATCTCATGCCACGCTGGGCCGCGGCGGTCGCCGCGCTCGCGTTCGTCCTCGCCGGGGGAGGGGTGCTGCTTCCGGCCCAGGCGGCGGCCGGGCCGCCCCCGGCGCTCGCCCTGGCCGCCCACGACGGCGACGACGATGACAGTGACGACGGCGACGACGACGCGGCCCCCCGGTCCGGGCGGCACGAACCGGCCAGGAAGCAGGCCCACGCCCCGCGCCGGGACGACGACGTCGAGGCCATCCCCGGCCTGGAGGCCCGCGACTCCCGGCCCCCCGAGCCCGTCACCCGCCCGGCCCAGGCTCCCGGACGGGCCGAGATCCGGCTGGAGAGCGGCACCATGACCAGCGGCGGGCACGTCGGCCCGCTGGTGCTGCTGGCCATCCTGGGCACCGGCGCCCTGGTGGGCACCTCGTACTGGCTCTCGCGCCGCTACGGCCCCTGACGGGGGTCAGATCCGCGAGGGGACCTCGTTGCCGGCCGCCCTGATGGCCTTGGGCAGGTTCGTCAGGGCGAGCAGCACGAAGCCCACCACGAAGAATATGATCATGGACACGATGGCGATCCGGTAGCTGTTGGTGACCTGCAGCGCGATCGTCACCGTCAGCGACCCGATGAACGCCGACCCCTTGTCGCTGATCTGCAGCAGGCTGAAGTACTCCGCCTCCCGCCCCTTCGGGATCACCTGCGAGAACAACGACCGCGACAGCGCCTGCGTACCGCCCAGCACGATCGCGATGGCGAAGGCCATCAGGTAGAACTGCAGCGCCTGCCCCTCGCCGACGAACATCGCCACCACCACGATCCCGGTCCACAGCACCAGGCTGGCCAGCACCGTGCGCTTGGTGCCGAAGCCGCGCGCCAGCCACCCCAGCAGCAGCGCCCCGAAGAACGCCACGAACTGCACCATCAGGATCGCCGTGATCTGTACGGTCTTGTCCAGCTTGAGCGCCTCGGAGGCGAAGGCCGCGCTGTTGCCGATGACCGTCTGCACGCCGTCGTTGTAGACCAGGTAGGCCACCAGGAACAGCAGCGTCAGCGGGTACCGCCGCAGCTCGGCCAGCGTACGGCCGAGCTGGCGGAAGCTCCCGCGCACCGAGCGCAGCGCCGTGGTCTCGTGCGCCGCCACGGGACGGTTGCGCAGCCGCAGCAGCGGGATGACGGTGAACGTCGCCCACCACAGGCCGGCGGACATCATGCTGATGCGCACCGCCATGCCCTCGCTCAGCCCGAGGCTGTCGTGCTGCAGGAACAGCGCGAGGTTGAGCAGGAGCAGCAGCCCGCCGCCGAGGTAGCCGATCGCCCAGCCGCGCGAGGAGACCCCGTCGCGCTCCTCGGGGGTGGAGATCTGCGGCAGGAAGGAGTCGTAGACCACCACGGAGGAGCCGTAGGCGAGGTTGGCCACCACGAACAGCGCGCCGCCCAGCAGGTAGCGGTCGCCCTCGACGAAGTACAGGCCCATGGTGGCCAGCGCGCCGACGTAGGCGAACCCGCCGAGCAGCTCCCGCTTGCGGCCGGTGTGGTCGGCCAGCGCGCCCACGATGGGCAGGAACACGATCTGCAGGAACACCGCCACCGTCAGCGTCAGCCCGAAGAAGGCAGCGGGCCTGATGTCGGCGCCGAGCACGTCGACGTACCCCAGGCCGGGGTGGCGCAGGACCAGCGCGTCGAACTGGGACGCGCACGTCCCGGGCGCCAGGGCGGGGAAGTCCTTCGCGCAGGCCGCGGTCCTGGCGACCGGGATCAGGTACGGGCCCAGGAACACCGAGATGATCGTGGTGTAGAAGGCAGAGTTGGCCCAGTCGTAGAAGTACCAGCCGCGTTGCTCGCGGCGGCGCGCCGCGGGGGAGTCGTCGAGGGCCGCGGGGGGTGCGGTGGAGGCCATGGTGTCGTGTCGCTCCTCTGCGGCCGGGGGCCGGGGGCCTCGCGCGGCCCGGCCACGGGGTGGGGTCATGCCTGACGAAGTGCCCATCTTCGCAGGTCGTGGGTCACGTCCACGTGTCGTGCACATGACCTTACAGTGATCACCTCAGGAGAGGAAGGTCGCCGCCGGCGGGCCGGTCAGGCCGCCATGCCGCGCGGGTGCCACAGGCCCCGCCGTTCGAGGACCTCGCGCAGGCCGGTGACGTTGTCGGTCATGATCCCGTCGACGCCGAGGTCGAGCAGGTGCTCCATGCGGACGGTGTCGTTGATCGTCCACACGTGCACCTGCATGCCGATGGCGTGGGCGGTGCGGACCAGGCGGCGGGTGGTGACGCGCAGGCCGCGGAAGCCGATCGGCACCTGCGCGCACGGGATCCCGGCGCGCGACAGGCGGGCCAGCAGCCGGCCGTAGCCGGAGGTGGCGGCGGCGGCCCGCAGCGCTGCCACGCCGCGCGGGCCGAGTGCCGAGCACACCTCGCGGCCCATGGCGGCCCTGGCCATGACCAGGCGCTCGTCGGAGAAGGAGGTCAGGCAGACGCGGTCGTAGGCGTTGGTGCGCCGGACCGCCCCGGCCAGTGGCGCGATGGCCGCCGCCTCCTTGACGTCGATGTTGAAGCGCACCTGCGGCCACGTGCCGAGCAGGTCCTCCAGCAGCGGGATCTCGTGCACGCCGGCGATGCGGGCCTGCCGGACCTCCCGGTAGGGCAGCTCGGAGATGCGGCCCCGCCGGTCGGTCACCCGGTCGAGGGTGTGGTCGTGGAAGGCCAGCAGCACGCCGTCGGCGGTGGCGTGCGCGTCGGTCTCCAGGTAGTCGTAGCCGAGCCCGACCGCGCGTTCGAAGGCCGCCAGGGAGTTCTCGGCGCCCTCCAGCGCGCCGCCGCGGTGGGCGAAGGCCAGCGGCCCCGGATGGTCGAGAAAGGCGAAACGACGGCTGAGCACGACCCGGTGTCCCTTCCGATGGTGGACGGTTCGGTCACGGTTCGGGGAGATTCTCCCACTCCTGGCGGCGCGCCTCGGCCAGCGCGATGGCCGCGGCCACCGACACGTTGAACGAGCCCACCCGCCCGACCTGCGGGATGTAGCAGACGCCGTCGACGGCCTCCAGCAGGGCGGGGGAGCAGCCGTGGTCCTCGCTGCCGACCACCAGGCACACGTCGCGGCCGAGGTCGGCGCGGTGCAGCGGCACGGCCTCGCCGGTCAGCTCGATGGCCAGCACGGCGTAGCCGTCGTCCTTGGCGGCCTTGACCGCCTCGGTGGCCGGGACCGGCTCGTGCCAGGTGACCAGGCGCTCGGTGCCGAGCGCCGTCTTGCCCGCCTTGGGGTTGGTGGGCGGCGTGGCGTTGCCCGCCAGCCAGATCTGGTCGACGCCGAACGCCGCGGCGCTGCGGAAGATCGAGCCGACGTTGAACGGGCCCGTCACCGACTCCAGGATCAGCGCGAGCCGGTTGTCGGTGTTCCTGCGCCAGGTGCGGTTGAGCCGCTTGACGTCGGTGGGGCGCAGCTGCCTTCTCATCGGGCCACCTTCAATATGCGGTAGGCGGCTCGGGAGGCCTCGCGGGAGGCCTGCCAGCCCTGCTCGCCGAGCCAGCGCTGCAGGGAGTCCGAGCCGAGGTGTTTCTGGACGACCAGGTAGGCGACGCCGTCGGGCGTCAGCCGGGTGAGCCACCTGGTGAGCATCTCGTGCAGAGCCGGCTTGCCAATCCGGATGGCGGGATTGGACCAGATGGCCCGAAATTTCACGTCATCCGGCACTTCATCAACATGAACAGGTCTTACTTTGTAAAGGCCGGCGGCCTGGGCGTTCCGCCCGGTCAGCTCCAGGCTGCGCCGGTTCACGTCGACGGCCCACACCGTCGCCCCTGGCGCCCGCGAGGCCATCGTCAGCGCGATGGGCCCGTAGCCGCAGCCCAGGTCGAGCAGGTCGCCCTCCTGCGGCGGCGGCGGGACGGACTCCAGCAGCGCGCGCGTGCCGACGTCGACCCGGTCGGGTGAGAACACGCCCCGGTCGGTCTCCAGCCGCAGGTGCAGGTCGGGCAGGACCAGGTCGACCGAGCCCGGCCTGCTCGCGGTCTCGGGACGTTCGGAGAAGTAGTGGGCCACGTGGGAAAACGTTACGGGATGCGGGTGCCGAACAAGACCGCGGCGCCGGCCACCAGCAGCCCGAGCACGATCGCGGCCACGATGAACCACTGGGTGATCTCCTGGCTGACCAGCTTGAACCCCAGCGAGGTGCCGATCTGCTCGTAGACGTCGCGCAGCTCGCTGCCGGACTCGGCGGCGTAGGCCCGGCCGCTGGTGCCGTCGGAGAGCGACTGCAGGGTCTGCTTGTTGACCGGGACGTTCACGGGCCTGCCGTCGATGTCGACGGTGCCCTCCTGGGTGCCGTACGCGATGGTGGAGACCGGGACGTGGGCCTGCTGGGCGGCCTCGATGGCCTCGTTCACCGACCGGCCGGAGGTGTTGTCGCCGTCGGACAGCAGCACGATCGCGGCGGGCGGCGGGTCGGTGGCGGCCTGCTGGTCGAAGGAGCGCACCGAGTCGAGGGAGTTGAAGACGGCCTCGCCGATCGCGGTGCCGGGCCGGGTGGTCAGGTTGCCGATGGCGGTGACGACGGCCTGGTGGTCGGTGGTGGGCGAGATGACGACGTTGGCCGAGCGGGCGAAGGACACCACGCCGACGTTGAAGCGGTCGGGCAGCTCCCTGGCGAACGCCTGGGCGGCTGCCTTGGCGGCGCTGATCCGGTTGGGCTGGACATCGCCGGCGTCCATGGACAGGGAGACGTCGAGGGCGATCATGATGGTGGCGCGGTCGCGGGGGACGCGTACCTGGTCGGCGGGTTTGGCGGCGCCGACCACCAGGAACGACATCATGACCAGGAACAGCGCCGGGGGCACGTGCCGGCGCCAGCCCGGCCCGGCGGGGGCGACGAGGTTGAGCAGCGCCAGGTTGGTGAAGCGCACGGTGTAGCGGCGGCGGGCGAACTGCGCCACGACGTATCCGGCCACCAGCAGCGCCACCAGCACGAACAGCCACAACCAGCCGGGGGCGAGAAACGTCATACGGGTCTCCGGTGGGCGAGGTGGCTCATGCGGCGCTGGCGCAGGACGAACTGCGCCACGTCGAACACCCAGTCCCTGTCGGTCCGCAGCACCAGGTGGGCGATCCCGGCGCGGCGCAGGGCGAGCCGGGTGCCCTCACGCTGGAGGGCAGCGGCTTCTGCATATGCTTGCCGGACTTTGGGAGAAAGGTGCACTTCACGTACGTTCCCGGTCTCGGGATCGGTGAACGCCACCCGGCCGACGTCCGGCAGCTCCAGCTCGCGCGGGTCGATGACCTCCACGGCCAGCACCTGGTGGCGGGAGGCCAGCCGCCTGATCGGGCGCTCCCAGGGGCGTTCGGCGTCGGGGTCGAGCTCGGGGCGGTCGTCGAGGAAGTCGGAGACGACCAGGCGCAGGCCCCTGCGGCGGCGGGTGGCCGCCAGCACGTCGATGCCCTCGGCCAGGTCGGGGGCGTCGGGCACGGCCCGGCCGCGCGGGGCGTCCATGAGGGAGTTGAGCAGCCCGTACAGGGCCGGGCGGCCGGTACGGGCGGGCATGCGATGGATGTACTCCTCGTGCAGCACCAGCGCGCCGAACCGGTCGCCCATGCGGCTGGACAGGAAGCCGATCGCGCCGACGGCGGCCACGACCAGGTCGCGCTTGTCGGTGTCGGCGGTGCCGAAGTCCATGCTGGCCGACAGGTCGGCCAGCGCCCAGGTCTCCAGCTCGCGGTCGGCGATGAGGTCGCGGACGTGGGGGACGGTCGTGCGGGCGGTGACGGCCCAGTCCATGCGGCGCACGTCGTCCTCGCCGGGCACGTACAGGCGGCTGTCGCCGGTCTCGCTGCCGGTGCCGGGCAGCAGCCCCTGGTGGGCGCCGTGCAGCAGGCCGTCGAGCCGCCGCGTGACGGTCAGCTCCAGCCGTCGCAGCGCCTGCTCGGCGGTGTTCAACGGTTCTGGTTCCAGACGACCAGGGGTGGCGGCACGGCGTGCAGGATCTGCTTGACGACCTGCTCGGGATCGACGCCGTCGGCCAGGGCGTCGAAGGTCAGCATGAGCCGGTGGGACATGACGTCGACGGCCACGTCGCGCACGTCGTCGGGCAGCAGGTAGTCGCGGCCGCGCAGCAGGGCCAGCGCGCGCCCGGCCGAGACCAGGCCGAGCGTGGCGCGCGGGCTGACGCCGATCTCGATCGTCTCGGCCAGGTCGCCCAGCCCGTAGTCGGCGGGCGCGCGGGTGGACATGACCAGGCGCACCACGTAGTCGGCCACGAGCTGGTGCACCGAGACCTGCTCGGCGGCCTGCTGCAGGGCCAGCAGCCTGGCCGGGTCGAGCACCCGGTCGGGCACGGGCGGCGTGACGCTCATCCGGTGCAGGATCTCCAGCTCCTCGTGCGCGCTGGGGTGCGGCACCCGCACGCGGAACAGGAAACGGTCGCGCTGCACCTCGGGCAGCGGGTAGACGCCCTCGGACTCGATCGGGTTCTGGGTGGCCAGCACGATGAACGGCCTGGGCAGCGGATGGGTGACGCCGGCCAGCGTGACCTGGCGCTCGGCCATCACCTCCAGCAGCGCCGACTGCACCTTGGCCGGGGCGCGGTTGATCTCGTCGGCCAGCAGGAAGTTGACGAACACCGGACCCAGCTCGACGTCGAACTTCTCGTTGGAGGGGTGGAAGACGCGGGTGCCGACGATGTCGCTCGGCACGAGGTCGGGGGTGAACTGGATCCGGGCGAACGTGCCGCCCACGACGGTGGCCAGGGTGGAGGCGGCCAGGGTCTTGGCGACGCCCGGCACGCCTTCGAGCAGGCAGTGACCGCGGGCCAGCAGGGCCACGACCAGCCGTTCGACCATGTGCTCCTGTCCCACGATGACACGCCGGACCTCGTCGAGACTTCGACGCAGCAGGGCCGCGTCGTTTCCGCCTGGCAACTCTTCGGCGACGCTCATGACGCCATTCCACCAAACGCGCCGCGAACGTGCACGACGCCACGTCTGTGCTTTCATGGCAAACGTGGCAAGTCCCCTGCAGTACGGTGATCCGCCCCAGCTGGGGCGCTACGTCGTGCAGGCCCGCCTGCACACGGCCCCGGCCGGGTTCGTCTACCTGGGACAGGGACCCGACGGGCGCGCGGTGTCGCTGGCCGTGCTCACCCGGGGCGCCGCCCTCGACGCGGCGGCGCGCGACCGGTTCCTGACCGCGATCAAGGAGGCGTCCGGGCGGTCCGGCGGGCGCGGGTGGCTGGGGCTCGGCCGGGGGCGCGCCTCGGTGCTCGACGGGACGCCCGAGGTGCTCGACGTGCACGACGGTCCCGCGCCGTGGGTGGCGGTGCCGTACGCGCCGGGGCAGCCGGGGGCCGAACGGTTCCTGGACCCGGTCATGGTGGGCGGGACGTTCATCGGGCAGGCGCACGGGCCGGACTTCGTGCCGTACTGGCTGACCGACCGCGCGCCCGCGCTGCCGGGGCCGCTGGCACGGCGGCTGCCGCTGACCGAGACGCGGCGGCGGGTGCTGCTGGCCGCCCTGGCGCTGGCGATCCTGCTGGTGCTGGTCACGACGATCCTGCTGTTGCTGCTGTTCGGCAGGCGCGACAGCGAGCCGATGCCCCGCCAGCTCCCGCCGACGGTGTTCGTGCCCACGCCGCCGCCCACGCCCGCCACGCCGGTGCCGGAGGAGCCCTCGCCGTCGCAGTCGCCGTCGCCGACGCGCACCGGTCCCGGCACGCCGGGGCAGTCGCCGGGCGACGAACTGGGCGAGTCGCCGCTTTAATGCGTTTGAGCCTCACGTTACGTGAGGCTTTAGCGTCCGTGGCATGGAGTTCATCGTTCACGACACGCTCACGGCCATGGCGGACCTGCTCGCCCGGCCGCTCGCCGACCGGCCCGACGCGCTGCGGGAGATGCTGGCGCCGATCCGGCCGGCGATCCCGGTGCCCGGCGACATCGTCGACGTCCACCACCAGGGCGGCGGCTTCCGCGTCGACGCCGAGGACGCCCGGTACCTGCCCGCCGTCCAGGCCATGATCGAGGCCGACGTGCTCGGCCAGGTGCGCAGGGAGCTGGAGCGCGCCTCCCACGCGCTGAAGGAGGCCAGGCAGGCGTCCTCGCTGCAGGTGATGTTCGTGCTCGGCGACCCCGGCAACGAGCACCTGATGAAGGTCAGCGGCGGCTACTACGGGATGGGCGGCTCGCCCGGCTGGCTGTACCTGCTGGGCTGGCCGTCGGAGGAGGTCATCGGCCGGATCGCGCACTGCGCGGTGCACGAGTTCCACCACAACGTGCGCTACACCAACGTCGAGTGGGACCCGCGGACGGTCACCGTGGGCGAGCACGTGGTGGCCGAGGGGCTGGCCGAGGCGTTCGTCAGGGAGCTGTCCGGCCCGGAGGCCATGGGCCCCTGGTCGCGGATGGTGACGGGGGAGGAGCTGGAGCGCGCCGACAAGATGATCATGGATGCGTTCGACCTGCAGGGCATGGCGAACACCCCGGCGTACGTGCTGGGCGACAGCGCCATGCGGCTCTTCGGCGGGCAGCCCCGCGGCGTTCCCGACATGGCGGGTTACGCGGTGGGCCTGCGCCTGGTGGACCGGGCCCTGGCCGAGAAGGGGCTGAGCGCCGCCGAGGCCACCCTGCTGCCGGCCGCGCGGCTGCTCGACCGGCCTCAGCCGGGCGAGACGAACCCCGACTCGTAGGCGGCGATCACGGCCTGCGTGCGGTCGCGCGCGCCCAGCTTGGCCAGGACGTTGCCGACGTGCGTCTTGACGGTCTCCTGGCTGACGACCAGCTCGGCGGCGATCTCGGTGTTGGACATGCCCCTGGTCATCAGCCGCAGCACGTCGCCCTCGCGGCCGGTGAGCCGGTCGATCCCCGGCACGTGGGCGCGCGGGCGGCGGCCGGCCAGGGTGCGGATCGCGGCCGGGAACAGCAGCGACTCCCCGGCCGCCACCAGCCTGATCGCCTGGAGCAGGTCGTCCGGTCTGGTGCGTTTGAGCAGGAAGCCGCTCGCCCCGGCGCGCAGGGCGTCGTAGACGTGGTCGTCGTTCTCGAACGTGGTCACGACCAGGACCTTGGGCGGGTCGTCGAGCGCCACGAGCCGCCGGGTGGCCTGGATGCCGTCCATGGCGGGCATGCGGACGTCCATCAGCACGACGTCGGGGCGCTCGCGGCGGACGACCGGCAGGACCGCGGCGCCGTCCCCGGCCTCGCCGACCACGCGCAGGCCGGGCTCGGCGTCGATGATGACGCGCAGCCCGGCGCGGATGAGGTCCTCGTCGTCGGCGATCACGACCTTGAGTGTCATGCCCCTGACCGTAGCGGCACCCGTGCGGAGAGGGTTCGGGGCGTCCCCGGGGTGACGGCGGCGTGGCCTGCCCCAGGAGCGAGCCGCCCGGAGGGAGTCGGCTGAGGGGGGTTCCGGGTTCGGGCGGAGGGGGAGGCGGACCGAGACCGTCCAGCCGTCCTCGTCGGGGCCGGCGCGCAGGTCGCCGCGGAGCAGGCGGACGCGTTCGCGCATGCCCGCCACGCCCCGGCCGCGGCTCCCGGCGCGCCTCCCCCCGTGCGGGCCGCCGTGCGCCCCGCCGGGGTTGCTGACCTCCAGGCGCAGGTCGTCGCCCTGGACGGCGGCGGCCAGGCGGACCGTGCCGCCGCCGTGCCGGATCGCGTTGGTCAGCGCCTCCTGCAGGATGCGGTACGCCTCCCTGGAGACGACGGCGGGCACGCCGGACAGGTCGCCCACGTCCTGCCGCACCTCGGCGCCGGAGCCCGCCACCAGCGCCGCGAGGTCGGCCAACGTCGCCTGCGGCGCCCGCCGCGCCTCCTCGCCGTCCTCCCGGTGGCCCTCGCGCCCGCCTGTGCCGCCTGCCTCGGGGCGCCCGTCTCCGCGCCCGTCCCCGCGTGCGTCCTCGCGCAGGACGCCGAGCACGTGGTCCAGGTCCTCCAGCGCGGCGCGGGCCGACTGCTCGATGGCCGCCAGCGCGGTCCTGGCGGTGGCCGGGTCGCGGTCGAGGACGCGTCCGGCCGCGGCGGCCTGCAGGGTGACGACGCTGAGCGCGTGCCCGACCGAGTCGTGCAGCTCGCGGGCCAGCCGGTTGCGTTCGGCCAGCGTACGGGCGTGATCCTCGGCGGCGGCCAGCCGCTCGGCGGGGGTGGGGCCGAGCAGCGGGGGAGCCAGGGCGGCCAGCAGCGCCCCCGCCCCCGCCGCGCCCGCCACCAGCAGCGCCAGCGCCCCCACGCCCGCCGCCGCCCACAGCACGGACGGCCACCCCGGCTCGGCCGTGAGCCCCAGCACCGGCATCGGCTCCCCGACGAACGGCAGCGCCATCGTGAACACCGTGAACGGCACGACCGCCAGCGTGAACCCGCTCACCACGCCGCCCACCGCCAGATGCAGCGTGAACCACGCGGCGGTGCGCCGCCGCTCCTGCCACGACCGGCGGGCCTGCCGCGGCGGGGTCTCCACGCGGGCCCCGAGCAGCCCCTGGGCGGCGTTCACCTCCAGCGCGCGCACCGGCAGGAACAGCCCGGTCACCGCCACCACCGGCAGCACCGCGACGAACACCCCGACCTGGATCGGCATCAGCAGGTCGGACGACATGCCGCGCCACAATCCGGCGACCAGCACCCCGGCCATCATGTACGGCATCAGCAGCGCCCCGCCCAGGATGAGGCACGCCCAACGGCGGGGGAGGTTCCTTCTCACATCCGGGATTGTATGTCGATGGTTTTTCGCGCTGGGAGTAACGCGCCTTGAGTGAAATGCGCCCCCAGCGAAAAGGGGCTGGAATTCACCGCCGCCGGGTCCAGCGTTTTTCGCAGGTTCAGTTTCGGCAGAAAGGTGATGTCAATGACGGAGACCCAGCGCGCGGCCTGGCCTGACCAGCTCAGTCAGCGCCTGCTGAAGGAACGCATCGTGGTCCTCGGCCAGGAGGTCGACGACGAGATTTGCAACCGGCTCTGCGGTGAGCTGCTTTTGCCGGCAGCCGAAGACCCCCATCGGGACATAACGCTTTACATCAATTCGCCGGGCGGCTCGGTGACGGCCGGCAGGTGTCGCCATGAAGGGTCCGCGCTGGACGCGTTGCGCGCCCGCTTCGCCGGCCGGCACACCGCCGTCACCCGCGTCCTGGCCGAGGCCGGCGAGAGGAGCGTGCTCCGGCACGAGATCCACGACCTGCGGCCGCGCCTGCGCTCGTTCGCCAGCGGCAACGCGGTCCTGCTCCGCCTGCTCGCCGCCTGATCGTACGGCTGGAGCACGCGAGGGGTGGGGTGAGGGCCGGGTGGGGGGTGGCCTGCGGTGGGTGGTTGGAGGGGGGCTGTAGTCTTCTGGGCGTTTCCTGGGGGAGTGGGGGCGCGGCGTGCCGCTGGAGCAGGTTGTGGTGTTGCTGGCGGCCGCGGCAGGCGCCGGGTGGGTCGACGCGGTCGTGGGCGGCGGCGGGCTGGTGCAGCTGCCGGCGTTGCTGATGACCGGCATGCCGCCCGTCCAGGCCATGGCGACCAACAAGTTCTCCTCGGTGTTCGGCACGGCCTCGGCCGCCGTGGCGTACGCGCGCTCCACCAAGATCGACCGTCAGGTGGCGTTACCGGGTGCGGCGCTGGCCGTGGTGAGCGCCGGGCTGGGCGCGTGGGCGGCGGCGGCGATCTCGGCCGACGTGTTGCGCCCGGTCGTGATGGTGGTGCTGCTCGGCGTGGCGGCGTTCGTCACGTTGCGTCCTTCGATGGGCGCCCTGCCGCAGCCGCACCTGCGGACCAACGGCCGGGTGGTGGCGGCGGTGGCCGCGGCGGGCGTGGGCATCGCCTTCTACGACGGCATCATGGGGCCGGGCACCGGCACGTTCCTCATCATCGCCTTCACCACCATCCTCGGCCTGGACTTCGTCGCCGCCTCCGCCTCGGCGAAGATCATCAACGTGGGCACGAACCTCGGGGCGCTGGCGGTGTTCGGGCTGCAGGGCCACGTGCAGTGGGCGCTGGGGCTCGGCATGGCGCTGTGCAACGTGGCCGGCGCCCAGCTCGGCGCCAGGATGGCGATCAGGCGCGGCACGGCGTTCGTCCGGGTCGTGCTGTTGTGCGTGGTGGTGGCGATGGTGATCAGGCTCGGCTGGCAGCAGTTCGGCTGATCCCCGGCACGCCACCGCCCGCGTCCGGATGCCTAAGGCCGCAGGGCGGGGGCCGTCAGGGCGACGAAGGCCGCCATCAGCGCCGGTACGGCCAGCGCCCGCGGCAGCCCGGCGAGCTGGGCCACCGCCCCGATGATCACCGGCCCCGACAGGAACCCCAGGTACCCGACGGACGCCACCCGCGCCAGCGCCCGCCCGGCGAAGGCCGGGTCCCGGTGCCCCGCGGCCGAGAACACCTGCGGCACGATGCACGACAACCCCGCCCCGAAGCAGCCGAATCCCACCACCCCGGCCACCGGCCCCCCGCCGAGCAGCGCCAGCCCGAGCCCCGCCGCCGCCAGCAGCCCGCAGCACCGCACCAGCGTCACCGGCCCGAACCTGGCGGCCAGCCGGTCGCCCGCCAGCCGCCCCGCGGTCATCGCGAGGGAGAACGCGGCGTACCCGGCGGCGGCGAACCCCGCCGAGGAGGCCAGGTTCTCGCGCAGGTAGACCGAGCTCCAGTCGGCCGCCGCCCCCTCGCCCACCAGGCAGCAGAAGGCCAGCACGCCGAGCAACAGGATGCCCTTGGGCCGTCCGGACCCCGAGCCGCCGGCCGGCAGGGGAGCGGGCGCCGAGCGCAGCGCCCACCGCCAGGCCCACGCCGCCAGCACGGCGATCACCGCCCCCACGCACCCGAACGTCACCGACGGCGGCAGCCCGGCCTGCGCGAACACCCCGCCCGTCGTGGCCCCGGCGAACCCGCCGATGCTGTAGACGGCGTGGAAGGACGACATCACCGGCCGCCCGCAGGCGCGTTCCACCTCGACGGCGTTGGCGTTCATGGACACGTCCAGGACGCCGTGGACGACCCCGAAGACCAGCAGCGCGGCGGCCAGCGAGCCCAGGCCCGCGGCGAAGGCGGGCGGCACCAGCACCACGCCCTGCGACAGGGCCGCCGGGATCATGACGCGGCTGCTGCCGTAGCGGTCCACCAGGCGGCCGACGGTCGTCATGCCGGCGACGGCGCCCGCGGCGATGGCCAGCAGCGCCAGGCTGAGCCGTCCGGCGTCGAGGCCGAGGTTCTCCTTGATGGCGGGGATGCGGGCCGTCCAGGTGCCGATGGCCAGGCCGGCCAGGAAGAACAGCAGGTAGACGGCCGTCCGTTCGCGTCTCACCGGGCCTCCTTGACGTCCACCCCGGCCGCGACGAGCGCGTCACGCTGCTCGGGCGGCACGCCGTCGTCGGTCACCACGACGTCCAGTCGGGAGATCGGGCAGACGGCGCCGAAGGCCGTACGGGAGAACTTGCTCGAGTCGCAGGCCACGATCACCCGCCGGGCGGCGGCGATGGCCGCCCGTTTGACCGCGACCTCGGGCAGGTCGTGCGCGGTCAGGCCGTGCTCGGCCGACAGGCCGCAGCAGCCGATCACGGCGGTGTCGAAGCGCAGCGCCGCGATCGAGCTCTCGGCGAGCGGGCCGGTGAGGTTCAGCTCGCCCTTGCGGACCTCGCCGCCGGGCAGCACCAGGCGCACCCGCGGCGCGGCGGCCAGCAGCGAGACGGCCTGCAACGCCAGCGGCAGCACGGTCAGCCGCCGCCCGGCCAGGGCGCGGGCCACCTCCAGGACGGTGGTGCCGCCGTCCAGGGCGACCGCCTCCCCGTCGGCGATCAGCGCCGCGACTGCGACGCCGATGCGCCGCTTGGCCTCCACCGCCTCCCGCTCGCGCACCCCGAACGGCGGCTCCTCGCCGCGCAGCAGCAGGGACAGCGCCCCGCCCCTGACCCGGCGGACCACGCCCTGCTGGGCAAGCTCGTCCAGGTCGCGCCGGATCGTCATCTCCGACACGCCGTGCCGCTCGGCGAGCTCGGCCACCGAGACGCTGTCGTGGGCGCGCAGGGCGTTCATGATGGCGGTCAAACGTTCCATATGTTCATACAAACACCGAGAATGTGCGCAATACAATGACGAATATGCGTGCCAGCCGCCTGCTCTCCCTCCTCCTGCTGCTGCAGACGCGGGGCCGGATGACCGCGCCCGAGCTGGCCGCCGAGCTGGAGGTGTCGATCCGCACGGTCTACCGGGACGTCGAGGCCCTGTCGGCGGCCGGCGTCCCGGTCTACGCCGACCGCGGACCGGCGGGCGGCTACCAGCTCCTGGACGGCTACCGCACCCGCCTGACCGGGCTGACGGCCGAGGAGGCGTCCTCGCTGTTCCTGGCCGGGCTGCCCGGACCGGCCGCCGAGCTGGGCCTGGCCGACGTCGCGGCGACCGCGGAGCTGAAACTGCTGGCCGCGCTGCCGCCCGAGCCGCGCTCGCAGGCCTCGCGCATGCGCGAGCGTTTCCTGCTGGACGTGCCGAGCTGGTACCGCTCGGCCGACGACGTGCCGCACCTGAGCGACGTGGCCGAGGCGGTGTGGGAGCAGCGGCCGCTGCACATGACCTACCGCCGGTGGGGGCAGCGGGAGGTCGACCGGGTGATCCACCCGTACGGGCTGGTGCTCAAGGGCGGCTCCTGGTACCTGGTCGCCGCCCCGCCCGAGGGCTCGCCGCGTACCTACCGGGTCTCGCGCATCCTCACCGTCGAGCAGCTCCCGGGCCGTTTCCGCAGGCCGGAGGGGTTCGAGCTGGCGGCGTTCTGGCGGGCGTACGCCAAGGAGTTCCGCGAGCGCATGTACACCGCCGAGGCCGTCATCAGGCTCGCGCCCGGCCGGGAGGACCTGCTGGCGTACACGATGGGGTCCGACGTGGTCGCCGCGGCGCTGGCCGCGGCGGGCGAGCCCGACCCCGAGGGCTGGCGGACGATCACCGTGCCGGTCGAGTCGCTCACGCATGCGCGCTGGCTGCTGCTGCGCATGGGCGCCGACGTCGAGGTGCTGGAGCCGGCCGAGCTGCGGGTGCTGATGGCCGAGGCGGTGACCGGCCTCGGCAAGCTGTACCTCTAGATCAACTTGTCCGGATAAATGGCGAGAAAAGGGCTGCCTTCTCTGTCAGCATGCCCACCATGTACCTTCTGGCTTTCGTCGGCGCGTGCTTCCTGGTGGCCATGGTCCCCGGGGTGAGCACCGCCATCATCCTGCGCCAGACGCTCCGCGCCGGCCGCGGCTGCGGCCTGGCGGCCACGCTGGGCAACGAGACCGGCATCCTGCTGTGGGGGCTGGCCGCCGCGTTCGGGCTGTCGGCGCTGCTGGTGGCCTCGCAGGTCGCCTACGACGTCATGCGCGTCACGGGCGCGGTCGTGCTGGTGGTGATGGGCGCGCAGGCGCTGTGGAAGGCGCGCCGGGCGACCCCGCAGGCGGAGGGCGCGCCGGTGGAGGGGGAGCCGGTGGCCGGGCTGCGCAGGTCCTACCTGTCCGGGCTCGGCACCTGTCTGGCCAATCCCAAGGCCGCGGTGTTCGCGATGTCGTTCCTGCCGCCGTTCGTGCCGGCCGGGCAGAACGTGCCGCTGACGCTGGTGACCCTCGCCGTCGTGTGGGTGCTGGTGGACACCCTCTGGTACGGCCTGCTCATCTGGGCCGTCGCCAGGGCCAGGGACCTCCTCGGCCGCCCGGCCGTCAGGCGCCGCCTGGAGCAGATCTCCGGCGTCGTGCTCATCGGCCTCGGCGTCCGGCTGGCCCTGGACGCGCGATGACCCGCCGAGCCGGCGGCCGATCGTGGACTACCGTTAGGGCATGACCAACGACCTGGCGTCCCTGATGAGGCAGGCGCAGGACGACGATCCGCTGCTGGCCCTGCACGCCACCACCGCGCTGCGGCGCGAGATCGAGCGCCTGGAGGCCGTCCAGGTGCGCCGGGCCAGGGTGGCGGGGCTGCCCTGGGCGCAGATCGCCGACGCGATCGGCGTCAGCAAGCAGGCCGTGCACAAGAAGTACGGCCGTCGCTGATCACGCCCGCGTCCATCGGGCGGCGAACCAGCCCAGCACGATGTTCCAGGAGTAGCCGCGGCGGATGCGCCCGGCCACGTCGGGGGGCAGGGTGTCCAGGCCGCGGTGTTCGAGCAGCACCTCTGTGCCGTCCTCGACGGCGGTGAAGGCCACCTCGATCTCCATCCGGCCGCCCGGGTTGAGCAGGTCGGCCCAGACCAGGCGGTGGGGCGGCTCCCAGTGCACGATCCGGCCCATGTCGGCGTGGCCGCCGTCGCCCCACAGCTCGCGCAGGTAGCCGTCCTGGAAGCGGATGGCCACCGCGCGGGCGGGGTCGACCCAGCTGTGGCGGCCGCGCACGTACCACTGGTCGATCTCGTCGGTGAACATCCGGAACGCGGTCGCCGGATCGACCGGCACGACGACCGCCGCCCGCACCGCGTTCACTGACCGCGCTCCACGTGGTCCTTGAACGAGCCGAGCTGCTCGGCCCAGAACGCCTGCACCTGGTCCAGCCACGCCTGCAGCGCCGCGAACGGCTCCTGGCGCAGGGTGTAGAGCCGCAGCCGGGCGTCGTCGCCGCCCGCCTCCGCCCGTACCAGGCCGCCGGCCCGCAGCACGCGCAGGTGCCTGCTGAGCGCGGGGGCGCTCATCCGCACCGCCTGGGCCAGCTCGCCGGCCGGGCGCGGGCCCTCGCGCAGCAGGTCGATCACCTTGCGCCGGGTGGGGTCGGCGAGGGCGGCCAGCATGGCGTCCAGGTCGTTAACGCTGTTGTTAATCTTTGCCTGCTTCCGTTATGGTGTTGGTGCTTAACGATAGCGGCAATTATTGCGGGGAGACGTGCATGAGTGTCCAGCTGGGCTACTACACCCTGTCGGTCGAGGACCTGGAGCGGGCGGCGGCCTTCTACGGGCCGCTGTTCGGCTGGGAGTTCAGGCGCGAGCACGAGCGCTACCTGCACGTCACCAACGCCGACGTGCCGATGGGCCTGCGCGCCGGCGGCCCGTCCGCGCAGCCCAACCTCTACTACCACGTCGAGGACATCGACGCCGCCGTCAAGCGGGTGCACGAGCTCGGCGGCACGACGGGCGAGGTGTACGAGAGCAAGTCCGGCCGCGGCTGCTCCTGCACCGACGACCAGGGCACCGAGATCAGCCTGTGGCAGCCCGCGCCCGGCTTCGAGTGACCCTCATGCGCCCGTCCTCACTGTCTAGGTAAGCTTCGCCGGTGACGACAGACGCGTGGCGTATCACCGGCCAGTCGCAAATTGACAGGTATGTCGGTAGATGGGTTGATCTGGCCGTGTTGCTGGTCAACGAACTGGCCGTTACCCAGGTGCGTGGCCGTCCCGCCGGGCCGCCGGCCGACCGGCGCGCCGCGCTCGAGGCCGCCTTCGTCCGGCATGGATGGACGCCCAGCAGGGCGCTGACCGGCTCCGACGCCGACCGGCTGGCCGGGGTGGCCGACGAGCTGCGGGCCGCCTTCACCGCGAGCCCCGCCGCGCCGGCCGTGCTGAACCGGGCCCTGCTGCGGCACGGCGCCGTACCCAACCTCCACGGCGACCCGCCGGTCCTGGCCTTCCACGGGCCCGCCGCCGGCCTGGTGGACGCGTGGGCGGCCGACATGGCCACCGGGCTGGCCATGGTGATCGGCGTCGGGCAAGGGGTGCGGCTGCGCACGTGCGAGGCGGCGGCGTGCGAGCTGGTCTTCTTCGACGCGACCCGCAACGCCTCGCGCCGGTTCTGCGGCCTGTCGTGCCAGAACCGCGCCAAGGCCAGCGCCTACCGCGCCCGCCGCAGTACCTGATCTACAACGTAAAGGCGCCGGTCCGGGCCGCCCACCCGCCGTCAGTGCACGGAGAAGCCGCCGTCGACGAAGAGCAGCTGGCCGGTGACGAACGCCGAGGCGTCCCCCGCCAGGAACACCGCCGCGCCCGCGAAGTCGCCGGGCACGCCGTTGCGGCCGGTCATGTGCCGGGCGGCCAGCTCCTCGACGCGGCCGGGGACGGCCTGGGCGGGTTCGGTCAGCGGGGTGAGCACGAATCCCGGGATGATCGTGTTGACGCAGACGCCGTGCGCCGACCACGCCTCGGCCTGCGAGCGGGTCAGGCCGGCGACGGCGGCCTTGGCGGCGCCGTACACGCCGCTGTCGCCGAAGGCGCTGATGGACTGCTGGGAGCCGACGTTGATGATGCGGCCCCTGCCGCGGGCGGCCATGCGGGGGCCGAAGTGCTGGCCGAGCAGGTAGGGGGCGGTCAGGTGCACGGCGATGGTCTGCTCGTAGTCGCCGGGGGTGAGCTCGGCCATGGGCTTGCGGATGTTGTTGCCGGCGGCGTTGACCAGGATGTCGATCTCTCCGGCGGCGGCGCACAGGCGGGCGAGGTCGTCCCGGTCGTGCAGGTCGGCGCTGACGGCGGAGGCGGTGACGCCGTGGGCGCGCAGCCGTTCGGCGGCCCGGTCGAGCTCGGCGGGCCTGCGGGCGGCGAGGACGACCTCGGCCCCGGCCCGGCCGATCGCCTCGGCCATGGCCAGGCCGATGCCCGAGCTGCCGCCGGTGACGAGCGCGCGGCGGCCGCGCAGGGAGAACAGGTCACGCAGATAGTCCGACACGAGCGCTCAAGCTAGCAGCAGCCGTGAGAAGGCGGGCGGGCGGCGTCGGTTGCCGGAACGGCGAAGGAGGGCTAGGCTCGTGAACTCGGCAATACGAGAAGCGGCTCCACAGAGCTCCCGTAAAGGAGTATAGCAGGGAATGGCTAATCGTCAAGATGGTCTCGCGGAAGCCCTTGACAGCGAGCAGCGTACGGTCCGGTGGCTGTACGCCAGGCTCGACGCGGCCAGGGAGCGGGCGCAGGCGACGCTGCGCCAGGTGTACGCCGGCGGCGGCGCGACGGGCACCCGGCAGGCGCGCTTCGAGCGCGAGGTGACCGCCTCCGAGCAGGCGCGGCGGCTGGCCCAGCTCAACGCGGTCGAGCGCGGCCTGTGCTTCGGCCGGATCGACGACTCCGGCGGCCTCAGCACGTACGTCGGCCGGATCGGGCTGCGGGACGAGGATCACGAGTCGGTGCTGATCGACTGGCGGGCCCCGGCCGCGCGCCCGTTCTACGTGGCCACCGCCACCGACCCGGGCGGCCTGGTGCGGCGCCGGCATCTGCACCTGAAGGACCGCACGGTGGTCGGCATCGACGACGAGGTGTTCGACCTGGAGGGCATGTCCGACGGCGACCGGCGCACGCTGGTGGGCGAGGCGGCGCTGCTGGCGGCGCTGCGGCGCGGCCGTACCGGCCGGATGGGCGACGTGGTGGCCACGATCCAGATCGAGCAGGACCGGGTGATCAGGGCGGGCCTGCAGGGGGCGCTGGTGGTGCAGGGCGGGCCGGGCACCGGCAAGACCGTCGCGGCGCTGCACCGGGCCGCCTACCTGCTCTACACCCACCGCGACACGCTGGAGCGGCGCGGGGTGCTGGTGGTGGGGCCCAATCCGATGTTCCTGCGCTACATCGGGCAGGTGCTGCCGGCGCTGGGGGAGACGCAGGTGGTGATGGCCACGGTGGGCGAGCTGTTCCCGGGGGTGCGGGCGGTGGCGGCCGATCCGCCGGCGGCCGCGGTGGTCAAGGGCGATCTGCGGATGGCCGAGGTGGTGGCCGCGGCGGTGGCCGAGCGGCAGCGGGTGCCCGCGGGGGATCTGGAGGTGGAGCTCGACGGGCTGCGGCTGCGCGTGCCGCACGCGGTGTGCGTGCGGCTGCGCGAGCGGGCGCGGGCGGTGCGCCTGCCGCACAACATGGCCCGCAAGCTGTACGTCACCGAGCTGCTGAAGGAGCTGGCCAGGGCGGAGGCGCGGGCGCTGGAGGAGTCGCTGCACCTGGAGGAGCTGGCGGCCGACGACCCGGAGCTGGCCGAGCCGCTGGACCTGGAGGGCGACCTGGACGAGACGGACATCGCGCTGGCGGCCGAGCGGTTGTGGGGTGAGGAGCCGGTGCGGCGCGCGGTGGCCGAGCTGTGGCCGGAGCTGACGCCGCAGGAGCTGGTCGCCGATCTGCTGTCGGCGCCGGACACGTTGTGGTCGGTGTGCCCGCCGGGCCTGGACTGGACGCCGCTGGTGCGGCCCCGCGAGTCGCCGTGGACGGTCGGCGACGTGCCGCTGCTGGACGAGGCGGCCGAGCTGCTGGGCCACGACGACTCGGCCGAGCGGGTGGCGGCTCGGCGCGCGGGGGAGGAGTGGGCCGAGCAGGAGTTGTACGCGCGCGAGGTGCTGGAGACCACCGGCCTGCTGGAGGGGGGCGTCTTCGACCGGGCCGACGTGCTGGCCGAGCGGCAGGCCGACGACGGCGCGGGGCTGACGACGGCCGAGCGGGCGGCGGCCGACCGCACGTGGGCGTACGGGCACGTGATCGTGGACGAGGCGCAGGAGCTGTCGCCGATGGCCTGGCGGACGGTGGTGCGGCGGGTTCCGGCGCGGTCGCTGACCGTGGTGGGCGACCTGGCCCAGACGGGGTCGGCGGCGGGGGCGCGCTCGTGGGCGCAGGTGCTCGACCCGTACCTGGAGGGGCGCTGGCGGGAGGAGCGGCTGCTGGTCAACTACCGCACGCCGGTGGAGATCATGCGGGTGGCGGCCGACGTGCTGGCGGCGGTGGCGCCGTGGCAGGAGCCGCCGGAGTCGGTGCGCGACGGCGGCGACGAGCCGCGCGCGGTGCGGGCGGCGGTGGCGGAGCTGCCGGCGCTGGTGGCGGCGGAGCGGGCCGAGCTGAGCGCGCGGGGCGAGGGCGGCCGGTTGGGGGTCATCACGCCGGACGCGCTGCACGCGCGGGTGGCGGCCCTGTTCCCGGGGTCGGCGGACCTGGACGCGCCGGTGGCGGTGCTGACGGTGACGCAGGCCAAGGGCCTGGAGTTCGACGGGGTGGTGGTGGTCGATCCGGCGGGGATCCTGGAGCAGTCGCCGATGGGCGGCCACGACCTGTACGTGGCCGTGACCCGGGCGACGCGGCGGCTGACGGTGGCCTGCGAGGGCGAGCTCCCGCCGATGCTGTCCCGCTTGAAATCTACAATGTAAAGCCGGTGGGCTGGTGACATTCATCCCTAATCCACCGAAAAAGCGGCGACGATCGGGAGCGCCCCGGGCGGGTCATTCGTTGTAGAGCTTGTCCGCGACTTCGCGGATGCGGCGGGTGGCGTGGTCGAGGGCGCGCAGGGTCTCGGTGTCGAGGTGGGACATGATGCGCTTGTAGTGTCGCAGGCCCGCGTCGTTGATCTCGGCGATCAGGGTGGCGCCGGCGGGGGTGAGCTCGACCCGGCGCACCCGGCGGTCGTTGGGGTCTTCGTGCCGGCTGACCAGGCCCTGGGCGACCAGGCGGTCGACGATGCCGGTGACGGTGGCGAGGCTGACGCCGAGGGTGTGGGCGAGGTCCTGGCCGGAGGCTGAGCCGTGCGTCGACAGCTGCATGACGACGCGGAGCTGCCGGATGGTGAGGTTGGAGCTGAACAGGGGGGACTGTTGCCGGGTGAACAGTCTTCCCAGGTCGCGCTGTGTCTCGGTGATCCGGCGGATCAGGTCTTCGCGGTCGTCGCTCACGCTCACCTCTCGCTTCCTGAGAAGGTTATCAGGAAAGCTGGATCAGGCTAAATATTCGTATAAGGCAAAGTGTTAGTCTGGGGCGAACTTTGGAGGGGAGCCTATGACCGCTTTCGCCCGGTTGAGTCTGGTCAACCGCAGTCTTGTGATCTTGGTGGCGGTCGTGATCACCGCGTTCGGCGCGTTCACGATTCCGCAGTTGAAGCAGCAGCTCCTGCCGTCGTTGGCGTATCCGGGCGCGTTCGTCATCGCGCCCTTCCCCGGCGCCTCGCCGGAGATCGTCGAAGACCAGGTGACGAAGCCGATCGAGGACTCCTTCCAGGGGATCCCCGGCATGGAGCAGATGACCTCCACGTCGAAGGAGGGCATGGCCCAGATCCAGGTGGCCTTCGAGTACGGCACCGACATCGAGGCCTCGCTGAACAAGATGCAGCAGGCCGTCGCCAGGATCTCGCTGCCGCAGGGCGTCGATCCGCAGGTGGTGGCGGGCAACACCGACGACATCCCGGTGCTGGTGCTGGCGGTGGGCGACGGCGGCGACGAGCGGGCGATGGCCGACAAGCTGCGCCGGATCATGGTGCCGGAGCTGCAGAGCGTGGAGGGCGTGCGCGAGGCGGCGGTCACCGGCACCCGTGACGAGGTCGTCACGATCGAGCCGGACGTCAAGAAGATGGCGCTGGCCGGGGTGTCGGCGGCGCAGATCCCCGAGGTGCTCAAGGCGAACGGCACGCCGATCCCGGCCGGGTCGCTGACCTCCGACGGCAGGTCGCTGACCGTGCAGGTGGGGGCGCGGGTCGACTCGCTGGAGAAGCTGAAGAACCTCTACCTGACGCCCGCGCAGCCCGCCCAGCAGCAGGCCCAGTCCCCGGCCCAGTCCCCGGCCCAGACGCCGGGACAGACGCCGGGGCAGGCGCAGGGCCGCCCGCAGGCCGGGCAGCCGGCCCAGACGGGCCGTGCGGCGCTGCCGCAGCAGGTGGCGCGGCCCAAGCCGCTCAAGCCGGTCAAGCTCGGTGACGTGGCCGAGATCAAGCGCGGCCTGGCCGACGCCTCGACGATCACCCGTACCGACGGCAGAACGAGCCTCGGCGTGTCGGTGACGATGACGCCCGACGGCAACGCGGTGACGATCTCCCACGAGATCCGCGAGAAGCTGCCGGAGCTGACGCGGTCGCTGGGCGACTCCTCCGACACGCAGGTGTCGGTGGTGTTCGACCAGGCGCCGTACGTGGAGGAGTCGATCGAGAACCTGACCACCGAGGGCCTGCTGGGGCTGGCGTTCGCGGTGCTGGTCATCCTGGTGTTCCTGCTGTCGGTGCGTTCGACGCTGGTGACGGCGGTGTCGATCCCGCTGTCGGTGGTGATCGCGTTGCTGGCGCTGTGGGCGGGTGACTACTCGCTCAACATGCTGACGCTGGGCGCGCTGACGATCGCGGTGGGCCGGGTGGTCGACGACTCGATCGTGGTGCTGGAGAACATCAAGCGCCATCTGGGTTACGGCGAGGCCAAGCTGCAGGCGATCCTGACCGCGGTGCGGGAGGTGTCGGGGGCGGTGACGGCCTCGACGCTGACGACGGTGGCGGTGTTCGCGCCGATCGCGATCGTGGGCGGCATGGTCGGGGAGTTGTTCCGGCCGTTCGCGGTGACGGTGGCGGTGGCGTTGCTGGCCTCGCTGGTGGTGTCGCTGACGGTGGTGCCGGTGCTGGCGTACTGGTTCCTCAAGGCGCCGTCATTGTCGCCGGAGCAGGCGCGGGCCCAGCGTGAGGAGGCCGAGGCCAAGGAGCTGCGCAGCCCGTTGCAGCGGGCGTACCTGCCGGTGCTGCGGTTCGCCACGCGGTTCAAGCTGGTGACGGTGCTGATCGGGGTGGCGGTGTTCGTCGGGACGATGGGCCTGGCGGGCGGTCTGCGGACGAACTTCCTGGACTCCTCCGGGCAGAACACGATCTCGCTGACGCAGAAGATGCCGGTCGGCACCGATCTGGCCACGACGGACAAAGCCGCCAAGAAGGTCGAGGGTGTGCTGTCGGGGCTGGCCGGTGTGGAGACGTACCAGGTCAACGTGGGTGGCGGCAACGCCATGCAGGGCGGCGTGGGCGGCGGCGCGGACCGGGCGTCGTTCTCGGTGACGGTCAAGGACGGCGCCGAGCCGGCGACGGTGGAGCAGCAGCTCCGGGAGAAGATCACGGGCCTGTCCGGGGTCGGCGAGGTGACGGTCGGCGGCGCCGGCGGGGGCGGGTTCTCCTCCGACACGGTGAGCGTGATCGTGCAGGCGCCCGACGCCGAGTCGCTGCGCACGGCGACCGAGGCGGTCAAGGGTGCGATGGGCCAGGTGAAGGGTCTGCGTGACCTGTCGTCGAACCTGGAGGCCAGCGCGCCGCGCATCGAGGTCGCGGTGGACCGGGAGAAGGCGGCGGCCAAGGGGCTGTCGGAGGGGCAGGTCGGCCAGGCGGTGGCGCAGGCGTTCCGCGGCGCGCCGCTGGGTCAGATCACCCTGGACGGCCGCAGCAGCGACCTGGTGCTGCGCGGTGGCGACGCGCCCGACGACGTCAAGGCGATCGAGGACCTGAAGCTGCCGACGGCGGCGGGCCTGGTGAAGTTGTCGTCGGTGGCCAAGGTGGAGCAGGTGGCCGGTCCGACGCAGGTGACCAGGATCGACGGTGAGCGTTCGGCGACGGTGTCGGGCAAGGTGGAGGCCTCGGACCTGGGCACGGTCACGCAGGAGCTGACGACGAAGCTGAAGTCGGTGTCGCTGGGCGCCGGCGCCCGGTACGAGATCGGCGGCGCCTCGGCCGACCAGGCGGACGCGTTCTCCGACCTGGGCATGGCGATGCTGGCGGCGATCGCGATCGTGTTCATGATCATGGTGGCGACGTTCCGGAGCTTCGTGCAGCCGCTGATCCTGCTGGTGTCGATCCCGTTCGCGGCGACCGGCGCGATCGGGCTGCTGGTGGCGACGGACACGGCGATGGGCGTGCCGGCGCTGATCGGCATGCTGATGCTGATCGGCATCGTGGTGACGAACGCGATCGTGCTGATCGACCTGATCAACCAGTACCGGGATCAGGGGCTGGGCGTGGTCGAGGCGGTGATCGAGGGCGGCCGGCGCAGGTTGCGGCCGATCCTGATGACGGCGGTGGCCACGATCTGCGCCCTGACGCCGATGGCGCTGGGGGTGACCGGTTCGGGCGGGTTCATCTCGCAGCCGCTGGCGATCGTGGTGATCGGCGGCCTGGTGTCCTCGACGCTCCTGACGCTGGTGCTGGTCCCGACGTTGTACACGGTGGTGGAGCGGGCGAAGGAGCGGATGGGGCGCAAGCCGTCGGCGCCCAAGCACGAGGCCAAGGTCCTCACGCCCACGTCGTGAGCGGAGCACCCCGGCGCCGACCTCATGCGGCGCCGGGGGTGGGTGGGGTCATGGATGCCCGGTGCGAGGTCTCTCACCTCGCGCCGGGCATCCGGCCGTCCGGGGGGCCGTCAGACGTCGCTGAAGGAGGCGCTCTGGTCGAACAGTGCGCGGAAGGGGGACAGGCTCTCGAAGATGACCGCGCGGGTGGTGACCTGCGCGCCGCCGGCCGCCCATTGCGAGGCGATGACGTAGCGGGTGTTGACGGCGATGTCGGCGCAGCCGGTGAGGTCGAGGTATCCCATCGGCCGGCCGGATGAGGTGGCGTGGCCTTCGCCTCTGCAGCCGTTGCCGGTTTGTCCCTTGGTGATGACGTACATGTCGGAGATCAGGTCGAGCCCGTTCTTGCTGGCGCACAGCCGGATGGTCCAGCCGTTCTGCGACCTGTCGGCGCAGCCGCCGGCGGCGTGCGCGGGGGTCGTGGCGCCGGCCACGAGGGAGACGCCCATGAGGAGCGCGCCGAGCGCTGCCGCGGCCCGGCGGAGGAGGTCGCGGTGTGTTCCGTGGGCATGGGGCATGTGCCGTTCCTTTCGTTGCGGGAATTCGGCGTTTCTGGCGCGGGCCAGGTGCTTCATATGTAATTTCTGTGGCCTGCGGGCGGCAACGTGTGCATTTGCCCCACAGTGGGGCTGGGCTGTGGTGGTTATGGGGGACGTTGGCACCACAGCGTGCCGCGGAGGCCGGTTTTGCTGGTGTGATCGCCTTGCCACTCCGCGTATTGTGAGAATGACAATTACCAGTAATTTGGCCAGATATATCGCGCCGTCGACGGCGGCCGTTACAAATTTTATGTTTATCTTATTGTGATCCCGGATCTTGTTGCCTGGCGATCTTGACGGCAGGTAAAGCTTGTTTGCTAATCCAACTCGTGACAGATTGTGAGTGTTAGTGAACAAGTTAGTCAGCGCGGCAACGGTGAGCGGAAAGCCGCCCAGACGCCTCGCCGTCGCCGCGACGCTCACGGTGGCGGCGTCGCTGCTGGTGGCCGGAACCACGGTGGCGTCGGCCGACCCCGAACCGGCTCCGGCCGCGACCCCCGCACCTCCGTCGATGACGACCTTCCCCAAGCCGGAGGATCCGGACGCGCCGCTGCGGGCGGCGGTGGCCCAGGCGCGCAAGTCCGGGAAGCCGGTGCCGGTGGAGGCGGCCTTCACCGAGTCGGCCCGCGTGTGGGCCTATCCCGACGGGCACCTGACCACCCACGCCTACGACGGGCCGGTGCAGCTCAAACAGGCCGACGGCGGCTGGGGCCGGATCGACACGAGCCTGGTGGAGCGGGACGGCGTGCTGCAGCCGAAGCTGGCCAAGGCCGACGTGAGCTTCTCGCTGGGAGGCGATGGCCCGTTCGCCTCACTGGCACGTGACGGGAAACAGCGGGTCGCCCTGTCCTGGGGCGCGCCACTGCCACGCCCGGAGATCACCGGCGACAAGGCCCGGTACGCCGACGCCGCCGGGCCCGGCGCCGATCTCGTGGCCACGGCCCTGCCCACCGGGTTCCGGCACGACGTCGTCCTGCGCGAGCGGCCCACGAAGCCGGTGGAGTTCCGGCTGCCGGTGGAGACCGACGGCCTGACGCTGTCGATGTCGAAGGGGGGCGGGCTGGCGCTGAAGAACAGCAAGGGCAAGACCGCCCTGTCGGCTCCGGCGCCCCGGATGTGGGACGCCGCCGCGGCCGACACCGCCGACGACCAGCCGGGCCGCGAGGCCAAGGTCAGGACGAGCGTGGAGACCAAGGACGGCCGGACCGTCCTGGTGCTGAAGCCGGATCCGGCCTGGCTGGCCGACCCGGCCACCCGGTACCCGGTGACCGTCGATCCCACCACCACTTTGGGCGTCACCCAAGAGGTGGGGATCATGTCGCCCAACTCCCAGATCGCGCCGGGCAGGGTCGGCCGCCAGAACTACCGGCGCTGCACCGGGACGTGGCCCAACCAGACCTGCACCGACGTCCCCGAGACGCTTCGGGCGTTGATGGCCTTCGACACCACGTCGATCGCCAACCGGAACGTGCTCAAGGCCACCATGCAGCTGACCCTGCGGGCCAACGCCAGCTCCTGCCTGGTCAACTACCAGTCGATCTTCGCGCATCGGATCACCGAGGCGTGGGTGGCCGACGACACGTTCTGGAGCAGGCAGCCCGCCACCACCCCCGACGGGCGCTCCTCGATCAATCCGTGCATCCAGCCGCAGACCGCCGGGGCGGTGTGGAGCTGGGATCTGACCGCGATGGCTCAGGCCTGGGCCGGCGGCGCCCCCAACCACGGGCTGATGATGCAGCTGGGCACCGAGAGCACCCCTGCCTCCAATGCCAGCGAGAACTTCGACTTCTGGCCTCAGGCCTACAACCAGAACGTGCCCAAGCTGAGCGTGGACTGGGTGCTGCCGCCGGAGATCCCGACGGTCGCCGCCGAGTCGATCGACTCTCTGAGCGGCAACGACGCCATCGCCCGCTCCACCGCGGTCAAGGTCACCTACAAGTCCGGCGTGCCCGAGGCGACCCCCCTCGACTACACCGTCAGCGTCAACGACTCCACCATGGCGCCGCCGCCCGCGCAGCTCCCCACCGGGGAGGCGGGCTACTGGAAGCTGGACGAGACCTCCGGGGCCGGCGCGGCCGACGCCTCCGGCCACAACCTGAACGCCACCCTGACCGGTTCCTACAGCCGCGTCCCGGGGCAGGTCGGTCAGGCTCTCAAGCTGTCCGGCGGTACCGGCGCCACCGCCGGGCCGGTGCTCAACACCGATCAGAGCTACACGGTGACGGCCTGGGTCAGGCTTGAGGACAGCGCCGAGGACCAGGTGGTCTTCTCCCAGCAGGGCGTCAACCAGCCGGCCTTCACCCTGGCCTACGCCCGCTCGACGGTTCCCGAGGTGGATCAGCGGTGGATTCTCACCATGGTCACCCAGGACATCTCCGATCGGATCTACGAACAGTGGGCGGTCTCCAAGAACATCGCCCGGGTCGGCCGATGGAGCCATGTGGCGATCCAGTACGACCAGAGCGCTCACAAGATCCGCCTGTTCGTCGACGGCGAGCTGGCCGACGAGCGCGATCACACCGTGACGTGGAACGCCCGCGGCGCCTTCCAGTTCGGCAAGGGGCAGATCGCCGGTGACCACACGCCCTTCACCGGCGCGATCGACGACGTCCACGCCTACCAGAGGGTCCTGTCGGCGTCCGACCTGCGCACGATGGTCACCGCTCCGGGCACGACGACGAACAACGGCGTGCCGGCCGGTCAGACCCCGGAGAGGATCTTCTCCCTGGACAATCCGGCCAGCTTCAAGTTCGTGGTCAAGGCGTGCCGGACCGGGGTGACGCCGCCGTCCTGCAGCGAGAGCCCGGCCTACCGGATCACGTCCGACGCGGCGACGCTGCCCACCGACACCGAGACCGGCATGGCCGACCCCACCCAGCCGATCCTGTCCGGCATGGTCAACCGCCCCTCCGGCGGGCCGGTGACCGCCAAGTACTACCTGTACGACAACGCCGGAACCCCGGTCGGGTCGGCTCCGCTCGGGACCCGGAGCGTCAGCGGCGGCGAACGCGCCTCCTTCCAGATTCCCGCCAACACGGTCCAGCCCGGCACCACCTACAAGTGGCAGATGGTGGCCTGCGCCGTCGGTCAGGGCGGCACCACGACGCCGGGCAGCACGCCGACCCCCACGCCCACGCCGACACCGACCCCCACGCCGCTTCCCCAGGGGCTCGTGGCCGCCTACGGCATGAACGAGGGCGCCGGCACGAGCGTCGGCGACGTCTCCGGCAAGAACAACACCGGAACCGCCCAGAACACGACCTGGACCGCCGGCAAGTACGGCAGGGCGCTGTCCTTCAACGGCACGTCCAGCAAGGTCTCCGTCCCGCACAACGCCGGCCTGGTGCTGCCGCGGGGCATGACCATGTCCGCATGGATCAACCCCACCAGCCTGAGCGGCTGGCGCAGCGTCGCCTTCAAGGACTACACGGACGGCGTCGGCTACGGCCTGTACGCCTCCAACGGCCTGACCCCCAGCAGCTGGCTGCGTTCCGGCGGCGTCCACCAGCAGGTCGACGGCACGGCGGCGCTCTCGACCGGCGCCTGGTCCCACCTGGCGGTCACCCACGACGGCACCACCGCACGCCTGTACGTCAACGGGCAACAGGTCGCGCAGAAGGCCGTCGGCGCTCTGGAGGACTCCGGCGGCGCCCTGCAGATCGGCGCCAACACCAACTGGGGCGAGTACTTCGGCGGCGCGATCGACGAACTGCGCATCTACAACCGCGCGCAGACCGCCGCCGAGATCCAGGCGGACATGCAGGCCCCGATCGGCGTGACCCCGACCCCGACCCCTACCCCCACCCCGACGACCACGCCGACCACCCCGACGACGCCGACCACGCCGATGCTCGAGGAGGTCTGCACCCCCAAGACCGCCCCGGTGTCCTTCACCACCCCGGGCACGCCCCCGCCGCCCCCGGTGGAGGACGTGCGGCACCTGACCCTGGGCAAGGACAACTTCGTCATCAAGTCGGCCAAGACCGACCCGACCGCCTGCGACGGCCACCCGTGCACGGTGACCGACGCGACCACGGCGCGCATTGGGGGCGCCGGTACCGAGAAGACCGTGGCGCTCGTCAAGATCAAACTCGACGAGCTGCCTCCGGGATCGATGGTGACGGAAGGAGTCCTCAAGCTCGGGGATCCCGTCTGTCCGGCTGGTACGTGTCCGGCCGGCGCGGTGGTCACGGCGACGCCGCTGCAGAGTTCGGTCACCGGCGAGACCAAGGGTTCGGATCTGGCTGGTGATGCCGATGCCGACATCGCGCCGTACACGCTTCCACTGAGCGGTCCTCAGAGTGACATCGCCAGTAGCGTCTATCAGTGGCTGATGCTGACCTCGAACAAGGACGAGGTGATCGCGTTCGGGGATGAAGTGGCAGTCCAGCAGCCGTCGCTCACGCTCACCTATCTGCCGGCCGGTCCACCCGGAAAGGTGCTCAACCTGGTGGCTTCCGGTGGCGACGCGAGCGCTGTCGCCAGCTGGGGCCTGCCTGAGAGCAACGGCAGCGTCGCCCTGCTGAACGGGTACGACGTCGAGGTGCTCGACAACGGCGGCGCCGTGGTCAAGACACTTGAGGCGAAGGATCCATACGCGGCCGTCTCCGGCCTGACGAACGGGCAGAACTACACCATCCGGGTGCGCGCGAAGACGGCCTTCGGCACCAGCGGCTGGGAAGCCGCCACGGTCACCACCAAGGCCGTCCCGCCGCCTCCCGCACCAGGAAGCACGTGTGTCCTGGAGCCCCTCTCGGCGGCAGGTCGCGCCGCGAGCGCGAAGGCGGCCACAGCCGGCGTGAGCTCGGGCGCACAGGAATACGGCGACCGGATCAAGGCCTACTTTCAGGCGCAGGATGTCGTCCTGGAAAGAGGAGCCGCGACCGTCTGGGACGCTCCCGGTGTCACCCCTCAGGCGCCTGCCACGGCCAAGCTGTCGTTGCTCAACAATGAGCTCGAGCAGAACCTGAAGGACATGCAGCGGAGGGGCGTCACGCGTGACGGCTCCGAAGTCGAGCTGCTGAACCCGGTGATCCAGGCCATGCCCGACGGCACTGTCAAGGTCACCACGGAAGTGAAGCGGACCTGGACCGAACAGAAGAGTTCAACCGTCAGCGCGGCTCAGGCGCGTTCCGCGACAGGCGCGGCCGGTGTCGTCGAAGGCATCGAATCCACGATCTCGATCTTCGTCTTCGACCGCTGCGGTGATCTGACCATCATCGACGTCCCCCTGCCGAACTACGAGGACACGAGCGACGGGCATGACCCGTGCTCCGGCCTCGTCCATCCCGACGGCACGGTCGAGGCCGTGTGCGGGGTGTCCGAGGGCGGCGCGGGCGGGGCCGCCGCCGGGCCCGGAGGTTGCCGGGCCAATCCGTACGACATCTACTGCCAGCAGGTGGAGAGCCTGCGCATCAAGAACTGGTACGTACGGTCGTCGGTGTATTCCAAGTGGTCCAAGCCGGTGGACTGGGGCCGGAAGAAGGCTCACGAGTGGTGGGCCGTGGGTCCCTTCGAGAACATGTTCTTCGCCTACCCGAACTCCGGTAAGTACTGGAACACGAAGTTCGGCGTGGCGATGCAGAAGGCGCTGTTCGGCACCAAGAAGGAGAAGGGGATGGAGGTGATCGCCAAGGGGTGCTTCCTGCAGGAGTCCCTCAATCTCGGAAGTGACATCGCGACCGACATCGCGCCCAAGATCTTCAACAACTCGCCGGAATACAAGTTCAACATCTCCCTGCCCGTCGAGTATTCGATCGCGGGTGAATGTCACGAGACCAAGCTCACCAACAACCTCGAGAACGCCAAGACCACGGTCAAGCGAAGCGAGCCCGAGGTCACGGCTGAATGCAGCACGAGCCCGCTCATCGGGGTCTGCATGCTCACGCGGTTCGGACACCACTTCCACGGCATCCTGAACGCCGAATTCAAGCTGGCGGGCATGAAGTACATCTTCATGGCCGAACACTCCATCGTGTGCCATACGGAACGCACGTTCGTCGTAGAGGTCGGATGGGTGTGGCACAAAGAGAACAAGGGAGTCGGGTGTCGCCCCACGCGCGGCCAGTTGACCGCGCAGGCCGTCCCCGATAAGTAGCCGCTTCTCGTGCGTGGAGGCGCTCGGAACACTTCGAGCGCCTCCACGTCGTTCGAGTCCGGGAGCCTCCAGAGGATGCGGCCGGGCGGCGGGAACGGCGGACGGCCCGATGAAGTAAAGAGTGCTTTTGGAGGTGGCGTTGACCGCGTAATAGAAATGCGCCGCCAGGTTTCGGGCCGAGAAATGCGTTCGGGGGCGGAAAATAAATTCCGGATCGATGTCTTGACGATTGCTGGTGGGGGCGGGTCACGATGGAGGGGCCAGAGAAAGATGTCCTGTGGGAGGAAACGTGTTCAAGGAAGCATGCGCTGTGAGCGCCCTTGTCGCTGCCGCCCTCGCCCCTTCGATGGCCTCGCAGGCGCTGGGGGAGAAAGTCCATGCCACCACCGCCACGCCCGCCACGCCGGCTGCGCTTGCCGACTGTGCCGCGGGCGGCGCCGCCAGTGGCGCGCCCAAGTGCAAATATCTGGAGGAAGGCAACAAGCGGTGCTACTACTGCCGCGACAAGAAGGGCGGCGGGTACAAGAAGCAGTACTGCGAGCAGAAGACCAAGCAGCCGGAGCAGTCGACCGAGCGCGAGTGCAAGACCACCAAGGAACCGATCACGGGGAGCCCGGACCGTACGTGCAAGACCTGCACGGACGCCAAGACCGGCAAGGTCCTGTCCCGGGAGTGCAACAGCTAGCCGACGTGGGGCACGCGCTTCCGGTGACGGTCCGACCGGCCCGAACAGCCGCGGCTGAGCGGCAAGGGCCGGTGACCGGGAAGCGGGGGAGGCGGTGCGGTGCGAGGTCGGTACGACCCCCCGCGCCGCCCCCCAAGGCCCGCGGCGATCACTTCTTGAAGGCGTCCTTGACCTTCTTGCCGGCGTCCTTGACCTTCTCGCCCGCCTGCTTCAGGCCGCCTTCGGTCTGGTCGGCGCGGCCTTCGGCCTGAAGGCTCTCGTTGTCGGTGGCGTCGCCGATGTTCTCCTTGGCGCGTCCCTTGAGCTCCTGGGCCTTGTTGCGGATCTTGTCGTCGGTGCTCATGTTCATGCCTTTCTGGTCGGGTCCTCGCGACTTCCGTACTTACCGGCCAGGACGGGCGGAAACATGGCCCCCGTCCGGCCGGAGGTGCGACGGCGCTGGTCAGCGCCCCTCCGTGCGCGCGAACGCGGCCGCCGGGACGCCCGCGCGGGCTGGATGCGGTGGGGGTGACGGGGTGTGAATAGACTTGTCCAACGTGACTTCCAAGCCGCGCATCCCGAACGTCCTGGCCGCCCGCTACGCCTCACCCGGGCTGGCCCGCCTGTGGTCTCCCGAGTACAAGATCATCGCTGAGCGGCGGTTGTGGCTGGCGGTGCTGCGGGCGCAGGCCGAGCTCGGGGTGGCGGTGCCCGAGGGCGCGGTCGCCGACTACGAGAAGGTGGTCGAGCAGGTCGACCTGGACTCGATCGCGGCGCGCGAGCGCGTCACCCGCCACGACGTCAAGGCGCGCATCGAGGAGTTCAACGCGCTGGCCGGGCACGAGCAGGTGCACAAGGGCATGACCTCGCGCGACCTGACCGAGAACGTCGAGCAGCTGCAGATCCGCGACAGCCTGCTGCTGGTCCGCGACCGCGTCGTGGCGCTGCTGGCCCGCCTGGCCTCCCTGGCCGAGGAGCACACCTCCACCGTCATGGCCGGGCGTTCCCACAACGTGGCGGCGCAGGCCACCACGCTGGGCAAGCGGTTCGCCTCGGCCGCCGACGAGCTGCTGGCCGGCTACCACCGGCTGGAGGAGCTGATCGGCCGCTACCCGCTGCGCGGCGTCAAGGGCCCGGTCGGCACCTCCCAGGACATGCTCGACCTGCTGGGCGGCCGCCAGGACAGGCTGGCGGAGCTGGAGGAGAAGGTCACCGCGCATCTCGGGTTCTCCCGGCGGCTGACCAGCGTCGGGCAGGTCTACCCGCGCTCCCTGGACTTCGAGGTGGTCTCGGCGCTGGTGCAGCTGGCGGCCGCGCCGTCCTCGCTGGCCAGGACGATCCGGCTGATGGCCGGGCACGAGCTGGTCACCGAGGGGTTCAAGGAGGGGCAGGTCGGCTCCTCGGCGATGCCCCACAAGATGAACACTCGCTCCTGCGAGCGCGTCAACGGCCTGACCGTGGTGCTGCGCGGCTACGCCTCGATGGTGGGCGAGCTGGCCGGCGACCAGTGGAACGAGGGCGACGTGTCCTGCTCGGTGGTGCGCCGGGTCGCGCTGCCGGACGCGTTCTTCGCCTTCGACGGGCTGGTGGAGACGATGCTGACGGTGCTGGAGGAGTTCGGCGCGTTCCCGGCGGTGATCTCGGCCGAGCTGGGCCGCTACCTGCCGTTCCTGGGCACGACGAAGATGCTGATGGCCGCCGTGCGCGCCGGCATGGGCCGCGAGCAGGCCCACGAGCTGATCAAGGAGCACGCGGTGGCGGCGGCGCTGGCGATGCGGTCGCGGGGCGCGTCCAACGAGCTGCTGGACCTGCTGGGCGGCGACGAGCGTTTCCCGCTGGACCGGGCCGAGCTGGAGGCGCTGCTGGCCGACCGGGTCTCTTTCACCGGCGCGGCCGCCGCGCAGGTGGCCGAGGTGGTGCAGCAGGTGGGGCAGGTCGTGGCCGAGCACCCGCAGGCCGCCGCGTACCGGCCGGGCGAGATCCTGTGATCCACCGGCTCGGCGACCCGGGCGCGGTGCGCGCCGCGTGCGGCGACGACGACCTGGTGGTGTGGACGGCCCAGGACCTGCGCGGCCGGGCCCGCGCCTGGGCGTTACGGGAGGCGGTGGTGGCCGCCGCCCCGGGCCTGGCCCGATATGACCGGCTGGCGGTGTGGGGCGACCCGGACGACGCGGCCGAGCTGGTCCGGCACGCGCTGGCCGAGCTGGGGCCGACCTACCGGCCGCTGGGCGAGCGGGAGCTGATGCGGCGGGTGGCGGCGAGCCTGGAGGGCGTGCGGGAGAGCGGCGCGTTCTCGTGGATGAGCCTGACGGGGCCGCCCCGCGCCCGCACCGGCCAGCCCGGCACGCCACCCCTGGAAGCCGGTCCTCTGCGGGCCGGCCCGCGGCTGGATGCCGGTCCGCTGGGCGGTGAGGCCGCGGGCCCGCCGCCGGTGGTCGGCTGGCTGGACGGCGACGCCGAGCAGGAGATCACGGCGCTGCTGGCCGGTGACGCGCCCTCCTCGTACGCGGTGCCGGGCGCGGCCGGGGTGCGGCGCTGGGCGGGCGCGCGGGTGGGGCGCGAGCTGGCGGCGGTGGCGGCCGACGCCTGGTCGGCGCCGTCGGTGGGGTTGCTGGCCGGGGTCGCCACGGCCGCCCGCTTCCGCGGGCGGGGGCTGGCCGAGCGGGTGTGCGGGTGGATGTCGTCCCAGCTCGTGGCCACGCACGGCCGCGCGGCGCTGATGGTGGACGACGTCAACGCCGCGGCGATCAAGGTGTACGAGCGCCTCGGCTACCGCCGGCGCCTGGTGCTGGCCTGCCACGTCGCAGGCTGAACCCCGCCGGGGGCAGCGGGGGGTGGGTCAGGTGATGGCGCGGTAGGTCAGGTGGGTGGCCAGGGGGGAGAAGTGCGTCTCGACCGGCTCCCACTGGCGCGGGCGCACGTGGGCGAACAGGCGGGTGCCCGCGCCCAGCAGCAGCGGCACCAGGTGCAGGCGCAGCTCGTCGAGCAGCCCTTCGTCGGTGGCCTGGCCGATCAGATCGGCGCCGCCCATGACGACGACGTCGCCGTCCCCTGCCACGGTGCGGGCGTGCTCGACGGCCGCGGCGGGGCCGTCGGTGACGAAGGTGAACAGTTCGGGCCGGCGTACCGCTGAGGGCGGGACGTGGGTGACGACGAGCACGGGCGGCGTCTGCGCCTGCTCGCGGGCCGAGCCGTAGGCGAGCGGGTCGCCCCAGCCGTAGGGGCCGTCGACCACGTCGAAGGTGCGCCGTCCCATGATGACCGCGCCGGTGGCGCGGGCCGCGGCGCCCAGGACGCGCGCGTCGACGTCGGTGGGCCGGCGGGCCCAGGCGTGCAGCAGTTCGCCGCCGGTGCCGAGGCCGTGTTCGAGTCCGGGGTCGGGGCCGGTGACGTAGCCGTCCAGCGATACGGAGATGTCGGCGACGACCTTGGTCAACGGGTCCCTCCCCCTGGCGTGTCCGGTCGGTCACCACGCTGTCATCGGCGCTGGGAAAACCGGGTGAGGTTCGGGCGGTGCTCGTGCAGAGTTGACGGCGTGATGTCCAACTTTGTGCCTGGTATTGAGCTTTCTCGTGCCTTCTACGGCGAAGTCGTCGCGCCGCTCCTTCCCGGGGTGCGGCACAGCGCCGCGCTGATCGGCCCGGGGTCGGAGGTGCTCGCGTTCGACACGGCCCGCTCGGCCGACCATGACTGGGGGCCGAGGGTGCTGCTGTTCGTGCCGGCCGGTCAGGTGGAGCCGGTACGGGAGCGGGTGGCGGCGGGGCTGCCCGACCGGTTCGGGGGTTTTGACACCGTGTTCGAGTATCACGGGGTGCGGCAGCCGGGGGTGGTGGTCGCCGAGCTGGGGGAGTGGCTGGTCGGGCGGCTCGGGTTCGATCCGCGGGCGGGCGTGTCCCTGCTGGACTGGTTGTCGGTGCCGTGGCAGACGCTGGCCGAGGTGACGGGCGGCGAGGTGTTCTGCGACGGGGTGCCGGGTGCGGGGCTGGAGGCGGCCCGGCAGGCGTTGCGCTGGTATCCGCAGGACGTGTGGCGGTACGTGCTGGCCTGCCAGTGGCAGCGCATCGGCCAGGAGGAGCCGTTCCCGGGGCGGTGCGCGGAGGTGGGGGACGAGCTGGGGTCGGCCGTGGTGGCGGCGCGGCTGGCGCGGGAGGTGATGCGGCTGGCGTTGCTGCTGCGTCGCCGCTACCCGCCGTACGCCAAATGGCTGGGCAGCGCGCTGACCCGGCTGCCGGGCTCGGCCGAGCTGGGCGAGGCGCTGGCGGCGGCGATGGCGGCGCGGTCGTGGCGCGAGCGGGAGGAGGGCCTGACGGCGGCGTACGGACGGCTGGCGGCGCTGCAGAACCGCATGGCGCTGACCGAACGGCTGGAGGAGGGGGTGCGGGGGTTCCACGACCGGCCGTTCCGGGTGATCGGCGGGGAGCGGTTCGCGCGGTCGCTGATGGCGTCGGTGACGGATCCGGTGGTCAGGGGGCTGCCGGTGGCGGGGTGCGTGGACCAGCTGTCGGACACGGTGGAGCTGCTGGGCTCTCCCCGCCGGGCACGCGCGCTGACGGCCGCCGCGCTCGACCTCCCAGCTTAGAAATCTACAATGTAAAGGTGGTGGATTTAGACAAGATCCGGTTTTTTCACTCCCAAAACCCTTCAGCCAGGTCAGAGGCGGCGGGCGTTGGCGTGAATGGCCTGGCGGTAGTACGCGGCCAGGCCGGGGGCGCGGTCGTCGTAGGTGGCGGTGAAGCGGGGGTCGGTGGCGTACAGGTCGCCGAGCCCGCGGTGGAGTTCGGGCGGGCAGTCGTAGAACCAGCGGGTGATGTGGGCGCGGTGGCGTTCTGCGATGTCCATGACGTCGGGGTGGTCGGGGGCGAGCCCGCGTGTGTGGGCGGCGCGCATGTCGTCGTCGATGGCGGTGGCTTCGGCGGTGAGCCGGAGCCAGTCGGTCTTGGTGTAGGTGGCGACGCGGCGGCGGCTCTCTGCGTGGGTGTCGGTGTGGCCCCAGCGGCGTTGGACTTCGGCGTCGTGGTCTTCGGGGGTGAAGTCGCCGAAGACGTCGAAGCGTTCTTGGGGGGTGAGGGGGATGCGGTGGGTGTGGGCTTGGATGGCGCGTTCGACGTTGGTGATGACCTGGTGGAGGCGTTGGGCTTTGCGGGTGAGGAGTTGCTGTTGGCGGTGGAGGTGGGTGAGGTGGTCGGTGTGGGGGTGGTCGAGGATGTCGGTGATCTCTTCGAGGGGGAAGCCGAGTTCGCGGTAAAGGAGGATTTGCTGGAGGCGGAGGAGGTCGTCGTCGGTGTAGCGGCGGTAGCCGGCGGTGGTGCGTTGGCTGGGGGTGAGGAGGGCGATTTCGTCGTAGTGGTGGAGGGTTCGTACGGTGATGCCGGCCAGTTTGGCGACTTGGCCGATGGACAGGGTCATGGGTCTGACGTTACGTGAGGGTGGGTGTGTTGGTGGATGAGGAGTTGCTGCCGATTGGGCAGTTTGCGCGGCTTGGTCGGTTGAGTGTGAAGCAGTTGCGGCATTACGACGAGTTGGGGTTGTTGCGTCCGGCGTATGTGGATGGGGTGACGGGTTACCGGTATTACCGGGCTGGTCAGGCGCGGGAGGCGTTGTCGATCGGGTTGTTGCGGTCGTTGGATGTGCCGTTGGCGGTGGTGGGGCGGGTGTTGTCGGGGGAGGTGGGGGCGTTGGAGTCGGTCCGGGTGTCGTTGGAGGTGGAGTTGGCGCGGCGGCGGCGGACGTTGGCGTCGCTGGAGCGGGTGCTGGCTGTGGGGTTGCCGGCGGCTGAGGTGGATGTGGTGCGGGAGATGGGGGCGCGGGCGGTGTTCGCGGGTGAGCGGGCGGCGGGGATGGAGGATGTGGGGCGGGCTACGTCTGCGGCGGTGGCGCGGTTGGTGGCGGGGGTGCCGGAGGGGTTCGGGCCGGTGCGGCTGGTGGGGTTGTTTCCGGTTGATGTGGGTGAGGTGGTGGATGTCCGGGTGGCGTTGTTGCTGGACGGTGGGGTGGAGGGGTTCGCCGGTGAGGGGGTGGAGGCGGGGGTGTTGCCGGGTGGGTTGTTCGCGCGGGCGACGCATGTGGGGCCTTATGACCAGATCGCGTTGACGGTGCATGCTGTTCTGGCGTGGTGTGCCGAGCGGCGGCTGGTGGTGAGGGGTGCGGTGCGGGAGGTGTATGTGTCGGATCCGGGGTGTACGCCGCCTGGTGAGTTGGTGACGGATGTGCTGGTTCCGGTGGTGGACGGGGTTTCGTGAGGGGGGTGGTCACAGGCAGCCGTTGGGGGGTTTGACGGCGGCGACGATGTCGACGGCGGAGCCTGCGGTGGCGGTTTGGCCGGGTTGGGGGTTCTGGCTGACGATTTCGCCGAGGTGGTTGCACAGTTGGCTGTCGGGGGTGGTGGCCTTGGTGCCCAGGAGGAGGCCGACGGCCAGTAGTGGCCGGTCCGCCAGGATGGCCGGTGTTCCGGTCAGGTCGGGTACGGCGACGGGTCCGGGTGCGGCGACGGCGAGGGGGACGATGCCGGCGCTGGCGGTGGTCACGCCGTTGAGGCCGTTGACGGGGGTGGGGTTGAGGACGGGGTTGCCGGGGGCGGCGGTGCCGTTGCCGGCTTGGCCGTAGGTGTTGTCGCCCCAGTAGCGCAGGGTGCCGGTGGTGTCGATGGCCAGGCTTTCGCCGGTTCCGGCGCTGACCTGGGTGATACCGGTGAGGGGGAGGTGGACGGGGGTGGGGTGGTCGGTGGTGGTGCCGTCGCCGAGTTGTCCGGCCCAGTTTCTGCCCCAGGTCCAGACGGTGCCGTCGGCGGCGCGGGCGAGGGTGTGGGCCATGCCTGCGGAGATGGCGGTGATGCCGGAGACGTGGCGGTCCACGCGGGTGGGGGTGGGGTGGTCGGTGGTGGTGCCGTCGCCGAGTTGGCCGGAGGCGTTGGTTCCCCAGGCCCAGACGGAGCCGTCGTTGCGCAGGGCCATGCCGAATTCGCCGGTGGCGGAGATCTGGGTGATGCCGTAGGGGGCTTTGACGCGGACGGGGGTGGTGCGCTGGGTGGTGGTGCCGTCGCCGAGTTGGCCGAAGCGGTTGGTTCCCCAGGCGTAGGCTTCGCCGTTGGCTTTGAGGGCGAGGGTGAAGCCGGTTCCGGCGGCGGCTTGGACGATGCCGGTGATGGGGGCTTTTTTGGGGGTGGGGGTGCGGGTGGTGGTGCCGTCGCCGAGTTCGCCGAAGTCGTTGCTGCCCCAGGCCCAGAGTGAGCCGTCGCGGCCGACGGCGAGGTTGTGGCTGGCGCCGCTGCTGATCTGCTTGATCGGGGGGAGGCCGGGTACGGGGCGGGGGATCTGTTGGGTGCCGTTGCCCCAGGTCCACAGGGTGCCGTCGGTGTGGAGGGCGTAGCTTTCGAGGTAGACGCCGCTGGTCTGGGTGACGTCGTGGCCGCCGGTGGAGGCCATGGGGATGGGGTGGGTGACGGGGGTGTCGTTGGTGCCGTTGCCGACTTGGCCGAAGAAGTTGTAGCCCCATGCGTGCAGGAGGGGTGGGGTGTCGGCGTGGGCGGGGGTTGTGTGCAGGGTGGTGAGGAGGAGTGCGGTGGTGAGGGGGAGTCGGGTGAGTGGTTTCATGCGGGTCTCTTTCGGGTGGGTGGTCTTTGTCGGCTGGGCGTTCCATCCCGTTCCACGTTTCCGGTTTTGGGGTGTTTTGCCGGTTTCGTGATGAGGTCACGGGCGGCCGGTGACGAGGTCTCTGGTTCGGCGATCAACGACCCGGCAGAGTCGTGGACGTCCCTCCGGAACCGAAAGGCCCCTGATGAAATCCCTTGCCCTGCTGTCCGCAGCCACGCTGACGACCACGCTGACTGCCACGTTGACGGCCGCCCTCCTGGCGGCCCCGGCGCACGCCGCCGTCACCCGGTGGGACGCCTGCGCGCCCGGTGAGGGTGTCGACCCTCGCCAGGAGTGCGCGACGATCGAGGTGCCGATGGACTATTCCGCCCCCGGCGGCCCCTCGGTCACGCTGGCGGTGTCGAGGATCCGGACGGCCCGTCCCGACGTGCGCCGCGGCGTGTTGCTGATCATCCCGGGCGGTCCGGGCAGCCCGGGGTTGAACCGGCCCAGCACCCTGGTGAAGAAGCTGCCGAAGGAGGTGCTCGACCGGTTTGACATCGTCGGGTTCGACCCGCGTGGCGTGGGGAGGAGTTCGCCGGTCTCCTGTGGGCTCGCGCCCGCCGACCTGTCGCTGACGCGGCTGAAGCCCTATCCCGACGCCGACGGGGGGATCGCCGGGAACGCGGCGTGGTCGCGCCGGATCGCCGAGGCGTGCGCCCGTAACGGCGGGCCGCTGATCCGGCACATCAGCACCCGCAACCACGCCAGGGACATCGACCGGATCCGGGTGGCGCTGGGTGAGGACAAGATCTCCTACTGGGGTGTCTCGTACGGCACCTACGCGGGCGCCGTGCACGCCACGATGTTCCCCGGCACCACCGATCGGGTGATCCTGGACAGCAATGACGATCCCGATCCGCACAAGGTGGCGCGCCAGTGGCTGGCCAACTACGCGGTCGGGGTGCAGGACGCCTTCCCCGACTTCGGCGCGTGGGCGGCCGCGCGCGAGGGTGACTACGGCCTGGGCGCCGACGTGGCCGCGGTGCGGCGGACGTTCCTGGAGCTGGCGGCCCGGCTGGACCGCGAGCCACTGGCCTGGCCGGGGGCCGAGCCGGAGCAGCGGCTGACCGGCAATCTGCTGCGGGAGACGCTGCTCAACGCGCTGTACTCCCGGGCCAACTACCCGATGCTGGCCGGGCTGATGAAGGCCGCGCTGAGCGGCGCCGAGCTGCCCGCGCCGAACCAGCCGCCGCAGGCCGCTCTGCAGAACACCGCGGCGCACGCCGGGGCCACGATGTGCAACGACGTGGTGTGGCCGGGCTCGCTCGCCCGGCACGAGCAGCAGGTGCGGCGCAGCCGGGCCGCCTACCCGTTGACGGCGGGCATGCCGGTGAACGTCGGGCCGTGCGCGTACTGGCCGTTCCGTCCTGCCGAGCCGGCCACGCGGATCGGCTCGCGCGGTCCGGCCAACGTGCTGCTGATCCAGAATCTGCGGGATCCGGCCACGCCCTACAGCGGGGCGCTGAAGATGCGCGAGGCGCTGGGGCAGCGGGCCCGGATGGTCGCCGTGGACTCCAGTGGTCACGGGGTGTATCTGGCCAACGGCAACGCCTGCGGTGACCGTGCCGTCACCGGCTTCCTGGTGACGGGCCGTCTGCCCGCGCGTGACCTGAGCTGCTGACTCGGTTGCGGGCTTGCGGCCTCGGGCCGGTATATGTCCAGATTCTGGCGTAATGTCCACCAGTACGGCCTTCGCCTGTTAGATTCCGAGTCGTGATCAAGGAAAGGCACGGCAGCGGCCCCGCCACGGGCCACTGAGGCAGGACGAGGAACGCTCCACAGCCGGGCCAGGGGGCCCATCACGCCGTGCGAGCAGCCCCGCCCGCCGATCGACGTGCCGATCGACGACAGGAGCACTGTGCTGAGAAGAACATCCCTGCTGGCCACCGCCCTGGCGACGGTGGCGGCGCTGTTCGCCGTCCCCATGGCGGGGACGGCCGGCGCGGCGGTGACCCGGCAGGACGTCACGGATGCCGCCGGCGGACGCGGCATCACCTGGGGGCCGTGCGAGGAGGAACCCGCCGTCGAGTGCGGCACGCTGGCCGTGCCCATCGACTGGTCCAGGCCGGACGGGCCGACCGTCGGCCTGGCCCTGGCCCGCCGCAAGGCCACCGTCCCGTCCCAGCGGATCGGCTCCCTGCTGAGCAACCCCGGCGGGCCCGGCAACTCCGGCGTGAACGACATCCTGCGCCCCTCCGGTTTCAGCCAGGACATCCAGCGGCGCTTCGACATCGTCGGCTACGACCCCCGCGGCGTCGCCCGCAGCCGCTCGGTGACCTGCTCGGCCTCGGTGTACAACCAGATGCCCTATCCGGTCATGACCAGCCAGGCCGACTACCTGACCTGGGCCGCCTTCGACACCAGGCTGCGCGCCGACTGCCGCAGGCTCACCGGCCCCCTGTACGACCACCTCGACTCGGTCGACGTGGCCCGCGACATGGACGCCATCCGCGCCGCGCTGGGCGAGGACAAGCTGACCTCCTACGGCGTCTCCTACGGCACGCTGGCCCAGCAGATGTACGCCGAGCTGTTCCCGGGCCGGATCCGCGCCATGGTGCTGGACAGCAACATGGACCACAGCCTGGACGTCAAGGCGTTCCAGGTGAGCGAGGCGGCCACCGTCCAGGACAGCTTCGAGGAGTTCGTCGCCTGGTGCGGCCGCGACAGCGAGTGCGTCCTGCGCGGCCGCGACATCCGGGCGTTGTGGAAGGGGCTGCTGGCCAAGGCGGGCCGCGGCCAGCTGCTGTGGCCGGGCGACGGCCGGCCGGTGAGCGCGCACAACCTGCAGTGGCTGGGCGTGGTGCTCAACGAGGCGCCCGCCTGGCGGCTGGAGGCCGAGGTGCTGCTCGCGCTGGCGGGCGGCCCGGTGCCGGAGGACATGCCCGGCCCTCCCGGCAACTGGCCGGTCAACGGCGCCTACGCCGAGCTGCCCACCGCGATCTTGTGCCAGGACTGGAACCTGTCGCTGCGGGACTACGCCCACTACGCCGAGGTGATGCGCGCCGCCAACGCGGTGGCCCCCGACATGCGCTACAACCCGATGCCGATGGGCGACATGCCGATCTGCCAGGGCCATCCGGTCGGCAACCCCCAGCACCCGCTGCGGTACAGGGGCGGCACGCCGCTGCTGGTGGCCACCTCCAGGCACGACCCCGACACGCCGTACGCGTGGTCGGCCAACGTGGCCCGCCAGCTCGGCCCCAAGGCGACCCTGCTCACCTACGAGGGCTGGGGGCACGGCGTCTACGGCATGACCACGTGCACCACGGCCGCCATGGACAGCTACCTGATCTCGGCGTCCGTGCCCGCCAAGGGCATCGCCTGCCCGGCGCAGGAGCCCCAGGGCTGACGCCGGGCGGGCTGGTCAGGCGAGCGCGGCGGCCAGATGCTCGGCGGTGCGGGAACCGGCGGCGGTCAGCAGGTCGGCGGGGGTGCCCTGGAAGACCAGGCGCCCGCCGTGCTTGCCGCCGCCCGGCCCGAGGTCGATGACCCAGTCGGCCCGCTTGAGCACCTGGATGTGGTGTTCGACCACGATGACCGTGTTGCCGGCGTCGACGATGCGGTCGAGCAGGTCGATGAGGGTGTCGACGTCGGACAGGTGCAGGCCGGTGGTGGGCTCGTCCAGGACGTAGACGGCGCCGGTCTTGGTGAGCTCGCCGGCCAGTTTCATGCGCTGGCGCTCCCCGCCCGACAGGGTGGAGGTGGGCTGGCCGAGGGTGAGGTAGCCCAGGCCGACGTCGACCAGGGTGGCGACGCGGTCGCGGATGGCCGCTTCGGTGAAGAACGCGACGGCCTGCTCGGCGGTCAGGGCCAGGACGTCGACGATGGTGTGGCCGCGCAGCCGGTGCCGCAGGGCCTCGGGGTTGTAGCGGGTGCCGCCGCACATCTCGCACACCGCGGTGACCGGGTCCATGAAGGCCAGGTCGGTGTGGATGACGCCGCGGCCCTCGCAGGCCGGGCAGGCGCCGGTGGAGTTGTAGCTGAACAGGCCCGGCTGGGTGCCGGTGGCGCGGGCGAACAACCGGCGGACGGGGTCGAGCACGCCGATGAAGGAGGCCGGGCTGGAGCGGGCCGAGACGGTGACGGCCCCCTGGTCGACGGTGACGGCCCCGGGGTGCTGGGCGGTGAACACCTCGCCCATGAGGGTGGACTTGCCGGACCCGGCCACGCCGGTGACGCACGTCAGGACGCCGGTGGGCACGTCGAGGGTGAGGTGGTCGAGGTTGTGCAGGGCGGCGTCGGTGATGGTGAGGTGCCCGGTGGGGCGGCGCACGGCGGTCTTGAGCGGGGTGCGGGCGCGCAGATGGCGGCCGGTCAGCGTGCCGGAGCGGGCCAGCCCTTCGACGGACCCCTGGTAGACGACGGTGCCGCCGTGCAGGCCCGCTCCCGGGCCCAGGTCGATGACGTGGTCGGCGACGGCGATGACGTCGGGGTCGTGCTCGACCACCAGGACGGTGTTGCCCTTGTCGCGCAGGGCCAGCAGCAGCGTGTTGAGCCGGCCGACGTCGGCCGGGTGGAGGCCGGCGCTGGGCTCGTCGAAGACGTAGGTCATGCCGGTGAGGCTGGAGCCCAGATGGCGGACGGTCTTCAGGCGCTGGCTCTCCCCGCCGGACAGGGTGGTGGTCTCGCGGTCGAGGGTGAGGTAGCCCAGGCCGATCTGGTCGATGCGGCGCAGCGCGGCGGCCGCGGTGTCGGCGACGGGGTTGCCGAGCCCGGCCAGGACGCCGATGAGGTCGGTGATCTCCATGGCGGTGTGGTCGGCGATGGTGTGGGGGCCGATCCTGGTGGCCAGGGCGGCCTGGTTGAGGCGGGCGCCCCGGCACTGGGGGCAGGTGCCCTCGGTGACGAAGGCCAGCACCGCCTCGCGGGTCTTGTCACTCAGGCCCGACAGGTCGCGTTTGAGGTAGAGGCGGGTGAAACGGTCGGCGACGCCTTCGTAGTCGACCTTGTTGAGGGTGCCGTTCTTGCCGCGGACCTCGACGGTGAAGCCGCCGCCGTGCAGCAGCAGGTGGCGCTCCTGCTCGGTGTAGTCGGCCAGGGGTTTGGCGGGGTCGAAGGTGCCCGAGCGGGCGTAGATCTGCCACTGCCAGGTGCCGACCCCGAACAGCGGGAAGCGGATGGCGCCCTCGTCGAGGGACCTGCCGGGGTCGAGCAGCGCGTCGAGGTCGAGCCGGACGGCCCGGCCCAGGCCGTCGCAGCCGGGACACATGCCGTGGGGGTCGTTGAAGGAGTAGGCGTAGGAGTAGCCGGCGCTGGGGGTGCCGTAGCGGGAGAACAGCACGCGCAGGATCGGCAGGATGTCGGTCATGGTGCCGACGGTGGAGCGCGAGCTGCCGCCGACCGGCTTCTGGTCGACGACGATGGCGGCGCCGAGGTTGTCGATGGCCTCGGCTTCGGGTTTCTCGTGCTTGGGCAGCCGGTTGCGGACGAACCAGGAGTAGGTTTCGTTGAGCTGGCGCTGGGACTCCACGGCGACGGTGTCGAAGACGACCGAGGACTTGCCGGAGCCGGACACGCCGGTGAAGACGACGAGCCGGTTCTTGGGGATGCGTAGGGACAGGTTCTTGAGGTTGTTCACGCGCGCGCCGGTGATGACGATGCTGTCGTCCATGCGGCCACGCTAGCGGCGGGCGCCGACAGTTCCGGCAAGGGGCGAGGCCAGCCGACCCGCCATGTGCGAGGACGCGAGCGATCGCCGCCACGGCCTGAACGCGGCACTCCGGCAGGCCGCTGACCGGCCAGAACGAGCGACGGGATAAGTTGGACTCACCCCCGCACCGCCGGGGCCCGCGCCAGGCCCCCGCCTACGGAGGTGAGCGTCATGGTGTTCGACCAGGCAGATCTACGTGAGCTGGCGGCCCTCGCCGACGAAGTCGGTGTGCTGTCGTTCTACACCACGATGGAGCCGGGCACGCAGGCCGGGCGCACCCGGCTGCGCAACGAGATCGCCGCGCTGCGCCAGGAGCTGTCCGCGGACCCCGACCACGAGCGGGCCAGGCTTGCGGGCCTCCGCCTGGACCTGCTGGAGCCGCGGATCGAGGAGTTGCTCGACCCGGCCGGTCCCGGTCTCGGGCGCGCCCTGTTCGCGCAGGTGGCCGGCGAGGAGGTCCGTACCGAGTGGGTCCAGCTCCCGGTGGGCGACCTCGCCACGCTGCGGGAGCATGCCTATCTGCTGCCGCTCGTCACCGCCGTTCAGGCCGACAGGCCCGCCGGGGTGGCCAGGGTGGGGCGTGACGGCGTGCGGCTGTTCGACTGCCGGTACGGTCTGGCCGACGAGCTGGAGCCGGTCACCTTCGACCTGGCGACCGCGGGCTCGTCCGGCGGGGGGTCGACGACGCTGCCCAGGCTCTCCCGGGGCGGTATCCACCCCGACCGCTTCGACCAGCGCGTCGAGGAACACCTGACCAGGTTCCTGCGCGAGTCGGTCCCGCACGTGGCCGGGCACGCTCGGCGGCTGGGCTGGGAGATGCTGCTGTTGGTGGGCGACCCCCGCGACACCTCGGTGCTGAGCGAGGCGCTGCCGGCCGGCACGGAGATCATCCAGGTGGACGCCGTGCTCGATCCCGCCCTGTCGCCGCCGGAGGTGCTGGAGTTCGTGCGTCCCGTTCTGGACGGGGCGCGGGCCCGGCATGACGCCGCGCTGGCCGTGCGCGCCCGGGACCTGGCCCTGTCGGGCGGCAACGGCGCGGTCGGCCTCGACGACATCCTGTCCCTGCTGCGGCAGGGACGGGTCGAGCACCTGCTGCTCGATGACGCCGGCGGGTGGAAGGCCGCGCCGCCCGAGCCCGTCGCTCCCGAGGATCTGGAGGAGGAGATGATCGAGCTCGCCCTCGAGCACGGGGGCGAGGTCACCGTGCTGGAGAGCGGGGCGGCGGGCGAGCTGGCCGAGGCGGGCGGAGTGGCGGCGATGCTGCGCTGGTGAGCGGTTGCCGCGATCGTGAGGCACCGCCGGGCGGCGGGCCGCGGTAGCCGGCGCTCCGAGGCATCGGCGCCCCCCTGCGGCATCGACCCGACCGGGGCGTGAGGGTTCACCGCGCCGCGCTGACGGTGAGCGCGGTCACCGGTACCGCGCGGAAAAGCGGTCACGGCGCGGCCGCAAGCTCGTCGGCCAGTGCGGCCGCCTCGCGCTCTCCCGCCCGCACGGCGCCCTCGAAGTAGCCGTTCCAGACGTCGGCGGTCTCGGTCCCGGCGAACCTCAGGCCCTTCCACGGCGCGAGCAGGGCGTCGCGGTAGACGTGCATGGTGCCGACGGCGAAGCTGCCGGAGAAGCAGCCGCCGGTGTGGGGCTCGGCGTCCCAGTCGAACTCGACGAAGTCGACGGGGCGCCTCAGGCGCTCGTCGTCGAGCCGGTCGGCGATCTCGGCGAGCAGCAGCTCTTGGCGAGCGCCTGCGTCCAGGCCGCGGATGCGGGCGGCGTCGTGCCCGTACACGAAGAACGTCAGCACGCCCTGGGCGTGGCCGGGCACGGAGTTGTCCACGGCCTCGGTGATCAGGCCCGTGGAACTGGTGAACGCCCCCGACCTGCCCTGGTCGTTCCACAGCGGCGTGGCGTAGACGGCGTGGAACTTCATCGCGTCACCCTGCAAGATGTTGCGCACCGCGCGGCGCTTGGTCCCCGGCATCGCCGGGCTGATCTCGATGCGGTCCAGCACCACCGGGGGGACCGCGACGATCACCCGCTCTGCGGTGAGCTCGCGGCCGTCGCGCGCGCGAGCAGTCCAGGTCGCGGCCCGCCGGCCGCGGGTCTCGCGGGTCAGCGACGCGACGTCGAACCCGAGCACGACCGGTTCGGCGAGCGCCTCGGCCATGTGCTGCGCGATCGCGAACGGACCACCGATCACGCGATCCTGCTGGGCTCCGCCCACGGTGTTGAGCATCGAGTCCACGCCGCCGCCGGAGTACAGGTAGAACAGGACCTGCAGCATGGACACCTGACTGGCGTCCTTGGCCAGCAGCCCCCCGGCCAGCTGGCGGGCGGCATAGGCGGCGCGCTCGGCGTCGGTGCGGTCGGCGAGCCAGACGTGCAGGGTCTGGGCGTCGAGCTCCGCGGCGCCGGGGGTGAGCGAGGGGCGCTCCAGGTCCACGGTCCGGGCGAGGCGGTCGAGCTCGGCGTAGATCGCGGACACCTCGGCGTCGGGTCCGGCGTTGCGCCGGCCGCCCAGGAACGCGAATCTCTCTCCCACCTCGCGCAGAGGGAAGGTCTTCACGCCGTACTGTGCGGCGAGCTCGTACATGCGGGTCTGGCCCGGGCCGAACCACTGACCGCCGAGGTCGATCTGGAGCCCGCCGTGGAGGTAGCGCGTGAATGTGCGCCCGCCTACGCGATCGCGCGCCTCCAGGACGCGGACGTCCACGCCGGCGGCGTCCAGCCGGTGCGCGGCAGCGAGCCCCGAAAAGCCCGCCCCGATGACGAGTGCCTGACAGTCGATCACGTTCATATGGTCACGCAGGGGAACAATCGACACGATCTGCGGATCAAGATCTTGAAGCGGGGATCGACGACTCCTCGATCCCCGATGACTCCTCCGACCGCTCGATGAGCGTGCCTTTGCGAAGGTGGCCCGGGCGCGGACCAGCGCGGACCAGGGCGGACCAGGGCGGCCAGGCGCGGCGCATCGACCGCCCGCGCCGAGGGCCTGCCAGTGCGGGCGAAGGAGGCCACGTCGGGGCGTTCACTCTCACGCGCCCCGCAGATCGCCACGTCGGCCGCGCGGTCGCTCTGGAGTCAGGGGTGGAACAGGTCTCGGCCCGGTTGCCGGAGGATCCAGCTGCCGAAGTCCTCCCGCCTATAGATCGGCTCGGCAGGGACCAGACGGATCTGGGGGCGGTCGTCCATCCACCAGATCTTGAAGTCGGTGACCGTTCCCTCGGCCGGCCAGCGGCTGGAGTCGAAGGGCAGGAGAAGGACGTCGACGAATCCGCCGACGGGCAGCGCGAGGTCGACTCCGATCCCGATTACCCCGCGTCGGGGAACCCAGACGACTGTGCCTCTGAGCTGCCGGCCGATCTCAAGGTAGGGCCGAAGCCGTTCCCAAGCGTCCGGGCGGCTTTCGCGCGATCGGGCGGGCTCGTCCTGCTGGCCTGGTTGAGAGCCAGAGCCTGGCGAGTCGGCCATCAAACCCCCCACAATCCCGCAACGCTCGGCCCGCTGACCAGCGGGGAACCCCGTTGACGCCGGATTCCGTTCCGAATCCTCTGACCCACGGCTCATGAGGAGGGACGGATCAGGCCGCTCTCGTAGGCGAACACCACCACCTGGGCGCGGTGCCGCAGCCCGAGCTTGAGCAGCACCCGGCTCAGGTGCGTCTTGACAGTCGCCTCGGCCAGATGCAGAGCGGCGGCGACCTCGGCGTTGGACAGTCCGCGCGCCACCTGGACGAGCACGTCGTGCTCGCGGGCGGTCAGCAGGTCCAGCAGCCGGTGCTGTTCGCGGGGGGCGGGGGTGAGCTGGGGGGCGAACCTGTCCAGCAGGCGGCGGGTGACGCGCGGCGACAGGACGGCCTCGCCCGCGGCGACGTTGCGGATCGCGCTGAGCAGGTCGGCGGGCGGGGTGTTCTTGGGCAGGAACCCGGCGGCACCGGCCTTGAGCCCGGCGAAGGCGTACTCGTCGAGGTCGAAGGTGGTCAGGATGAGCACCTTGGAGTCGGGACAGTCCCGGACGATCCGGCGGGTGGCCTCGATGCCGTCCAGACCGGGCATACGGACGTCCATCAGCACGACGTCGGGACGCAGCCGGCGGGCCATCGAGGCGGCCTGCTCGCCGTCGGCGGCCTCGCCGGCGACGTGCAGGTCGGGCTCGGCGTCCAGCACCATGCGAAAGGCCATGCGCAACAGCGCCTCGTCGTCGGCGATCAGCAGCCGGACGGTCATGGCGCGCCCGGGCCGGTCAGGTCGAGGCTCATGACGCGTCCGGGCCGGTCGCGGCCGGGCCGATTGTGTGAGGGCCGGACGTGCGGGGGCCGGTCAGGTCGAGGGCGGCCGCGACCCGCCAGCCGCCGCCGGGGGCCGGTCCGGCGTGCAGGGTGCCGTCGTAGGCGGCGACACGTTCACGCATCCCGGCCAGCCCTCGTCCCGCCAGTTCCCGCCCGGCCAGTCCCCGCCCGGCGGGCCGCTGGGGCGCCGGACGGCCGCCGTCGTCGGTGATCTCGATGTCGGCCCTCATGCGGGTCAGATTCACCTGGACGTGCGCGCTGGCGCCGGGGGCGTGCCTCAGCGTGTTCGTCAGCGCCTCCTGGGCCAGCCGGTAGAGGGTGAGCTGCGCGGCGGCCGGGACGTCGGCGGGGTCGCCGTCAACGCTCAACCGGGTCGGCAGCCCGGCGGCGCGCATCCGGTCGGCCAGCGGGCCGAGATCGGCAACGCCGGGCGCCGGATGCCGCGGGGCGACGCCGGACTCCTGCTCTTGACCGATGCCCTCACCGACCCCCTGGCCGGCGCCTCCGCCGACGGAGCCGCTGGCAGCTCTGTCGGCACCTCCACTGGTGCCCCCACTGGCAGCTCCACTGGCAGCTCCACTGGCGGCTCCGTCGGCAGCTGGGGCGGCAGCTCTGTCGGCGCTTGTCTCGGTGCCCCGGTCGGTGCTGAGGGAGCGGCGCATGTCGCGCAACGCCTGGCGGCCGGTGTCGGCGATCTGCGCCATCGCGGCCACAGCCTGACCCGGCGCGCGGTCGTGAACGTAGGCGGCGCTGTCGGCCAGCGCGACCATGACCGACAGGTTGTGGGTGACGATGTCGTGCATGTCCCGCGTCATCCGGGCGCGTTCCTCGGCGACCGCCAGACGCGCCCGCTGGTCGCGGTCGCGTTCCAGGGAGGCGACGTAGGCGCGCCGGGCCCGCGTCCACAAACCGGCGGCCAGCGCGGCGGCCGACATCGCGCTCAGCGCCGCCACCGTCAACGGCATCCGGCCCGGCGGCGCCCACCGCGCCGCGGCCGCCACCACCCCCGTCTCCAGCACGAACGCGGCCGCCAGCGTCGCCCGCCACGGGCGGCGGGCGGCCACCGTGTAGAGCGCGACCAGCAACGCCGCGTCGGCCGGAAGCTGCACCCCGATGGCCCACTGCAGGGCGGCCGCGCCGCCGATCACGCACAGCACCAGCAGCGGGGCGCGCCGCCGCCACACCAGCGGCGCCACCAGAGCCACCTGCAGCGCCAGCACCGCAGGACCGCCCTCGGCCACGCGGCCCGGCCCCAGCGTGACCACAAAGATCACAGCGGCCAGCAACGTGTCGGCGACCACAGGCGGCACCGAGCCCATCACTGACCGGACTACCGGGCCGATCGCCGGGCCGATCGCCGGGCCGATCGCCGGGCCGATCGCCGGGCCGATCGCCGGGGGGACCGTCGAGCCCGTCACCGAGCCCGTCACCGAGCCCGTCACCGAGCCCGTCACCGAGCCCGTCACCGAGCCCGTCACCGAGCGGCGCGTTGGGCTGGGCTCTGGGCGGGTCGTCGAGCGGGGCGGCGCGGTCGGGCGGGCGGCCGGAGTCATGCGCCCACCCTAAAGGCCGCGCCCCGGCGCCCCCCATCCTCCGCAAGGAGGAGGATCCCGGCCCCTCATCCGAAAGTCGTACCCGCAGGTCAGCCCGTGGCCGCTGGCCCGTTCGCGAGCCTGCCTGCCAGCCTCGGAAGCACACCCCCCGCCTTTCGTCCCGTTCGAGGAGAACACCGGCATGCCCGTGAAGATGTACGCGGCCCCTCTGGCCGTCGCCGCCCTGACCCTCACGCCCGCCACCGTCCCCCTGCACGCGCAACAGGCACAGCAGGCGCGGCAGGCGATCACGGTCGTCCTGCCCGCGCCCGGCGGCCCCCACCCGGTGGGAACCGTCGCCCTGCGCCTGGTCGACCGCTCCCGCCGCGACCCGCTGGTGCGGTCGAAGCCGTACCGCGAGCTGATGGTCAGCCTGTGGTACCCCGCCAAGAGCGGCACGCAACCGCTCGCCCCCCACATGGCACCCCTGGCCGCCGCCGACTGGGACCGCCACTCCGCACCGCCCATGGGCATCGCCAAGGGCGCCGTCGACTGGGCCGCCACCCGCACCGCCGCCCGTTCCGGCGCGCCGGTCGAGCGCGGCGCGGACCGGCTGCCCGTCGTGCTGTTCGGCTCCGGCGACGGCGGGCCGCGCACGCTGGGCACCACGCTCGTGCAGGACCTGGCCTCGCGCGGCTACCTCGTCGTCACCGTGGACCACACCTACGAGGCCGACCAGGTGGAGTTCCCCGGCGGGCGGGTCGTGCGCGCGCTGCCGCTGCCGGCCAAGCTCACCCCGCGCGTCATCAAGGCGCTGCTGGAGCGGCACGCGCGGGCGCGGCTGGCCGACATGCGGTTCGTGCTGGACCAGGTCACGGCCCTGGGGCAGGGACGGGCCATCGGCGGCGAGGACATGCCGGCCGGGTTGCGCGGCGCGCCGGACCTGACGCGGGTGGGGGCGCTGGGGCAGTCGCTGGGCGGGTCGGTGGCGGCCCAGCTCGTCCACGACGACCCGCGGGTGGACGCCGGGGCCAACCTCGACGGCGGCTACGTCGGCCCGGTCGCCGCCACCGGGGTGACCAGGCCGTTCCTGCAACTGGCGGCCCAGACGCACACGCGGGAGAACGAGCCGAGCTGGAAGTCGTTCTGGCGCGCCTCGACCGGGTGGAAGCGGGAGCTGCGGTTCAAGGGCGCCGCGCACGGCTCGTTCACCGACCTGCAGGCGCTGCTGCCGCAGATCGCCGCGGCGCTGCCCAAGGCGGGGGACGGGAAGCGGGACGGCAGGCAGGGCGGGGTGCCGGTCGCCGACTTCGTCGGCACGATCGATCCGCAGCGGTCGGTGGCGGCCCAGCGCGCCTACGTCGGGGCGTTCTTCGACCTGCACCTGCTGGGCAAGCCCACCCGCCTGTTCCAGGAGCCCGACAGCCGCTTCCCCGAGGTGTCCCGCATCCCCTGACCCGGATGCCCCACAAGGGGGGCGATAACAATACCGGTATAAGTATCCCGCGGGTGTAGGCTGGGGGACATGGTGCGATCCCCGCTGACCCCCGAGGAGCGGCTGCGCGGCGAGCAGCTCGGCCACATGCTGCGCCAGGCCCGAGGCGAGCGCAGCATCGTCGAGGTCGCCGCCGCGGCCGGCATGTCCGCCGAGACCCTCCGCAAGATCGAGACGGGGCGCATCGCCACGCCGGCGTTCTTCACCATCGCCTCACTGGCCGACGTCCTGGGCATCTCCCTCGACCGCCTGGCCGTCCACGCCACCCCCGCCCGCACCTGACCCGCCCGAGCCGAGGGTCAGTCCGTACGGGAGCGGCGTACCTCGTCCAGCACCTCCTCGATGCGACGCCAGGCGTCCTGGGCCGAGGCCGGGTGGAAGGTGTCACGCTCGTCGGCGGCGAACCCGTGGCTCGCCCCCGGATACACCACCGTCTCCAGCCGCTCGCCGATCGCCCGCTGCTGTGCGCCGTCGATGATCGGGTCGTCGGCGCCCAGCAGCACCACCAGCCGCCCCGGCGCCCGCGCGGCCCGCTCCAGCGTCGGCTCCGGACGGCTCAGCGGCAGCTCGGTGCCCGTCAGCCAGCCCGGGTACAGCGCCACCGCCGCCGCCAGCCCCAGCTCACCGGCCACCGAGCACACCACGTGCCCGCCCAGGCTGAACCCGACCGCCGCGGCCGGCCAGGCGCCCGCGCGCCGCAGATACTCCGACGCGGCGCGCGCGTCATCGAGCACCTGCTCCCGGCGCAGCAGCCAGGCCAGCTCCAGCCCCCGTTCCCGGCCGGCCGCATCGGCCGGCAACTCCACCACCCGCCCCAGCGGGCCACCCGTCACCGGATCCACGGCAACCGCCACCCCGGCCCCCGCTTCGCCCCCTTCCTGCACCAAGCCCGTAGAAGAGCCCGCCACAGTGCCCGCTGTTGCATCCCCTGAGGGGCCCACCACCGGGTTAGCCGAGGAGCCCACGGAGGAGCCCGGCGATGTCCCCGCCACCGGGCCTGTTGACGGACCCGCCGTCGCCGGACCCGCCATAGGAGCCGTAGGAGCCCTCGAAGGCGCAGGGGAGGGCCGCAGCTCGTGCCGGTGGTTGAAGTCGGGCACGACGACCGCATGCCCCAACCCGGCCAGCCGGTCGGCCATCCGCCGCGCGTACCCGCTCACCCCGAAGATCTCACCGGCGACCAGCACGCCCACGGGCCGCCGCACCCCCACGGGCAGGGCCGTGTAGGCCGCCATGCCCGCGATGTCCACCCATCCGGTGGTGATCTGTCCGTTCACGCGGCCGAGCTAACCAGCCCCCGCCCGCCCCCGGCCAATCACGTCCCCGATGGCCGCCATCACGACCCCGATCGCCCCCGGACCGGGGCCCCTACCGGGACGGCTTGTCACGCAACAGCGGGTGCGACCGCATCGCCACCTCCAGCTCCCCGGGCAGCTCGTCACGGTAACGCCCCAGCGTCGACAGGTCGCTGTGCCCCAGCACCCGCCGCACCGCGTCCATGTCGACCGCGTCGGCCAGCAGATGCGTGGCCGTGGTGTGCCGCAACCCGTGCGGCGTCACCGAACGCCGCTGATCGGGATCGACGTGCCGCTGCACCCGGTCGATCACCGCCTGCACATCGCCCCGCGCCAGCCTCCGCCCCCGCCACGACAGCAGCAGCGCCTTGCCGTCGTCGGCGCCGGCGACCTGGCCGCGCCCCCGCGCCAGGTAGGCCTGCAACACCTCGGCCACGTCGTCGGGCAGCGGCACGTCGCGCGTACGGCCGCCCTTGCCGAAGATCCGCCAGTAGCGCACCCCGTCGTTGGTGTAGAAGTCCTCCACGTTGGCGCGCACCAGCTCCGACACCCGCGGTCCCACCGTCGACAGCAGCAGCACGATCACCGCGTCGCGCAACTGCATGCGCTGGTCGCGCCGCTTGCCCTCCTGCTCGGGCGCCTCCCGCAACTGCCGCGCCGCGCCGATCAGCCCCTGGGCCTGCTCCCGCGTCAGCGCCCGCCGCTCCGGACGCAGCCCGCCCCGCTGCTTGGCCGTCACCGTCGCCGCCGTCATCGGGTTGATCTGCACCCACCCGGCCAGCGTGGCGTGCTTGAACAACGCCGAGATCGACCGCCGGAACCGGGCCTGCGAGGACGGCGACTGCCCCGGACCCGACCCGCCCGCCTGCCGCGCGTCGGGCTTGCGCGCGAACGCCAGCAAGATCGCATCGACGTCCTCGCCGGTCAGGTCGTCGAGCACCACGTCGGCCCCGGCCAGCGCCACCAGCGTGGCCACGTCACGCGCGTAGACCTCGGCCGTGGCCGGGGACAGCGCGCCCGTCGACGTCTTGGCCACCACCAGCTCCACGTAGCGGTCAGCCGCCTGTCCCACCGTCAACCTGTCGAGCTCCGCGGGCCGCACCGGCTCCCCTCCTCACATGTGGGCGACGCAGCATCCCCGCGCGCGATGCCGCGCGCGATGCCGCGCGCGGGGATGCTGCCTGCAGAGGAGACGGTAGCGGCCGCCACCGACGAAAATCAGATGTCGCGGAAGGTCTCGATGCGCGCGCCCAGCGCGTTCAGCCGCTCGGCCAGGTCCTCGTAGCCGCGGTTGATCACGTACACGTTGCGCAGCACCGACGTGCCCTCGGCGGCCATCATGGCCAGTAGCACCACCACCGCCGGGCGCAGGGCCGGCGGGCACATCATCTCGGCGCTGCGCCACCGCGTGGGCCCCTCCACCAGCACCCGGTGCGGGTCCAGCAGCTTGACCGAGGCGCCCAGCCGGGTCAGCTCGGTCAGGTAGATCGCCCGGTTGTCGTAGACCCAGTCGTGGATCAGCGTCGAGCCCTGCGCCGCGGCCGCGATCGCGGCGAAGAACGGCACGTTGTCGATGTTGAGCCCCGGGAACGGCATCGGGTGGATCTTGTCGATGGGGGAGACCAGCTTGGAGGGCCGCACCGTCAGGTCGACCAGCCGGGTACGCCCGTTGGCCGCCCAGTACTCGCCCGTGCGGTCGCAGTCGAGCCCCATCTCCTCCAGCACCGCCAGCTCGATCTCCAGGAACTCCACCGGCACCCGGCAGATCGTCAGCTCCGAACTGGTCACCACCGCGGCCGCCAGCAGGCTCATCGCCTCGACCGGGTCCTCGGAAGGGGAGTAGTCGACGTCGCGTTCGATGGAGGCCAGCCCGTGCACCGTCAGCGTCGTGGTGCCGATGCCCTCCACCCGCACGCCCAGCTGCTCCAGGAAGAAGCACAGGTCCTGCACCATGTAGTTGGAGGAGGCGTTGCGGATCACCGTCACCCCCGGATGGCGGGCCGCGGCCAGCAGCGCGTTCTCCGTCACGGTGTCGCCGCGCTCGGTCAGCACGATCGGCCGCGCCGGGGCGGCGCCCCCGTCCACCTTGGCGTGGTAGAAACCGCCCGTCGCGGTGATGTCCAGCCCGAAGTGCTTCAGCGCCGACATGTGCGGCTGGACGGTACGCGTGCCCAGGTCGCAGCCGCCCGCGTACGGGATCTGGAACTCCCCGGTACGGTGCATCAACGGCCCCAGGAACATGATCACGCTACGGGTCCGGCGGGCCGCCTCGGTGTCCATCGCCTCCAGCTCCAGCCGGGCCGGCGGCACGATCTCCAGGTCGCTGCCCTCGTTGATCCACCGCGCCCGCACCCCGATCGAGGCCAGCACCTCCAGGATCCGGTAGACCTCCTCGATCCGCGCCACCTTGCGCAAGATCGTGCGCCCGTTGTTCAGCAGCGACGCGCACAACAGCGCCACGCAGGCGTTCTTGGACGTCTTGACGTCGATGCTGCCCGACAGCCGGCGCCCGCCCACCACCCGCAGATGCATCGGACCGGCGTACCCCAGGGACACGATCTCGCTGTCGAGCGCCTCCCCGATCCGGGCGATCATCTCAAGACTGATGTTCTGGTTGCCGCGCTCGATCCGGTTGACCGCGCTCTGACTCGTCGCCAGCGCGTCGGCCAGCTGGAGCTGCGTCCAACCGCGATGCTGACGCGCATCCCGGATGAGCCGGCCGATCCGCACAAGATAATCATCTGCCACAACACACGACCATATCTCACATATGAGATGCCGCCGCGACCCCGGGTCCCGACGCGCCGGACAGCTCCCGATGACCCGCCAGATGCGGGGGAGTGGCCTGCGCCCGCGCCTTGCCCACGAACGCCCGCCGCGCCGCCCGGAACCCGTTGCGGTCGTCGAACATGTCCCTGCTCATCTCCGCCAGCTCCTCGGCCCGGTAGGCGTCCAGCGGCTTGCGCCGCTCGTCGGCCTCCCGCGCCTGCCGCCGCGCCGCCAGCAACGCCTCGTAGGAGGAGTCCTGGGCCAGCCGGTGGGCGAAGTCCACCACCCGCCGCTCGAACTCCTGCCGCGAACCGCCCGCCATCCGGTCGGCCAGCCCCAGCTCCACCGCCTCGGCGGCCCCCACCGGCAACGCCCGCCCGGTCAGCTCCGCCGCCGCCTGCGCCCCCACCCGCCGCGGCAGCACGTACGTCCAGAACTCACTGCCGAACAGCCCCATCGTCCGGTAATGCGGATTGAGCACCACCGGCTCCCGCACGATCACCCGGTCGGCGCCCAGCCCCATCATCACCCCGCCCGCCCCCGCGTTCCCCGCGATCGACGTCACCACCAGCTGCGAGGTGCACCCCACGATCTCCCGGCACACCGCGTTGATCGCGTTGATGTTCATCCACGCCTCCACCTCCGGATGACGCGCCGCCTCGATCACGTTCAGGTGGATGCCGTTGGAGAACACCTCGCCACCGCGCACCACCAGCACCCGCGTGTCCTGCGCCGCCGCGTACCGCAACGCCGCCGCCAGCCGCCGGCACTGGTCGGTGGACATCGCGCCGTTGTAGAAGTCGAAGCTCACCACCCCGACCTCCTCGCCGCGCTCGTAGGTGATCTCGCTGTAGCCGGCCCGCTCACCCACGCCCGCCAGCCGCTCACCCAGCACCATCGTCGCCGGCAGCTTCACCCCGCCCGCCTGGGAGCCCGCTTCCGGGCCGGCCTCCAGGCGCAGATGGCCCACCCACACCGTCCCCTGACCGGTGTGCACCAGCACCGCGCCCTCACGCCGGGCCGCCACCGCCCCCGGCGCGCCGGCCAGATCGGGACCCCGGTGCACGTCGAACACCCGCACCGGCAGCTCGCACAACCGGGCCCGGCCGCCCGGCGCGCCGTCGGCCGCCCGCACCAGCCGCACGATCTCCTCGGCCGGCTGCTCCCAGGAGAACTCCCGGTCGGCGTGCCGCATCGGCCGCCGCAGCCGCCCCGTCACACCGGGGGAGCGGTAGTCCAGCGGCGCCGGCGCGAACAACGGGTCGGCGGCCTTGGCCGCGACCTCCGCCACCAGCTCCACCGCCGCGTCGGCCACCGGCCCGTTGTACAGCGCCGACTTGCGCGGCGGCTCCGACGGCATCGGGAACGTCCGCCACCCCCAGATGGGGCCGGCGTCCATCTCCTCCACCGCCTGCAGCGCCGTCACCCCCCACTCGCGCTCGCCTTCGGCGATCGCCCAGTCCAGCGAGGACGGCCCCCGGTCCCCGGGCGGCCCAGGATGGATGATCACCGTACGGTGCCCGCGCCACAACGCCTCCGGCACCCGCTCCTTCAGGAACGGGCAGATGATCAGGTCCGGCTTGACAAGCTCGGCCGCCTCCACCATGACCCGCTCGGAGATCGCCAGCTCGACGCTCACATCATGGCCGGCCCGCCGCAGCTCCAGCCAGGCACGCTGGGTCAGGCCGTTGAACGAGGAACACAGGAGCAGGATGCGCAACGCGGAACTTCCTTCGCCGAGACGTCAAGGGCAGCGGGCAGGGGAGAGGCGTCAACCGATCGCGAGCGGACGAACACCACCAGTACCGGCATTAACGGCAGTCCCATAAGGCCCAGGCATCTCTAGATGTTGACACGAATCTTCCACCGATGCTGACAAATCACCGCAGACAGCCGAGCTGAGCAGCCAAATTGCCCTGATATGCCCGAAAAAAATCCTGGCGGGGGAGACACCTCAACCCCGACCAGGAACCCCACCCGAAACCCACCGCACACAATGGATCACATGGACACCCGCACCGCCGCCCAGCACTTCGCCGACACCTGGCAACACGGCTGGACCCACCACGACACCACCGCCATCATCGCCCTCTACAGCGACGACGCCACCCACACCAGCATGCCCTTCCGCCCACCCCACCACGGAAAAGACGCCATCGCCGACTACATCCGGCAGTCATTCACCGGCGAAAGCAACCCCCACGTCACCTTCACCACCCCCATCGTCGACGGCGACCAGGCCGCCATCGAATACCGGGTCCACGCCCTCGACAACGGCCACCCCATCACCCTCGCGGGCTGCGTCTTCGCCCGCTTCAACCCCGACGGCCTGGCCACACAGACCCGCGACTACTGGCACACCACCCCAGGCCACCGATGACCAGACAAATCAGCGCCGCCCCATCGGCACCGGCGCAACAACCCCCGGCACCGGCAACGGACGCGCCACCTGCCGCGTCTCCTCGGCCTCCGCCACCTCGACACGCCGCTCGGCGTGCCCACCCCCGCAATAACCGTTCGTCAGGATCAACCGCCCCCGCATCGGGGTGTACGCCTCCCTGTCGGAAGCAGGCAGAACCCCCTGACACACCGGACATAAAACCGACTGGTTCCCCACGTGCTGCTCCTCTCGCTGAGCGAATAGCAGGAGCTCTACCCTAAAACCACCGAACATGACAAAGACAGTGAATCAACACGCCGTCAAAGCCCCCGTCAGCCCCCAGCAGAGCCCCGCCACACCACCCCACCACCCCACGAAACCCCAGATCACCCCCACAATCCCAATTCACCCGCCAAGATCACAAACAACGCGAAAACCCACGAAAAAACTTCCCACCAACCCCACAAGCAACGCCCGCCAACACCCCACCCCACACCAGCCTCACCCTCGAACCAGGAGGTCCTCGGCTACCCTCCGCCCATGGGCAAATATCTCGCCATCCTCCACGGTGCGGCCGACCACACCGACAAGGCGAAACTCACCGACCAGCAACAGACCGCATTCATGCACGCATGGGCAGCATGGGCCCACAACAACGAACACGCCCTGATCGACCCCGGCGCACCCCTCTTCCACAAGAAACGAGTGACCACCCAAGGCATCGAAGACTTCACCGACACCAAGACCGGATACGCCATCGTGCAAGCCGAAACCCACCACGACGCGGCACAGCTCTTCAGCGACCACCCACACATCGCCCTGATGCCAGGAAACTCCATCGAAGTCCTCGAATGCCCGCCCATCCCGTCCTGAAAGGCACCCGACCACCCCTCACGGGATGAACAGCGACCCACTCACCCCCACCGGCTCCCACAGACCGAGCGCCCGCAGCAGATTCCTCGCCAACGCCCGATGCCCGTACTCATTGGGATGACACCCGGACCCCATCCAGTGCTCGCCGCCATCCCAGGCCGCATGATGATCCACCAGCACATCCGCCTCCAGCGAACGCACCACCTCGGCATAAGCCGGCAGATCCGCCCAACCGGACTCCGGCGCCCGATTGGGCGTCTGAAGCACCACCCTCGCCCCCGCCTCCCGCACCCGGGAGACCGCCGCGGCATAGTCACCGGCAAAAGCCGCAAGACCCTCCGGCCCGGCCACACAGTCGTTGAGCCCGAACATCATCACCACCACATCGGGCCGATGACGCAACACCGCGTGCTCCACATCCAGCTCAGAGACCCTCTGACCGCTCACCCCGGTGTTGATCACCACATCGGACGGCCGGTTCAACTCGAACCGCACCCGCTCGGCGAACAACTGCGTGTAGTCACGCCACCCGAACGTGTGCAACGCCCCCTGAGTCACGCTGTCACCCGTGAACAGCCACACCGTGCCCATCCGCCGACCACCCCGCTCACCACAGCCAAGACAACAACGCACGAAAGGCTAGACGATCACCGCCCCCACGCCCCACGGGGGAGTACCACCCGGAACACGCACCGCCACGAAGCAGCGCCGGAACCCGCCGCCGATCCTCAGGCATCAGAAGCGGGGGCGCCCATCCACCTCGCCGGCGACGGCGATCCCAGCGCTCCACCACACAACTGTCGAACCCACTCCACCCGCGACAGGGAAGCGCGGAGGAGGCCCTCAATCCGGTCTACTTGACATAATGTTCATTATCGAGCAACCAGTCACACGCCACGACACAGCAAAAACATCCCGCATGAACAGTCACCCGCCGGGCAGATTTCCACCATGCCCAGCCTGACGTCCAGCCAGTTCCTCGCCGCCCCGCCGGCCCTGGCCGCCTCGACGGCCGGCCTCGTCGCACTCACGGCCGTCGTCGTCGCCGCCGTCATCTGGCTGATCATCTTGGCCGTCCGGTTCACCAAGAGCCCCCGCAACCGTCCGAACCCCAGCGTCGACCTGGTGGACCAGGCTAGGGAGCTCAAGGCGCTCGGCCAGATCCAGGAAGCCGTCTTCCTGGTACGCGGCGAGACCGGGATGAGCCAGCGTGCCGCCTCCCGCTTCGTGAACCGCCTCTAGCCGGACAAACTACTCATACCGAACAGAACGTGGATTCTGTGTGGTTTGGGTAATTCGTCCGCAAAAGGGCTGGTCGTGCGGCTCCGGAGATCCCCGTGATTACGCACGGCGGTCGGACGGCTGCTCTATGCTGTCGGGGTGCGGGTGTGTGAATAGGGGGCGTGAAACCCCTCCGGCCTCGGCGGGGCCGCCTTGGTGCAGAGGGGTCGGCGGTCCCGGCGTGCGTCACGGCCGCGCGGTCCACGGTCCACTCCCCTCTTCCGATACCGGGCATGCGAGAGCCCGGGAATGGCGGCTTTGTCGTGAATACCCCGGACCCCCTCGGGTGTGCGTCCCTCCCCCATCTGCTCTATGTCGATCACCAGTTGCGCATCACGTGCTGCCCGATGCCGGGTCCGTCGATCATCCGGTTGGTGGGCGAGGTGGACGCGACGAACCAGGTGGCGCTGGCCGAGACGCTGGGCCGGGCGCGGCGGATCGACGAGTCGCTGGTGGTGGATGTGAGCGGGCTGGATTTTCTGGGGGTGGAGGGGGCGCGGTTGCTGGTGGTGTCGTGCCGGGCGGGGCGTACGCAGTTGGTGGGGACGCCGCCGCATGTGTTGCGGTTGTTGCGGGCGATGGGGTGGACGGGTGGTCAGGGGGTGTAGGGGTGGGTGGCGGTGACGGCGGTGACGGGGAGGGGGCCGTAGAGGTGGGGGTAGCCGTTCTCGGTGCGGATGTCGAGGCCGGTGGGGTCGATGTCGAGGACGAGGAGGGGTTGGGTGACGGCGGTGTAGTAGGTGTCGTGGACGGTGCGGAGTTGGGTGTGGTCGGCGCTGAGGTGGATGAAGCCGATGTCGTCGAGGGTGTGGCCGAGGGTGGAGATGCGGTACTCCCCTGCTTGCTGGGCGTGTTCCCAGTCGGTTTGCAGGGCGAGGTGGTGGAGGGTCATGGGGTCCATTCGGTTTCGAGCATGGCGTAGATGGTTTCGCTGGTCCATTCGCCTTTGACGATCTCATTGTCGACGAGGGTGGCTTCTTGGCGCATGCCGAGTTTTTCCAGGACGCGGGCTGAGGGTTTGTTGCGGGTGTCGAGGCGGCCGGTGATGCGGTGGAGGCCGAGTTGGGTGAAGCCGAGGTGGAGCAGGGGGCGGGTGGCTTCGGGGGCGTAGCCGTGGCCGTGGTGGTCGGGGTGCAGGACGTAGCCGATCTCGCCTTGGCGGTGTTGGGCGCTGGACCAGATGAGCAGGGCGTTGCCGATGAGTTGGCCGGTGGTGCGCAGGGTGATGGCCAGGTCGAGGGCGTCGCCTTCGTGGTGGAGGGTGTGGCGGGTGATTTTTTTGTCGAGTGAGGTGCGGGTGGTGGGGCGGTCGCGGGGTTCCCAGTAGAGGTAGCGGGCGACGTCGGGGCGGGATTCGTAGGCGTGGAGGGCGTCGAGGTCGTCGGGGGTGAAGGGGCGTAGGTGGAGGCGGGGGGTGGTGAGGGGGTACGGGGGTGTGAGCACGGGGGCAGTGTAGGGAGGGGGTGGGGGGCGTTCAATCGGTTTTGGGTGGGGTTCAGTGGCTGCCGGCGAGGTTGAGGACGATGACGCCGCCGATGATGAGGAGGATGCCGCTGATCTTGGTGAGGGTGAGGGTTTCGCCCATGAGGGTGGCGCCGATGATGGCGATGGCGGCGGTGCCGGCGCCGGACCAGATGGCGTAGGCGGTGCCCATGTCGAGTTGGAGTTTGAGGGCGCGGGCGAGCAGGACGAAGGAGGTGATGTAGCCGGTGGCGACGGCGATGGTCCAGCCGATGTGGGTCAGGCCGTTGCTGAGTTTGAGTGCGGTGGTGGCGAGGACTTCGGAGGCGATGGCGAGGGCGAGCAGGATCCAGGCCATGGGGTTCCTTCGGGGTGTGGGTGTTGTGGGTTCGGCTTGAAAAGGTAGTCGAATGCGTGTTCCACTGGTTGGGTGGGTTGGGATGCGCTGGCGCTTGTGGAGGCGGTCGATGAGCGGCCGCTGATCGAGCGGCGGGCGGTGGTGCGTGACGGTTTTTATGAGACGCAGGCCCGTACGGTGATCGAGCGGGTGCCTGGGAGTGCGGGCATCGTCGAGCGGTGGGCGGTTTCGCCTTATCGGGGTTGTGCGCATGCGTGTCTGGGGTGTGGGGCGCGGGCGGGTCATCGCAAGCTGGGGTTGGATGCGGGGGCTGATTTCGACTCGCGGATCGTGGTGCGGGCGAATGTGGTGGAGCGGTTGCGGTCGGAGTTGGGGCGGTGGGAGGGCGAGCCGCTGGCGGTGGGGGTGGCGGGTGATGGTTATCAGCCTGCTGAGGAGACGTATCGGTTGATGCCGGGGGTGGTGGCGGCGCTGGGGGCGGCGGGGGTGCCGTTCACGGTGTATACGCGCAGTGCGCTGGTGTTGCGGGATGCGCGGGTGCTGGCGCGGGCGGGTGCGCGGGTGGCGGTGTCGATCGCGTTCGTGGACGAGCGGATCAGGCGGGCGGTGGAGCCGGGTGCGGTGGGGGCGCAGGCGCGGTTGGAGTTGGTGTCGGCGCTGGTGGAGGCGGGGGTGGAGTGCCGGGTGCTGATGGCTCCGGTGTTGCCGTTGCTGAGTGATGCGGCTGATCAGTTGACGGCCACGGTGCGGCGGATCGCGGGTGCGGGGGCGGTGGCGGTGGAGCCGGTGGTGTTGCGGTTGCCGCCGGGGACGCGGCAGTGGTACATGCGGTGGTTGGCTGGGGCGCATCCGCATCTGGTGGAGCGTTATGAGGAGCTCTACGATCGGGCGGGGTTCCCCTCCCCCGGTTATGAGCAGCGCATCACGGGGCAGATTGCGCAGTTGTGCCGTGTTTATGGGATGCGGTGCGGTGCGCCGGAGCCGGTGGGTCGGGGGCCGTCGGCGGCCCAGTTGGCGCTGGTGTGAGAGCCGGGCTGGGGCGGGGTCGGTCCGGGTTCAGGGGCGTTGGCGGAGGATCATGCCGGGCCACTCCCCTACGGTGAAGGGCTGGTCGCGGGTGAATCCGCAGCTTTCGTAGTAGGCGATGAGGCGTTCGTCGTCGCCGGCGTAGCAGTCGACGCGGACGAGTCCCAGGCCGCGGTCGCGGGCTTCTTGCAGCGCCCATTGCAGGAGGTGTCGTCCGACGGATCGGCCGGCGTGGCGCTGGTCGATGACGAGGACCTGGACGTAGAGCTCGGGTTCGGTGGCGGGGGTGACGTAGGGCATGGCGTCGCCGACGACGATGCAGCCGGCTGGTTGGTCGTCGATCTCGGCGATGCGCATGCCGCCGGCGGCGAGCCAGTCGGCGGCTTGCCGGGTGCGTTTGGGGTCGCCGGTGAAGGGGCGGGTGCCCCATTGGCCGGTGCGGTTCTGGCTGACGAGCCATTGCACGGCGCTGTCGAACATGGTCAGGACGACGGCGTCGTCGCCGGGGCGGCCTTCGCGGATCTTCACCGACGACACTGTAAGGGGTGGTGGGTGGTTTGGATGCTGACGGGGGCGGTTGTCGTGGGGTGGCCGGGTTCGCGGTGTGGTTCCTCTCCCCCGTCTGTGACGTCGGCCGGCTGTCGTGCGATGGCGATCACTCCTTGCGTGGAGCGGGACGACGTGCCATCGGTACGGCGACGTAGGGATGGACGCGTGTGACACAGTGGCGCCACGCGCGGCAGACCGATCCGCCCTGACCGCCACACGGAGGACGCCGTTGAGCACCCACCGTTGCATCCGCCCCGACGGCGCCCACGAGACGGCGCCATGGCGCTGCTTGGAGTGCGGCATGCTGTGGGAAGCGCTCAGCGCAACGCCGGTCACGCCTCGGCCGGTCGTGGAATCCGGGCGGAGGCGTACCGTCAACAGTCCCGTCGTTTTCTCGGTCATGGGAATGATCGTGTGGGGCGGATCGGTCGCGGTGGGAACAGCCGTGACGCCTGCGGCCGCGGACATCGGCTTGGCCTCTGCGGTGGCCGTCGCTGTGGTGGTGGCGTTCTGGCAGAAGGTCCGGTCAACGGACAAGTACTACCGATGTCCCGACTGCGGCATGCAGAGCACTCTCAGCGTTTGTGAAGATTGGGATCGCCACCGCCCATGGGCGCCGGGCGTGGAGCAGAGCAGTGAGGGTGGCGCTGGACCTTCGGCCTGAACGGGCCCGTTCCCGCCGCGGCCACTTTCAGGCAGCCTCCCCTGCCGATCCGGTCGTCGCTGGGGTGGTCATCGACATTTTCTTACGGTCGGGTACGAGATGGTGGGGGCCGTCCTTTTGCCGTCGCTGGTGGTGGCGTGAGCGGCCGAGGCCACGGTCGGCAGAATGGCGAGGATCGCCGCGCCGATCGCTGCGGTCTTGGTGACGAGTTTGGGCATGATGCCGCCTCCTGTGTTCGTGACCGTCGAGAGCCCCGTGGGTCGTGTCCCCAAGGGGGCTTCAGTGTCGGCGGGCCGTGGATTGTCTGGAAGCCGCTTTCGCCGGCTGGACAATCGGCGAGGTGGGGATCACGAAAGATGTGGCCGCTTGGCGGGGCGGTGCCGGGTGGGGAGGGTCTGCCCTAGTCTCGTCGGCGTGGGGAAGCCGGTGGGGAGCCCGGAGGCGGGTTCCGAAGACAACGCTACGTACCTGAGCGCCGTACTTGAGCGCATCACCTTCGCCAGTGAGGAGACGGGGTACACGATCGCGCGGGTGGCCACCGAGCGGTCGGGGGCGGAGTTGCTGACGGTGGTGGGGCCGTTGCTGGGGGCGCAGGTCGGGGAGTCGTTGCGGTTGCGGGGGCGGTGGACGTCGCATCCGCGGTACGGCAGGCAGTTCGAGGTGTGGTCCTACACCACGGTGTTGCCGGCCACGGTTCAGGGGATCCGGCGTTATCTGGGGTCGGGGCTGATCAAGGGGATCGGGCCGAAGATGGCCGAGCGGATCGTCGATCACTTCGGTACGGGGACGCTGGAGGTGATCGAGCAGGAGCCGCAGCGGCTGGTGGAGGTTCCGGGGCTGGGTCCCAAGCGGACGAAGATGATCGCGGCGGCGTGGGAGGAGCAGAAGATCATCAAGGAGGTGATGATCTTCTTGCAGGGGGTGGGGGTGTCCACCTCGATCGCGGTGCGGATCTTCAAGCAGTACGGGGAGTCGTCGATCTCGGTGGTGCGCGGGCAGCCGTACCGGCTGGCCGATGAGGTGTGGGGCATCGGGTTCAAGACGGCCGACACCATCGCCCAGGCGGTGGGGATCCCCCATGACAGTCCCGAGCGGGTCAAGGCGGGGCTGCGGTACACGTTGTCGCAGGCGGCCGACGACGGGCACTGCTATCTGCCGGCGCCGAACCTGGTGGCCGACGCGGTCAAGATCCTGGACGTGCCGGCCGAGCTGGCCACGCGGTGCATGGAGGAGCTGGCGGCCGAGGAGGGCGTGGTGCGCGAGCAGGTGCCCGCCGGGGACAACAGCGTGCCGGCGGTGTATCTGCCGCCCTTCCACCGGGCCGAGCTGTCGCTGGCCGGCGGGTTGTTGTCGTTGCTGAACAGCGGCCATGACCGGCTGCGGTCCTTCGCCGACGTCGACTGGGAGCGGGCCGAGTCGTGGCTGGCCGCCCAGACGGGCGCCGAGCTGGCGCCCGAGCAGCGTCAGGCGGTACGGCTGGCGCTGACGTGCAAGGTGGCGGTGCTGACGGGCGGGCCGGGGTGTGGCAAGAGTTTCACCGTGCGGTCGATCGTGACGCTGGCCAGGGCCAAGCGGGCCAAGGTGATCCTGGCCGCGCCGACCGGGCGGGCGGCCAAGAGGCTGTCGGAGCTGACCGGGCACGAGGCCACCACGGTCCACCGGTTGTTGCAGCTGCGGCCGGGCGGGGAGGCCACCTTCGACCGCGACAACCCGCTGGACGCCGATCTGGTGGTGGTGGACGAGGCCTCGATGCTGGACCTGCTGCTGGCCAACAAGCTGCTGAAGGCGGTGGCGCCGGGGACGCATCTGCTGCTGGTGGGCGACGTGGACCAGCTTCCCTCGGTGGGGGCCGGGGAGGTGCTGAAGGACCTGCTGGCCGCGGTGGACGTGCCGCGGGTGCGGCTGACGCAGATCTTCCGTCAGGCGCAGGAGTCGGGGGTGGTGACCAATGCCCACCGGGTCAACACCGGGCACCATCCGGTGCTGGCCGGCATGTCGGACTTCTTTCTGTTCCCGTGCGAGGAGCCGGAGGAGATCGCGGCGATGACGGTGGACGTCGTCGCGCGGCGCATCCCGGCCCGGTTCGGGCTGGACGCCCGGCGCGAGGTGCAGGTGCTGGCGCCGATGCACCGCGGCGCGGCCGGGGCCGGGGCACTCAACATCGCGTTGCAGGAGGCGCTGACGCCGGCCCGCGAGGGCATGCCCGAGCGTCGTTACGGCGGGCGGGTGTTCCGGGTGGGCGACAAGGTCACCCAGTTGCGCAACAACTACGACAAGGGCGCGGCGGGGGTGTTCAACGGCACGGTGGGGATCGTCACCGGCATCCGTCCCGACGACCACAGCCTGACCGTGCGCACCGACGAGGACGAGGAGGTCGACTACGCCTTCGACGAGCTGGACGAGCTGGCCCACGCCTATGCCGTCTCCATCCACCGCAGTCAAGGCAGCGAGTATCCGGCGGTGGTGATCCCGCTGGCCACCAGTGCGTGGATGATGCTGCAGCGCAATCTGCTCTACACCGCGATCACGCGGGCCAAGAGGCTGGTGGTGATCGTGGGGTCGCGGCGGGCGCTGGCCCAGGCCGTACGGACCAAGGGCGCCGGACGGCGGCACACGAGCCTGACCCATCGCCTGGAGCGGCGCTGAGCGCCCGAGGGCGGCGAGGGGCGTTGATCGTCGCGTTGACGCAGGTTGACCTGGGGTTGACAGCAATTAGTGATGCAAATGTGACCGAACTCTCCTAAATGCTTCTGCGTCATACATGCAGGAGCATTAAAGTCTTTGGGGTGGGTTTGCCGCCCTGGGGGAGAGGACAGTCTTGAACGTTGCGCCCGCATGGACGAAGTCTGCCGCCGGCCTCGCGCTGCTGGCGGTGGCGGCCCTGACGGCATCCTGCTCGAGCGGGAACGCCGCCTCGCGCGGGCCGGAAGCGCCCGACGCCACCACCGTGGCCACCCCGCAGGCGCCCACCGTCACCATCAGCCCCGCCGAAGGCAGCGCCAAGGTAAGCCCCGACAAGAAGGTCGTGGTCACCTCCGCCGGCGGCGCGCTGGAGGAGGTCACCGTCGACGGCGGCGGCCACACGGTCGAGGGCAGGTTCAACGCCGACAAGACCAAATGGGTCTCCCGGACGCCGCTGAAGCCCTCCACCAACTACAACGTCTCGGCCAAGGCCGGCACCACCGCCGCCACCAGCACCTTCACCACGGTCAAGCCCGAGCGGGAGCTGCAGGTCGCCGACGTCACCCCCAACGCCAAGGGCGAGACCCTCGGCGTCGGCGCCCCGATCATCGTCACCTTCAACCAGCCCGTCACCGGCAAGGCCGCCGTCGAGCGCGCCCTGGAGGTGGAGGCCGAGAAGCCCGTCACCGGCGCCTGGCGGTGGATCAACGACACCACCGTCATCTACCGCACCGCCAAGTACTGGCCCGCCCACCAGAAGGTCACCTTCAACGCCCGCATCACCGGCGTCAAGGCCGGCCAGGGCCTGTACGGCGTGAAGGACTACTCCGCCACCCTCAAGATCGGCGCCAAGGTCATCAGCAAGGTCAACACCAAGACCCACATGATGTACGTCTACAAGGACAACAAGCGCGTGCAGACCATGCGCATCAGCGCCGGCATGGCCACCACCCGCGAGTACACCACGACCTCCGGCGTCCACCTGACGATGGAACGCGGCAACCCGGTGCGCATGATCTCCCCCGGCCGCAAGAAGGGCGACCCCGGCTACTACGACGTGATGATCAACCACGCCGTGCGCATCTCCAACTCCGGCGAGTACGTCCACGCCAAGGACAACGTCTGGGCCCAGGGCGTGCGCAACGTCAGCCACGGCTGCATCAACTCCCGCCCCGACCAGGCCAAGTGGTTCTACGACAACTTCCAGCGCGGCGACGTCGTGGAGATCACCGGCACCAACCGCGAGCTGGAGTGGAACAACGGCTGGGGCTACTGGCAGCTTCCGTTCTCGCAGTGGAAGAAGGGCAGCGCCCTGCACGCCAAGTCCTGACCGCTCCCCCGCTCCCCCTCCTTTCGCGGGCAGGCTTCCAGCCGCTCACCGCCGCCGGCAGGCGCGGCGGTGAGCGGCTTTTTGACGTCCCGGGCCGCTGCCGTGAACCGTCCTCGACGGGTCCGCGCGCTCGCCATCAGCAAAAACGCCTCGACGTGTACGAAGGGTTGCCATACGATTACCCACCGTGGGCATTCGTCAGGAACCCTCGAAGGAGAACACGTTGAAGAAGATCCTTCTCGTCCCCGCGATCACCGCCGGGTTCGTCCTCGCCTCGGCCGGCGCCGCGTACGCCTCCCAGTACGTCGCCTACGAAGGCCCCGGCTTCACCGGCCGCTCGGTCGTCCTGGACGCCTGCGGCGTGTCCAACATCCCTTACCACGGCTCCTACAAGTGGTACGGCGACGGCCAGAGCGGCCGCATGTACAACCAGCCCAACGCCTCCGGCGTGATGCACTTCGAACTGGCCTCCAACCGCAACGCCGAGCAGCGCACCCCCGTCGGCTGGAAGAGCATCTTCATCGTGTGCTGACCCGCCACCCCTGACCGGCCGTCCCCCGCGCACAGGGGGCGGCCGGTTTCGGCGTGCGCGCGTACGGGCGGCCGTGGGAGGCACACTTGCCAGTACGACCATCGGCACGCGCGGGGGGCGAGATGGGCAAGAGCGCGAGCGCCACCACAAGTTCCAGCGCGGCCACCAGCGCGAGCAAGACCAGCAGCAGCACCAGCACCGCGAGCGCCACGGCGACCAGTACCCCGGGCGCGGGCGCGAGCACCGAGAGCATCGCCACCCGCGCCAGAAGCACCGCGAGCGCCACCGTCAACAGCGCTGGGGGCGCCGGCGCGAGTGCCACGGTCACGGTGCTGATGGCGCTCCTGCTGGTGGCGGTGGTGGCCGGTTGCGCGGTGTCCTCCCTGCCAGGCGAAGGCGGGCGGTCGCCTTCGGCCGGTGGCCAGGCGTCCTCGCCATCCTCCGCGGCGGCGCCCTCGCCGGGATCGTCCCAGGGGGCGACTCCCCCGTGGGCGCATGACCCGGCGCTGGGCCGGACTCCCGGAGAGGCCGGGCGGGGCGCGGCGAGCAGTGGATGTGCCGCCTCGGCCCGCCGGCTCGCCTCCGGCGCCCACCAGCTCACCATCGCCGGCCTGACCCGCCGCTACCTGCTGGCCGTCCCCGACGGGCCCGGCCCCCACCCCGTCCTGCTCAACCTGCACGGCCTCGGCTCCGACGCCGCCGAACAGGCCGCCTACAGCCGCCTGCCCCAGCTCGGCCCACGCCGCGGCTACATCGTCATCACCCCCCGATCGGCGCCCGGACGGCTGGCCTGGACCCTGCCGCACACCGCCGGCCCCGACGACACCGCCTACCTGGCCGCCCTGCTCGACGAGGTCGAACGCCACCAGTGCGCCCACCCCGGACGCGAGTTCGCCGCCGGCCTGTCCTACGGCGCCGGCCTGGCCGCCTCACTCGTGTGCGCCCTGGACGGACGCCTGAGCGGCGTGGCCGCCGTGGCCGGCATCCCCATCGCCCAGCCCTGCGCCCACCCCGCCCCCACCACGATCGTCGCCTTCCACGGCACCGCCGACCGCCTGGTCCCCTACGACGGCGGCCACCCCGACCCCGGCGACGGCCGGCTGCGACACCTGGCCGCGCTCATCGTGCTGCCCCCGGTCGAGCAGACCATGGACGCCTGGGCCGCCGCCCAGCGCTGCTCCTCCCCCGCCACCAGCCATCCCCTGCGCCGCGTCCGGCTGCGCCTGTGGGCGTCCTGCCCGCGGGGAGCCACGCTGCGCCTGTACACGGTGGACGGCGGCGGCCACACCTGGCCCGGCCCCATCGAGGTGCGAGGGCTCGGCGACACCGCCCGCGACCTGGACGCCAGCCGGCTCATCCTCGACGCCTTCGACCGCGCCCCCACCCGCTGACCGGCCCCCGGGCGCGCGCCCGTACGGACAGAACCGGGCGCGCGGTCAGCGGAAGAGCAGCGGACGGGGAAGCGGCGGGGGCAGGGGTTGTGGAAGCCGACCTCGGGGTTGTCCGGGGTGGGCCCGTCGAGCAGGGGCCGTCGCAAGTTCTTGAGGTGCTGGTCGAAGAAGGCGGCCACGTAGGCGCGGGTGAGCGCGAGACCGCGTTCGGCGGCGATGACGCCCGGAGCCGGCGGGCCGATCCTGCTCTGCGGGACGGCCAGGTCGGTGAAGCTGCTGTGCTGGGCCTGGGCGACGGTGAGCCAGCGCTTCCAGCCGCGCAGGGCCCTCCAGGCGCTGTCCCAGGTGTCGTCCTTGCCGGGGCTGTGGTCACTCCGGGTGCCCATCAGCAGGAACGGGCGGTCGCCCAGGCCGGTGGCGGGCAGGGCGGCGCTGATGGTGCCGTCGAGGTCGATCCCGGCCTTGATCCGCTTGTCGGCCGCCATGGTGGTGGAGGCGGCCTCGCCGCCGAGTGAGTGTCCGGCCATGCCGACGTGCTTGGGGTCGATCAGGTGGGCGCGTTTCCAGGCCGGGTGGCGGCCGGTCAGCCGGTCCAGGACGAAGGAGACGTCCTTCGCGCGGTTCCTGGCGATGGCGGCCTTGCCGCCCTCGGGGGGTTTGGGCTGGTCGCGCAGGTGAGCAGGCCGACGCCGGGGAAGACGGTCCCCGACGATTCGTAGGCGTGGTCGAGCGAGGCGACGACGTAGCCGCGGCTGGCCAGGTCCTCGGCCAGGGAGGTGAGGCTGGCCCGCGGCAGGCCCAGGCCGGGTGAGAGCACCACCAGCGGATGGCGTCCGTTCCTGGGGGGCGCGGCGGTGCGGGCGTGGGTGCGCATGTCGCTGACGATCTCGGCCGGGAGGTCGGCGCCGGGGGCCTTGCGCCGCAGCAGGGACGCGGCCTCCTCCACCGTCATGAAGGGGGCCGGTGCGCCGGTGGCCGAGCGGGCGGGGTAGTACATCGACGCCATCAGCCGGCGCGGGCCCGACTGCGGCACCCACGGGTCACGGCTGGCGTCGACCAGGGACAGGACGTCGCGGCCGACCGGATCGGGGCCGGTGGGGCGCGGCAGCTCCAGCCGGGGGACGGCGGGAGAGACGGTGGCGGCGGGGTTGGAGGGGCCGGCCGAGGCGGTGGGCGTGACGGTGGGCGTGGCGCAGGCCGTTGCGGCCAGGGCCAGGCAGGCCACCAGCGGGACGACCGGCAGCGGGACGACCGGCAGGTGCCGGAACATCACGAAGTTCATCGGATTCCTTTCGAAAGCGGTCAGACGTCGCGGCGGTGCACGACGAGCACGGCCAGGACGGCGGCGGCCAGCGGCCAGGCCGCGAACACGGCCCACGAGCCGGCCACCGTGGGCAGGGCGGGATCGTCACGCAGCTGGGGCAGCCCCAGGCAGGTACGCCAGACGTAGAAGGGCACCAGGGCGTACAGGTCGTTGAGCCACTGGTGGACGGTCGGCCGGAAGAACGTCGGCACGATGACCAGCACCGCGCAGACGGACACGACGGCGGCCGCGGTGTGCCGCAGCAGCGCGCCGACCCCCACGCCGACCAGCCCGGACACCGGAGCCAGGAGCGCGTTGGCGGCCAGCACGCGCAGCACGCCGGGATCACCCGGCCAGACGGCGACGCCGCGGCCGGACAGGATCGCCTGGCTGACGCCGAAGGTGGCGGCCGAGACGAGCACGCCGGTGGCGAGCAGCACGCCGCCGACGACGGCGAGCTTGGCGGCCACGACGCGGTGACGGGCCGGGACGGCGGTCAGGGTGGTGCGGATGAGGCCGGTGGCGTACTCGCCGACGATCGTCAGCGCGCCCAGGCCGCCCGCCCCGATCATGAGCATGGTGGCCGACAGCCCGCTGAACGCCTCGTTCAAGGGGCTGAAGGTGGCCTTCTGCATCGGCGGGAAGCTCGGCCACTCGCGAAAGGCGTTCAGGCTGCTCTGGGCGGCGAAGGCGACGACGGCCAGCGTGCCGAGGCCGAGCAGCCAGCGGGTGGAGCGCAACGACCACAATTTGATCCACTCGGCGGCCAGCAGGTCACGGAAGCGGGCGGCCGTCATCGCCGCTCACCTGCCAGAGCGGCGGCGTCGCGGCCGGCACGGTGGCCTGCGCGGTGGCCTGCGCGGTAGTCGGCGCGGTCGGCGGTCAGCTCCATGAACGCCTGCTCCAGCGAAGCGCGGCGCGGGGCCAGTTCCCGCAGCACGATGCGCCGCTCGAAGGCGAGCTCGCCGATGCGGGCGGCGCTCAGGCCGGTGACGGTCAGGGCGCCGTCGTCGTCCGGACGCACGCGGGCGCCTGCCCGAGCCAGCACGGCGGACAGTTCGGCGGGGTCGCCGCAGCGCACGGTCACCGACGCGCCCGTGCCGCGGGCGGCGAACTCGGCCACGCTCTCGTCGGCGATCAGCTCGCCCCGGCCGATGACGACGAGCCGGTCGGCGGTGTGCTCCATCTCGCTCATCAGGTGGCTGGAGACCAGCACGGTGCGCCCTTCCCGAGCCAGGCGGCGGAACAGGCCGCGCACCCAGCGCACGCCCTCGGGGTCCAGGCCGTTGACCGGCTCGTCGAACAGCAGCACCGGCGGGTCGCCCAGCAAGGCGGTGGCGATGCCGAGCCGCTGGCGCATGCCCAGGGAGAAACCGCCCACCCGGCGGCGGGCCACGCCCTCCAGCCCCACCTCCCGCAGCACCTCGCCCACCCGGCGGCGCGGCAGGCCGTTGCCGCGGGCCAGCGCCGACAGGTGCGCCGCCGCGGTGCGGCCGCCGTGCACGTCGCCGGCGTCCAGCAGCGCGCCGGCGTGGCGAAGGCCGGCGCGGTGACGGGCGAACGGGCGGCCGCCGATGGTGGCGGTGCCGCTGGTGGGCCTGTTCAGCCCGAGGATCATCCGCATCGTGGTGCTCTTGCCTGCGCCGTTCGGGCCGAGGAACCCGGTGACGCAGCCCGGCCGTACGGTGAAGGTCAGCGCGTTGACGGCCGTCACCCCGCCGTAGCGCTTGGTCAGTTGGTCGACTTCGATCACCCGGCCAACGGTGTCGCAGGCCGGGCGGGCGGCACATCTGGCCACAGGCCGGTTCCCGTATGGCCGGGGTGGCCCGCGGGCATAGGCCCGCAGGCCGATGCCCGCGGCGGCGACCGGTGACTACGATCGACCGGGTGCGCGAACCAACCCCCAGGCCACCCTTGACGCAGCGGCTGCCGCACGGCGTGCGCACGGCGCTGTCGTGGTGCGCCGTGGCGGCCTGCCTGCCGCTGCTGTACGTCGTGACGCTGACCGACGGCGAGAGCCCGCTGCCGGTGGACGCGGCGCACCTCGGGTTCGCCGCCGCGACGGCCGTCCCGATGGTGTGGGCCCGGCGGCGGCCGTACGCGGTGCTGGCGGTGCTGCTGGCCGAACTGGCCGTGGTGGTGGCCTCGGCGCAGCCCGCCGAGCGGATCTGGCCGCTGCTGCCGGCGGCCGACCTGCTGGTCTGCCTCGTCACGGCCACCCGCAGCCGCCGCAGCGGCCTGACCGCGGCGGCCGCCACGCTGATCGTTCAGCAGGCGGCCTGGCACGGGACCCTGCTGGCCCAGGGGCTGCGCGTCGCCGCTCCGGGCTTCCTGGCGCTGTCGCTCCTGCTCGGCCTGGGCGTCGTGGTCGCCTGGACGGCGGGCACGACGCTCCGGCAACGACGCGAGTACGGCCAGGCGCTACGTGCGCAGGCCGAGCTCCAGGCGGTCACGGCCGACCGGCTGCGCATCGCGCGCGAGCTGCACGACATGGTCGCCCACAGCATCGGCGTCATCGCCATCCAGGCCGGCGCGGGCGCCCGGGTGATCGACACCCGGCCGGAGCAGGCCCGCCAGGCGCTCGGCGCGATCGAGGCCGCGGGCCGGCAGACCCTGCAAGGACTGCGGCACATGGTGGGCGTGCTCCGCGAGCCCCCGGCCGCCGGGGAACCGGAGCCGGGGCCGGGGCTGGGGTCGGGGCTGGGGTCGGGGCTGGGGTCGGGCGCAGGAACAGGGCTGGGGCCGGGGTCGCCGGTGGGGGTGCAGGTGGCACTGGCGGGGGCGGCAGGGGTGGCGGACCTCGATTGGCTCGCCGCGACGACCACGGCCGCCGGCCTCCACGTGGACGTACGCCGCCAAGGCACGCCACGCGAGCTGCCCCAGGCCGTCGACCGGTGCGCCTTCCGCATCGTGCAGGAGTCGCTGACCAACGTCGTCCGCCACGCCGGCGCCCGCCACTGCCGGGTCGTCCTCGACTACGCGCCCGGCGAGCTGCGTATCGACATCACCGACGACGGACGCGCCACCACCGCCACCACCGCCACCGCGGTCTCGCCCGGCAGCGGGTACGGGATCGCCGGCATGCGCGAGCGGGCCGCCCTGCTCGACGGCCGCCTCAGCGCCGGGCCGCGCCCGCAGGGCGGCTTCCGCGTCACCGCCGCCCTCCCCCTGCCACCCTCCACCCCCGTGCGCGCAGGCGGCCCGAGCCCGCAGGTGGAGGCACGGTGACCGTCCGCGTCCTGCTCGCCGACGACCAGCCGCTGATCCGCGCCGGCCTGCGCATGGTCATCGACGGCACCGCCGACGTCGTCGTCGCCGGGGAGGCCGGGACGGGGGCCCAAGCCGTCCAGCTCACCCGCCGGCTGCGCCCCGACGTCGTCGTGATGGACATCCGCATGCCCGGCATGGACGGCATCGAGGCCACCCAGGCCATCACCGCCGAATCCCCCGCCACCCGCGTGATCATGCTCACCACGTTCGACGACGACGCCAACGTCCACGCCGCGCTGCGGGCCGGAGCCAGCGGGTTCCTGGTCAAGGACATGGCGCTGGAGGACATCCTGTCCGCCGTCCACGTGGTCGCGGCCGGGGACGCGCTGATCGCGCCCAGCGTCACCCGCCGCCTCATCGCCGAGTTCGCCGCCCGCCCCGGGCCCCGCACCGACGCCCGCCCCGACGCCCGCACGGTGCCGCGCGAGCTGCCGGGCGTCACCGCGCGGGAACGCGAGGTGCTGACCCTGGCCGGACGCGGCCTGTCCAACGCCGAGATCGCCGCCCGGCTGCACATCAGCCCCGGCACCGCCAAGGCCCACATCGCCAGCCTGCTCACCAAACTCGGCGCCCGCGACCGGGTCCAGCTCGTCATCGCCGCCTACGACGCCGGCCTGGTCGCCCCACACCAGCACGACCTTTGACACGACCCATGACACGACCGGTGACAGGTGCGGCGAGGCGGCAGGTACGCACCTGGCGCCCGCCCGGCGCCGCTAGTCTTGTCGCCCATGAGTCAGGTGGGACAGGTGACGGCCCGCGCGCTGCTGCGCAGGCTGGCCGTCGAACAGGCCGAGTGCAGGGTGCCGTCGCTGACGGCGGCGATCGTCCGCGACGGGCGGACGGTGTGGTTCGGCGGCCGCGGCCGCGTCGGCGACGGCCCGCCGACCCCGGCCACCCAGTACCGGCTGGGATCGATCACCAAGTCGATCGTCGCCGTGGCCGTCATGCGGCTGCGCGACGAGGGCAGGATCGCGCTGACCGACCCGCTGGAGCGCCACCTGCCCGGCACCGCCGCCGGGCAGGCCACCATCGCCCAGCTGCTGTCGCACACCTCCGGCCTGACCGCCGAACCGCCGACCGACTGGTGGGAGCGCACCCCCGGCCTGGAACTGCCCGACCTGCTCAAGCGGGTGGGCCCCGACCAGGTCAGACACCGGCCCGGCCGCCTCTATCACTACTCCAACGTCGGGTTCGCGCTGCTGGGCGAACTGGTGGCCCGGCTGCGCGGCACCGGCTGGCAGCAGGCCGTGCGCCAGGAGGTGCTGGCGCCGCTGGAGATGAACGCCACCACCGCCCGCCCCCGCGCCCCGCACGCCACCGGCTACGCCGTCCACCCGTGGGCCGACACGGTGCTCACCGAGCCCGAGCACGACGCCGTGGCCATGGGCCCGGCCGGGCAGCTGTGGTCCACCCCGCACGATCTGGCCCGCTGGGCCGCCTTCGTCGGCGGCGACACCGGCGGCGTGCTGTCGGCCGACACCCTGGCCGAGATGCGCGAACCGGCCGGCGTCGCCGACGGCGACTCCTGGACCGCCGGCTACGGGCTCGGCCTGCAACTGGCCCGCGTCGGCGGACGCCGCCTGGCCGGGCACACCGGGTCCATGCCCGGCTTCCTGGCCACCGTGTGGGCCGACCCGGCCGAACGCGTCGGCGTGCTGTTCATGGCCAACACCACCAGCGGCATGACCGGCACCCTGCCCACCGACCTGCTCGACATCCTCGACCAGCACGAGCCGCGCCTGCCCGAGGAATGGCAGCCCGCCCCCGCCGACCCCGACCTGCTGGCGCTGACCGGGCTGTGGCACTGGGGGCCCAAGCCGTACGCGCTGCGGCTGCTGCCCGACCGCGGGCTGTCGCTGGCGCCCGTCGACGGCAGCGGGCGCGCCTCCCGGTTCGTGGCCCAGGACGACGGCACCTGGCTCGGGCTGGACGGCTACTACGCCGGCGAGACGCTGCGCGTGGCCGCCGACCACCTCGACCTCAACACGTTCATCTTCACCCGCGAGCCCTACGGCCCGGCCGCGCCGGTGCCGGGCGGGGTGACCGGCTGGCATGCCTGACCCCGCCACCCGCAGCCCTTTGAAGACCGGCCCGCGGCGTCAGCCCGGCGGGCCGGTCAGGGCCCTGGCCAACGTGGCGGCCGGGCCGGGCGGCAGCGCGCCGTGCACCAGCTCCACGCGGTGCACCAGGCGCGGCGCCGCCAGCGGCACCCCCCGCCCGGCCGAGGCCGGCAGCAGCGTCAGCCCGTGCCCGGCGGCCACCAGATTGAGCACGGTGTGCACGTCATCGCCCTGGTAGACCAGCGCGGCGGCGAACCCGTCACCGGCCAGGTCACGCAGGCGCTGCAACGGGCACAGCGGCGTCTGCAGCCAGCGGGCGTCGACGAGGTCGGCCAGCCGCAACGCCCGGCGTCCCGCCAGCGGATGCCCCGGCGGCAACGCCACCACCAGGTCCTCCTCGCTGACGCCCACCGTGGTCATCGGGCCCGACTCCGGCAGGCGCAGCGGGTCGCTGGGCGCGGCGATGCCGTCGGCCAGCCCCAGGTCGGCCTCGCCCTCGGCCAGCAGCTCGGCCAGCCGGTCCCGGTCACAGGTGCGCACCTCCACCCGCAGCCGCGGCTGGGCGGCGCGCGCCTCGGCCAGCCGTCCGGCCAGCACGGCGTTGACCGCCAGCGGGGTCGCGGCCAGCCGCAGCCGGTGGGCCGGCTGGGCCGCCGCGCGCAGCACGTCGGCACGCGCCGCCCGCAGGCGCAGCAGCAGCGGCCCCGCGTGCTCCAGCAGCCGCTCACCGGCCGGGGTCGGCGCCACCGGACGGCGGCCCAGCAGAGGCAGCCCCAGATCGGCCTCCAACGCCGCGACCTGCTGGGAGATCGCCGACTGGGTGTAGCCGAGCTCGTGGGCGGCGGCCGAGAAGGAACGCAGGCGGGCCACCGTCACGAACGTGCGCAACAGATTCGGGTCCATCAGCAATGCTTATAGCAGGTGCAGACATCATCGTTGGCGCTTAAGGGCGGGGGAAGGTCACGATGGGAGGCATGAGAATCGCCCTGGTCGCAGACCGTTCACCCGGCGTCCGGTCCCACGCCCGCGTCCCCCGCCTGATCGAGGCGCTGCGCGAACGCGACGGCATCGCCCTGGACCCCTACTGGATTCCCACCACCGAGACCGGCGACCTCGACGGCTTCGACGGCATCTGGATCATGCCCGGCAGCCCGTACGCCAGCGAGGCCGGCGCGGTCCAGGCCGCCCGCACCGCCCGCGAGCGGCGCATCCCGTTCCTGGGCACCTGCGGCGGCTTCCAGCACATGCTGCTGGAGTACGGCCGCAACGTGTGCGGGCTGGACGTCGCCCACGCCGAGAACACCCCCGGCGCCGGGGCGTTCCTGCTGGAGCCGCTGTCGTGCTCGCTGGCCGGGCACGAGGGGCTGGTACGCCTGACCCCCGGCTCGCGGATCGAGCAGATCATGGGGACCACGTCCGTCGTCGAGGCCTACAGCTGCTCCTACGGCCTCAACGACGCCTACCGCGAGACGCTGGCCGAGCACGGGCTCGTCTTCTCCGGCCATGCCGAGGACGGCATGGTGCGGGTGGCCGAGCTGCCCGGCCACCCGTTCTTCGTCGGCACGCTGTTCCAGCCTGAGCTGGCCGGGGACGGACGGCGTCCGCACCCGCTGGTCGCCGCGTTCGCCGCCGCCGTGCAGCGCCACGCCCGGCCCGCCGCCGCGGCCCGCTGAAGGCCGGCGCGTACGGCGGGTCGGCGCGTACGGCGGGCGGGGGCTGGAGGTCAGCGGGTACCGGCCGGTGGTGAGAGCCGGCGCGTTCCTGCCGGTGGTGAAAGGCGGCGCGTACGGCGGGCCAGCAGCGCCAGGAGAGCGGCCATCACCAGGCCGAGCGCGGTGAGCGAGACCCGGTCGGCGGGCGTCTCGCCGTTGGCGAGCACGCCGAAGGCGGTGTGCCCGATCAGCGCGCCGCCCGCCAGCGCCAGGCTGTGCCGGTCGCTCCAGCCGCCGCGCGCCGCCCACCGCCGTACGAGCAGCGCGGACGCCACGGCCAGCAGCGCCGCGGCCGCCATCGGCGCCGCCACCCAGCCGCCCTGGGTGAAGGCCGGATGCCGGGCCCCGCCGAAGGGGAACAGCAGCGCCAGATACCCGAACGCGACGACCCCGCCCCCCACCGCCACCAGCGCCGGAACAGGCACCCCCGCCGACTCCCCGGCCCGAGTGCCCGACGGCAGCGCGCTCGACGGCAGCGGACCCGACGACGGCGCACCGGACGACGGCGCGCCCGACGACGGCGGGACGAGCCGCAACGCCGTGACGGCCAGCGCCGCCACCGCCAGCAGCAACCCCGCCTGGGCCGGCCACGGCGCCAGGTAGCCGGGGTCCATGAAGGCCGCCGTCCAGCGCAGCAGCAGCGCCCCCAGCACGAACACCACGCCCGCCGTCACCAGCCCGGCCCGTCCCAGGTAGGGGCGGTGGCGCAGCGCCGGGAACAGCAGGTCGGCCAGCAGGATCGGCAGCGCCACGCTGAACACCGCGTGGTAAGGGATGTTCAGCTCGGTGTAGGCGCTGTTGAGGCCCAGGACGCGCGGCGCCCACCCCGCCGCGCCGTACAGGGTGGGGCTGGTCAGCGCCTGCAGCGCCAGCCCCTCCTCCACGATCCCGTACGCCGCCCCCAGCAGCAGCACCGACCCCCACCCGCGACCGGCACGGCGTACCAGCTCGCGGATCAGGACGGTGCCCGCGCCGTAGATCGGCGTCCACACCAGCAGCAGCCACGCCTGGCGCAGCGGCGGATTGCCCAGCGTGAGCTCGGCGACGACCGGCGTGAGCCCGGCCAGTACGAGCGCGGCCCACCGGCCGCGTGCCTGAAGGGAGACCATGCCCCCACGTTCCCGTCTTGCGCGGGGGCGGCGCTGCTGCCTTGCGGCCGGTACGTGGCCACCGCGGTCGTGCACCGGTGACGACTTTGGTTGCCACGGCCGGTGACCACGGTTGCCGCCCGGCACGACGCACGCGGGCTACGATCGGCCATGGTGTTCGGGGCGAACAGCCCGCAGACGGGCGACGAGAAACAGGCCGACCAGACCGGGCGCACCAGGCAGACATGGCGGGCGCGGTGGGCGCGGTGGGCCGGCAGCTCCGGCGACAACCAAGACAGCGCGCAAGACCGCAGGCAAGACAGAGGCCAAGACAGCAGGCAAGACGGCGGCCGAAACAGCGGCCAAAACGGCAGGCAAGACGGCGGGCGGTCGCGGCGGGAGCGGGCCGCGGTCGCCGGAGGGGTCGTGTTCGCCCTGGCCGGCGCCGTCTCCGTGGCCTGGGGGGATCTCGCCCCCGGCACCCCCGGCTGGTACCTGTGGGCCGACGTCACGGGAGGCGCGGCGGCGTGCGCGGCGCTGTGGTGGTGCCGCCGCCGTCCGGTGGCCGCCGGGCTGGCCGCCGTCGTGCTGGCGATCCCGGCCGCCGCCGCGTCGGTCGCCGCCGGGATCGCCACGCTGGTCGTCGCGCTCTACCGGCGTCCGCCCGTGGCCGTGGCCGTCGGGGTGGCGTGGGTGGCCGCGTCGCTGGCCAGGTTCGCCCTGCGTCCGCCGGGGCTGGCGCCGTACCCGGTGTGGGCGCTGGTCGCGGTGCTGTTCGGCGGGGCCGTCACCGGCTGGGGCATCCTGGCCAGGACCCGCCGGCAACTGCTGGCCTCGCTGGCAGAACGCGCCCGCCGCGCCGAGGCCGACCAGCGGCAACGCGCCGAGGAGGCGCGCCGGGCCGAACGCCTGGACATCGCCCGCGAGATGCACGACGTCCTGGCCCACCGGCTGTCGCTGCTGGCCGTGCACGCCGGCGCGCTGCGCTTCAACGCCGCCGCCACGCCCGCCGAGGTCGCCGAGACGGCCGAGGTCATCCGGGCCAGCGCCCACCAGGCGCTGCAGGAGCTGCGCGGCGTCATCGGCGTGCTGCGCCGCCACCCCGGCGACCAGCCCGCCCCGGCCCCGCCGGCCGCGGAGGGGCCGCCGGGCGGGCTGGAGCCGCTGGTGACGGAGTCGCGGCAGGCCGGGATGCGCATCGACCTGCGCGAACACGGCATACGCTTCGCCGACCTGCCCGAGCCGACCCGGCGCACCGCCTACCGCGTCGTCCAGGAGGGCCTGACCAACGCCCGCAAGCACGCTCCCGGCAGGACCGTCACCGTCGAGGTGCGCGGCACGGCCGGCCGGGAGCTGACCGTCGAGGTGCGCAACCCGCCGCCCGCCGGGCCGCGGGCGGAACTGGCCGCCACCGGCGCCGGAGCGGGGCTGGCCGGCCTGGAGGAACGCGTCACCCTGGCCGGCGGCCGGCTGGACCGCGGACCGGCCGGCGACGGCGGTTTCCGGCTGGCCGCACGGCTACCATGGCCCCGTGGATGAGTCGCGGAGTGAGCCCGGCCCGATCCGGGTGCTGATCGTCGACGACGACGCGCTCGTCCGCACCGGGCTGACCCTGATGCTCAAGGGCGCCCCCGACCTGCGCGTGGTCGGAGCCGTGGCCGACGGCGGGCAGGTCCAGGCCGCGGTCGGCGAGCACTCCCCCGACGTGGTGCTGATGGACATCCGCATGGCCGGCCTCGACGGCATCGAGGCCACCCGGCGGCTGCGCGCCCGCACCGGCGCCCCGCAGGTCATCATCCTGACCACCTTCGACGCCGACGAGCACGTGCTGCGGGCGCTGCGCGCCGGAGCCGGCGGGTTCCTGCTCAAGGACACCCCGCCCGAGGGCATCGTCGAGGCCATCAGGCGGGTGGCGGCCGGCGAGCCCAGCCTGTCGCCCAGCGTCACCCGCCGCCTGATCGCCCACCTGATGCCCGAGGAGGACGACCAGCGGCGCGCCGAGGCCCGCCGCGTGCTGTCGGCCCTCAGCGAACGTGAGCGCGAGGTGGCGCTCGCCGTCGGGCAGGGCAAGCCCAACGCGGTCATCGCCGGCGAGCTGCACATGAGCGTGGGCACCGTCAAGGGCTACATCTCGCGCATCCTGACCAAGGCGGGCCTGGACAACCGGGTGCAGCTGGCCCTGGTCGTCCACGACGCCACCTAGCGGGCCGGCGCCTCCAGCAGCCGCGCCAGCCTGCGCAGCGAATGGCGGGCCAGGGCCGTCACGACCGGGCGTCCCGCCGGCCACAACGCCCGGCCCGCCGCGCCCAGCGGCAGCAGCAGCTCCTCGGCCCAGATCACCCGGCTGCCGCCCCGCCACGGCCGCACCCGGATCGCGCCCCGCCCGCGCACCAGCCGCCCGGTGTGCTCCATCAGCACGTACGACGGCGGCTCGAAGGCCACGATCGTCATCGTGTCCAGGAACCCCACCGGCCGCACCCCGGTGTAGGCCTCCACGTGGCGCTCGCCCACCTGCCGCGCCGACGTCATGAACATCCATTCGCGGTGCCGCGGCCAGTCGGTGATCAGCGCGAACACCTCCTCCGGCCGCGCGGCCACCTCCACCGCCGCGCCCGCGTACACCGGTCTCATCGCTGGCCTCCTCGTGTGCCGGTCCCTCCGTCGGGACATGAGGTACGTGCTCATCATCCGGCCGGACGAACCCGCCCCGGGTTCGGGGGGCATGTGAAGGTCCCGCCGCCGGGCTGAGGACTGGGGAAGTCAGACCCGGCGGCGGGACCGGCATCGGGATCACGACCCCGGCGAGGAGCTCCCGCCGTGACCGGCCGGGCCGTACGCGGTGAGGTACGGCCGTGCGCGGCCGGCCGGGCGGTACGCGGTTGCGCTGCGGACAACGGCCGGCCCCGCGTCATGGGGGTGACCGTCGGGGTGACCGTGGTGACCGCAGCGGCTCGCGGCCCTGACCGGGGACGTGCCCGTGCCCGTCGCGGCCCGAGCCGCGACGACGCCGCCGGCGGGCGTGACCGTCGGCACCTCGACGACGGTCCCCGGCCCGCTGACGGCTGTGCCTGTCATGCGCTCCTCCTCCCTGCCCGAGCGGGCGACTCTGCACCGTGACTACCCCATGTCACTCTCCGTGAAGCTCGATGGCCGGGTAAAATCCCCGGTCAGCAGCCCAACGGCAGGGCTGCGATCACGTTGGGTGAGGGAAATCGCGGCGCGGAAGGCGGGTCCGCCGGAACTGTCGGAGCCTGGTGGCACACTCGGCGGGCATGAGCGATGACGTGCGGCTGCGGCCCGTCCTGCAGGCCGATCTGGAGGTGTTCCTGGAGCAGGAGCACGACGAGGAGGCCGTCCGGCGGTCCCGGTTCGCCCCTCGCGAGCGGGCGGCCTTCATGACCCACTGGACCACCCGGGTCCTCGGCGATCCCACCGTCCTGGTGCGCGCGGTCACGGTCGGGGGCGAGGTGGCCGGGAACGTGGTGTCCTGGCGGGAGGGCGGGCGGCGGTTCGTCGGCTACTGGCTGGGCCGCCCCTTCTGGGGGCGCGGCGTCGGCACCGCGGCTCTGGGGCTGTTCCTGGCGGAGGAGAAGACCAGGCCCCTGTACGCCGACCCTTACGCGGGCAACACCGGCTCGGTGCGGCTGCTGGAACGCCACGGGTTCCGGCACGCCGGCACGGTCCGGCACGGCCAGGACGAGCATCTGCTGCTGGTGCTGGGCGACGACCTGTCCGCCTGACCGGTCAGGCGGGGGCCGGGCCCGTTTGCGGCGTGAGCGTGCCCGCCGGGGCGTGGGCCGCCGTTGGGCGTGAGCTCGGCGGTGGCGGCTTGCGGGCGGGTGGCTGTCGGGTGGCGGGTGGGGTCAGCTGCGGCCGCCCGTGAAGGGGGGTTCGCCGTCCTTCAGGGCGCGGAAGCGTAGCGCCGACCACATCTCGTCCACCGCGACCTGGCCGTTGGGACGCAGCCCGTACTCGCCGACGATGGGCCACAGCGTGTCGCGGTTGATGTCGGACGTGTTGCCCTTGGGGTAGGCGACCCAGACCACGGGCGGCGTGGTGATGTCGCCGCGGTGCTCGTCCAGGATCCGGCGGGCCGCGGCGGCGTCGGAGGCGAAGATCAGCGCGACGTCCGCCTCCTTGACCGATCCGGCCTCGCCGGCGCCCTCGGGCAGCGGCCCCAGGAGCGGCCGACGGGCGGGGTCGGAGACCCACACGGCGGTCGCCGGCTTGATGAGCAGCTTGTCGGCGACGGTCTTGGCGGCCATGTCATGCCCTCGTGTAGATGAGGTTCAGCACGCCGGTGCTGAAGGTGGTGGAGGTGGTCAGGGTGAGCGGGATCTGCTCGCGCACGTCGTCGAACAGCCGCTTGCCCGAGCCGACGACGATCGGGTGGAGCAGCAGGTTGAGCTCGTCGAGCAGGCCCTCGCGCAGCAGCGAGACGACCAGGGTGGCGCTGCCGACGACCGAGATGTTCCCGCCGGCGCCCTCCCGCAGCGCCGCCAGGTCGGCCAGGCTCACGACCTCGGTGTTCTGCCAGGACGGCGAGGTCAGCGTGGTGGAGACGACGTACTTGGTCGAGTTGTTCATCGCCTCGGCCATCGGCTCCTTCTCGGGGTCCTGGTGCGGCCAGTAGCCGGCGAACTCCTCGTAGGTGTGCCGGCCCAGCAGCATGGCGTCGGCGGCCTGCATCTGCGCGCCGACCGACTGGCCCATCTCGTCGTTGAAGTACGGGAAGTGCCAGGTGTCGGGGGCCTCGACGACGCCGTCGAGGGAGATGAACAGGCCCGCAGTGATCTTTCGCATGATTGTCGCTCCTTGAGTTCCTGAGGTGCCTCAACCCTCCCACCGACAAATGAAGTTGTCAAGACGACTTCGATTGTCCGAAGTGCGCTCTCGGGCCGGGCGCCGAACTCCAGGGCGAGCTTCTGCCGGTCGGCGTGGCGGCTGAAGGCGACGATGCGTTCGGCGCCGAGCAGGCCGACCGCGCCGTCGCCCACGACGGCGACGATCTTGCCGGGCCCGGCCTCGGCGGCGACCGCGCCGATCGGTTCGGCGTGCACGCAGCGGGACTGGTAGCCGGCCCGGCAGATCTCGCAGGTGTTGTCGGAGGCGAAGAACGACCCGACGACGAAGTCGCCTGGCTTGATCGTCTCGACCTGGTCGCCGACCTGCTCGACCACGCCGACGTACTCGTGTCCCATCGGCGCCGGCGCGTCGGACCTGTCCACGCCCCGGTAGGGCCACAGGTCCGAGCCGCACACGCATGTGGCGGTGACGCGGATGACCGCGTCGGTGGGCCGGACGAGCGCCGGGTCGGGACGGTCCTCGACGCGCACGTCGCCGGGGCCGTGCAGAACTGCTCCACGCATGAGTGGTGTCTCCTTCGAAAGATGTCAGTGAGGGCGGCGGATCTTCCGGCGCGCCGCGCCGCAGGCCCGCCGGGAAGGCGCCTCGCCGGCCGGCGGTCAGTGCTCCGGCGGACCCGGCGCCGGCAGCGTCCAGGCGCGGTTCCCCCACCCACGGGGCACTTTCCCCTGGTGGGCGCGGCAGGAACAGGTGAGCGGATCTCTCGCCCGGCATTTCGCCGGGAGCTGCGAAGGCCCTGAGATTCGCCGGACGGCGCCTACCGCGTCGGCGCGGCGGCGAGCTCGGGTTCGTCGAGCTGAGAGGAGGCGGTCCCCGCCGTCCGCGGGTATCCGGCCAGGGCCGGCGTGGTCGCGGGCGGGGTGGTGGCGGGTACTGCTGCGGCGACAGGCCGTGGATGCCCTGCAGAACGGACGATGGCCAGGCGACCAGCGGCCGCACCTCACCGCACTGAGCTCGCCGAAGGCATCTACCGCAGCGACGGTCCGGGCGGATCGGTCACCGGCGAGGGCGTGGCGTGCAGGAGGGTCAGGGCGGCCTGGAGGGCGTGGTCGGCGGCGGCCGCGCCGTCATGATGGGCCGCGACGACGGTCGCCCCCTCGACCAGCATCAGCAGCTGCCGCCCCACCAGCCCCGGATCGGCGGCCCCGGCGCGTTCGGCGATGCCGGTCAGCAGCTCAAGGTAGCGGTCCAGGTGGCGGGCGGTGATGGCCCGTACGGGGTCGGCGTGGTGCTGGGCGGCGGCGTTCAGCAGGGCGCAGCCGCGGAAGGCCGGGTCGGCGTACCACTGGCGCAGGGCGTCGAACACCGCGCCCAGCTGGGCGCGCGGATCGTCGCCCGCGGCCCGGGCGCGGGCGGCCAGGCCGCGGGCGACCCGGTCGCTGCGTGCCTGGAGGACGGCCTCGACCAGGCCCTCCTTGGTGCCGAAGTGGCGGTAGAGGGTCTCCTTGGAGATGCCGATCGCGGCGCACAGCCCGGCGACGCCGATGCCGTCGAGGCCGCGCTCGTACAGCAGGTCGGTGGCGGCGCTCAGGATGGCGGCGCGGGTGCGGGCGGGGTCGATCGTGGAGCCTTTGGCCACGGGCATGGCTTGGATAGTACCGGTCGGTTCGATCGGCTGCTAACGTCTCGGGTCGTACCGATCGGTTCGATCTTGGGGAGTTCATCCATGTATGACCCGCTTGCCGCAGACCCGCCGCGCGACCCCGACTTCCCGGCCACCACGCCGCAGGTGACGTTCGACAGCGGCGGGGAGCGCCTGCTCGGCGTGCTGCACCTGCCCGCCGGGCCCGGCCCGCACCCCGTCGTCGTGCTGCTGCACGGGTTCCCCGGCAACGAGCGCAACTTCGACCTCGCCCAGACGCTGCGCCGCGCCGGCTACGCCGCCCTGGTGTTCCACTACCGCGGATCATGGGGCGTGGGCGGCACCTGGTCCTGGGGGCACGTGCTGGAGGACGCCGCCGCGGTCGTCGCCGCGCTGCCCGGCCTGGCCGCCGCCCACCGGCTCGACCCGCGGCGCCTGGCCCTGGTCGGCCACAGCATGGGCGGGTTCGCGGCGCTGATGACGGCCGCGGCGGACCCCTCCGTGACCGCCGTCGCCTCCGTCGCCGCGTTCGACCTCGGGGTGGCCGCCGGGCTGTGCCGCGCCGACCCCGAGGCACGGGCCGGGTACGTCAAGGCGTTCGACGGCGAACTGGCCCCCCTGCGCGGCACCAGCGGGCAGGCGCTGGTCGAGGAGATGGAGGCGGGCGGCGACGACTGGCGCCTGGCCCGGCTCGCGCCCCTGCTGGCCACCCGTCCGGTGCTGCTCGCCGGCACCGGCCACGACGTCGTCACGCCGCACGAAGTGCACCACGAGCCCCTGGTCGCCGCCTACCGGGCACACCCCGTCGAACGCCTCGAAGACCACCTCTTCCCCACCGACCACGCCCTGTCCGACCACCGCGTCACCCTGGCCCGCACGATCCTCGGGTTCCTCGAACGCTCCCTGTGACGGCCCCGCCCTGCCCGGGCGGCGGCCCGTCAGGAGGGACGGGCCACGTACGCGTGCTTGGCCTCGCCGGAGAAGCCGCAGGCGCGGTAGAAGGCGTGGGTCGCCGGCCTGCGGGAGCTCGTCATCAGCATCGCCTTGTAACAGCCGGCCTCCCATGCGGCCCGGAGGGTGGCGGCCATGATCTGCTTGCCCAGCCCGGCGCCCCGCCGAGACGCCTCCACGACGACGTTCTCGATCACGGCGTACGGCGCGGCCGACCGGGTGAGGTTGGGGATCACGTTGAGGTAGGTCGTCGCGACGACGTCCCCGTCCAGTTCGAGCACGAACAGGCGCAGCACGGGGGATGCGAGGATCTGCCGGAAGACCGCCGCATCGGAGCCGTCCACGACATCCGGGTCGTCCGGCTGCAACTGCCGGTAGAGGCGGACGATGTGCTCGAAGTCCTCAAGCCGGGCCTCGCGGAACATGCGGGGAGCATAACAACATGCCGCGCGCGGCAGGCCCCTCAGGCCAGCGGGGCCGAGGGGTCGCGCGGCGCGGATCAGGCAGGCAGTGCGGCGCGGATCAGTGCCGCGTCCTGGTCGAGCTGGGCGCGCGAGCGGCTCCGCCACTCGGCGCCGACCACCACGCCGTCGCCCGCGAAGCGCGGCACCACGTGCAGATGCAGGTGGAAGACGTCCTGACCGGCGGCCTCGCCGTCCGCCAGCGACAGCCGCACCCCCTCGCAGCGCAGCCCCGAGGCCCGCAGCGCGGCCGCCACCCGCCGCGCCGCCCGCCAGATCGGCCCGCCGATCGCGTCACCGGCCTCGGCCAGGCCGGCGACGTGCGCGCGCGGCATCACCAGGACGTGACCGGGCGTGACCGGGTGATGGTCGAGGATCGCCAGGACGTCGTCGTCGCCGTGGACCACGCTGGCCACGGTCCGCCCGGCGACGATCTCGCAGAAGACGCACGTATCCATACCGGTCATGATCGGCGACGGCAGGCGGCGGCCGCACCCGGTTTTCCGCGCTGCGCGTCAGCGGCTCACAGCGGTCTCTTGTCCTATTCGGGACAACTTGCCGGGGTTGCGCACGGCGTACAGGCCGCTGATGAGGTCGCCGTCCAGGCGGATCGCCACGACGCTGTCGATCTCGCCGTCGACCTCGACGAGCAGCGCCGGATGGCCGTTGACGTGGGCCGGGCGCAGACGGGCCGTGCCGGCGATCCTGGACAGCACCCCCGCCACCGTGACCGCGCCCTCGACCGGCGCGAGCGCCGCCCGCACCACGCCGCCCCCGTCGGTGAGCAGGACGACGTCGGGAGCCAGCAGGTCGAGCAGCCGCCGCAGGTCGCCGGTCTCGATCGCGCTCCGGAAGGCCGCCAGCGCCTGACCCGCCTGCTCGGCCGAGACGCTCGCCCGGGGACGCCGCGCGGCCACATGCCCCCGGGCGCGGTGGGCGATCTGCCGCACCGTCGCCGGGGCCTTGCCGACGGCCTCGCCGATCTCGTCGTACTCCAGCCCGAACACCTCGCGCAGCACGAACACCGCCCGCTCGGTGGGATGCAGCGTCTCCAGCACCAGCAGCATGGCCATCGAGACGCTCTCGGCCAGCTCGACGTCCTCGGCCACGTCCGGCGAGGTCAGCAGCGGCTCGGGCAGCCACGGCCCGACGTAGGACTCCTTGCGGCGGCGCATCGTGCGCAGCCGCGTCAGCGCCTTCCTGGTGACCATGCGGACCAGGAAGGCGCGCCGGTCGCGTACGGACTCCAGCTCGACCGACGCCCACCGCAGCCAGGTCTCCTGCAGGACGTCCTCGGCGTCGGCGGCCGAGCCCAGCATCTCGTAGGCGACGGTGAACAGCAGGTTGCGATGCTCGACGAACGCCCGGGTCGCGCTGTCGGCCTGCTCGGCCTGGTTCACCTGGTCCGCCGGTTCGACGCTGGTGTCCATCACGTGCTCCCGCCTGTCGGTTCTCGACCTTGCCACATGCACCAGACGCCGGTCGCCGCCACCGCGTGACATCGGACCACAGTGGCGCCCGTCACATCGCGCGGCGGTCAGCGGGACTCCGCGGCGGCCTTCAGGTCGCGCAGCCACGCCTCCAGCCCGGCGCCCAGGAGCTTGGTGGCGGTGTCCACGTCGGCCTCGACCTGGCCGCCGGTCCAGGTCTCCTCGGTGTGCACGCGCACACCGCCCTTGACCTGGGTGAACGTCCACAGGTGCACGCCGCGGTCGATGCGCACGCCGGTGCCGGCCGCCGGCCCGCTCCACAGCAGGCAGGCCCCGCGCTTGACGCGCCGGAGGGTGGAGGTGATGTGCATGGTGGTGGCCGGGGTGGTGGCGGTGGCCGGAGCGGGCGTGGTCCACCGCCACGACGAGCCGGGGCGCAGCGGGCCGTGGTCGAGGCGCTTGCTGGACAGGACGGGCTGCTGCCAGTCGGGCCACTGCTCCACCCGCGTCTGCAGGCCGAAGATCCTGCTCAGCGGGGCCTTGATGACGATGTCGGCCCGGTAGCGGATGCGGGCGGAGGCGTCGACCCCCTCACCCTGGCACCGGGCCGCGCCGGCGGTGGCGTGGGCCGCCGGGGCGTTGCCCGCCAGGACGCCGGCCACGGCGAGCGGGATCAGGATCGAGGCGACGCGGACGTTGCTGAACATGGTGTTCCTCTCGTTGAGTGATCGAAGAAAAAGGGGGCGTCAGCGCCGTCCGGCCCGGACGATGGCCGCGACGAGCGCGGCGCAGGCGGCGACGATCAGCACGGCGAAGGCCGGGTGCATGTCCTTCGACAGGCTCGGCGCACCGCCGGGACGGGCCAGCCACACGGCGAGCGGCGCCGCATAGGTGAGCGCGACCAGCACGGCCGCCCACCGGACCAGCCGGTCCCGGACGTGCCGCAGCGCGCCGACCAGCACGATCGCGACCGGAACGACCGCCAGCAGCGCGAACTGGCCGACGACCATGACGGGCACCGCCCAGGCGGCGACGCTCACCGCCACCGGCGTCCTGCGAGCGGGACGGGCGGACGGCTGGTACGTGGTCATGACATTCCCCTTCACCTGGGTGGCTATAAGCTCATGCGTTCGTTAGAAGTTATAACCGCATAGGGAAAGGAGTGTCAACAACGTTCGTGATAGCCTCTAACTAAATCTCCTGGGTGTAGCAGCGGAAGGCGGCACAGGCATGACGGACACCGGCACGGCGACCCCGCGCGAGCGCTACCGCGCCCAGATCCGTGCCGAGATCAAGGAACACGCCTGGCAGCAGATCGCCACGACGGGCGCCTCCGCGCTGTCCCTCAACGCGATCGCCAAACAGATGGGCATGAGCGGCCCCGCGCTCTACCGCTACTACGCCAACCGCGACGAACTGATCACCGAGCTCATCCGCGACGCCTACCGCAGCCTCGCCGACACCCTCCGCTCAGCCGCCGAAAAAGCCACAGAAAACGCCGCAGGAGACGCCGCACGCGGCGATGACCGGGACGACGGCCGGGACGATGACCGAGGCAGTGACCGAGGCGGCGGGCTGGCCGTGCTGGCCCACGCCGTACGCGACTGGGCCCTGCACGACCCCCAGCGCTACCTGCTGATCTACGGCACCCCCGTCCCCGGCTACCACGCCCCCGACGACATCACCGCCATCTCCTCCCAGATCATGACCCTCCTCCTCGACGCCGCCTCCCCCGCCCCGCCCCGGCGCCCCGAGACCCCGCTCGACCACCACCTGGCCGCCCACCGCGACTGGGCCGGCGATCACCCGGCCCCGCCCGCCGTCCTGCACCAGGCGCTCAGCTTCTGGACCCGGATCCACGGCGTGCTCTCCCTGGAACTGGCCGGCCACTTCGCCGGCATGGGCTTCGACCCCGCCCTGCTGTTCGCCGCCGAACTGGACGACCTGCTGGCCCGCTGACCCCGCGCGCACGACAGGCCCGGCCCGCCGTACAAGGCGGTACCGGGCCTGTCGAGGGCGCGTCACCCCTGGGGCAGGTGGGTCCTGGCGTCGTCGTAGGAGCCCTCGCCGGCCGCCCCGGCCGGCCGGTAGATCAGGTACAGCACGCCCGTGGTGAACGTCTGCGAGCTGACCAGCTCCAGCGGGATCGAGCGGTCGCCCTCGTCGAACAGCCGCTCGCCCTTGCGCACCGCGATCGGGTGCACCAGCAGGTGCAGCTCGTCCAGCAGCCCGGCTGCCAGGAGCTGCCGCACCACCGAGACCGAGCCGCTCATCGCGATCGGGCCGCCCGGCTCGGCCTTCAGCTCCCTCACACCCTTGACCAGGTCGCCCTGGAGCTGCTCGGAGTTGCGCCAGGTGAACTCCAGCGGCCGGCGGGAGACGACGATCTTGCGCGCGTCGCCGATCGTCCTGGCGAAGTCGGCGTCCTCGCCGCCCGCCGCCTCGCGCTCGGGCCAGGCCCCGGCGAAGCTGTCGTACGTCTCGCGCCCCAGCAGCAGCGTGTCGGCCATCTGCGCCGTCACCGCCGCGCCCATCTCGTCGTTGAAGTACGGGAAATGCCAGTCCGCCGGGTCCTGGACGACGCCGTCGAGCGAGATGAACAGGTTCGCGCAGATCTTCCTCATGATGATTGTCTCCATACGTCGTGGGATGTGCCTGAAGTCTGGCCGGACCGGCTTACGGATCTCTTAAGGTCTTCCTCCCGGCCTCACCGGGCCAGCCCGGCGACCAGGAGCCCGACCAGGCGACGGGCGTCGTAGCGGGGGTCGGCCTCGGCCCCGATGCACAGGTTGCCCACGCCGCGCATGAGCTCGAAGGCGTCCAGATCGCCGCGGATCTCCCCGGCGGCCGCCGCGGCCGCCAGCAGCTCGGCGCACACCGGCACCAGGCGGTCGAGGAAGTAGGCGTGCAGCGCCTGGAAGCCGGTGTTGTCCGGCTGGAGCACCGCGGCCAGCCCGTGCTTGGTGACCAGGAAGTCGACGAACAGTCCGATCCACTCCCGCAGCGCCGCGTACGGGCTCGGGCCCGCGGCCAGCAGGTCCGGACCGGCCTGCGCGCACGACTCCACCTGATGGCGGTAGACGGCGATGACCAGGTCGGCCCGCGTGGGGAAGTGGCGGTAGATCGTGGCGGTGCCGACGCCGGCCTCGGCCGCGATGTCTCGGATCGGCGCCTCCACGCCCGAGGCGACGAACACCGCGGCGGCCGCGCGCAGCAGGTTCTCCTCGTTGCGCCGCGCATCGGCCCGTTTGGGACGCGACTCCTCCACGCCGTTCCTCCCAGGATTGCTAAACGGGACACGGTCCCGTATCGTCGGAAACGGGACACGGTCCCGCTTGCACATCATGCCAGAGCTGAGGCCCGAGGGCCAAGCCCTGCCCTCTCCCATGCCCACCTGCGGCAACACACCCGGAAGGCACCACCATGCCCGCAACGCCCACCGCACCCGTCGTGTCGGTCCGGCCGGTCGTCCTGCCCGCCCCCGGACGGGGCCAGGACCTCCAGGTCCGCGTCTCGGCCCCCGCCACCGGCGACCGCCTGCCCATCGTCGTCCTGTCCCACGGCCACGGCTGGTCGATGGACGGCTACGCCCCCCTCGCCGACCACTGGGCCGCCCACGGCTTCGCCGTCCTGCAACCCACCCACCTGGACTCCCGCACCCTCGCCGTCCCCGCCGACGACCCCCGCACCCCCCACATCTGGCGCATCAGGGTCGAGGACCTCAGACGCGTCATCGACGGCCTCGACGTCCTGGAAGCCGCCCTGCCGGGCCTGACCGGACGCCTGGACCGCGACCGCATCGCCGTCGCCGGCCACTCCTGGGGAGCCCACAGCGCCAGCATGCTGCTCGGCGCCCGCATCCTGGACGCCGCCGGCCGGCCAGGGGAGGACCTGTCCGACCCGCGCGTCACGGCCGGCGTGCTGCTCGCCCTGCCCGGCTCCGGCGGCCAGGACCTGTCACCCTTCGCCGCCGAGCACTTCCCCTTCATGAACCCCGCCTTCGCGTACATGACCACCCCGGCCCTGCTGGTCGCCGGCGACAAGGACGACTCGCCCCTGACGACGCGCGGACCCGACTGGTTCACCGACGGCTACCACCACAGCCCCGGCGACAAGAGCCTGCTGACGCTGTTCGGCGCCGAGCACACCCTCGGCGGCGTCGCCGGACACCAGGTCGCCGAGACCACCGACGAGAGCCCCGAACGCCTGGCCCTGCTGCAGCAGCTCACCACCGCCTACCTCCGCAGCGCCCTGCACCCCGGCGACCCCGCCTGGCCCGCCGCCCGCGCCGCCCTGGAGTCGGCCCCCCACCCCCTGGGCCGGATCGACGGCAGGCAGGCCGAGCAGGCGACCGGACGGCGGTAGCCGCAGGTCTCGTGCGGGCGGCCGAAACCCGGCGAACGGTACAGCGCACGGGCGCCCCCAGGCCGAACGGTAGAGCCGCCCGGTCCAGTCGCCGCCGCGCGAAGCCCGCCTCAGGACTTCAGGAAGTGCAGGACGGCCAGCACCCGGCGGCTGTACCCGCTGGCGTGCGACAGGCCCAGCTTGTCGAACAGCGAGTTGACGTGCTTCTCCACCGCGCTCTGCGACACGTGCAGCTGCCCGGCGATCGAGGCGTTGGTCATGCCCTGGGCCATGCGCTCCAGCACCTCCCGCTCGCGCGCGGTCAGCCGGGCCAGCGGATCGACCTGCGTGGTACGGGCCAGCAACTGCCGCACCACCTCCGGGTCGAAGGCCGCCCCGCCCGCCGCCACCCGCTCCAGCGCGTCCAGGAAGTCGCCGACCTGCGCCACGCGGTCCTTCAGCAGATAGCCCACGCCCTCGACGTCGGCGCTCATCAGCTCGGTGGCGTACCGCTTCTCCACGTACTGCGACAGCACCAGCACCTTGACGCGCGGCCAGCGCCGCCGGATCTCCAGCGCCGCCCGCAGCCCCTCGTCGGTGTGGGTGGGCGGCATGCGCACGTCCACCACCACGACGTCGGGGGCGTGCTCGGCCACCGCCGCCACCAGGGCCTCGCCGTCGCTCACGGCGGCCGGCACCTCGTGGCCCTCCTCGCCCAGCAGGCGTACCAGGCCCTCGCGCAGCAGCGTGGAGTCCTCGGCCAGGATCACCCGCACGGCAGCACCGCCGCCACCGTCGTCGGGCCGCCGGGCGGGCTGACCACCTCGAACGCGCCGTCCAGCGCCGCCACCCGCCGGGCCAGCCCGGACAGGCCGCCTCCCGAGGGGCGCGCGCCGCCCGTGCCGTCGTCGCTCACCCGTACGAGCACCCTGTCGTCCTCCTGTCCGACCTCGACCGTCACCAGTGTGGCAGCCGCGTGCTTGGCGGCGTTGGTCACCGCCTCGCTCACCACGAAGTACGCCGCCGTCTCCACCGCCATCGGCGGCCGGCCCGGCAGGTCGCACGTCACCTTGACCGGCACGCCCGCGCGTTCGGCCACCCCGGCCAGCGCCTCGCCCAGCCCGAGGGAGTCCAGCCCGCTCGGGTAGACCCGCCAGGCCACCTCGCGCAGCTCGGCCAGCGCCTGCTGGGCCTGCTCGTGCGCCTGCTCCAGCAGCTCAGGACGCCCCCGCCGGGACCGCCCGATGAGCATCGACAGCGCCACCAGGCGCTGCTGCAGCCCGTCGTGCAGGTCACGCTCGATCCGGCGGCGCTCGGAGTCGACCGCGGCCACGATCCCGGCCCGGCTCTCGGCCAGCTCGGCGATCCGGCGCTCCAGCGCCTCGGTACGGTCGGGCCCCAGCAGCCGCCCGGCCAGCCGGCGCTCCAGCGCGTGCACCCCCACCAGCCCCGACACGGCGATGAACAGCAGCACGCAGCCGCCCACCAGGAAGTACAGCACCAGCGGCGGGGTCGGCGTCATCCCGTCGTACGGCTCGCCGCGGACCCAGGCCCCCAGCAGCAGGACCGCGGTGCGCGCGCCGAGGACCAGCAGCGCCACCACCAGCCCGCCCAGCACCCCGGCCGGGATCCTGGCGGCCAGGTAGCGCGCCGGCCGGGTGTCCCAGCCGGACAGCGCGTCGAGCGCGGCGGTGTCCAGGCGCAGCCGGCGCGCCTCGAAGGCGGCCAGCCCCGCCGCCAGCGCCCGCACCCGCGGCCGCCCCGGGAAGGGCAGCGTGAGCAGCAGGAACAGCGCGCCGGCGAGGGCGGTCAACCCGCCCAGGACGACTGCGCCCAGCACCTTGAGCCCTTCAGCGGCGGTTCGCATGCCTTCCCTTACGCCGTTCCGTCAGCCGTACCGCGACGAAGACCGCGATCGCCAGCACCACCAGGCCGATCACCACGTAGGTGCCGATCCCCACGTACGCCTCGACCAGCGACCAGTTCTCGCCGAGAAAGTATCCCGCAAGCACGAAGATGGTGTTCCAGATGGCGCTGCCGGCCGTCGTGAGCAGGGTGAACGTCACCAGCGGCATGCGCTCCACGCCCGCCGGCACGGAGATCAGGCTGCGGAAGATGGGGATCATCCGGCCGAAGAACACGGTCTTGCGGCCGTGCCGCAGGAACCACGCCTCGGTCTTCTCGATGTCGGTCACCTTGACCAGCGGCAGCTTGGCGGCGATGGCCAGCGTGCGGTCGCGGCCGAGCAGCGCGCCCACCCCGTACAGGGCCAGCGCCCCGACCACCGAGCCGAGCGTCGTGCACACCAGCACGTCGAGCAGGTCCAGTTCGCCCTGGCTGGCGGTGAAGCCGGACAGGGGCAGGATCACCTCGCTGGGCAGCGGCGGGAACAGGTTCTCCAGCATGATCGCCAGCCCGGCCCCGAAGGCGCCGAGGTTCTCCATCAACGCAATCAACCAATCCGTCATGTCCCCCAGGCTACGAATGATCCGTTATGGCGGTAATGAGGCGGACGGCCGAGGTGCTCTGTGGTAAACCACACCCCCGATGTACCGTACACTGTACGGCCTATGAGTGCTCTCCCGGATCTGGCGCAACACCCAGCGATCTTCCGCCCCGGCGATCCCCCCAGGTCCGGCCACCTGGTCTTCCTTGACGACCAGGGCGAGGCCACGGCCACGGTGATCGAACCAGGCGACGACGGCCGCCCCCGCGCACGCGAGCGCGCCGTCACCGAGATCCCCGTCGCCGACGCCGTCGCCGTGCTGGCCAGGGCCCGCGCCGACGCCGCCGCCCACCCGGCCACCCGCTTCTGGGGCGCCGTCGCGCTGGTCGCCCTCCAGCTCGTCACCCGCGGCCGCATCCTGCCCGCCGTCTCGCCCGACGGCCACGACTCCTGGCGCGCCGGCCCCCTCGACGCCGCCGACGCCCGCCGCGTGCGCGAGCTGGCCGCGGCCATGCCCGCCGCCGCCCGCGCCATCCCCGTGGGCGAGCTGCTGCTGCCCGACGCCGAGCCGCTCGTCCGCGCCTTCCTCGACGCCGTGGCCGACGCCATGCCGCGCTCGCCCGGAGCCGTCCGCGCCACCGGCGCCACCGCCTTCGCCGCCGTCAAGCCGGTCAAGGTGCCCCACCTGCGCCCCTGGGCCGAGGAGGTCTCGGCGGGGCTCGACTCCGGCGTACGGCTCTCGCTCCGGCTGGAGGCCGACGACCTGGCCCAGGCCGAGTTCCGGGCCGTCGTCCAGGTGCACGGCCTGGCCGACCCCTCGCTCGTCGTGGACGCCGCCGACCTGTGGCAGGGCCGCGACCCCGGGTTCGGCCTCCGCGCCAGGATCGAGGTCACCCTCGCCCTGCGCCGCGCCGCCCGCTCCTGGCCCCGCCTGGAACGGCTGCTGGAGCACGCCGTGCCCGACGAGCTCGCCCTCACCGACGGCGACGTGGCGGACCTGCTGACCGGCGCGGCCGACCGGCTGGCCGCCGCCGGCGTCGAGGTCCACTGGCCGCGCTCCCTGGTCCGCGGCCTGAGCGCCCAGGCCGTCGTCGGCGAACGCGACAGCGCGCCCTCCGACCTGCCCTCCTTCCTCGGCGGCCACCACCTGACCAGCTTCAACTGGCGGCTGGCGCTCGGCGGCTCCCCGCTGACCGCCGCCGAGATGGACCTGCTGGCCGAGTCCCACCGGCCCGTCGTACGGCTGCGCGACCAGTGGGTGCTCATCGACCCCGCGCTGGCCCGCAAGGCCCGCCAGCGCGACCTCAAGCCGCTGACCGGCCTGCAGGCGCTCGGCGCGGCCCTGACCGGCACGGTCGAGATCGACGGCGGGGACGAACCCGAACAGATCGCCGTCGAACCCACCGCCTGGCTCGCCGACCTGCGCGACCGGCTCACCGACCCCGAACCCGTGCCGCCGCCGCCCGGCCTGGCCGCCACCCTGCGCGACTACCAGCTCCAAGGGCTGCGCTGGCTGGCCAGGATGACCTCGCTCGGCCTCGGCGGCTGCCTGGCCGACGACATGGGCCTGGGCAAGACCATCACCCTGATCGCGCTCCACCTGCACCGCGCCGGCACCGGCCCGACCCTCGTGGTCTGCCCCGCCTCGCTGCTGGGCAACTGGGAACGCGAGATCACCAGGTTCGCGCCCGGCGTCCCGGTCCGCCGCTACCACGGCGCCGCCCGCACCCTGGCCGACGACGGGTTCGTGCTCACCACGTACGGCACCATGCGCCTGGACGCGGCCACCCTGGGCGCCCACCCCTGGGGGCTGCTGGTCGCCGACGAGGCCCAGCACGTCAAGAACCCCGCCTCCGGCACGGCCAAGGCGCTGCGCGAGATCCCCGCCGGCGCCCGCGTCGCCCTCACCGGCACCCCCGTGGAGAACAACCTGTCCGAACTGTGGGCCATCCTCGACTGGACCACCCCCGGACTGCTCGGCCCGCTGACCCGCTTCAGGGCCCGCTGGGCCAAACCGGTCGAGTCCGGCGACACCGACACCGCCGCCCGGCTGGCTCGGCTCGTCGGGCCGTTCCTGCTGCGCCGCCGCAAGAGCGACCCCGGCATCGCCCCCGAACTGCCGCCCAAGACCGAGACCGACCGGCCCGTCCCCCTCACCACCGAACAGGCCGCGCTGTACGAGGCCGTCGTCCGCGAGAGCATGACCCAGATCGAGAACGCCAAGGGCATGGCCCGGCGCGGCCTGATCGTCAAACTGCTGACCGGGCTCAAACAGATCTGCAACCACCCCGCCCACTACCTGCACGAATCGTCCCCCCGCCTGACCGGCCGGTCGGGCAAGCTGGAACTGCTCGACGAGCTCGTCGACACGATCGTCGCCGAGGACGGCGCCGTGCTGGTGTTCACCCAGTACGTCGCCATGGCCAGGCTCCTGGAACGCCACCTGTCCGGCCGCGGCGTCGCCACCCGGCTCCTGCACGGCGGCACCCCGGTCGCCCGCCGCGAGGAGATGGTCGCCCACTTCCAGGACGGCCACGTCCCCGTCTTCCTGCTCTCCCTCAAGGCCGCCGGCACCGGCCTGAACCTCACCCGCGCCGACCACGTCATCCACTACGACCGCTGGTGGAACCCCGCCGTGGAGGACCAGGCCACCGACCGCGCCTACCGCATCGGCCAGACCAGGCCCGTCCAGGTGCACCGTCTCATCGCCGAAGGCACGATCGAGGACCGCATCGCCGCCATGCTCGCCGCCAAGCGCTCGCTCGCCGACGCCGTCCTGGCCTCCGGCGAGGCCGCCTTCACCGAGCTGACCGACGCCGAACTCGCCGCACTCGTGGAGCTCAGATGACCGCCGTACGCGGATTCGCCGCCTTCCCCCCGCAACGCGCCGGCGCCCGCTTCGCCACCACCTGGTGGGGCCAGGCGTGGATCAAGGCCCTGGAGGACACCTCGCTCGACCAGACCCTGCTGCGCAAGGGCCGCGCCTACGCCAAGACCGGCCAGGTCGGCCCGATCACCGTCAGCCCCGGCCGGCTCGCCGCCGTCACCGAGCACGAGTACGACACCGTCGTCCGCGTCGAACAGCTCACCGACGCCGCCTGGGGACGCTTCCTCGACCAGGTCGCCGCCAAGGCCGGGCACATCGCCGCCCTGCTCGACCGCGACGTCCCGCACGACCTGGTCGAGGCCGCCGAGGACGCCGCGGTGCCGCTGCTGCCCACCGTCGGCGACCTGGAGCCCGAATGCTCCTGCCCCGACTGGGGACACCCCTGCAAGCACGCCGCCGCCCTGTGCTATCAGGCGTCCTGGCTGCTGGACGGCGACCCGTTCGTCCTGCTGCTGCTGCGCGGACGCGGCGAGCAGGAGCTGATCGAGGCCCTGCAGAACCGCGACGTGCCCGTCCCGGCCCCCGCCCGCGCGCCCGACGGCGGAACCACCGAGCAGGACGCCCGCGGCGGGGTGCCCGCCGCGCAGGCGTTCGCGCTCGGCGAGCCGCCGCTGCCCGAACCGCCCCCGCGGGAGACCGCCTTCACCCCCCTCACGCTCGACCCCGCCCCCGGCGTGGACGTGGCCGCCCTGGCCGTGCTGGCCGCCTCCGCCGCCGCCCGCGCCCGCCAGATCCTGCTGCACGGCCGCCTGGAACCGCTGACCGAGTACCAGGACCGCGTCCGCCTGGCCGCCGAGCACGACCTCGACCTCGGCCTGGACGCCGCCGTCCAGGCCTGGCGGTACGGCGGCGCCCCCGGGCTCGACGCGCTGGAGACCCCCTGGACCCCGGCCCGCCAGGAGCTGGCCAGAGCCCAGGCGCTGTTGGAGTCCGGCTGGGACGGCGACCCGCCGCCCCGCCTGGAGACCTGGCGCAACCGCTGGACCCTCGGCCCCCGCCAGGTCCGCTACGGCCGCGACGGCCGCTGGTACCCCTTCACCCAGCACGACGGCCACTGGTGGCCGGCCGGGCCGCCGGAACGCGACCCGTCCACCCTTCTCGCCTGACCCGGGAAGGCGCGGGGAAGGGCTCAGAGGCCGCGCTCCTCGGCCTCGCCCGCCGCGGCGACCATGGACAGCAGCCGGTCGAGGTCGCCGGGCGTGGCGTGCGGGTTGAGCAGGGTGAGCTTGAGCCGGACCCGGCCCGGCCCCGTCCCCGGCAGCTCGGTCCGGCCCACCACCGCCCTGCCCTGGCGCAGCAGCCTGCGCCGCAGCCCCGCGTTCACCTCGTCCGAGCGCGCCGGATCGTCGGGCACGTACCGGAACAGGAACGCGGTCAGCACCGGATCGGCATGCAGCTCCAGCCGCCGGTGGGCGCGCACCGCCGCCGCGCCGTGCCGGGCCACGTCGTGACAGGCGTCCACCAGACGGCCCAGCCCCGCCCGGCCCAGCGTGCGCAGCGTCACCGCGATCTTGAACGCGTCGGCCCGCCGCGTGGTGCGCAGCGACAACCCCAGCAGGCTCGGGTAACCGGCCTCCTCGTCGTCGGCCGGGTTGAGGTAGGCCGCCCGCCGGGCCAGCGAGGCGTACGTCTCGGCCCGGCGCACCAGGAACACCCCGGCCGCGGCCGGCTGCCAGCCGAGCTTGTGCCAGTCCAGCGACACCGAGTCGGCCAGCGCCAGACCGTCCAGGAGCGGGGCCAGCCGGTCCGACAGCAGCGCGCCGCCGCCGTAGGCGGCATCGACGTGCAGCCAGGCGCCGTGCTCGGCGGCCAGCGACGCGCACGCGCGCAACGGGTCGATCGCCCCGGTGTCCGTGGTGCCCGCCGTGGCCACCACCGCCACCGGCAGCTCGCCACGCCCGGCGCTCGCCCGCAGCGCCCCGGCCAGCGCTGCGGCCTCCATCCGCAGCTCCCGGTCGACCGGGACGGCGACGACCGCGTCCTCACCCAGCCCCAGCAGCGCCGCGGCCCGCCGGGTGGAGAAGTGCGCGGCCTCGGAGGCGAAGATCCGCAGCCGCGGCCCCCCGCCCGGCAGCCCCGACAGCTCGGCCCGGACGCCCGCCGACCGGCCCACCGCCAGGTCCCTGGCCAGCATCAGTCCCATCAGGTTGGACTCGGTGCCGCCCGAGGTCAGCACGCCGGCCGCGGCCGGCCCGAACCCCACCAGCCCGGCCAGCTCGGCCAGCAGCGACGTCTCCAGCGCGGTCGCGGCCGGCGCCTGGTCCCAGGAGTCCAGCGACGGGTTGAGCGCCGAGACCGCCAGATCGGCCGCCACCGCCACCGCCAGCGGCGGACAGTGCAGGTGCGCCGCGCAGAACGGATCGGCCGGATCGGCGCTCCCGTAGGCCAGCAGCTCGGTCAGCGCCCCCAGCCGCCCGCCCTCCGCCGCGAACGCCCGCGCCACCTCGGCGGCCAGCTCCTGGGGCGTGCCGGCGAGCAGCGGGCCGCCACGCCGCCGCGCGCCCTCGGCCAGGGCGGCCAGCACCTCACGCAGCAGCGGCTCCAGCGCGGCCGCCCCGCCCACGCCGCCGGACAGGGCCTGGCCCTTCGTCGCATCGCTCATCCGGCCACTGTGCGGCACCGGCGACGCCACGGCCAGCGGGACACCGCGATGGAACGCCATGGAACGCCCCTGAAGACAGACACCCCGCCGACCACAAGGAGACCCGCATGCGACACCTGCGCCGGATCGTGTCCGCCCTGGGCGTGACGCTGGCCCTCGGCCTCGTCCCCGCCGCCGCGCACGCCGCCACCCCCGTCCACGTCAAGGAGGCCGAGCAGGGCAAATGCCTCGACATCCGGACCGAGGACGACATCTTCGTCCCCGGCGCCCGCTTGCAGCGCTTCACCTGCCACGACGTCAACGAGCAGCGGTGGGAGATCGTCCCGCTGGCGAGCGACTCGTTCATGCTGCGCAACCCCCTGACCCGGTTCTGCGTGGCGGCAGAGTCGGCCGGCTTCGGCGCGCAGGTGGTGGAACGGGCCTGCGGCGACGCCGACCCCGCCGTCCGCTGGTTCACGCTGGGCGGGGTGCCGTTCGTCAAGGGGGCGGGGTTCAACCAGATCCGCTCGTCCCTGGCGCCGGGAAGCTGCCTGGACACCCTGGACACCTTCGTCAAGATCTTCCCCTGCTCGCCGGGGCTGACCAACAAGGCCCAGCTCTGGGCCGCGGTCTGAGCCCGCGCTCAGGCCGGCGGCCAGTTCCTGAGGACGGCGTCCAGGGCGTCGATGGCCCTGGACCAGGAGGCGTCCACCTCGCGGGGGTGGCGGCGGAATCCGCCGGCCATCTCCAGGGTCACGTAACCGTGCAGCATGCTGCTCAGCATGCGCAGCGCGTCGGTCTGGTCGGGCTCGGACAGGTCGTAGCCGCGCAGGACGGCCCGCGTCAGCTCGGCGTGCCGGCGGCCCGCGCTGACGTCCAGCGACTCGGAGTCCAGCTCCAGCTGGGTGGCGGCGTACCGGCCGGGGTGCTCCTTGGCGTAGCCGCGGTAGGCCGCGGCGAAGGGCACCAGCGCCTCCTTGCCCGACCGGCCGGCCAGCGCGGCGGCGACCCGGTCGGCCATCTCGCCCAGGGCCAGCTCGGCGACCCTGACCCGCAGCTCCCGGATGTCCTTGACGTGCGCGTACAGGGCCGCGGGCTTGACGCCGAAGCCGCGGGCGAGCGCGGAGACGGTCACGTTCTGGAAGCCGACCTCGTCGGCCAGGTCCGCGGCCGCCCTGGTCAGGCGGTCGACGGTCACTCCGGCGCGGGCCACGGCAGCACCCCTTCTTACAGCCTTTAAGTATTTGCATACTACCGTTAAGAAAAGCTAGCCTCCACACTCATGAGACCCCTGACAGAAAGCGACATCCGCACGTCGTTCATCAACTGCTCCAAGGGCGAGGCCAAACGCGCCGGCCTGCCCCGCGATCTGGCCGACCTGCCCTGGGACGACCTCGACTTCCTCGGCTGGCGGGATCCCGGCGCCCCCGAGCGCGCCTACCTGGTGGCCGAGACCGACGGCTCCCTGGTCGGCGTCGCCCTGCGGGTCACCTCCGGCGCCGCGCGCTCGTTCACCTCGCGCAGCATGTGCTCCTTCTGCCTGACCACGCACACCAGCGGCGGCGTCGCCCTGATGACCGCCCGCCGCACCGGCGAGCCCGGCCGCCAGGGCAACACCGTCGGGCAGTACCTGTGCGCCGACCTGGCCTGCCCCCTCTACCTGCGCGGCAAGAAGGAGGCCGCGGGCGCCGGCGTCGTGGACGAGTCGCTGACGCCGGCCGAGAAGGTCGCCCGCACGCACGCCAACGTGCGCGCCTTCCTGGACAAGGTGGCCGCCTGACCCGCCCGCTACTCGTCGTCCCAGGCCATCGAGCTCATCCGCCACCCGGCGGGCGTCCGGACGAACTGGGTGGTCTTGCGGCCCGCGCCCGCGAACCGCACACCGTCCCGGACGCCGGACTTGCGGTAGTCGCTGAACCGCTGGGCGACCGAGCCGAAGATCTCGGTGCGCTCGGCCACCTCCCACTCGGAGAACTCCGTCAGCGTCCCGTCGGTGAGCATGCGCTGCCGGGGCTCGACGAAACCGTCCAGGTCGTGCACCACGGGCTCGGGCCCGGTGTTGTTGACGATCACCGCCTGCGGGACGAACAGCTCCCGGACGGCGCCGACGTCCGGCCGGCGCCCGCCGGTGTTGGTGAAGGCGTCCAGGAAGGCCGCCATCAACCGGTCGAGCTCGGCCTTGACGCCGCAGGCGGGCGCGTCGCCGGCCAGCAGCGACCAGACCTCGCTGTCGTGCCGTTCGCCCCGGTGCGGGAACCGCTCGCGCAGCACGCCGTCGCGGGTCATGCCGAGCCGGCGCGCGACCTCGACGCTGCGCGTGTTGCCCGGCGAGACCCACCACTCCACGCGCGCCATGCCGCGCTCGGCGAAGGCCCAGTCGATCAGCAGCCGGCACGCCCGGGTCACCAGCCCCCGGCCCTCACCGGCCGGCTCCAGCCAGCAGCCGATCTCGCACACCCCCGAGACCGCCTCGAACCGGGTGAACATCACCCCGCCGACCAGCGTGCCGGCCAGCCAGATCCCGTAGATGCGGGCGCCGTCGGCGGCCTGGTCGTCGGCGTAGCGCTGCAGGACGGCCGTCGCCGAGGCCAGGTCGGTGCTGCGCGAGGCCCACGGGATCCACGGGTCCACCGACGCGCGGGCCCGGTCGATGTGGTCCAGGAACTCCTGGGCCCGCCAGGGCTCCAGCGGGCGGAGCTCGGCCTCGTCGCCGAGCGGAAGAGCGAACACGGACACCGTCCCCAGGTACGTAACGAGCGTTCGGTATGTAAGGTAGCAGCATGCCACCCGCCGCAGGAGACCGTGAAGCCCGCCGCGAGGACGTCTCGCAGGCGGTCTGGCAGGTGCTGGCCGGCAAGGGGTTCGGCGGGCTGACGCTGCGCGCCGTCGCCGCCGCCATGGGCGTGTCGACCGGCCTGCTCATGCACTACTTCCCCACCAAGCGGGCCCTGGTCGGGCACGCGCTCGACCTGCTGGAGCGGCGCACGGCCGCCCGTCCCCGCCGCGAGCCCCCGGCCGCCGGCCTGGCGGCGCTCAGAGCCGCGCTGCTCGACATCCTGCCGCTGGGCCCGGCCGACGTCGCCCGCAACCGCATCTGGGTCAGCTCATGGGACCTGGCCCTGGCCGACGACGACCTCGGCGCCGGGCAGGCCGCCCGCTACGCCCGGCTGCGCGCGGCGCTGCGCACCCACCTGGAGGCGGCCCGCGACCTCGGCGAACTGCCCGAGGACGCCGACCTCGAACGGCTGGCGGCCGGCGCGGTGGCGTTCACCCACGGGCTCGTCGTCCAGGCGCTGTTCGACCCCGGCCGCTTCCCCGAGGACGTCCAGATCGCGTTGCTCGACGGCTTCCTCTCCTCGATCGCGGCCTGACCCTAGGTCGCCACCGAGACGACGTGCCCCGCCGAGGCCGGGTCGCCGGCCAGCTCCAGCATGCAGGCGGCCAGGTCGGCGCGGGTGGTGGAACGGCCGCCGCGCAGGTTGAGGTCCACGGCCGTGCGGTAGCGGCCGGTGGGCCCGCCGTCGAGCAGGCGGGAGGGGCGCACGATCGTCCAGTCCAGCCCCGAGGCGCGCAGCAGGCGCTCGGACTCGGCCAGGTCGGCGTAGGAGTTCTTCAGCAGCGGCCGCAGGACGAGGGGCTTGAGCACGTACCGGGTCAGCGGGCCGTCGCCGGCGTCGGCGACCATGCCCGCGGCGCTGACCAGCAGCACCCGCCGGGCCGAGACATCCGCCATCGCCTGGAGGATCGAGCGCATGGCGGTGGTGTGCACCGTGGTCGGGCCGCGCCCGCGCGGGCCGAGCGCGATCAGCACGGCGTCCCCGCCCTCGATCGCCGGGGCGAGGGCCCGCGGGTCGGCCAGGCCGGCGGTCACGGTCGCGACCCGGTCGCGCAGCCCGGCCGGCAACCGGGCGGGGTCGCGGACGACGGCGGAATTCCGCTCATCGTGGACGGAGGCCGGTCCGACCTCCGTCCACGCGGCCCTCAGGCCAGGTTGAGCTGCCAGGAGACGCCGAACCGGTCGTTGACCCAGCCGAACCTGGTGCTGAAGCCGTACGAGCCGATCGGCATCAGCGGCTGGCCGCCCTCCGCCAGCGCCGCGTAGAGCCGGTCGATCTCCTCCTCGGTGTCGCACGCGACCCAGATCGACATCGAGGGGGTGAAGCCGAAGGCGTGCCGCTCACTGCTGTCGATGCACATGTACTCCTGGCCGGCCAGGGTGAAGGTGGCGTGCATGACGGTGCCCTCGGGCCCCGGCCCCTGCGGGCCGTAGTGGGAGACGGCCACCACCTTGGAGTCCTCGAACAGCGACACGTAGAAGTTCATCGCCTCCTCGGCGTCGCGGTTCTGGAACATCAGGAACGTGGTGGTCTTCTGGCTCATGACTGGTCCTCCGTCGGCAGGTAGAAGGCGGTGGTGGCGGCGACCGCGGCGGCGGCGGCCTCGGGCGGCGCCCCGGCCTCCTCGAAGGCCGAGCCCCAGGCCCGGCTGCTGGCCGTGATGTAGCGGCGGCCGTCGGCGGTCAGCTCGAAACCGGTCTTGTCGGGCATCGGCAGCCCCGAGAGATGCAGCCCCAGGCCCAGGAGCGCGAGGTCCCAGCCCACGCCGACCGCCCCGGGCCCGAACCGGCCCCACATCTCCGGCGGCACCTCGGCGGTGTGGCACAGCTCGAACATGGTGCCCCCGCCCTCGGCCGACAGGCGCACCTCGACCTCGGAGAAGCCGGGATCTGGCCCGAACAGCCAGCTCACCCGCAGGTAGGAGGGCGGCTCGCAGGCCAGGATCTCCCCGCCCGCGTTGCCCTCCAGCTGGTACGTGCCCCCCAGCCGCAGGTCGCCGGAGACCGGCATGAACCAGCGGGCTATGCGCTCACGGTCGGTGCAGGCGTCCCAGACATCCGCCACCTCCGCGTCGTAGTGGCGGGTCAGGGTCACGGACTTGCGCTCGCCGTCCTTCAGCTCGCGCCTGATCCGGGATATCTCGTCAAGGCTGTCCATCGTGCTTCTTTCTTCTGCCCCGCGCCAGCTCGGTGGCCAGCGCGTCGAGGCGCTGGTCCCAGAAGCCGCGGAAACGGTCGAGCCAGAGGTCGACCTCCCGCAGCGGCGCGGGCTCCACGGCGTACAGCCGTCGCGTGCCCTCGGCCCGCACGCTGGCGAACCCGTTGTCGCGCAGCACCTTCAGGTGCTGGGAGACCGCCGGCTGGGAGACGCCGAACTCTCGCTGGATGACTGCGGTGACCTCGCCGGAGCTCTGCTCGCCGCCGGCCAGCAGCTCCAGGATCCGGCGGCGGACCGGATCCCCGAGGACGTCGAACGCGTGCACGACCTCAGTGTTTCAGGCGGAGCTTATATAAGTCAAACCTGGGACAGGTGGTGGCGGATGAAGTCCAGCTCCAGCAGCAGCAGGTTCTCGGCCACGTCCTCCTGGGGGGCCATGTGCGTCACGCCGCTCAGCGGCAGCACCGTGTGCGGACGGCCCGCGGCCAGCAGCGCCGCCGACAGGCGCAGCGTGTGGGCGGCGAAGACGTTGTCGTCGGCCAGGCCGTGCACCAGCATCAGCGGACGGGTCAGGCCGGGCGCGTCGGCCAGCAGCGAGCAGCGGTCGTAGGCCTCGGGGTGCTCGTCGGGGTGGCCCAGGTAGCGCTCCTGCCAATGGGTGTCGTACAGGCGCGGATCGGTCACCGGGGCGCCCGCGACGGCCACGTGGAAGACGTCGGGATGACGCAGCACCGCCGCCGCCGACAGGTAACCGCCGTAGGACCAGCCGCGGATCGCCACCCGGCCCAGGTCCAGGTCGGGATGGCGGGCGGCGGCGGCCTGCAGCGCGTCGGCCTGGTCCTCCAGCGCGGCGCTCAGCTTGTCGAACCGGACCGCGCGCTCCCAGGCCGGCCCCCGTCCCGGCGTGCCCCGGCCGTCGGTCACCAGCACGGCGAAGCCCTGGTCGGCGAACCACTGCTCGATCGCGAAGCCGTCCAGGCCGCGCAGCACCCGCGCCGCCATCGGCCCGGCGTACGGCGACAGCAACACCGGCAACCGCCCCGACCCCGGCACGTGCCCGGACGGGAACAGGATCGCCGTGCGCAGGTCGCGCTTGCCCAGCGAGGCCAGCTCCACCCGCGGCCGCAGCACCGGGACCGCGCCGTGGGAGGCGATCGTCCGGCCGCCCACGCTCACCCGCACCCCGTGCTCCTCCAGGGAGCGGCGCACCACGACCGTCGCACCGCCCGCCCGCGTGCCGGTGTGCACGCCGGGCTCGGCGGTCACCCTGACCAGGCCCTCGGCCCTGGACCAGGTGCACAGGTGCCGTTCGGTGGGCTCCTCGCAGCAGTGGAGGAGCACGGTGTCGCCGTCGACGGCCAGCACCGCCAGCACCTGCAGGCCGGGCGGGGTCACCACGTCCTGGCCCACCATCAGGCGGCGGGTGTCGTCGCGGTCGACCGTCCAGACCAGCTCGCCGGCGGCCGTGCGCGACGGCACGCCGGGCACCAGCTCCAGCCAGGCGTCGTCGGCGTCCTCGCGGACCGTCGTGGTCGCCCCGGTGGCCGGATCGACCTCCAGGACGCGGGTGGTGCGCTGGTCACGGCTCTGCACCAGCACCAGCAGGCCCTGGCCGGTCCACGACACCGCCGCCACGTACTCGAAGGCCGCGCGGTCCCACACCACCCGGGTGCGCCGGCCCTCCAGCGTGACCAGCCACAACGACACGTCGGCGTTGGCCGTGCCGGCCGGCGGGTAGGCCATCGTCCGCGGCGGCCGGCCGGGCTCGGCCGGCTCGGCCAGGCACCACTTCTGCACCGCGGCGTTGTCCACCCGGGCGGCCAGCAGGCGGGTGCCGTCGGGCGCCCACCAGTAGCCGCGGTGACGGCCCATCGACTCGCCCGCCACGTGCTCGGGCAGCCCCCACGTCACGTCGGTGCCGTCGGGAACCAGCAGCGGCCGCTCCCCGACGTGCAGCGCGCCGCCGGAGACGAACGCGACGTGCTCGCCGGTGGGGTCCAGCCGCGGGTCGGAGCCGGTCAGGCCGAGCGCGGTCACCTCGCCGGTCAGCAGGTCGACGGTGTGCAGCGCGCCGTCGGCCGCGTAGACGGCCCTGGTGACGGCCGCGTCGGTGGCGTAGGCGACGATGCCGGAGGCGTGCTCGCGGGTGCGCTCCCGGCGGGCGCGCTCGGCCTCCGACAGCCGCGCGCCGGGCACGGGCGCGCCCGGCTCGGCCAGCAGGCGCTCCTCCCCCGTCGCCACGGTGAACGACCACAGCCGGTGCACCGGGTCCTCGCCCGAGGACGACCGCAGGAAGATCACCCGCGCGCCGTCCGGGGAGATCGTGAAGTTCCGCGGGACGCCGTAGGTGAAGCGAGCCGTGCGGGCGTGCTGGCGGGGAAGCGTCAGGGGAGGCATGGCGCGATCATAGGCACGGCCCGTCGAGGCGGCGCAAGGCAGGCCAAGGTGGCGGCGCGGGCACGCTCCCGCGCCGCCGCGCGAGGTCAGCGGTCCTCGAACCGCACGTCGTCGAACAGCGCCTCGTCGCCGGTCGGGGCGGTGCCCGCGCTGCTGAAGGCGTAGCCGTCCATCGAGGTCACGGCGGACGTGCGGGGCAGCGTGGCGATCTGCCGGTCATCGGCGTACAGGGTGGCGGCCGAGGTGGTGGCCTCCAGGCGGAGCCTGGTCCAGCCGTCGCCGACCGTCCCGGCGGGGGCCAGGGTCGTCCACTTCTTGGCGGCGGCGTCGTAGCGGCTGACCGCGCCGGCCCTGCTGATGCTCAGGTGGTAGGCCGGCGTCGTGCCGCTGGTCACCGTGAACAGGAAGGAGTTGGTCACGCTGACCGGCTTGTAGCGGAACTCCAGGGTCTTGCGCGCGCTCGCGGTCGTGGTGCGGGCCGCCTTGGCCATCAAGGTGGTGGACTTGTCCGACAGGGTCAGCGCGCGGTCGGCGCCCACCTCGTAAGGCGACACCCACGCCGCCGACAGGCTCTGGTAGCCGCGCGGGCGCAGCCAGATCGGGTCGTTGTCGAAGGTGTCGGTCGTGGAGTACAGCTCGACCTCGTTGAGCATCGCGCAGCTCGGGCCGATCTCGGCGTCGCAGCCCGGCGTGGCCTCCACGACGATCTTGACGTGCCGGCCGGTGGCGTTCACCGGCTGGTGGCGCAGCGCGTAGTCGGTGCGCCCGGTGACCGTGGCCACCGGCCGTCCCCAGTCGGCGCCGTCCTTGGAGACGTAGACGCTGGCCGAGGCCGGGTGTCCCGGGCGCAGGCTGAGGCCGATCCTGTTGAAGGTCTGCTCGCGGTCCAGGTGCAGGACGTACTCGCCGGGGCCCTGGGAGACGGCGCTGGACCAGTACGCGGTGCTGCCGTCGAAGGCGCCGTCGGGGCGCACCCGCGGCCGCCGGGCGTCGGCCCAGGTCATGTTCGTCTCGACGGTCAGCTCGCCGGCGCGCTGCTTGGCGGCCAGGTCGATGCGGCCCGCGCCGGGGGCCAGGACGTCCAGGTGGCGGCGCTTGACGGCGTACCAGCCGCCGTTCTCGAACCTGCCGCTCGCCGGGCAGGCGGTCTCGTTCAGCGTGCCGTCGGCCTTGACGCCGGGCAGCTTGCAGTTGTCGAAGAGCTGGACCAGCCGGTTGGCGCCGACGGCGGCCAGCGCCGTGTAGCCGGACGAGCCGTGCGTGTCATAGACGCCGTCGCGGTTGTGGTAGGTCACGCGCTGCTGCGTCCAGGAGTCGCCGCGGCCGTCGGGGGAGATCGCCAGCCAGTCGTCCGGGCGGCCCGCGCTGAGCACCAGCACGCCGTTGGGCATGAGCAGCAGGCGCGGGGCCACGCCGCGCACCGTGCAGCTCTGGCCGGACAGCTGCAGGTCGCGCACCGCCGACCAGGTGCGGCCCTCGTCGGTCGAACGGCTCCAGGCCAGCGTGGAGTAGGTGCCGCCGTCCTTGCGCATGACCGCCAGCAGGCTGCCGTCGGCGGTCTGCTCGACGGCCGTCTCGTTGTACGTCGCCTCGCCGGCCGGGCGGGCGATGACGCCGCGGCGGGCGAAGGTCCGGCCACCGTCGGCGCTGGCGTACAGCTCGGCCTGGTTCTTGCCGCCGGTGGCGGTGTAGCGGGCGTAGACGGTCACCAGGACGGTCCCGTCGGCGAGCTGGATCGGCACGCCGTGCGCGACGCCGCCGCCGACCAGCTCGTCCGGGCTGGTGAAGGTGGCCTTGGCGGTGTCCCAGGTCTGGCCGAGGTCGGTGGAGGTGTGCACGTCCAGCTCGTTGGTGCGGGCGTCGACCTTCGACAGGTAGTAGGCGGTGCCGAACAGGCGGCCGTCGTGCAACTGCACCGGCGCCTCGCGCAGCGGCGTGCCGCGCGCCGGGCCGAAGGTCAGGCCGCCGTCGTCGGAGACCGCCATGCCGCTGGTCTGGGCCATGACCGCGTCCACGTTGGTGGACCAGGTGGCGATCAGCTTCTGGCCGGGCGTGCCGTCGGGCCTGACCACGTCGATCGCGGTGAGGTTGGGGAAGCCGGCGTAGTCGCGGCGCTGGGCCGCCGTCGGCTCCTTGGCCGCCGGGCGCGGGCTGGGGTAGACCCAGTCCACGAAGGCGTCGCTGCCCGATCCGGCCAGATAGCCCTCACGCGGCCCCGACTCCTGGGCGGTGAGGGCGGGCGTGTCGGGAATCGAGCAGTACGCGGCCGCGTGCGCCGTCCCCTGCAGGACGACGGGAAGGGGGGCCAGCAGGCAGGCGGCGAGCAGCGCTCTTGTGGGCAGCACGGGGGAAGGACTCCTTGCGCAACGAACGATCGACGTCCGTTTTGTCGTTTATTTACGCAAGAAGGCTATATTTGCCCAAAAGTGGAGGTGTAAGTTGTAACTGCCTTATGTCCGCTTTGTGATGAAGTGGGGGTCAATCGTCGAGGCCGCGGGCCGACAGCGCCTCGCCCAGCGCGTCCGCGTGCCGCAGAGCGCCCACCACCAGCGGCACCGCGAAGGCCCGCACGCTGCGCTCGACCCCCCGCGCCCGCTGCGCCTCCCTGATCCGCACCGCCAGCGACGCCACCACCGGCACGCTGCGCACGGTGAGCGAGAGCAGCAACGACAGCCGGAACGGGTCCAGCCCCACGAACCTGACCGGCGACAGGACGCGTTCCAGCGCCGCCAGCATGTCCGCCGTCCGCGTGGTGAGCGTCACCAGCCCCGCCAGCGCCACGGCCAGCACCACCCGCAACGTCGAGGACACCGCCGCGTCCAGGTCCGCGAACACCAGTTGGAGCACGAACAGCGCCACCGCGAACCAGCGCACCGGCCGGACCTGCGCCCACGCCGCCCGTCCCCCCACCCGCGCCGACGCGTACAGCGCCGCCGCCACGACCGCCGCCCCCGCCAGCGCCACCGGCGCCCGCAACAGCACCAGCACCGTGCACGACACCGCCAGCCCCGCCAGCTTGACCCCGGGCGGCAGCCGGTGCAGCCACGAGCCGCCCGGCACGTACGCCCCGGTGAGCCCGTTCACGCCATCAGCTCGGTGTAGTGGCCGATCGCCTCGGCCGGCGTGCCGTCGGCGACCACCCGGCCCTCGTCCAGGACCAGCACCCGGTCGAACCCGGCCAGCAGCGGCAGGTCGTGCGTCACCGCCACCACCTGCTGCGGCATCTCCCGCAGCAACGCGGCCACCTGCCGCGAATGGCGCAGGTCGAGCAGCGTCGTGGGCTCGTCCATGACCAGGATGTCGGGTTCGAGCACCATGACCGCGCACAGGGCCAGCAACTGCTTCTGGCCGCCGGACAGGTGGTGGGCGGGATGGTCGGCGTGCCCGTCCAGGCCGTGCCGGGCCAGCACGTCGTGCACCCGGCGCTCGACCTCCTCGCGCGGCAGGCCCTTGCGGCGCAGGGAGAAGGCGACGTCCTCGGCCACGGTCGGCATGACGATCTGCGCGTCGGGGTCGGTGAACAGGAACCCCACCCGCCGCCTGATCCGCGCGGCCTGACGGCGGGTGTCCAGGCCGAGCACGGTGACCTCGCCCGAGGTGGGCACCGCCAGGCCGTTGATCAGCCGGGCCAGCGTGCTCTTGCCCGAGCCGTTCGCGCCCACCACGCCCACCCGGCGCTCGGCCAGGCTCGCGGTGACGCCGCGCAGCACGTCGCGGCCGCCCAGCCGGACGTGCACGTCGGCGAACTCGATCACGCGACCACCTCGAACAGCGCGGCCACGCCCAGCCCGCCGCCCACCGCGGCGGCCGCCAGCCCCAGCGTGCCCGCGGGCGCCCCGGCCCGCACCAGCCTGGAGAACAGCCTGGTCACCACCACCGCGCCGGTCGCGCCCCACGGATGGCCGAGCGCCAGCGCGCCGCCGCCCGCGCACACCCGATCGCGGTCGGCGTCCAGCGGGTCGAGGCCGAGCGCGTCGGTGACGGCCAGCACCTGCGCCGCGAACGCCTCCACGATCTCCACCGCGGCCACCCGTCCCATGTCCACCCCCGCACGTGCCAGCACCCGGCGGACCGCGGGCACCGGCCCCCACCCGGGCAGCGCCGGATCGCACCCGACGACGGCCCCGGCCAACAGCCGCAACCCCGGCAGGCCGGCCCGCTCGGGCGCCAGCGCCACGGCGGCCGCGCCGTCGCTGACCGGGGAGGAATTACCGGCGGTCACTGTACCGCCCGGCACGAACGCCGCGGGCAACCGGGCCAGCGACGCCGCCCGCAGCGCCCGGGGACGCTGGTCCTCGTGCCGGCCGCCGACCGGCACGATCTCCTCGTCGAAGGCGCCCGCCGCGCGGGCGGCCAGCGCCTTGGCGTGGCTGAGGCGGGCGTAGTCGTCCTGGCGGTCGCGGCCGATGCCGTACGCGCCGGCCAGGGCCTCGGCGGCCGGGCCCATGTCGGGGTCGGGGTGGCCCTCGGGGGCGAAGGGCGCCCGGTCGTAGGGACGGTCGGAGCCCCGCGGCGTGCGCAGCGGCGCGGTCGAGGCGCTCTCGGCTCCCCCGGCGATCACCAGGTCCATCTCACCCGCGGCCACCGCCTGCCCGGCCACCAGGATCGCCGCCAGCCCGCTGCCGCACTGCCGGTCGACGGTCAGGCCGGGCACGCCGTGGCCGAGCCCGGCGGCCAGCGCCGAGACCCGGGCCACGTTCCCGCCGGGGCCCATGCAGTTGCCGAGCACCACGTCGTCCACCGGCCGGCCGGCCTCGGCGGCCACCGCCTCGATCACCGGGGCGGCCAGCCGGTCGACGGTCACGTCCTTGAAGGCGTGCCCGGCCGTGCCGATCGGCGTACGGCGGGCCGCCACGACGACGGGTCGTCCGCCCACGTCAGACCAGCCTCCGCAGCTCGGGGTCGCCGCCGGCCAGCCGGTCGGCCACCAGGCCGCGCGCCGGCTTGCCCGACCCGGTGCGCGGCAGGGCCGGGACGGCGTACCAGCGGCGGGGCCGCTGCGCCACGTCCAGCCCGCTGCGCGCGACGGCCTCCAGCAGCGCGCGCGGCGGCGGCGAGGCGCCCTCCACCACCGCGGTCACCACCGAGCCGAGCGACGGGTGCGGCGACCCGATCACCACGATGTCCCCCACACCCGGCACGTTCCGCAGCACCGCCTCGACGTCCTCGGGCACGACGGTCGCGCCGCCGGTCTGGATCGCGCCGTCGCCGCGCCCGCGCACCCGCAGCACCTGCCCGGCCCGGTACGGCTCGGCCAGGTCGCCGACCGTCATCCAGCCCGCGCCGTCGCGGCGCAGCGGACCCCTCGCGCCGCCCAGATAGCCGTCGGCCAGCCACGGCGAGCGCGCCCACACCTCGCCCAGCGCGCGCCCCGGCTCTGCCCTGACCTCGATCTCGACCTCCGGAAAGGCGCGCAGCCCGCCGCCGTCGGGGTCGAAGGCCACGAACGACAGCTCGGTCGCGCCGTAGTAGGACATCACCCGCACCCCGGCCCGCCCGGCCAGCTCCCGGGCCTGCCCGCTCAGCGCCGCGCCGCCGACGACGGCCGTACGCAGGCCGGGAGCCTGCTCCAGCACCTCGGGCAGCCGGTGGGGCACCAGGTGGATCGCGGTCGCCGCGCGCAGCGACGCCGCCGAGGGCCGCCCGCCCGGCACCACCGCGGTCGCGCCGACGGCCAGCGTGTGCACGGCGGCGAAGGCGTACAGGGAGGAGACCAGCGGGCCGGGCACCAGGACGACGTCGTCCGGCCCGATGCCGGTCAGCTCGGTCAGGTGTGGGAAGGAGCGCGTCCAGGACGCGCGGGTGCGCGCGACCGCGCGCGGCCGGCCCGTGCTGCCGGAGGTGAAGCACGCCCACGCCCGGTCGCCGGGACGGGGCTCGGGCACGAGGGGCGCGCCCGGCGCGGACGTCAGCGGCTCGTCCACCCGCAGGTCGGCGCCCGCCGCGCCGGCCACCCGCGCCCACCGCTGCGGGCTCCAGGCCGGATCGCCCACCAGCGGCGTCACCCCCGCCAGATCGGCCGCCAGCACCGCGACCAGCAGCTCGACCGGGTCATGAAGGGCGATGGCGGCCAGCTCGCCGCGCCCGCGCAGCCGCCGCGCGCCGCCCTGGACGCGTCCGGCCAGCTCGCCGTAGGTCAGCGAACCGGCCGGGCCGCGCAGCGCGACCCGGGACGGGCTGTCGGCGGCGTGCCGCAGGACGTGCCCGGCGACCGGCATCAGCCCACCCGCTCGCGGTGGACGGCCGGAACGGCGTCGGGATAGGCGCGCTGCGTGCCCCTGGCCACCAGCGCGGCCACCACCGCCTTGAGCGCGTCGCCCGGCAGGAACACGGCGCTGAGGGACAGCGCCTTGGCCAGCGGCAGCCCGGTGACCAGCGCCTGCACCGGCACGCCGACCAGGTAGACCACCCCGATGCCGCCCACCGCGCACGCCACCAGCAGCCGCAGCAGGCTCGGCGTCCGGCCGGCCCGCTCCACCAGCAGCCCGGTGACCGCGGCCCCGGGGACCCAGCCGATCAGGAACCCGGCGGAGGCGGCGGTGAACACGCCGAGCCCGCCCCGCCCGCCCGCCAGCAGCGGCAGCCCGGCCGCGACCAGCACCAGCAGCACGACCACCGCCAGCGCCCCCCGCCGGCTGCCGAGGATGGCCCCGGCCAGCATGACGCCGAGCGTCTGGAGAGTGATCGGCACCGCGTTGCCGAACACGTTGACCGCGCCCGGCGCGCCCAGCACCGCGATCAGCGCGGCGAACACCGCGATCCTGGCCAGGTCACCGGTGGGGAACCGCCGCCGTCTTCCTGCGTTCATCATGAGGACGATCCCACACCAGAACGGGTCGATCCCGCATGCAGGGTTCCCACAACAGCGGTGGCTACGCCTTGTCAGAGGCGCTCATGCAGTGCGCCGTCCGGAACGCGTTGGTGATCTTCGTGTGCCAGGAGTCCAGGTCGCGGGCCGACAGGGTGGCGTTCGGGAAGGTGACCGTGACCCGCCGGGACACCCCGGAGATCGTCGCCGCCATGGAGACGTGGATGCGGTCGGGGATCACCGTCGTGCCGTCGGGGTAGTGCACCTCGACGCGGTAGTCGGCCACCGCGCCGCCCTTGGCCTCCAGGCAGGCGCGGGCGCCGTTCTCGACGCGGAGCATCAGGCCCTGGTTGATCTGCCTGCCGCGCATGGGGACCAGGTTGTAGCGCATGCTGGCGCCGGAGAAGGAGGAGGCGATGAGATGGCCGCCCTGCCAGTCGCCGCTGCCGCCCCAGTTGCCGACGGTGGCCTCGCACCCGCTGCGCGCGGCCGCCTTCCTGGCCAGTTGGGGGGCCAGGGCCTGGGCGGGCCGTCCGGCGCCGTCGGTGGTGTAGGTGCGCGAGCCGTCCTTGTAGGTGTGGTTCTTGGCCAGGTGCCGGACGCAGGCGGCGGCGTCCGTGCCGGCGGCCTGGGCGGGGGCGGTCAGGGTGGCGGCCGCCAGCGCGGCGGCGCACAGGACAGGGGGGAGCCGGGTCATGGGCATGAGAAGGCATTCCTCTCGCGGGGGGACGCACGACGGGCCCGCTCCGGCGGGCTGCCTCGCCCGGTCGGCGAGCGCGTCGGCTTTGTCGCGATAGTGATGCCCCGACGACGTTGTAGCGGAACGTTGCTGGAACGCTACTGTTCGTAGTGATTACAGGTAGGTCGCCCTGTTCAGGGCTCGACGACGGCCCAGCCGTGCGGGGGCAGGGTCAGCAGCGAGCCGTCCAGGACGCCGTCGCCGGCCGCCAGGCTGCCGGAGAAGGGCAGCCTGACCTGCGACGGCTCGTCGGAGGTGCTCAGCGCGACGGCCAGCGCGTGGCCGCCGGAGCGGCTCTCGTAGGCGTAGAGCTGGTTGGACAGGACCAGGTCGGTGGTGTGGGCGTGCGACAGCCACCGGTGCCGGCGGCGCAGCGCGACGAGCCGCTTGTGCAGGTCGAGGACAGGCAGGCCGGACGGCGGCATCTCCAGCGGGGAGGCGGGGAACGCCGGGCGCACGGCGTCGTCGCCGCCCTCGCGCTCCTCCTTGACGCCGCGCAGGGCGTACTCGTCGCCGGCGTACAGCGAGGGCGTGCCGGCGACCGTCATCAGCACGGCCAGGGCGTGCGGCAGGTGGCGCTCGTCGGCCAGGCGGCTGGCCAGGCGGGTGACGTCGTGGTTGCCGACGAACGTCAGCGGCACGAACGACTCGGCGAAGGCGGTGTGGCGCTTGAGCGCCCAGGCCAGCTCGAAGGCGTTGCGGTCGTTGAGCGAGCTCCAGATCGCCTTCCACAGCTCGTACTGGGTGACCGCGTCCACGCCGGTCTCGGCCACGAACGCGGCGTAGTCGCCGTGGATGACCTCCCCCACCACGTACGCCTCGGGCCGCCCGCGGCGCACCCGGGGCAGCACCCGCGCCCAGAACTCCGGCGGCACGGCGTAGGCGGCGTCCAGCCGCCAGCCGTCGGCGCCGCGGTCGAGCCAGTGGGCCATCACCGCCGCGACGTGCTCGGCGACGGCCGGCTCGGCGTGGTCGAGCGCGACGAGCGACTGGTGCCCCTCGAAGTCGTCGTGCGCCGGAGCGCCGCCGCCGTCCGGCCAGCGCAGCCGGAACCAGCGCGCGGCCGCCGAGCCCGGCCCCTCGCGCAGGGCCTGCTGGAAGCGCGGGAAGCCGCGGCCCACGTGGTTGAAGACGCCGTCGAGGACCACCCGCAGCCCGCGCTCGTGCGCGGCCGACACCAGCGCGTCGAAGTCGCCGTCGTCGCCCAGGCGCGGATCGACGCGGAAGTGGTCGAGGGTGTCGTAGCCGTGGGTCTCGGCGGCGAAGATCGGGCCGAGCTGCAGCCCGTCGGCGCCCAGCGCGGCGGCGTGGTCGAGCCACGGCGTCAGGCCCGCGAGCCGGTGGGTGACCCCCGGCACGGCGGCGCGCTCGGCGCCCAGGAAGCCCAGCGGGTAGACGTGCCAGAAGATCGCCTGCTCTGCCCAGGACGGCACGTCAACCCCCCGATGAAGATCCGAAGCCCATTCTAGGCGGGGCCCCGCCACCGCCCGACCGCCGGGGCCCCGGCCGCCTCACGCGCGAGCCGCGACAGTGGCGCCGCGACGCCTCCCCCGCCGACCGGCCCGCCCCGCTTCATGCACGAGCCGCGACGCCTCACGCGCCGGCCGTGAGGTGCTTGTAGAAGAAGCTGCAGTCGAGCGGGGTGCCGTCGGGGGCGCCGGCGTAGCCGGGCACGACGCCGTAGCGGGTCCAGCCGCCGGTGAGGTAGACGTGCTCGGCGGCGCTGCCGGTCTCGGTGTCGAGCACCAGCAGGCCGGCCCCGGCCGCGACGGCGCCCTCCTCGGCGGCGGCCAGCAGGAGGCGGGACAGCCCGCGCCCGCGCGCCCGGCGGTGCACCAGGAGCTTGACCAGCTCGGCCCGGTGCCGCGAGTTGGGCTTGCGGGCCGGCACCAGGCTGACCGTGCCGGCCAGGAAGCCGTCGGCGTCGCGGCAGCCCCACACCGCCATGCCGCCCTCGGCCACCGCCGCCTCCTGCTCCCGCCACCAGGCCGCCGCCACTTCCGGGCCGAACGGCTTGAGGAAGCCGACCGAGGCGCCGCCGTCGACGGCGTCGGCCAGCAGCACGGCCAGCTCCTCGACGCTGCCGGCGAACTCCTGCGCGGACATGCGGGTGACGGTGTGCACGAGAGGGCTCCTTCTGCGGGAGGGGGCTTGGTGCGGGCTGCGTTCAGGGCAGGACGACGAGCAGGGCGTAACGGACCGGCGCGGCCCCCGGGCAGCGGAAGCGCGACCGCCCCCACAGGCGGAACCGCAGGCAGTCGCCCGCCTCCAGCCGGTGGACGCGGCCCTCGGCGGTGATCTCCACGACGCCCTCCAGCACCCAGACGTGCTGTTCGAGCCCGGCGACCGGTGGCTCGTCGTAGGCGATGTCCGCGCCCGGCCGCAGCCGCCCCTCGACGACCTCGCCGCGCAGCCCCGGATGCGGCGGCGAGACCGAACGACGCTCGAAGCCCGAGCTCTCGTCCCGCCACACCGCCTGGGACGCCGCCCGCACCACCTGCGCCGGCTCCGGCTCCACCTCGGCCAGCAGGCGCGACATCGTGCGCCCGTAGACCGCGCAGAGCTTGTTGAGCAGGGCGGCGGTGGGGCTGATCTCGCCGCGCTCCAGCCGGGACAGCGTCGAACGGCTGATCCCGGCCCGCCGCGCCAGCTCGTCGAGCGACCAGTCGCGCTCGACCCGCAGCTCGGCGAGCCGCCCGGCCAGCCGCTCGTCCAAATCCTGTCCCATATCCGGGACGATATCCCAGATACGGGAAATCAGCGACCGCCCTTCCGGCGGATCCTGATGTCCCGCATGTCGGTCACCGCGACCTGCAGCACCCGGTACGGCACCCCGTACGCCTCCAGTGCCGCGACCGCCCGGCCGGTGGCCTCGTGCTCCCCGTCGTCCGGCCCGGCGGGCACCTGGCAGCGGAAGGTGAACGCCGACACGGTGCCGTCGTGGGTGAACGTGCCCGTCTCGGTGTAGGCCGTGTCGTGCGCCGCCAGCACCGCGGCCCGCCCCTCCTCGTCGATCCCGTCGAACTTCCCGCGGATGGTCACCCGGAACAACGCTCAGCCCTCCCGTACGGCATAGGTCAGCAAGGGCTCGCCGAACAGGGCCTCGGTCACGTCCAGCAGCTCCAGCACGGCCTCGGCGATGGCGTCGGGCCGCTCACCGACGGCCACCCGCCTGCCGACCTCGGCGTACACCAGCGAGTGCAGGCAGCCGATCTGCCAGGCGACGGCCCGCGGCAGCGGATCGCCCGGCCCGGCCCCCGTCTCCTCGGCCAGCGTGACGGCGAGCGCGTCGGTCATCTGCCGGCCCAGCTCCTCCAGGCGCGCCCGCAACGTGGGAGCGGCCAGCATCATCTCCAGCACCTGGCCGAACCCGTCCGTCAGCCCCAGGCTGCGCTCGCGCCCGCGCACCTCCTCACGCAGGCGGGCGAGCACCGCCCGCGCCGCCGACACGCCCGGCGCGCGCTCGCGCACGATGTCGGCCAGCCGCTGCGGCGAGGCCTCCTCGGGCGGCAGCACGAGATCTTCCTTGGCGGTGAAGTAGTTGTAGAGCGTGTTCACCGACACCTCCGCCGCCGCGGCGATCTCGGCGATCGTGACCTGGTCGAAGCCGCGGTCGACGAACAGCCCGATCGCCACGTCGGAGAGGTGCCGGCGGGTCTTGCGCTTCTTGCGCTCGCGAAGCCCTTCGGTCATGACAGGACTCTACTGCAAAAGTGAAGTGGATTGCAGTTTTAGGGCCGTCATCGGGATTCGACGTCGGCGGCGAACCGGTCCCACGCCGCCTGGCGGGTGATGCCCAGGGCCTCGCCGATCCTGGCCCACGTCACGTTGCGGTCGCGCAGGATGCCCACCCAGGCGCGCAGGTCGCGCTCGGCCTGTTCGAGGGTGAGCGCCTGGCGGGGCAGGGCGGCCAGCACGTCGTCGTCGGACATGCCGGTGACGTACCTGTCGGCCGGGTCGGGGCCCGAGTGGGGGTGCGACGTGCCGTCCGGCGCGGCCTCGCCCTCCTGGCTCTCCTTGCGGAGCTCGTCCTGGACGATCTGGTGGCTCAGGTCGACGCAGGCGTCGCAGATGTAGACGCCGGGGCCCGCGACGACCTTCCTGACCTCCTCCTGCGACTTGCCGCAGAACGAGCATCTCGTCACCGGCCGACCGACGGGCGCCGCCTCGTGGGCGCTCCTGCTGTGTGTCGTCATGCTGTCAGCCTGTCCTTGACGGCCCGCCGTGTCAAGGGAAACCTGACGGCCGTCGGGGGCGTCGGGGGCGTCGAGGCCGTCCGGGCCGCCGGCGAACGCGCGGCGGGCGTGCGGCACCAGCGCCCGCACCGCCGGGCCGCCGCCCTCCCGCCAGACCAGCGCGAGCAGCGCGGGCGCCCGCACGTCGTCGATGAGCAGCGCGGTGAGCCGGTCGCGGTGCGGCGCGGCCATCGACTCGCTGAGTATCGCCACCCCGAGGCCGCGGACGGCCAGGCCCGCGATGGCGTCGGCGGCGCCGGCCTGCAACGCGATCGCCGGCCGCACCCCCTGGGCCGCGCACGCCTCGTCGAACACCGCCCGCAGCCCCGTGCCGCGCGGCATGCACACGATCGCGTGCTCGCCCAGGTCGCGCAGCGTGAGCCGCCCCCGACCGGCCAGCGGATGCTCCGGCGGGACGGCCGCGACCAGCCGCTCGCTGACGATCGTCAACGACTCCAGGCCCTCGGGGACGGCGTTCGCGGCGCCGATGAGCGCCAGGTCGAGCGCGCCGCCACGGACCCCCTCGACCAGCTTGTCGGAGTTGTCCTCCAGCATGGTCAGCTCCACGCCTGGATGCGCCCGGCGGAAGGCGGCCAGCGCGTCGAACAGGGGCGTGATCGTGCAGCCGAGCACCATGCCGACCGTCAGCGTGCCGCGGATGAGGTCGGTCACCTCGCCCACCGCCTGACCCACCGCACCGGCGGCGGCCAGCGCGGCGCGGGCGTGTTCGAGCGCCGCCTTGCCCGCGACGGTGAGCGTGGCCACCCGCGCCGACCGGTCGAACAGCTCGGCGCCGAGCTCGCGTTCGAGCTGCCGGATCTGGGCGCTGACGCCCGACTGGCTGATGTGCATCCGCTCGGCCGCGCGGGTGAAACTGCGCTCCTCGGCCACCGCGACGAAGTACTCCAGCTGCCTCAGTTCCATAACCTCAGATTGTACATCCCATTACAATCATCTGTTGGACTTCTGGAGTGGAGGACGGCAGGCTGGCACCATGACCACATACGAGAAGGCCATGCGGCCCGAGGACATCACCCGCCTGTTCGTCGAGCGGTCCAACGCCGGCGACGCGGCCGGCGTCGCCGCGCTCTACGAGGAGGACGCCGTGCTCGCCTACCCGCCCGGCAGCCGGACCGTCGGACGGGCCGCCATCCAGGAGCTGTGGGAGAAGGTGCTGGCCGGCCGCCCGCGCTTCGAGCCGGAGCAGCCGCTGCCGACGCTGGTCAGCGGCGACCTCGCCCTCACCTCGACCCCGCCCAAGGACGGCTCGGGCGCCCGCGCCCAGGTCGTGCGGCGCCAGCCCGACGGGAGCTGGCTGCGCGTCCTCGACCAGCCCGAGTTCGTCCAGCCCGGCGAGCGCGCCTAGGCCGGGACGGCGGCGCTGACGGTGGTGCCCTCGCCGGGCACGCCGCGCACCGACAGGCGCCCGCCGAGCCCGGCGAACGCCGCGCGCATCCGGCCGACGCCGCCGCCCGGGGCCGCGGAGGCGAAGCCGCGGCCGTTGTCGCTGATCGTCAGGCGCAGGCCCTGGGGCCCGGCGGTCACGGCGAGCGAGGCGGTGCTCGCGCCGCTGTGGGCCTCGACGTTGCCCAGCGCCTCTTCGGCGACCGCCAGCACGGCCCGCCGCCACGCCGCCGCCACGGGACCGGCGGGCAGCGCCCAGACCTCCACGGCGATCCCCGTGCGCTCGGACCACCGGCCGCACAGGCTCTCCAGCTCGCCGGCCAGAGCCGGCCCGGCCTTGTCCATGATGCCCGTCATCGCATCTCCTCCGGACGCCCTTCCCCTTGGACGGGTGGGACTGCCCTGAGCATGGCGACCGGGGCGTTGAGCCTGTGTTGAGCCGTCGTTGAGCCCTCACCCGGGCACGATCGTCGAAGCGTAGCACCACAGCGCCGACGGCCCGCCGGTCAGCCGGCGGGCGTGCCGCCGGCTGCGAAGGGGTCCAGGCCGGTCAGGGCGGCGCTGGCGGCCCACAGGCGGGCCGCGAGCTCGGGGTCGGCCATGTGCCCGCGCACCGGTTCGCGGGCCGGCAGGCCGCGCATCCCCAGCACCCTGGGCCCCCACAGCTCGCCGCCGCGTACCGAGGGATCCAGCACGGCCCGCACCGCCGGCCACGCCGCGGCCTCCTTGCCCTGCAGCAGCAGCCCGGCGGGCAGGCCGCGCAGCCGCTCGCCGGCGGTGCGCGGCCGGACCGGCCGCGAGGGCGTCAGGGAGTCGAGCGCGCCGCCGGGATGGGTGACCACGCTCGCCGTGGTGGCGCCCGCGGCGCGCAGGCGGCGGTCCAGCTCGAAGCCGAAGAGCATCTGCGCCAGCTTCGAGCGCGCGTACACCCGCTTGGGCCGGAGGTCGCCGCGGCTCTGCAGGTCGTCCAGGTCCAGGGTCTCGGACCTGGCGGTGAGGCTGCCGGTGGTCACGACGCGGGCGGCGGGGGCGGCGGCCAGCAGCGGCGCCAGGTGCGCGACCAGCGCGAAGTGGCCCAGATGGTTGGTGGCGAACATCAGCTCGTGGCCGTCCTTCGTCTCGCGCCGCGGCGGGTGGTCGAGCAGCACGCCGGCGTTGCACACGACGGCGTCCAGGCTCGGCAGCCGCAGCGCCGCGACGGCGGCCCCGATCGAGGCGAGGTCGGCCAGGTCGAGCGGCACGTGCCGGACGCGCGCGCCCGGCACCCGGCCGCGGACGGACAGCGCGGCGGCCTCCGCCCTGGCGGGGTCGCGGCTGCCCAGGATCACGGTGGCGCCGGTGCCGGCGAGCTGCTCGGCCACGAAGTAGCCGATGCCGGCGTTGCCGCCGGTGACCAGGAAGTGCCTGCCCGGTGCGGACGGCAGGCGCCGGACGTCCCAGGGCGCGGAGGGAGAGGACACGGGGGCTCTTTTCTATAGTCGCTATGAATTCAGAATCATTCTAGTTTTTGCTAGGATGAGAGCATGACGACAGGACGCCGCGAACGCAAGAAGGCGCAGACCCGCAAGGCTTTGGCCGAGGCCGCGGTGCGGCTGTTCGCCGAGCACGGCTACGACGGCGTCACCGTCGCCCGGGTCGCCGACGAGGCCGACGTCTCCATCGCCACCCTGTTCGCGCACGTGCCCGACGGCAAAGACGCGCTGATCTTCGACGACGGCGACGAGCGGCACGTCTGGCTGGCCGCCGCCGTCCGCGAGCGGCCCGCCGGGCAGAGCGTGCTGGCGGCCCTGCGGAAGTGCCTGGCCGAGCGGGGGCCGTTCGCCGGCGACCTGCCGCCCGAGCAGCGGCGCAAACGCGACCTGATCGTGGGCACGCCCGCCCTGCGGGAGTACTCGCGCCGCCTCTGGATCGCGGCCGAGGGCCCGCTGGCCGAGGCGATCGCGGCCGAGACCGGGCGCGACCCCGCCGACATGACCGTGCGCGCGCTGGCCCGCTACGTGCTGGAGATCCCCGAGCTGGCCGGCGCCGAGCCCGACCCGCGGGCCGCCCTCGACGCCGTCTTCGACCTCCTGGAGTCCGGCTGGTCCGAGCGCGCCTGACGGCGGGGCGTTGACGCGGCGGACCCGGCTCTGGTCCGCTGTACGTCACTGATCATCGACTTCGGGGAGCGAGCCCGTGAGGTTTCCCAGGCGCCTGGCCGCTGTGATCGTCTCGTCGATGCTGGCCGTCTCGGCCGTGCCCGGCCCGGCCCGTGCGGCCACGCCCGTCACCGTCTGGCACTGGAACGCGGCCGGCAACACGCTCAACCACGGCTCGACCGGCAACGGCATGGTTGGGGCCGCCGTGAGCTCGATCGTGGCGCGGGGCGCGACCCTCGTCTCGTTCAACGAGCTGTGCGCGAGCCAGTACCAGGCGCTGGTCACCGGCCTGCGGGAGGCCGGCTGGCCCGCTGACGGCGGCAACTTCGCCCGGTTCGTCGCCACCTACCCCGCCATGGCGGGCGGCCCGTGCGGCGGCGGCGAGTACGGCAACGCCCTGTTCAGCAAGCAGCCCCTGGGGGCCGCCGAGCGGATCACCCTGCCCGACGACGGCAAGACCGAGCAGCGCAAGATGATCTGCGCCCCCTTGCAGTCCCGCCCCGCCCTGCGGTTCTGCGTCACGCACACCACCTACGTGGACGCCTACCGCGCCGCCCAGCTCGACGCCGTGCTGACCAGGCTGGAGGCGTACCACGCGGCCGGTGGCACGGTGGTCGTCGCGGGCGACTTCAACCTGCCGCCCGACGCCGCCCGCCTGAACGGCTACTACTCCCCCACCGTGAACACCGCCAACAACGGCGGCAACACCGGCCGCTACCACGAGCTCGACGACGCCGACGCCGGCAACTGCCCCGGCTACGGCGAGCTGACCGTCAGCACGCCGGACGGCAAGGGCCCCTGCGGCTCGGGCACGAAGCTCGACATGATCTTCGCCAGGGCCGACCGGATCAGCGGCGCCTACGCGGCCGACTCGCTCGCCCCCGCGACCACGTGCGCCGGCAACCCGGGCAGCCTGTGCTCCGACCACCGCGTGCTGGTGGGGACCGTCACCCTGTCGTGAGCCTCGGCCCGTCCCTCCGGCGCTCACCGCCCCGGCCGGACCAGCAGCGACGCGACCGCCAGGAGGGCGGGGAGAGCTTTGCGATACATGCGCGTCACTTCACCGCGGCCGGGTGACGCGCGCCCGCCCTGGACGGGACGCCCGCGGAGCCCCCACCCGAAGATCGCGTGAACGCCCGGACCCCGCTGACAATCCCCTGTCAAACAGCGGCCACCCACCTTGTCGGGCAGGTCGCGCGGGCGCACAGTCGAGGCACGATCGCCCCCCAGGAGGATGGATGAACGGAAGACCCGCCCCCCATCGTCACGCCACGACCGCGGTAAGACGTCTCTTATCCGCTGGTCTGGCCGTGTTCGCCGCCGCCTTCCTCGTCGCGACCCCGGCCGGGGCCCTGGCGCTGCCGACGGCCAAGGAGCTCGTGTCGAGCCTCGACCTCGACTGCTTCAAGACCACGACGTACCAGCCGCCGGCCGTCGCGCTGTCGCTGCGGCACATCAACCCGGTGCTGGCCAACCAGCCGCCCGTGCAGGTCACGCTCGGCCCGCGTGAGCAGGTCTGCGTGCCGGTGGCCAAGAACAACGTCATCCCGCCGTCGCCCGCGCTCGACTTCGTCAGGTTCGTCGACCTGTCCTGCTACCGGGTGAGCGGCCCGCAGATCAACCTGCCGCTGTCGCTGCGCCACCTCAACCCCGTCCTGCAGGGGCTGCCCGGCCTCAGCGTCACGCTCACCTCGCCCCAGCAGCTGTGCGTGCCGGTCAGCAAGAACGGCGTCGTCCCGCCGCCGGAGGTGCTGAACGTCGTCTCGCACATCGACCTGCTGTGCTACGCGCACACGCCGAACCCGTCGATGAACAAGGCGCTGAACCTCACGCAGCTCAACCCCGTCCTGGTCAACCAGATCCCGCCCAGGACCGTGCAGGTGGGCGCCGCCCGTCAGCTCTGCGTCCCGGTGCAGAAGAGCGGCGACCAGATACCGGCGGACGTGTTCGCCCTCGTCCGCTGGATCGACCTGGAGAAGTTCGACGTCTCCAGCCCGGCGACACCCATCGTGCCGCTGACGCTGAAGCACCTGAACCCGGTGCTGGCGAACCTGCCCGCCGAGGAGCTGCGGCTCAGCGGCGCCTCGCAGCTCGCCGTGCCCGTCTCCAAGAACGGCGCGGTGCCGCCCGCCTGACGTACCCCGGCCGGGCCGGTCGTTCCGGCCCGGCCGCCTTCCCCTCGATCCCGGACAAAGGATTCCCCAGCTTCGGGTCGTCCGAGAGTGGCGTCCGCCTGGCAGCGGTATGACCTGTTTCCGGCAGGTCGCGACGCATTCGGGGGAACGGTGGGAATGTCCTGGCGAGCGGTGGTGACGGTGCTCGCCGCCGTGACGCTGACCGGCGGTTGCGGCGACGGCAGCGGCCCGGACGGCTCGGGAGCGGGCGGCGCCGGGCCCAGCGCGCCCAAGCAGGCCCGGCCGGTCATCACGCCGGACGCCAAGATCGTCCCCGACGACGCCGGCGACCTGCCCGACCCCACCATGCAGGTCGGACTGGACTGCCAGAAGATCCTCCAGGACCGCGACTTCGCCGGACCGGCGGCGCAGAAGATCGACACGGTGGCCGCCGACCCCCGCAGCTCCGACAGCGAGAAGGCGGTGGCCGACGCCTGCGGCGCGGTGATCAAGGCGAACAGCGGGCAATGGAACGAGGCGATCAAACGGGCCGACGCCGCCAACGGTCTCCGCGGGGCCGTTCCCGAACAGATGCGGCGGCCGGTGCTCGGCATGCTCGACCAGGCGGAACTGGTCAGCGCCGCCGCGCTGGGCGAGGGCGACAGGGTTCGGCAGGTCATCGCCCGCATCGAGCGGGAGGGCGGCCAGGTCCCGGACGGCTACCTCAGGAACGCGTGCGCGGTGGTGTCCGGCACGCAGACCCTCCCGGAGTGCGCGACGCTCACCGCCTCGCCCGGCTCCTCGCAGCCTCCGTCCCAGTCCACGTCGGGGCCCACGTCCGAGCCTTCGCCGGAGCCGTCGCAGCCGTCGGAGCCCGCCGGGACTTCGCCGGGCGAGCCGTCCCCCGGAGCGCCCGGCACCGAGCCCGGCGAGCCACCGGACACCGGCGGCGGGACCGGGCCGCCGCCGGAGGACACCGGCCCGGCGCCGGCCCCGTCGTGACCGCCCCACCGCCCGCCGCCGACCCCCCGGACGACGCGGCCGACGCTGACGACGGCGGCGGCGCCGGCCAGGACGTGTCCCGCCTGTGGCGGATCCTCGCCCACGTCGTGACGCCGACCACCTTCATCGCCGCCATCATGGTGTACTTCGGGGCGGTCCGTACCAACACCATGTACGCCCGCCTCGGCGTGGACCAGAGCATGCTGGGCCTGTCCCTGCAGGACTACGCGCTGCGCAGCGTCACGCTGGCGGCCGAGCCGCTGATCCTCGTGCTGGTGACGGCCCTGGTCGCGCCTCCGGCGCACGCGTGGCTGACCCGGTCCGCCGAGCGGCATCGTTCCTTCGCCAGGTGGGCGGTCCGGGTCATGGCCGTCCTGGGGGTGGCGGGGGCCGCGCTGGGCATCGCGAGCCTGGCCGGATGGCGGCCGCTGCCGCCCTACGCCATGCCGCTCTGCCTGGGCCTGGGCGTCTTCCTGCTCGTCTACGGCGCCTCCCTGCGGCAGCGGCTCGACCGGCGTCCCACGCCCTCCGCCACCGACCAGCTCGTCCGGCGCACGCTCTGCACGGCGCTGCTGCTGTTCCTGCTGCTGTGGGGGATCACTCTCTTCGCGCAGTCACGCGGCGCGCGGGAGGCCGACCGGACGCTGGCCGACATGCGCAGGCTGCCGAGCACGGTGGTCTACGCGGCCCGGCGCCTGAACCTGGAGGGGCCGGGCATCACCGAGACCGCCCTGCCCGACCCCGGCGCGATGTACCGCTACCGCTACACCGGCCTGCGCCTGCTGATCAACTCCAACCAGCGGTACTTCCTCCTGCCCGCCTGCTGGATGTCCGACCTGTCGGCGCGGGCGATCGCCCTGCCCGCCGACGACTCGCTGCGCCTGGAGTTCGGCGTCTTCCGGCTGCCCCCCGACTGCCCGCCCTGACCGCCCGCCACGGCAGGGGGCGAGGAGGCGGTGCGCCGCCTTCTCCCTCTACGGCCTTCCGGATTGACATTGCTAGCTATTTCAGTCATGTTTGAAATAACTAGCAACAAGCATGGAGCAAGCCATGGAACACGTGACCTTCAACAGCCTCGGCACCCGCTGCGCGGGCGATCTCTACCTGCCCGAGACGGGCGACCCGGTCCCCGGGCTGGTGCTCGGGCACAGCGGCGTGATGGTCAAGGAGGCGCTGGCGTTCTTCGCGCCCTACTTCGTCAAGGCCGGCTTCGCGGTGCTGGCCATCGACTACCGCACCGTCGGCTCCAGCGAAGGCGAGCCGCGCGGCCTGGACCACCCGGAACGGCAGGTGGAGGACTTCCGCAGCGCCGTGTCCTACCTGCAGACCCGTACCGAGGTGCAGCCGGAGCGGATCGGGGTGTGGGGGGTGAGCATCGGCGGCTCGGTGGCGGCCCAGGCCGCCGTGCTCGATCGGCGCATCAAGTGCGTCGTCGTGCAGAGCCCCAGCGTGTGGAACGGATGGCGGTACATGGAACGCCTCCTGGGCCGCGCCGGTGTCCACGCGCTGCGCGACCGACTGCAGCAGGACTGGCAGCGGCGCTACGAGGGCGGGCAGAGCGCCCGCGTGCCGCACCTGACGCTGGAGGGCGACAGCGTGAAGGACACCCCGGACATGTCGACCCGCCTGTTTCCCACCTACCGCAACGAGAAGACCCTCGACTCGGCCGAGCACCTGCTCACCTTCGCCCCGGAGAACCTCATCCACCGGCTCGCGCCGACGCCGCTGCTGATGATCGCCAACGGCGGCTGGGACCCGTACCACATGCTTGAGGAGGCGCAGAGCGCCTTCGCCAGGGCGGGCGAGCCCAAGCGGCTCGCGGTGCTGCCCTACGACGTGCTCGGCCTCTACACCGGCCCGGGCCTGGAGGAGGCGACGGCGCTCGCGATCGACTGGTTCGACCTCCACCTGCGCAGGACCCGGCTCGCCGACATCACCCCGACACCCACCTACGAGTCGGTGGCCGCCATGACACAGTGAACCGGCACACGATCAACGACGGAGGAAGCGACGATGAGCGCTGAGGACCAGCAGGACCGGCTGCTGCGCTGGGTGGAACGGGTGGCGACGTTCTGCGTCGAGGAGTGGGGGCTGCCGCCCATCACCGGACGCATCCTCGGCTGGCTCATGATCTGCGATCCGGCCGAGCAGTCCGCCGGGCAGATCGCGGACGTCATCCAGGCCAGCCGGGCCTCGCTCACCTCGAACATGCGCTTCCTCACGGCCATCGGCCTGGTCAAGAAGGTGAGAAGGCCCGGCGATCGCGTCTCCTACTACCGCATCGAAGACGACGCCTGGCAGAAGGTCATCCAGCGCAAGCTCGAAAGCCTGAGCGCCTTCGGCGAGATCGCCGACGAAGGCGTCGACCTCGCCGGCGGCGACGGACACCGCACCGAACGCATCAAGGCCGCCCACGACTCCCTGACCTGGCTGCAGAACCTCGCGGCCCGTCATCCGCTACGCCGTTAAGGAACCCCCATGCACCGCCGGCAACCCAAGCTAGGGCTGATCCAGGAAACGCTGCTGCTCACTCTCCACGCCAGAGCCCTGGACGCCCGGCAGCCCACCCCCATCCTCGGCGACACGCGCTCCGCCGACCTGGCCGACACCATCGACTACGACTTCGGCAGGCTGAAGGTCAAGCCCAGCCTCGTCCTCACCACGGCGCTGCGCGCCAAGAAGCTCGACGGCGTCGTCCGCGCCTACGTCGCCGCCCATCCTGGATGCGTGGTCCTCGACCTGGGCTGCGGCCTGGACACCAGGATGTCTCGCTGTGATCCGCCGCCCGGCGTCGACTGGTACGACATCGACTTCCCGGAAGTGGTGCGCCTGCGGGCCGAATGCCTGCCCGGCCGTTCCCACCTGGTCGGAGCCGACCTCACCCGCTCCGACTGGCTCACGGCCATCCCCGGTGACCGGCCGGCGATGATCGTCGCCGAGGGGCTGCTCCCCTTCATGCCCGGCGACTCCTTCCAGACGATGACCCGCGCGCTGGCCGGCCACTTCCCTTCGGGCGAGCTCGCGCTCAACGGCTACACCCGCTTCGCCGCCTGGGCCATGAAGTACCACCCGACCATCAAGGCGCTCGGCATCAAGGCCGCCCAGGGCTTCGACGACCCACACGAGCCGGAGTCCTGGGGCGCCGGCCTCGAACTGATCGAGGAGCAGATCCTCACCCGCGCACCGGAGACAGCCCTGTTCCCGCAGCCCCTCCGCGCGCTCACCCGTCTCACCGCCCGCAGCACGGCGCTGTCGCGGCAAGGGGCGCGCATCCTCCGCTACCGGTTCTGACGCTCCGATGACGGAGCAAGCGGTCCCCGGGCGTGCCGGCTACCCGTCTTCACGCAGATGTGCCGCGCGGCCACGGCTCAGGACCGCCGCGATGGGTACGGCGGCGGCCAGGCCGCTCAGCAGTACGGCGGCCAGCGCTCCGAGGATGGCCGGCTCGTCGCCGAAGGCGAGCCCCACGGCGGCGAGTGCCGGTCCCGCGTTGCGCACCGCCGCGACCGAGCCCATGGTGGTGCGGCGTGCCGGGGCTCCGGTGGCGAGGGCCGCGCCCAGCGCGAAGGCGACGGCGGAGAAGACGAAGCCGGCCAGCAGGCTCAGTGAGCCGATCAGCGCGACGACATCGCGCCAGTTGCCGGCGAGCATGCCCACCAGCACGATGAGGAAGGTCACGTTCGACGTCCCGGCGGCCACCGGATGCCAGGACAGCGCTGTGGACGGCGCGTAGTGGCGGACGACCAGCCCGACGGCGAACGGCACGAGCTGGAGCACCGCCACGGTCAGCATCAGCGCCGGGACGTCGAGCGCGACTCCGCCGCCCACAGCCGCCGCCTTGAGCAGGACGTTCGCGGTCGGCCCGAAGGTGATGCTGCCGACGGCGGCCAGCAGCACCTGCATGGCCGCGCCCGCGACCACGTCGCCGTTCTGCACCATGCCCAGTTTCGCGCCGAACGGCCCGCCGGGTGAGGACGCGATCAGCAGCAGCGCGACGGAGGCCGCCGCGGGCAGGCCGAACAGCGCGGCCACGCCCCAGCCGAGGAGCGGGACGACCACCAGGTTGGCCAGGAGCACGAGCACGAGCAGCACGACGTTCGTCAGGACGGCGCGCAGGGCCGGCAGCGTCGTCCCGAGGCCGGCGGCGAACATGGTGGCCGCGATGAAGGCGATCGTGATGGCGTTGAACAGCAGGTGCAGCGCGTTCATGTCGGCTCCTGGCGTCGGCTTGGTCAGTCTGAGAGGTCGCCGAGCCAGCGCAGCGCGGTCAATCCGGGCATGAAGCAGTATTCGCCACCGCGCGTGACGACGAAGCGCGGCAGCGAGCACAGGCGCCGCCGTACGGGACGCCGGGGGATGGTGAAATCACCGGAGCCGTCGGCGGAGCCGACGACGGGGTCCTTCTCGTCCCCCGCGCCGAAGAAGACGCCGTCGTTCATCCATTCGGACTGGACGAACTCGAACTGCCGCCCGAGATGGGCCCCGACGAAGGCGAACATCAACCCCCGGTCGGCGCCGTCGTCCTCCAGCGCGCCATCGGGCAGCGGCGGGCCGTACACGGTGCCTCGCCTGATCATCCGGTGCAGCCTGGGCACCCCGGCCACCTCCGCGTCCCGGGGGTTGCCGCGGCGGATGTGGCTGCCGCGGGGGGTGATGAGTCCCGCCGGGTCGTCCTGCTGGTAGAGGAAGCTGTTGCGGTACGGGTCGGCGTCGAGGCGGGGATCGTCGTGCGCCGGGCTGAGGGCCAGGGGCGCGCCGCTGCGCCAGCGGCCCATGATCTTCGCCGCCAGCAGTTCCTCGTCCTCGGGGCCGGTGGCGTTGTCCCTGAGGAAGCGCCGGAAGGCGCCGACGCGCTGGTGGAGCTTGCGGAAGGCCACGTAGCTGCCGTTGCGTCCCAGCACCTCGGGCTGAGTGGTCTGGACGCCGCCGAGCTCGTCGGGGTGGCCGAGCACGAACTCGCCGGCCTTGAGCGGCGTCTCCAGCGTGTTGGACCCGGCCGTGCCGCTGCCCTCGATGGCGGGATGGCTGATGCCGTCGCGGTAGCCGAAGGGTTCGGTCTCGGTGGGCAGCGCGTGGCAGTTCTGCCGCCAGATCGCCGTCACACCGGGAAGCGCGTCGTAGGCGGTCCGGGCGCGGTCGACGGCGGCCTCCAGCCGTGCGCTGTCGGGTGCGAGCGCCACCAGGACCACGTGGACGTCAGACGTGCCGAGCGGGGACTCCCAGTTCTCGGGGCTGCTCTCGCCGACGTCGCCCAGCGCGCCGGCCCGTGCCGCCATGCCCTGCCGGAACTCCCAGGCGAAGGTGTCCAGCCACTCCTGCCGAAGGCCGAGCGCCCTGAGGCCGTGGTAGGTGAGCGCGACGCTGACCCAGGTCTCGCCCAGCGGGCTGACCACGTCGGCGGCCGAGGTCACCACGGCGCTCACGCGCCGCATCAGCTCCCGCCCCTGATCGCGGTCGTCGATGCGGAACAGGATGTAGGTCGCCGCGTACGGCGTCGGCCTGGGGCTGAGAACCCCGCGCTGGATGTCGCCGAGGTCGAGCTCGACCTGGGCGTGGCTGCGCTCGCTCACCGGAATCCGCCTTCCCGTCGTCCTACTTCGCCGAGAGGAGGTTGTTCCAGAACGTGCGCAGGCTCTCGTCGACCCCGAACAGCGAACTGAAGATCGTGGTGTCGGCGAAGATGACGTCCCCCGCCCGGTCGCCGGCGGGCGGCATCCACAGGAACATGTTGAACTCGGTGTTGCCCGCCTCGGTGAACGGGTGCGGCGGCCTGGACATGTCGATCGGCTGCCTGCCCAGCACATGGATGACGTCCGGGTCGTCGGTGGTCACGGCGTAGTGGGGCAGGTGCATGTGGAAGTTGAAGCTGGAGACCCCTCTCAGCCACCCCTTGGTGTCCAGGTCCCCGGCGATCGACAGCGGGGCGCTCTTGCCCACGTCCGTCACGGCGGGACGCAGGCCGTAACGGTTCTCGACCGGTATCCCCAGCCCTTCGATCAGCGACCGGGTGTACCTGCCGAAGCGTTGCCTGCGGGGCACCAGCGCGTCGCCGTGATGGTGATATTCCAGGTCGCGGACCGTCATGTCGTCCGACGCGCCGACGTCGTGATGCGGCCCCAGCGCCAGGCAGGTCCCTTCACGGGTGAGCCAGTCACGCAGCGCCTCGATCTCCGCGGGCGTGGCGTCCTGCCCGGTGATCATGTGGTCCAGCCCCCAGACGAACAGGGTGTCGGTGTCGGCCAGCACCCGCTCGTCCAGCGGGGTGTGGAAGCCCGCCTGGTCGACGCGCTGGTACACGGGGACCTGGAATCCGGTCCTCTCCTCGACGAACTGCTGGAAGGGCAGCCAGCCCCAGAAGAACAGCTCCAGCCCGCCCGCGATGCCCTGCTGGAAGCGCAGCGGATCCGACCACTGCGGGTCCTCGTACGCCGGCCACTGCACGCGCCGGACTTCGGTCATCGTGGAGAACCGGTCGTCCAGGCGGGTCACGTCCGCGCCGGCCTCGGCCGGATAGCTCCACGCGACGTAGATGCTCAACCGGCGCCGGCCGGAGGTGTACGGTCGCGGCACATGGTTCTGGTTGTAGGTTCGCGCGGTCATGGACTGGGTCATGTCGAACTCCGCAAGGCGCTGGTCGATGTCACTGCAGCTGGTCGAGCATCTCCGACAGGGCGCTCTTGATCCGCAGGGCCTTCTTGATCTCGTCGGCGCTGACGTAGGGGTACTCGCCGTACTCGATGAAGCTCGGGCACTGGTGCTCGCGCACGTACCTGACGAACGCCTCGGGGTTGCTCTTCCAGTCCTCGGGGAACCCCACGAGGTTCTCGAAGACCGTGCTCACCCCCACCTTGCTGAACAGCGCGACGGCGTCCTCGGTGTACTTGTCGAAGTCGGTGTCGAAGATCCCCTGGTACATGAAGCGGGTGTCGTCGTCGAAGAGCACCCAGCGCAGATAGTGCAGTTTCAGCGGCGCGAGCAGGTGCGGGTCGTCCTCCAGCGCCCTGGCCAGCACGTGGCCGTGGTCACGGATCGCCTCCGCCCGGCCGGGCTTGATGTCGGCGATGATGGTGAACCCGTAACACGCCGGGGTCCGCGGGTAGATGGGGCCGTACTTGCCCTGCTCCAGGTGGTCGGTGTCCTTGGGGATGGCGACCGCCTTCGGCTTGATCTCCATAGCCGTCCCTCTCCAACGTTCTGTTCGAGGGGGAAGGATGAAGCAGCCTGACCTGCCCTATTGTCCCATACGGGATGCCGCCTGGAAGTTCATGGTGGCGGCGCCCCCGGACGGGGTCCACCGGCCCCTGCTGCCTTACACTCACGCCCATGATCGAGTTGGCTGACGGTACGCGGCTACGCACGTGGACCACGGGCTCGGCGATCCCTCAGAGATTTCCCGTGGTCATGTTGCACGGCGGTCCGGGAGTCCCCGACTATCTCGCCCCGGTCGCCGGCATCATCGACGACCTGTGCCTGGTCCACCGCTACGACCAGCGCGGCGTCGGCGGATCGCGCTGGGAGGGAGAGCACACGATCGCTCGCCACGTTGACGACCTGGCGTCGTTGCTCGATGCGTGGGGACACGACCGGGTCGTTCTGGTGGGTCACTCGTACGGAACCAATTTGGCCGGCTACTTCCTGCTGGCCCATCCCGAGCGCGTGGCCGGACTGATCCAGATCGCCGGGCCCTTCCTGGATCCTTGGCGGGACGCCGACCGAGCAGCACAGCGAGCACGACGCACTGGCGAGCAGCAGACCAGGCTCGACGAACTCGACGCGATCGAAGCGCGCACGGACGCCGAGGAGATCGAGTACCTCACCCTGTCGTGGTCGACCGACCACGCCGACCGGACCCGGGCATGGGATTGGGCGCTGTCATCGGCCCGCACGCTGCGGCCCGTCAACTACGCGATGAACGCCCAGCTCAACGCAGCGAAGAAGGCCGACCCGCTCGAATCGCACGTGGACGAACTGCGCGAGCACCTGCCGCCCGGCGCGGTGATCATCGGCGGGGCCGGCGACAGCCGCCCCGCTGATGCCCTGCGACGTCTCGGAACACGCCTCGACTGCGAGGTCGTCATCGTCCCCGACGCGGGACACCATCCATGGCTGGAAGCGCCAGACCAGTTCGGTGCGGCGTTCCGCGCAGCAGTGGAGGGTCAGGCCCGAAGGGCCGGCTGACGGGGGATCAACGAAATTCGTTCCGGCCTGCGGTTCCTTCACAGCAGGCCCAGGCCGCATCGTGCAGGTCAGGTCCCAGGTGGTTGCCGTACATCGCGCCGGGCTCGGCGAAGGTGTCGGTGCGCCGGTCGACCGCCTGGTAGCCCCAGAACCGGCCGCCGAAGCCGGGGAGCTGCACCAACGACGGTCGCGCCGACCGCCCAGCGACGCCGAACTCGCCATCACCGCTGCCGGCCGAAGCAGGTGCCGTGGCGGCTCGGCTCCACGGCACCTGCTTCGGTTCATGGAGCTAAGGAAGGAGCCGACGAGTTCGGCGAACTCCTCCGATGTCATGATCCGCACCCCCAGGTTCTCGGCCTTGGCCCGCTTGGAGCCGGCCTTCTCCCCCGCCACCAGCAGCGACGTCTTGGCCGAGACGCTGGAGGACGCCTTGCCTTCCCTGAACTAAGAGGTTGATCTCCGCCTTCGTCAATCTGCTGAGGCGGCTGCCGGAGCTGATGCCAGGGTAGGGCGATTGGAGAAGGGCTTCTTTGACAATCTTTACGGACCCCGCTCAGTCGCCGAATTGTCGGCGTAACCAGGCATGATGGCTTCCATGACGGACGCTCCTCCCATCACCGTGATCGCCGACGAGACCGCCTACGCCGAGGCGGTCCAGCTCGCCCTCGACGCTTCCGCGGCCTACTACGCCGATGGCACCTCCGCGCTCGACGACGACGCCTACGACCGCCTGGTGCGCGGGATCGAAGCCTACGAGCGCGACCACGCCGACCAGGTGCTGTCGCAATCGCCGACGGGCAAGGTCGCGGGCGGTGCTGTCGTTGGCGACGTGCCGCATCTGGTCCCGATGCTCAGCCTCGACAACGTCTTCGGCGCCGGCCAGCTCCTCGACTGGGCCGCCTCGCTGGAGCGGCGTCTCGGCCGCCCGGTCACCGCGTGGACCGTCGAACCCAAGCTCGACGGGCTCGCCATCTCGGCCCGCTACCGCCGCGGCCGTCTCGTCCAGCTCGTCACCAGGGGCGACGGCGTCAGTGGCGAAGACGTCAGCCACGCCATCGGCACCGTCCTCGGCCTGCCCGACCGGCTCGCCGACCTGGTGACGATCGAACTGCGCGGCGAGGTCATGATGACCACCGCCCAGTTCGAGGCGGCGTGCGCCAAACGCCAGGCCCACGACGGCACCACCTTTGCCAACCCGCGCAGCGCTGCCGCCGGCTCGCTGCGCACCCGCGAGCGTCCCTACGTCTGCGAGCAGACCTTCTTCGGGTACGGCGCGCTGCCCTACCCCGACGACGACTCCGAGCTCGCCGCCGGGCTCCGCGCGTGGCCGCACAGCGAGGTCATGGCCTGGGTCGCCGCGCAGGGCGTGCGCACCACCGCCGACACTCCGGTCGCGGGCCGCGTCGTCACTACCATCGCCGAGGCGCAGACCAGGGTCGAGGAGATCGCTGCCGCCCGCCCCGGCCTCGAGTTCGGCATCGATGGCATCGTCATCAAGTGCGACCAGGCCGCTGACCAGGTCGACGCCGGGTTCAGCTCACGCGCGCCGCGCTGGGCGGTCGCCTACAAGCTGCCCGCCACCGAGAAGATCACCAAGCTCATCAGCGTCGAATGGAACACTGGCCGCACCGGCGTCATCGCACCGCGCGCCGTCCTGGAGCCGGTCGAGCTCGACGGCTCGATTGTCACCTACGCAACCCTCCACAACGTCGCCGACATCGGCCGCCGCGGTCTCATGCTCGGCGACTCCGTCACGGTCTACAAGGCGGGCGACGTCATCCCGCGCGTCGAGGCGCCGGTGGTGCACCTGCGTACCGGCGACGAGCGGCCCATCCCGATCCCGCAGGTCTGTCCCTCCTGCGGCGACGCCATCGACACCTCGCAAGAACGCTGGCGTTGCGTGCGCGGGCGCGGCTGCCGGGCCATCGCCTCGATAAGCTACGCGGCCGGCCGCGACCAGCTCGACATCGAGGGCCTGGCAGAAAACCGCATCAAGCAGATGCTCGACACCGGCCTCATCACCGACTTCGCCGACCTCTTCTACGTCACCCGCGCACAACTCCTCGGCCTCGAACGCATGGGCGAGACCAGCACCGACAACCTCCTGGCCGCCCTCGACCGCGCCAAGACCCAGCCGCTCAACCGGGTCTTCTGCGCCCTCGGCGTCCGCGGCACCGGCCGCTCCATGAGCCGCCGCATCGCCCGCCACTTCGGCTCCATGGCTGCCATCCGCGCCGCCGACGCCGCCGCCATGCAGGAGGTCGACGGCATCGGGCCGGAGAAGGCGCCGATCGTGGTCGCCGAACTCGCCGAGTTGGCCGGGCTGATCGACAAGCTCGTCGCTGCGAGCGTCACCATGACCGAACCCGGCATCCCGGAAGCGGGCTTGGCTTCCCTGGCAGCTACCTCGTCGGCGTCCGCCGCGTCGGGGGAGGGGCTGCCATTGACTGGGATGTCGGTGGTAGTCACCGGGGCGATGTCGGGGCCGCTGGAGGCGTTGTCGCGCAACGAGGTCAACGCTCTCATAGAACGCGCGGGGGGCAGAGCCTCCTCAAGTGTGTCGACCAAGACATCACTGTTGGTGGCAGGCGAGAAAGCTGGCTCAAAGCGCTCCAAGGCCGAATCGCTCGGAATCCACATCGTCACGCCAGAGGAGTTCGCCACGCAGGTCAGCGCCTTCCTTTGAGCGCCTTGTCGAAGTGAGGAGACCAGCGACGGCTGGGCGCACCTGCTCCATCGTCTGGGCGAAACGGCAGAACGCCAGGAAATCCGCTGAACCTGGTCGAACATGCGTACGCCGCACCCCTGCTGCCGCCTCACGCACCCTGGCCGCTGTCAAAGCCACATCACCGCCACCGGCTAGCTAGGCGTCGAAGTCCGTCGACGGTTTCGACAAGTCGGCGCAGCTCTTCGTCGGTGTTGTAGTAGTGCACCGAGGCGCGGACCAGGTCGGGCAGGCCCCGCGCGCCCATGTCGTACCGAGCGTACTCTCGCAGCGAGACCGACGTGTTGACGTCCAACTCGGCGAGCCTGTGGTGAACGTCGGCCGAGGGCATCCCCGCGACGGTGAAGGTAACGATGCCGCACTGCCGTACGCCTTGGTCGTGGACCCGTACGCCGGGCACCTGCCGCAGGTCCTGCCGGAGCCGCCGCGCCAGGTCGCGCACCCGCTCCTCGATGTTGCCCAGCCCCAGGGACAGGGCGTAATCGACAGCGGCGCCCAGGCCGAGCGTGGCGGCGACGTTGCGCTCCCACGTCTCGAACATCCGCGCGGTTTTGTCGATCTCGTAGCTGTCTGGGCCGGTCCAGGTGGCGGAGTGTAGATCCAGTACGGCCGGCCGGATCTGCTCGCGCAGCCGGGGCCGCACGTACAGGAAGCCCGTGCCACGGGGGCCCCGCAGGTATTTGCGGCCCGGGGCGCTGAGGGCGTCGCAGTGCAGCCGCTCGACGTCCAGGTCGAGCTGGCCGGCCGACTGGCAGGCGTCCAGCAGGAACGGGACGCCGGCCGCCTCGGCCAGCCGCCCCACCTCCTCGGCGGGGTTGACGAGACCGCCCTGAGTGGGGACGTGGGTGATCGCGATGAGGCGTACCCGCCCGTCCATGCGGCGCCGCAAGTCCTCCACGTCCATCTGGCCGCTTTCATCGTCGTCGACCACCTCGACGCGTGCCCCGGTGCGCTCGGCCACCTGGAGGAAGGCGATGACGTTGCTGGCGTATTCGGCGCGGCAGGTCAGGATGCGGTCGCCGGGGCCGAACGGCAAGGCGTAGAACACCGCCTGCCACGCTCGAGTCGCGTTGTCGGTCAGTGCGATGTCTTCGGCGGCTGCGTTGAGCAGAGCAGCGACGGAGGATCGGACCGCGGCGAGCCGGGGCGCCGCATCAGCGGCCGCCCGGTAGCCGCCGCGCAGCGCCTCGGCGCGCAGGTGGGCGATCACCGTGTCGGTCACGATCGCGGGAGGCAGCGAGGTGCCCGCGTTGTCCAGGTGGGTCACGTGAGTACAGCCCGGCGTGTCGGCCCGAGCCCGTTCAACATCTTGCATGCAAAACATGTAAACTGAATACAGTAATGAGACGTTGTATGCAAATGAGGGAGCGAATGAACCACAGCGACACGGCTCCGCTGCGGCGCGACATATCGGAGCAGGTCACCGCACGCATTCTGGACGGTCGCCTGCCCGCCGAGGGGCGCGTCAACGAGGTCCACCTGGCGGCCGAGCTGGGGGTCAGCCGCACGCCGCTGCGGGAGGCGCTCGTGGAGCTCACCGACCGCGGCCTGCTGGTCGCCCAGCCGCGGCGTGGCTTCCGCGTGCCGCCCCTGGACATCGACGAGGCCCGCAAGCTGTATCCGCTGGTAGGCGAGTTGGAGGCCCTCGCCCTGCGGTGGACCGCGCCGCAGGACCTGCTCGGACTCGTCGACCGGCTGGAGGAGCAGCTCAAGGAGATGCAGGCCGTCCTGGAGCGGGGAGAGGAGTTGGCTGCGCTCGACGACCGCTGGCACGACCTGTTGCTCTCGGCCTGCGCCAACGCCCCCCTCATCCGGATCATCGCCCAGACGAAGCCCCTGCTCAAGCGCTACGACGTACTCTATTTCGGCGGCCCCGACCGGGCTCGGCGCAGCATCGACGAACACCGCCGTATCCTCGCCGCGATCCGGGAGGGAGACCTCACCGAGGGAGCGCGATGGCTCGTCCAGAACTGGGTCAACGGAGCCGCCTACCTCGGCCAGGACCCGCACCGGCCCACCCGGTAGATCGCGGCTCGGAAAGGGAGATCACCGGGAGGACTCCGGCCCACCGCACCGACCTGGACGGACATGTCGCCATCGTCACCGGCGGCCCCTCAGGCCTGGGGCACGCCATCGCGCTCGCCATCGCGCTCGCCCCTCGCGGAGGCCGGCTCGACGGTCGCGCTCGTCAGCCGGCGGCGGGAGGCCGGCGAGCGGGCCGCGGCACGCATCACATCCCGCACAGGCCGGGCCGCCTCGGCGTTGGCCTGCGACGTCAGCGACGAAGCCGGCGCCCACCGGGCGGTGGGTGAGGTCGCCGAGCGATTCGGCCGCCTGGACATTCTGGTGACCCGTGCGGGGATCCAGGCCAGGGGCGACGTCGGCGAGCTCGGCGCGGCCCAGCTCCGGCGCTGCTTTGAGGTCAACGTCGTCGGGACCTTCCTGGCCTGCCAGGCGGCCGTCCCGTTCATGCGAGCCGCATACGTGGCAACCTGCTCTCCGGTCCCGCCCCCTGGCCCAGCGAAAGCCACCAGGAAGGGGCGCCTTGTGCCCTAGCCCTCCCCCACGAACCCGGCCCGGCTGTCGCTGAACTCCATCAGCCCGGCAGCACGCAGTGCGTCCCGGGTTTGCTCGGCATCGCGATCGCGCTCGCTCCACAGCGGCCGCTGTCCTTGGCCGTAGCCGAACCTCGGCTCGTCATCGCCCATGATCCCACCGTAGACGCCTCGCGACACCCGGGTGCGGACCGAGCTGCGTGGCTCCTACTCCCACCACTATCGGCGCGGCCTGCCCAAGCTGCTGCGAGCGGTGAAGTTCCGTTCCAACAACGACACCTTCAAACCGGTCACAGCTCTTCGGTTGACCTCAGTCGCACTTGAGGTATCAGACTCGGCGTCATGAACGTTGTTGAGGTGACGGAATTCGGCGGTCCCGAGGTGCTCGTGGCCGCGCAGGCGCCCGACCCCGTCCCGGAGGCCGGGCAGGTGCTGATCGGCGTGTCGGCGGTGGACGTCATGTCCATCGACGCGCAGTTGCGTGCCGGGTGGGGGAAGGACTGGTTCCCCGCCCGGCCGCCGTTCGTGCCGGGCACCGGAGTGGCCGGGCGGGTGCTCGCGGCCGGTGCCGGCGTGGATCCCGCGTGGGAGGGGCGGCGGGTCGCCGCGCTGCTCCCGGGGGGCGGCGGGTACGCCGAACTGGCCGTGGCCGGGGTAGAGACCGTCGTGGTGGTGCCCGAGGGGGTGCCGCTGTGGCGGGCGGCGGCGCTGATCCAGGTGGGTCCCGCCGCACTGAGCCTGGTAGCGGCGGCCGGGCTGGAGCCGGGGGCGCGGGTGCTGGTCATCGGGGCCGGTGGGGCGCTGGGCCTGCCGATCGTCCAGCTCGCCCGCGCCGGCGGCGCCCGGGTGACGGCGGCGGCGCGCGGCCCGGCCAAGCGGGCGGCGGCCCTGGAGGCGGGTGCGGCGGAGGCGGTCGGCTACGAGGAGGTCTCGGGGCCCTTCGACGTGGTGTTCGACGGGGTCGGGGGCGAGATCGGCCGGGCCGCGTTCGAGCTGCTGGAACGCGGCGGGCGGTTCTTCGCGTACGGGGTGAGGAGCGGTTCCGGCGCCCCTGTCGACCCGGCGGAGGCGGAGCGGCGCGGGGTGCGCCTGGTCGGGATGGAGCAGGTGCAGTTCGCCCCAGACGAATTCGGGCGGCTGGCCGGGCTGACCATGAAGGAGCTGGCGGCGGGCAGGCTGACGACCCCCGTGGGCCTGGCACTGCCGCTGGAGCGGGCGGCCGAGTCGCACGCCGCGCTGGAGGCGCGCGAGGTCGTCGGCAAGGCCGTCCTGCTCGTCACCGCCGAGGCCGTGCGCCACCACCGGCTCGGTGGCCCCGAGGTGCTGGAGCTGGAGGAGGTCCCGCTCCCGCAGCCGGGTGCCGGCCAGGTGCGGGTCCGGGTCAGGGCGGGCGGTGTGAACGCCATCGACTGGAAGCTCCGCACCGGCTTCCCCGGCGCCACGATCGACGGTCCCCAGGGGACCGGGCTGGACCTGGCGGGCACCGTCGACGCGCTCGGCCCGGGGGTGACCGCCTGGCGGCCGGGCGACGCGGTGTACGGCCAGGGAACGGGCACGCTGGCCGCGTACGCGATCGCCGAGGCGGACGGCCTGGTGGCCAAGCCGGACGATCTCACGTACGAGGAGGCCGCCGCGCTGCCGGTGGCCGTCGAGACAGCCACCCGCACGCTGCGCGAACTCGGCGTCGAGAGGGGCCACACGCTGCTGATCCACGCGGTCGCGGGCGGCGTCGGGCTGGCCGCCGCGCAGCTCGCCCGCGCCGCGGGCGCCGAGGTGGTCGGCACCGCGAGCGAGCGCCACCACGCGTTCCTGCGCGGCCTCGGCGTGCGGCCGGTCGTCTACGGCGAGGGCCTGGAGGAGCGCCTGCCGCACACCGTGGACCGGGTGCTGGACGCCTCGGGCAGGGACGTGCTGGACCTGTCGGTCAAGCGCACCGGCGACCCGGCCAAGGTGGTCACGATCGCGGACATGACGGGGGCGAACCGCCTGGCCGTGCGCTTCTCGACCGGCCGCGACACCTCCCCCGCCGCCCGGGCGCGGGCGCTGCGCGCGGCCGCGGGCGCGGGCGTGCGCATCCCGGTCGCCGAGGTGTTCCCGCTGGAGCGGGCCGCCGACGCTCACCGGCGCAGCCAGGACGGCCACTTCCTGGGCAAGATCGTCGTCAGTACGGAAGGATCCCTTCCGCATTAGCCGACATGCTGGTGCGCATGCTGGAAACCTCGGCCCGCCTGCTCAGGCTGCTGTTCCTCCTCCAGGCGCGCCGCGACTGGTCGGGACCCGAGCTGTCCGCCCGCTCGGCGTCTCGACCAGGACCATCCGCAACGACGTCGAGCGCCTGCGCTCGCCCGGCTACCCGGTGTACGCCACGCCCGGGGTGGCCGGCGGCTACCGCCTGGGCGCGGGCGCCGAGCTGCGCCGGCTGGCCCGCCAGAGCGCAGGCGACCCGGCGGCGTGGACGCCCCACCTGGCTTCCCTCGTCGCCGGCCTGTTCGAGCTGTTGTCGCCCGCCTGGGACACCGAGCACGCCACCGGCCGGGCTGGGACACCGAGCACGCCACCGGCCGGCTGGAGAAACCGACACCCTGGCCCGCGCGGCGGTCCGCTGCCGTCCGGGACCTGCTGGAGCTCGGCTCGGGCACCGTGGCCCTGGTCGACGCGCTGCTGTTCCGGCCGAGATCACCCGGGTGCTGACCGCCGACGGCGTGCTGATCTGGGCCAGCCAGTTGGGCGCCGACGGGCCGCTGTTCCTGGACACGCCCACCGCTATCACCGTATCGGGTAGCGCCTGGAGCGCGGTCCAGGCCGAAGCCGGCTGGGCAACTGGGTCGTGCTGCGCCGAGCCGGGACGCCTCGGCCGAAGACAGCGGCCTCTCCAGGCAGCTGAGGCACGAGGCCGCGCAGTCAGGCGCCGGGCCCGTCGTTGGCCAGCACCCGGTAGACACTGGCCAACGACGGGTGACGTCCCTTGTTCTTGCCCGTGGAGATGACCAGCTCGGACGCGATCTCCGGCACCGGGACCCCGCGCTCACGCAGGCTGCGCGCATAAGCGACCATGTCGTCGTCGAACACCCTCGGTCGGCCGCCATGGCGGCCGCGCTCGCGGGCTGAAGCCTGGCCCTCGGGAGACTTCTCCCGGATGTACTCGCGTTCGGATTCGGCCATGCCGGCTGATCTTCTCGGAGGAGATCGGCTCACATCCTGCCGCCGCCAGGGCGGCTCTCCAGCGGGTGATCTAGCCATTGCTTGGTGATCGTCGGGACGCCGGATCTGTTGGGAGCCCCTAACCAGGCAGGGCTGTGCCGGCCCTCATGGCCGGGCGGCGGAGACCACGGGCATGCGCAGTGTCGCCGCTGTCGCGACCAGCAGGGCCACGAGCAGGACGATCGCCATGAAGACCTGCCCGTGCAGACCGAGGACGAAGACAGTGCGGTCGGCGAACTCCGGGTCGTAGGTGGCGGTGCCGGGGAACAGGAGCGCACCGATCATGCCGAGCCACGGGATGGCCAGGACGGCGGCGGCGTGCAGCAGCGTGTTCCGGGCCGGCCGTAGCGCGAGGGCCAGGCCGGTGAGGCCGAGAAGCACGGTCATCACCATGTATTGGGCGTCATGGAACTTGGCGTGGGGCGGCCAGGCCGGGTTGAAGGCGTGCTGTGCCGCGAGGCCGGGAATGGCCAGGTCGGCGAGCACGGCGCCGACCGTCGTGATCGCTGCGACGGCGATGATCAGGATTCGTGGGAGGGGCATCAGATCGTCCAGGTGTAGGCGGGGGTGAGCGAGCGGGCGAAGAGCACGTTCGGGAGGAGCGGAAGGACCGCGTCCCGCAGGGTGGTCATCGGGGTGGAGGTCCAGTGCGCGGCGGCGCCGGCCTGGCGGGAACGGCGGACGATCAGCTGGGTACGCGGCCTGCGGATGCGGTCGTAGGCCGCCAGCCCTTCGCGTACGCCGAGGGTGTCCACCGCGTGCGCGAGCGTGACCGCGTCCTCCAGCGCCTGGCAGGCGCCCTGCCCCAGATTGGGCGTCATGGCGTGGGCCGCGTCCCCGAGAACGGCCACGTTCCCCGAGACGTACGTCGGCAGCATCGGGAGCTCGTGGGTGTCGTGTTGCAGCACCGCCTCCTCATGCGTGGAGTCGAGGAGCTCGGGGATGGGCCGGTGCCAGCGGGCGAAGCGTTCGCGCAGCTCGTTCAGGCCGACGTGGGAGCCGGCCGGGGCGTTGGCCATCACGTAGCAGTAGACGCGGCCGTCGGGCATCGGCACCTGCCCGAACCGTTCGCCCCTGCCCCACGTCTCCACGCTTGTCTCGATGGGCTGAGGCGGAGCGATGAGACGCCAGGTGGTGTAGCCGACGTAGCGCGGCCCGGGGAGATCGGGCCAGAGGGAGCGCCGGGTCAGGCTGTGCACGCCGTCGGCGCCCACCACGAGATCGGCGGTGCAGGCGCCGCCGTCGTGGCGGACCGTGCCGTCGGGCCGCACGTGCCGGACGTCGACGCCGGGCCGCAGCGCCTCCGGCGGCACGGCTGATCTCAGCAGGTCGACCAGGGCGGCCCGGTGCACGGTCACCCACGGGCCGAAGCGGCGCTTGAGGCTGTCGACGTCGTTGCGGATCAGCCAGTCGCCGCGCCTGCTGCGGATGCCCGCGAGCGGGTCGGCCGGGCCGCCGGCGCGCAGGCGGTCGCCCAGGCCGATGGCGTCCAGCGCGCGCAGGCCGTTGGGCTGGATGGTCAGTCCCGCGCCCACCTCGGTGAACTCGGCAGCGCGTTCGAGGACTTCCACCTGCCAGCCGCGCCGATGGAAGGCGACGGCCGTGGCGAGCCCGCCGATGCCGCCTCCTACGATGGTCACTTTCATGTTCGGGTCTCCTTGACGGTCAGTGCAGGCCGCGCTTGCCCGGGGCCCAGAACGGCTTGGTCTTGATCGAGGCTCGTGGCCAGTTGCGTTCGCGTACGAGGAAGTCGCGCACCAGCTGGCAGGTTCTGGCCTCGCCGGCCACGTAGGCGGCTCCGGCGTTGCCCGGCAGGTCGAGTTCGGCCACAGCGGCGAGCAGCACCGGGGAGGCGGCGGCGGGGACGCCGCGGCGGTGGACGCGGCGCAGCGGCGGCGTCCCGGGCATGGCCAGGTCGTGCTCGGGGGTCTCGCTCTCCAGGACGCCGTACATCCGGGCCGACGTTCCCAGCGCTCTGATCATCGGTCCGAAGGCGGCGCCGGCGGTCTCCTCTCCGATGAACACGTGGTAGTCGGCCTCGCGGGTGAAGAAGTCGCTTTGCGGCCACCAGAAGGTCACGCGGTTCCCGGGCCGTGCCGCCTGTGCCCACTGCAGTCCGATGCCGTCGCCCGCGTACAGGTGGACGCGCAGTTCGATCGCCTTCCTGCCGGGGGCGAGGTCCCAGATCGTGTACGTGCGCAGCGTCTCGGCCGGGCGCAGGATGCCCGACACCGACAGCGGGTCCTGCAGCTGGATTCTGACGTGCTGGCCAGGCGTGTAGGGGAAGGCGACAGGCTGGTCGGTTTCCAGCCGGATCCGGCGCATGGCCGGGTTGACCTGCTCGGCGACGGTGACGGTCGCCTCCATGGCGTACTTGCCGGACAAGCGGTCGCGTATCAGGCGGGCCATGTCAGGAGTCCTTGCTTCGCCGGACGTGAGCGGATCTGGACATCCGCCACCACACGGCCGTGATCAGCACCATCACCGCCAGAAGGATCCACCACATATCTGCTCCTTACGGGCTCTAAGTTATTTAGAGCCATTAAGGAAACATAGATGCCCTAAGATGTCAACGGCGGCCACGGAGCGACACGAGAGGTGATGATGTCCGCACACACCAGCAGGCGGGAACGGTTGCGCCAGGCCACCCTGGAGGAGATCCACGCGGCCGCGCGCAGGCTGCTGGTCGAACAGGGATCGGCCGCGGTGACCATCAACGCGGTCGCCCGGCAGGTCGGCATGAGCGGCCCGGCTCTCTACCACTACTACGCCGGACACGACGAGCTGGTCGGCGCGGTCACCGCGGACTTCTTCCGCGAACTGGCCGCCGCCATGGCGCAGGCCCGTGACGCCCGCGCCGGCGCGCCGACCGGCGACCGCCTGCTGGCCGTCTGCCGGGCCATGCGCGCCTGGGCCGTCGCCCATCCCGCCGAGTTCGGCTGGATCTTCGCCAGCCCCATCGCCGCGCCGAACCGCGACGCCGGCTCGGTGCGTCACCAGGCCGCCCTGCGTTTCGAGCAGGTCCTGCTCGACCTGACGGTCGAGCTGTGGCGGACCCGGCCGTTCCCGGTGCCCGACCTGGCCGACCTGCCCGCCTCCCTGCGCGAGCAGCTGACCGCCTACGCGGACAGCATCGACGGACGACTGCCGCCCGAGGCCGCACACGTCTTCCTGTCGTGCTGGATCAGGCTGTACGGCCTGCTGTGCATGGAAGTCCTGCACCAACTGGACTTCGCCTACACCGACATGGAGCCCGTCTTCGAACAGTGCCTGCACGACCTGGCGGTCACCCTCGGCATCGACGACGCGGCGGCATGACTACGACCGGTCGTCGGGAACGCGCCAGGAGCCCGTCACCTGGACGCGGTGACGACGGTCATGGGGAGCAGCAGGCCGGCGGCGACGTAGAGCGGAGTGTACAGGTCATACGAGGTGGCCAGCCAGCTGCCGAGGAAGGCACCGCACGGGGCGGCGCACATGGCGAGCATGCGGGAAGTGAAGGCCACGTGGCCCATCAGATGGGCCGGGACGATGGCCTGCATTTCCTACGGCGACGGCCCCTACGCCAACACCAGATGGAAGGGCGTCGTGATCTCCCGGGGCGACGACAGCAGGAAGTCCAGGGACGCCGGAAACTACAAGTACTACGCCGGGTCGGTGTGCATCTCAGCACCCGGCCACTGCCTCGATGTCGAGGGGATCTCGCCGTCATGGACGAGCGTCAAGCTCAACAACGTGCACTGCGGCTGAACCACACCCGCACCTGACTCCGCACACGACAACGCCCGGTCCGCCTCAGGCGGGCTGGGGCGCTGTGTGTTGGCCGGCGGTTCCGCCAACCGCTACAAGAGGGAAGGGGCGGGGGCGTTCCGGCAGGAGTCACCGGACCGGGCGCGGCGCCGGACCGCGGCGTCCCCCGTGAAGCGCGCCGTCTCGGCCCACGCCTCCCGCTTGGCGTGCTCGGCCAGCGCCCGGTGAATCCTGGCGACGGATGGGTTCTGGCCCTTGCGTTTACCGGTGGGGATGATCGCGCACATACCGGTCGGCGGCGTCGGGGCAATGTCATGGCCGGTGGCCCACGAGGTGAGCGTGGCGGGGTAGGTGTAGTGGGCGGTGAGCGTCCCGGTCAGTGCGGAGAAGATGTTGAAGACGCCCTCGTCCGTGACAGGGAGCGCTCCGCCCAGCTGTTCAAGGAGAGAGTCCACCGGGTGCGAGGGGCAGGTCACGGTGACGGAGCGGCGCTCGCGCACGGCGGGCAGCGGATCGCCCCGCCCGCGAGACCGATGACGACTCGCGTGGGCGTCCGCGGTCGGCTCGCCCGGAGGGTGCGGTCAGCACACGGCCTCGCGCATACGGCCCAGGATGTCCCGCAGGAGGTCCAGTGACGTGCCGAAGTTGAGCCTGACGAAGCCCTCGCCGCCGGGACCGAAGGTCCGGCCGTCATTCAGCAGGACACGGGCCTTGTCCAGAAAGAATGTGTGCGGGTCGGTGGGGAGATCGAGGGCGCGGCAGTCCAGCCAGGCGAGAAAGCCGGCCTCCGGGACGCGGTATCCGATGCCGCGCGGCAGCCCCTCATGCACCAGCGCGGCGTTCCGGTCCAGGACCGGCCGCAGCTGTGACAGCCAGGAGTCACCGTCCCGCCAAGCTGCCAAGGTGGCGGCCACGCCGAAGGTGTTGGGCTCGCCGTACAGATGGGTCGGGCGCGAAAGGGCTGCTCGCACGTCGGCCGCGCCGATGTGCGCGACGGCGCAGCGTACCCCCGGCACGTTGAACGCCTTGGTCGCGGAGGTCAGAGTCACTGTCCGGGCGGCCGCCTCGGACGACAGGGAGGCAAAGGGGATGTGCCGGTGCGGGCTGTGCACGAGGTCGGCATGGATCTCGTCGGATATGACCAGCAGGTCGTGGCGCCGGGCCAGTTCGGCGACCGTCTCCAGCTCCTGGCGGCGCAGCACGCGCCCGGTCGGGTTGTGCGGGTTCACCAGCAGCAGCACCCGGCAGCCGCCATCGGTGAACTCCCGGTCGAGCCGCTCGGCGTCGAAGACCCAGCCTTCGTCCTGAAGGACGTACGGGATGGGGTGCAGGCGCCGCTCCATGCCCGTCACCGTTTCCAGGAAGGGCGGATACGCCGGAGTGTGCAGGGCGACGCCGTCGCCGGGGCGCGTGGCGACGCGCAGGACGGCCTGGAGCCCCTGGTTGATGTCGGTGAACTCCCGGACGTGGCCGGGGTCGAGCACCCAGCCGTGGCGTTCGCGCATGCGCTCGGCGAAGGCGGCCCGCAGGGGGACCTGCTCGGGGCGCCCGTCCCACGAGGGGTATCCCAGGTCCTCCTGCACACACCGCATGAGGGCCTCCTGCACGGCGGGGGCCGGCGGGAAGTCCATCTCCGCGATCCATGCCGGCAGCACACCCGGCTCGGCCCGGCTCCACTTCACTCCGGGGCGACGGGCCAACGATGAAAGGTCAAGGTCGTCAAACATGGCTTCTCCTGTCCCTCAGGGGGCCGATGGAAGATGTGATCGGCCAGCGGCTGGGTGGCGTCGCGGTCGACGTACGTGGCGATCGTCGCGAGGACAGTGAGCGCAAGGCCTGCGACATCGTTCTGAGCGCTGATCGTGCATGGCTGGGTTCGTCGGTGCTTCTCTCTTCACTGGTCGATCAGGGCGATGCCGTGGTCGCTGTATCGGGCGCCCTGGGCCCCGGTGTCGGGGACGGCGACGTCGATGGCGGCGAGGTCGGCGGCGGTCAGGTGCAGGTCGAGCGCGGCCAGGTTGTCGCGCAGGTGAGGGCGGCGGGAGCTGCCCGGGATGGGGATGACGTCGCTGCCGCGGGTGAGGAGCCAGGCGAGGGCGATCTGGGCGGGGGTGACGCTCTTGGCAGCGGCGAGGTGGGCGATGGCGTCGACGATGGCCAGGTTGGCCGTGAGGTCGTCGCCGTTGTAGCGGGGGGCGGTGGCGCGGAAGTCGCCGGGTTCGTAGCGCGTGGTGGCGCGGACGGCCCCGGTGAGCAGGCCGCGGCCGAGAGGGCTGTAGGCGATCAGGGTGGCGCCCAGACTGCGGATCGTGGGCAGGATGTCGTGTTCGACATGGCGTTCCCACAGTGAGTACTCGGTCTGGACGGCGCTGATCGGATGGATGGCGTGGGCGCGGCGGAGCGTGGTGGCCGACACCTCGGACAGGCCGATGTGGCCCACCTTGCCCTGGGCGACCAGGTCGGCCAGGGTACCGACGGACTCCTCGACGGGGACGGCGGGGTCGATGCGGGCGAGGTAGTACAGGTCGATGTGATCGGTGCGCAGCCGGCGCAATGACGCTTCGCAGGCCCGCCGCAGATCGCCTGGTGAGCCGGCGGGGACCAGGCCCTCGGCGGTGCGGCGGACTCCGGTCTTGGTGGCCAGCACGACGCGGTCGCGGTGCGGTGCGAGGGTCTGGCCGAGGAGTTCCTCGTTCGCTCCGTCGCCGTAGAAGTCGCCGGTGTCGAACATGGTGACGCCCGAATCGAGGGCCTCCAGCAGGGTGGCTGAGGCCTCGTGCGGGTCGGCGGGGCCGTAGGTTCCGGTCATGCTCATGCAGCCGAGGCCGAGTCGGGAGACCGCCGGGCCGTCAGGTCCAAGAGTGACGAGCATTGTCCCTCCGTCACTTCGCCAGGGCCGCGCGGAGGAACGCGAGGATCTCCGCCCGGGCGGTTTCGGCCTGTGGTTCCACGCCGGGCAGGGTGAGGAACGCGTGCTTTGCTCCCGGGTATTCGGTGAGCCGCACGGGGGTCCCCGCCTCGCGCAGTTGCTCGGCGTAGCGGCGGCCGTGGTCGGCGACCGCGTCCCGGGTGGGCACCACCACGAGCGCCGGGGCGAGCCCGCTCAGGTCGTCCGCGTACAGCGGCGAGACCGGGCCGGCGTCGGCTCCCGGCGGGACGGCGAGCCGCTGGATGAGCCGCAGTTGCGGCAGGGCCCGGGTCGGGCTGTATGCGTACTCGGTTGTCGAGGGATGGTCGAACATCGTCTCGGTCACGTCGACCACGGGGTTGACCAGCACCTGCGCCTTGAGTTCCAGGCCGGCCTCCCTGGCCCGGATGGCCGCCAGCGCGCTGATCAGCGCGCCGCAGCTCTCACCGAAGACGGCCGCGCGCGCAGGGGCGACGCCCCACTGCGCGGCGTGCCGCAGCACGTGCTGGAGCACGTCCCAGCCGTCGTCGGCGGCGTTCGCGAGCGGGCTGCCGGGGGCGAGCAGGCGGTGCTCGACCGAGACGACGAGGGCGGGCAGTCCCGCGGCGAGGTGGCTGTTGGTCCAGTCGCACTGCGCCGCCGTGCCCACGAAGCCGCCTCCGTGCACATGGACCACGAGTGGCAGGTCGGTTGTGGTGCCGGCTTCGCCGTCTCCCGTCGACGCCGGCCGGTACACCCGGACCGGGAGGTCGCGGCCGGGCAGTGCCACCTGCTGCCAGACGATCGCGGCGCCGGGATCCGGTTCCCCGAGGATTGCCCGAGCCGTGCCGGACGCCCGCCAGCGGTTCTCTGCGTCGCGGTAGGCGCGCAGTTCCTCGGTCGTGATTGCCGAGAAGTCCGGCTCCGGCGGCCGTGTCGCAATGGTGGTCTCACTCATGTGTCCTTCTCCCCCTCCCGGCCGGATGCCGGGTGTGCCGTTGTGGCTGGACAATGCGTTGCCCCCATTATGCACGCGGTGCGTGCATCGCCAAGTGCATAAGTTAGGCTGAGTTCGGACGAGAGGGGCGAGATGACTGGCCGACGGCGATGGTCGACCGAGGAGATCCTGGACACGGCGGCGGAACTGCTGCGCACGGGTGACGCCGAGTCGTTCAGCGTGCGCAAGCTCGCAGCGGTGCTCGGGACTGACTCCTCCAGCCTCTACCGGCATTTCCGCAACAAGACCGAACTGCTGCGCGCGGTCGCCGACCGGGTCCTGCTGGCCGCCATGGACGGCTACCGCCCCGAGGGCGACTGGAAGCAGCGCATCACCGCCCTGGCCCTGCGCCTGCGCGAGGCCTTCGGCGAGCAACTCCAACTCGCCACGGTGTGGGGACGCTATGGGTCCGGCGGCGCCGGATCCCGATTGGTCATGGAGGAACTGCTGCAGGCCCTGCGCACGTCCGGCCTGCCCGACGAGGAGATCCCGGTGCGATACCACCGCATCGTGATCCTCCTCTCCGCGCTGATCGCCTCCGAGGCGGGTATCAGCACCATCACCCCCAAGGAGTACGAACAGGCCATGGAGCAGTTCCGCGTCGCGGTGCTCGGCGCCGACCCCGAACGCTTCCCCGCCCTGGCCCACTTCGCCCGCGACATCCGCCCCCTCGGAGCAGACCGTCGCGCCGCATTCGAAGAGACCCTCGCCGCCCAACTCGCCCACATCGAGACCCAGATCCCCTGACGTGCTGGACCACGCGGTCGGGTCGCGCCACCGCCGCAGGCCCGGTGCAGGAGGGCGAGGGGGCGGAGCGGGGACCGGGCACCCTGGCCGCCCCGCGAACACCACCCGCTTCTTCTACCTCAACGAGGCCCCGCGCGACGTCTTCGTCGACCGGGGACCGGATCGCCGATCACGACCTGAGACGGGACAGCGCGCCGCCCCCTGTGGATGGCGTGGTGATCGGCTACCCTGGCCGGGCCACCGTGGTGACCGGCGGGCGTGGCGTGCTGCGCGCACGCGTGCAGGTGCCCGGCGTCGCCGGGCGCTCCGGCGACAGCAGGGGCGTCCCGCCGGCCATGGTCAAAGCAGCCGAGGCCATCGCCCGGCTGCACCACGCGCCGTGCCGGCGATCCGCGAGCGGTACGCCGAGGCGCGCGCGAACGTCCTCGACCGCGCCGGCTGACGGCGGCGGTCAGGTGGCTGCCCTGCGGCAGTCCAGGCAGCGGGTTCGGCCATCCCGCCTTCGAGACGGCCGAACCGAGGTCGAGCGTCTCAGCCCCGCGCGGCCAACAGGTGGTCCATGGCGAGCTGGTCCAGGCGTTCGAACGCCATCCCGCGCTCCGCGGCGGCCTTCACGTCGAAGTCCTCGTAGGCGGTGCGGTCCGCGAGGAAGTCGGCCACGGTCTCGCCCTCGCCCAGTGTCGGCAGCGCGAGTTCGTCCAGGCGTGAGGCACGCAGGGCCTCCTGTACCTCCGGGTCGGCGCGGAAGGCCGCGGCCCGCTCCTTGAGGATCAGGTAGTTGCGCATGCAGCCGGCGGCCGAGGCCCAGACGCCGTCGATGTCCTCGGTCCGCGGCGGCTTGAAGTCGAAGTGGCGGGGGCCGTCGTAGCCGCCGGTCTCCAGCAGGTCCACCAGCCAGAAGGCGGCCCTCAGGTCACCGGCCCCGAAGCGCAGGTCCTGGTCGTACTTGATGCCGTTCTGGCCGTTGAGGTCGATGTGGAAGAGCTTGCCCGCCCACAACGCCTGCGCGATGCCGTGCGGGAAGTTCAGCCCCGCCATCTGCTCGTGGCCGACCTCGGGGTTGACGCCGTACATGTCGGGCCGTTCCAGCTGCTCGATGAAGGCCAGGACGTGTCCGATGGTCGGCAGGATCATGTCGCCGCGCGGCTCGTTCGGCTTCGGCTCGATGGCGAAGCGCATGTCGTAGCCCTGCTCGACGACGTGCGCGCCGAGCACGTCGAAGGCCTCCTTCATCCGCTCCAGCGCGGTGCGGACGTCCTTGGCGGCGCCGCTCTCCGCGCCTTCGCGGCCTCCCCAGGCGACGTACGTCTTCGCGCCGAGCTCGGCGGCGAGATCGATGTTGCGGATGGTCTTGCGCAGCGCGTAGCGGCGCACGTCCCGGTCGTTGGCCGTGAAGGCGCCGTCCTTGAAGACGGGCTGGGTGAAGAGGTTCGTCGTGGCCATGGGGACGACGAGACCGGTCTCGTCCAGGGCCTTGCGGAACCGCTTGATGTGCTCTTCGCGCTCGGCGTCGGAGGAGCCGAACGGGATGAGGTCGTCGTCGTGGAACGTCACGCCGTAGACGCCGAGACCGGCGAGCCGTCGCACGGTCTCGGCGGGATCGAGGGCCTGCCGGGTGGCCTCACCGAAGGGGTCCCTTCCCTCCCAGCCGACCGTCCACAGGCCGAAGCTGAACCGGTCCTCCGGGGTGGGGGTGTAACTCATGCTGCCTCCCTGCCATTTGTCATGCCGATTGACAAATTAGTACATTGAGACGTCCCGGGGAACCCTTCATCCGCATCCCGGGTTCAAGACGAAGGACGCGAGGGCGAACAGATGGCGGCAGCCGTACCCGTGCAGGAAGGCCCCCTGGTCATCGGCGTGGACAGCTCCACGCAATCGACGAAGGCGCTGGTCGTCGATGCCGCTACCGGCGCCGTGGTCGCGCGGGGACAGGCCCCGCACACCATGAGCGGCGGGCCCACGGGCGACGGCAAGGAGAGCGACCCCGAGCAGTGGTGGGCGGCGCTGCGGGAGGCGCTCGCCCAGTGCGGACCGTACGCCTCGCGGGCCGCCGCCGTCTCCATCGCCGGCCAGCAGCACGGGCTCGTCACGCTGGACCGCTCCGGCCGCCCGGTACGTCCCGCGCTGCTGTGGAACGACGTCCGCTCCTCCCCCCAGCGCGACCGGCTCATCGGCGAGCTGGGCGGCCCCCAGGCGTGGGCGGAGAGGACCGGCAGCGTTCCCGCGCCGTCGTTCACGGTCACGAAGTGGGCCTGGCTGCGCGAGAACGAGCCGGAGGCGGTCCGCGCGACCGCGGCCGTCCGCCTCCCCCACGACTACCTGACCGAACGGCTCACCGGGCAGGGCACGACCGACCGCGGCGACGCCTCGGGCACCGGCTGGTGGGCGGCCGCCTCCGGGACGTACGACGAGGCGATCCTGGAGCACGTCGGGCTCTCCCCCGAGCTGTTGCCGCGGCTCCTGCCGCAGGGCGCGGCGGCCGGGACCGTACGGAACCTGCCCGGCCTGCCCTTGGCGCCCGGCACGCTGGTCGCGGCGGGCACCGGCGACAACATGGCGGCGGCACTCGGGCTCGGGCTGCGTCCGGGGCGGCCGGTGCTCAGCCTCGGGACCTCCGGCACGGTCTACGCCGTCACTGCCCGCAGACCCGCCGACCCGACGGGGATCGTCTCGGGGTTCGCCGACGCCCGCGACGCGTGGCTGCCGCTCGCCTGCACGCTCAACTGCACGCTGGCCGTGGACAAGATCGCCGGCCTCCTCGGCCGCGACCGCGAGGCGGTCGAGCAGGGCGGCTCGGCCGTCCTGCTTCCCTTCCTCGACGGCGAGCGCACGCCCGACCTGCCCCTGGCCTCCGGGCTGCTGTACGGGCTGCGCCACGACACGACACCCGGGCAGGTGCTCCAGGCCGCGTACGACGGCGCCGTCTTCGCCCTGCTCGCCGCCCTGGACCGGGTCCTCGACGAGGACGCCTCGCCGGACGCCCCCATCCTGCTCATCGGCGGCGGCGCCAGGGGCACGGCCTGGCGCGAGACCGTCCGCAGGCTCAGCGGCCGTCCCGTCCAGGTGCCGGAGGCCAGGGAACTGGTCGCCCTGGGAGCCGCCGCGCAGGCCGCCGGGCTGCTGCTCGGCGCCGACCCGGCGGCGGTGGCGCTCGGCTGGGCCACCGCCGAGGGCGCCCTGTACGAGCCGGTCCAGCGCGACGACGAGGCGTCGCACCGCATCAGCGAGGTCATGTCCGGGGCGGAAGGACTGCTGCGGCGTGGATGAGGCCGCCCGCGCCGTAGCCTGACACCTGGCGGTTCTCACTTCGCACCGCGGAGTCCGGGTCTCTCCACACGAGCCGCCTCCGCCACCCCCGGTGGCACGGAGCCGGAGAGACACGACGACCGGTCTAGAGGAGTCCAGGTGTCAGAGCCACCGTCCATCACCCAGCAGGAGATGCGCCGGCGCAACCTCTCGCTCGTCGCGCACGCCGTGGCCCGGCTCGGCCCGCTGTCCCGCGCTTCCGTCGCGGCCCACATCGGCTTGACGCGGGCCGCCGTGTCGACGCTCGTCGACGAGCTGATCCGCGACGGGCTGCTCGTGGAGCTGGGACCGTCGCGCCCGGGAACCGTAGGACGTCCCGGCAGCGCGCTGCAGCTCAACGACCAGGGACCGGCGGGTCTCGGGGCGGAGATCGGGGTCGATCGCCTCGCCGTGTGCGCGGTGGACCTCAGCGGGCGGGTGCGGGCGCGGGTCACGTACGAGGCCGCCAACCGGGGGCGCGAGCCGGGGCCCGTGCTGCGCGACCTCGCGAGGCTCGTCCGGAAGGTCTCGGCGGAGGCGGAGGGCCAGGGGCTACGACCGGCGGGGCTCGCCGTCGCGGTGCCCGGCCTGGTGGCGCGCGGGTCGTCGTCCGTGGTACGCGCCCCCAACCTGGGCTGGGAAGGCGTGGACCTCGCCCCCGCGCTCCCCGCTCTCCCGCTGACGGTCGACAACGAGGCCAACCACGGCGCGCTCGCCGAACTGTGGCTCGGGGCGCACGACCCTTCCCTCCGCAACTTCGTGCACGTCTCCGCGGAGATCGGCATCGGTGCGGCCATCGTCATCGACGGACGCCTGTTGCGCGGGACGCACGGCTTCACGGGGGAACTCGGCCATGTTCCGGTACGCCCCGAAGGCCCGGCGTGCGCCTGCGGCGGCCGAGGCTGCCTGGAGCGATACGCGGGCGAGGAAGCCCTGCTGCGGTCGAGCGGCGTCGATCCGGCGCGGGTCGCGGCCCTGCATCCGGGTCCGGGCGGCCGCATCGCCTTTCTGGCGGAACGCGCCCGCGAGGGCGACCAGCAGGTACGGCGTGCCCTGCGCGAGGCCGGCAAGGCACTCGGCATCGCCCTCGCCGGCGTCGTGAACCTCCTCGATCCGCAGAAGGTGATCCTCGGCGGCGGGCACTCCCCGCTGCTGCCGTGGCTGCTGCCCGCCCTGGAGCGGGAGCTGGACCGCCGGGTCATGGATCCGGGCCGCGTGGGCCAGGGCGCGGTGATCGTCTCGCGCCTGGGCTCGGACGGGCCGCTGCTCGGCGCGGCCAACTCGGTCGTGCAGGCGTGTCTCGACAATCCGGCCCGGCTCAAGGCAGGCGGCAAAGGCGCAGCAGCAGGTCCTTGACCTCCGTCGCCTCGAACCGGTCCTTGCCCAGGGACGGGTCCGAGCAGAGCAGCACCGGCCCGTCGGCGGCATCGGCGGGGAGCAGCCCGTGCGAGCCGCGTACGGCGCGGGCGCCCTGGTCGAGGCCGACGACGTTCATGAGGTAGCGCAGGCCGAGCTTCTTGCGCAGCAGCGCCACCCCGGCCCTGCGCTTGGCGGCGCCGGGGTTCGCCGGGTCGAAGAAGAGCTCGGCCGGGTCGTAGCCGGGCTTGCGGTGGATGTCGACGAGGCGGGCGAAGTCGGGTGCGCGGGCGTCGTCGAGCCAGTAGTAGTAGGTGAACCACGCCTCGGGCTCGGCGAGCAGGACCATGTCGCCGGAGCGGGGGTGGTCCAGGCCGTACGCCTTCTTCCCCGCGTCGTCGAGCACCTCGGCGACGCCGGGAAGGGCGGCGCAGAGCTCGGCGACGGCCGGCACGTCGGCGGGGTCGGCCACGTAGACGTGCGCCACCTGGTGGTCGGCGACGGCGAACGCGCGCGACGTCCACGGGTCCAGGTACTCCATGCCGGCCTGGGTGTGGACGTGCAGGAACCCCTCCGCGCGGAGCGTCCGGTTGACGTCGACCGGGCGGGAGACGTCGGTGATGCCGTACTCCGACAGCACGACGACCGTCCGGCCCGCCACCGCGGCGGTGTCCAGCAACGGCGTCAGCACTGTGTCGAGCTCGGCGGCCGCCGCGGCGGCGCGCGGGTCGGACGGGCCGTACCGTTGCAGGTCGTAGTCGAGATGCGGGATGTAGGCCAGGGTCAGGTCGGGGTCGTGCGCGGTCATGACGTGCTGGGTGGCGCGGCAGATCCAGGCCGAGGAGGCAAGGCCCGCCCCGGGGCCCCAGTAGGTGAACAGGGGGAACGTGCCCAGCTCCGCGGTGAGCTCGTCGTGCAGCTCCGGCGGGTGGGTGTAGCAGTCGGCCTCCTTGCGCCCGTCGGCGTGGTAGATCGGCCGGGGGGTGACCGTCCAGTCGACGTCGGCGCCCATCGCGTACCACCAGCACACGTTCGCCACCGTGAGGCCGGGCCGCTCGCGGCGGACGGCCTGCCACACCTTCTCCCCGCCGACGAGCGCGTTGTGCTGCCGCCACAGCAGGACCTCGCCGAGGTCGCGGAAGTACCAGCCGTTGCCGACGACGCCATGGCCGGAGGGTGGCAGGCCGGTGAGGAACGTGGACTGGACCGAGCAGGTGACGGCGGGCAGGACGGTGCCGAGTTCGGCCTGGAAGCCGCCCTCGGCGACGGCCCGCAGCCGCGGCATGTGCGCCAGCAGCCGAGGGGTCAGCCCCACCACGTCCAGGACCAGCAGCGATGTCATGAGGTCACTCCCAGCTTGTGCAGCTCGGCACGGGCGAAGTCCAGCTCCCCGGCGATACCGGCGGCGAGCTGCTCAGGGTTCCGCGGACGCAGCGCGGGCGGCAGCACCCCCCAGGTGTAGGTCTCCACGTCGAAGTGGTCGCAGAGCGGCCGCGGCCCGCCGAGGAGCTCCGCGAGCGCCGCGCGCAGCACGGGGACGGTCGTGGCCAGCGGCGCGGCCGGCGTGACGTGGAGGGGGACGTGGTAGTGGACCCGCCACGGTCCGGGCAGCGACCGTTCGAACGCCTCGTCGAGGTCGTCGGCGGACTCCCCCGCCGGGTTGCGCGTCTGGTGCAGGAAGCGCGGCTCGGCGTACTCGCGCAGGACGTCGGGCTCGGCGGACTCCAGGGCGGCGGAGAGCTGGACCTTGACGACCGGCAGGCCGGCGCGGCCCAGCTCTTTCAGCGCGTCGGCCGGATCCTCCCACGCGCAGGCCAGGTGGGCCAGGTCCAGGCAGACGCCGAGCCGGTCGCGGTCGACGTCGGCGAGCCGGGCCACCGCCTGGGCGGTCGTCTCCACGACGCAGCCGGGTTCGGGCTCGAAGCCGACCCGTACCGGCCGCCCGGTGGCGGACTCGACGGCGGCCAGTCCGGCGGCGAGCCGGTCGAGACGGCGGGCGGCGCGGTCGGCGGTCGCGGTGTCCCACGGGTCGCGCCAGGCGAGCGGCAGCGTCGAGACCGACCCACGGGCCGCGTCGTCGGGAAGCAGGTCGGCGAGGACGAGCGCCAGGTCCAGCGTGTACGTCAGGCGGTCCCGGGTGGTCCAGTCGGGACGGTAGACGGCGTGCTTGACGACCGGGTCCTGGAAGGAGCGGTAGGGGAAGCCGTTGAGCGTGACCACCTCCAACCCCCGTACGGACAGCTCGCGGCGCAGGCGGGCCCGCAGGGCGGGGTCGGCGGCCAGGGCGGCGGCGACGGGCGCGGCCAGCCAGAGCCCGAGCCCGAGGACGTCCGTGCCGAGGCGGGCGCGGATCGGGACCGCGTAGACGTCGAGCTGGGCAAGGATGCCGTCGAGGTCCTCGGCGGCGTGCACGTTGGTGCAGTAGGACAGGTGCAGCGGGGTTCCTCCCGCGTGGCGCAGCCGCATCAGCTGCCGCCGCGCTTGATGGAGCTGCCTTCGAAGGTTTCCCCGCCCGAGGCGGAGCCGGTCAGGTCGAGCCGTCCCGACTGGCCGTAGAACTCGACGGGGTTGCGCCACAACACCCGGTCGACGTCGTCGTCGGTGAACCCGGCCGCCAGCATGGCCCTCCCGGTCTCCAGCGTGAGCAGCGGGTCGGAGACGCCCCAGTCGGCGGCGGAGTTGACCAGCATCCGGTCGGGGCCGTACCGCCGCAGGATCTCCACCATGCGGGGCGGCGACATCTTCGTCTCGGGGTAGATGGAGAAGCCCGTCCAGCATCCGGCCTCGCGGACCATCTCGACGGTGACCTCATTGAGGTGGTCCACGGCGACCCGCTCGGGCGCGATGCCGGAGGCGGCGACGACCTCCAGCGTGCGCCGCGTGCCGGCGGCCTTGTCGCGGTGCGGGGTGTGCACGAGCGCCGGCAGGTCGTGCTCGACGGCGAGGCCGAGCTGCCGCTCGAAGGCGTCGTCCTCCTCCGGGGTCATCGAGTCGTAGCCGATCTCACCGACCGCGACGACCCGGTCCTTGTCCAGGTAACGCGGCAGCAGGTCGAGAACGGGACGGCAGCGCGGGTCGTTGGCCTCCTTGGGGTTCAGCGCGATCGTCGCGTGGTGGACGACGCCGAACTGCGCCGCCCGGTACGGCTCCCAGCCGATCAGCGAGTCGAAGTAGTCGGTGAAGGAGCCGGGGCCGGTGCGCGGCTGGCCCAGCCAGAAGGCGGGCTCCACGACGGCCCGGACGCCGGCGGCGGCCATCCGCGCGTAGTCGTCGGTGGTGCGGGACGTCATGTGGATGTGCGGGTCGAAGATGCGCATCAGGACTCCTCGTGGGTCAGGCGGTCGAGCAGGGCGGCGGCGTCGGCGGGCATCGGGCGTCCCGCGGCCGCGCGCTCGTCGGCGAACGCGGCCAGCATCTCCGCCAGCTCACGGTCGGCCCGCTCCTCCAGCCCGTCCACGGCGATCAGCGGCACGCCCATGAAGACGCACTTGAGCATCGCCTGCCGCCAGGCGGCCTGGTCGAGGTGACGGGCATAGGGGCCGAGCGCGGCGGCCAGCAGGCGGGCGTCGTTCGTGCGGATGGCGTCGTGCAGGAGCGGCAGGCCCGCTACGCCGACGGCGAGCATCGGCAGGGCCTTGAGCGCGGCCCGCTTCTCGTCGGCGTCGCCGTGGTGGTAGAGGTCGGCGATCCCGGCCTCGGCCCGGTCCGGCGGCAGCGCGGCCAGCAGCAGCGCGCGGGTGGCCTCGTCCGCCGTCCAGCCGGGCACGCCGGGCAGCGGGGTGCGCCCGGCCCGCCGTCCGGCCTGGGCGAAGGACCGGCTGATCGTCTCGGGCCGCTCGCCCGCCTCGGCGAGCGCGGCGTCCACCCATTCCGCCCGAGAGGTCTCCCGCAGCGTCTCCCGAAGCGCGGCGCGCAGCCGCTCCGGACCTGTCATGCCGTCCTTCCTACGTTGGAGGCCCGCTCGGCGTCGCGCAGGAACTCGATCGAACGCGCGGCCACGACGGGCGCGGCGTGGCTGTGCCGGGGCAGCTCGACCGCGACCAGGCCCCGGTAGCCCGCGTCGGCGAGCGCCCGCAGCACTGGCGGGAAGTCGATCTCCCCTTCGCCGAGCTCCAGGTGTTCGTGCACGCCGCGCCGCATGTCGTCGATCTGTACGTTGACCAGGTGCCCGGCGAGGGCGGCGACGCAGTCGGGCACCGGCTGGGGCTCGTTGCAGCGGCAGTGCCCGATGTCCAGGGTGATGCCGAAGCCGTCCGGGGAGCCGAGCGCCTGGTGCAGCGTCCGCCAGCCGGCGATCGTCTCGACGAGCATGCCCGGCTCGGGCTCGAACCCCAGCGGCACGCCGGCCCGCCGCGCGGCGTCGAGAACCCGCCCGCAGCCGTCGACCAGCCGATCCCAGGCGGTGGCCCGGTCGACGCCGGCCGGGCGTACGCCAGACCAGAACGACACCGCCTCAGCCCCGAGATCCGCGCCGACGGCGACGGCGCGGCTCAGGAAGTCCACCCGGCGGTCGCGGTCGTCGTCCAGCAGGGTCGGGGCGTGCTTGCGGCGCGGGTCGAGCAGGTAACGCGCGCCGGTCTCGACGACCACCGCCAGGCCGAGGTCGCGCAGCCGGTCGGCGACCCGCGCCACGCGCCGTGCCAGGCCGTCGGCGTACGGGTCGAGGTGGCAGTGGTCGAGCGTCAGGGCCACACCCTCGTAGCCGAGGCCGGCGATGACGTCGAGGGCGTCGGTCAGGCGGTGGTTGGCGAAGCCGTTGGTGCCGTAGCCGAATCGCGTCATGTCGCGGAGATCCTTCTGACCAGGCGCCGGGCCAGCGGGACCGCCGCCCAGAGGGCGAGCGCGACGCGGGCCGCGCCGGCGCGCGCGGTGAGTGCCGCCTGGAGGGCGGGCAGGCTGACGATGCCCGCGCTGACCGCGTCGCGCACCCGGCCCGCGCGGGGGTCGGCGACCGCGCGGGCCTGGGAGAGCCCGAACTGCGCGGCGTACCAGGCGGCGAGGGCCGGCTGCGTGAGGCTCACGCCGGTGCGGACGGTGACGGCCGCCCGATCGGGGCTCGCGCCGCCGCGGGCGGTGACGGCGGCGAGCGCGACGGTTCCTGAGAGGGTGAGCGCGGGCAGGCGCGGACCGGTGCCCGACACCTCCGCCCGCGAGAGCGCGGTCAGCAGGTACGTGTGCGCGCCGACCGTGACCGCGGCAGGCAACGCGTCCGCGACATGCCTGGTGGAAAGGGCGGGGGCGGCGCCGAGGAGGACGTCGAGGACACGGCAGAGCGCCATGGTCAGGGGACCGGCACGGGTGCCCTTGGCGGCGACGTCGTACCCCCAGACGGCGGCGGCCAAGGGCACGGCGACCGCCAGGGCCCGCCGGCCGCCCGCGAGCCCGGCCACGGCGAGCCCGGCAGCGGTGAGGCCCACCGCGACGCCGAGAGCCGCTCCGGCGGGCACCCGCCCTGAGGGGATGGGACGTTCCGGGCGTTCGACGGCGTCGAGACGCCGGTCGGCCCAGTCGTTGGCCGCCATTCCCGCCCAGTACAGGCAGACCGAGGCGCAGGCCAGGCCGACGGTGCGGCGGCCGAGCACCCCACCGGCGGCCGCCCCGGCGATCACGTCGCCGGGGACCGACAGCGCGGCAGGAGCCCGGACCAGGTCCAGCAGGTCTCGCGGCGCCGTCATCGCGGGGCGCTCGCGTACGCTTCGACGGCGGCCCGCAACGACTGCCACTGCTCGGCCAGCCCGTGAGGCACCTCTCCGAGGGGGTCCTTGAAGAAGAAGGCGAGTTCCGTGAGCGGGCCCGTGCGCCCGGCCCGGTGGGCGGCGGCGGTCAGCCGTGCCAGGTCCAGGATGAGCGGCGCGGCCAGGGCGGAGTCGCAGCCGTGCCAGGTGAACTCCATTCGCATGCGGGTGCCGAGGAAGCCCTCGAAGGAGATCAGGTCCCAGGCGGTCTTGAAGTCGTCGAGGTCCTCGACGAAGTCGATCCGGGTGTCACCCTGCGGGACGTAACCGAGCGTCTCGGGGAGCACGCGCTGCTTGCTGGCGGCCTTTGCCGCGTTGGCGGCCGGATCCGCCAGGTTCGCGCCGTCACCGCCGCCCAGCAGGTTGATCCCGGACCAGGTGCGCACCTTCAGGTTGCGCTGGGCGAACATCGGGGCGAGCACCGACTTGACCAGGGTCTCGCCGGTCTTGCCGTCGTGGCCGCCGTACGGGAGCCCCTTCTCGCGGGCCAGGGCGTCGAGGGCGGGCAGGCGGGCGCCGGTGGAGGGCGTGAAGTCGACGTACGGGCAGCCGGCGGACAGCGCGGCGTAGGCGGCCAGGGCACTGGGCGGGAGAACCGGGTCCGGACCGTCCAGCGCGGAACGCAGGGCGTCGAGGTCGGCGTGCGCGAGGTGCGGTGACGGCGCCGGTTCCGTGGTGGAGACGTTGATCACGACGACCTGGTCCAGGTCGTGCCCGGCGCGGAACCGGTCGAGGTCGGCGGCGATGGCGCGGGCGGTCTCGCCCTGCGTCGCGGCGACCGGCAGCGGCCGCACGTCCTGCTCGATGCCGAGCAGCGCGTCCTGCACCGCGCTCGCCAGCCCGTCCGGGACGACTCCCGCCTCGGCCAGCGCGGCCGCCTTCTTGTCCAGGGGTGTGGAGGAGATGTCGTGGCCGCCGAAGACCAGGTCCCCGATGCCGGGCAGGGCGTCATGGCGCAGTTCCGGCGTCTCCAGGACGCATCCGGTCGGCGCGGCCAGGCCGGCCCGGATCGCCAGTGCGCCGATCATGCTGGTGACCGCGACCGATCCTCGTGCCCCGATCAGCCATAATCCCGTTCTCATTGCTTTCCTCTCGCTGTTCTTCTCGCGATCGGTCAGCCGGGACGGCGGTGCCGCCGTCCCGGCGAGGCGCGCTACTCGGCCGAGAACGCGGCGTCGAAGGCTGCCGTGGGCGGGGTGATGGCGTTGAGGTCGCGGATCAGCGCCAGCGCGTCGGGCGCGCCGACCAGGCGGTCCATGCCCGCGTCCTCCCACTCGACGGAGATCGGGCCGTCGTAGCCGATCGCGTTCAGGGCCCGGAAGCAGTCCTCCCAGGGCACGTCGCCCCGGCCGGTGGAGACGAAGTCCCAGCCGCGGCGCAGGTCGGCCCAGGGCAGGTGCGACGACAGCCGGCCGCGGCGGCCGTTGCCGGTGCGCACCTTGGCGTCCTTGCAGTCGACGTGGTAGATCCGGTCGGCGAAGTCGAGGATGAAGCCCGCCGGGTCCAGCTCCTGCCACACCATGTGGGAGGGGTCCCAGTTCAGCCCGAACGCGGGCCGGTGCCCGATGGCCTCCAGCGTGCGGACGGTGGTGTGGTAGTCGTAGGCGATCTCACTCGGATGCACCTCGTGGGCGAAGCGCACGCCCACCTCGTCGTAGACGTCGAGGATCGGGTTCCACCGGTCGGCGAAGTCCTGGTACCCGGCCTCGATCATCGACGGGGGCACCGGCGGGAACATGGCCACGGTGTGCCAGATCGACGAGCCGGTGAACCCGACCACGGTCTTGACGCCCAGCTTGGCCGCCGCGCGGGCGGTGTCCTTCATCTCCTCGGCGGCGCGCCGCCGTACGCCTTCTGGCTCGCCGTCGCCCCAGATGCGAGCGGGCAGGATGCCCTTGTGCCGTTCGTCGATCGGGTTGTCGCAGACGGCCTGGCCGACGAGGTGGTTGGAGATCGTCCACACCCGCAGGTTGTGCTTGGCCAGGGTCTCCTTCCTGCGCTCGACGTAGGAGTCGTCGGCGAGGGCCTTGTCGACCTCGAAGTGGTCGCCCCAGCAGGCGATCTCCAGGCCGTCGTAGCCCCATTCCGAGGCCAGGCGGCAGACTTCCTCGAACGGCAGGTCCGCCCACTGCCCGGTGAACAGCGTGATGGGCCGGGTCATGAAACCTCCACAGGGGTGAAGCGGCTGTCGTCAGCCGCGCTCTGCTCGACGGCCGCCAGCACCCGCTGCACCTGCAGCCCGTCGTCGAACGACGGCTCGGGGTCGGTGCCGGCGGCGATCGCCTCGATGAAGTCCTTCACCTCGTGGGTGAAGGCGTGCTCGTAGCCCAGGCCGTGTCCGGGCGGCCACCAGGCGCCCGCGTACGGGTGGCCGGGCTCGGTGACCAGCACCCGCCGGAACCCGGCTTCGGCGTCGTCGAGGGTGTGGTCGTGGAACCACAGCTCGTTCATCGACTCGAAGTCGAAGGCCAGGCTGCCCAGGGATCCGTTGATCTCGATGCGCAGCGCGTTCTTGCGGCCGGTCGCGAAGCGGGTGGCCTCGAAGGAGGCCAGGCCGCCGCCGGTGAGCCGCCCGTTGAACAGCGCGGCGTCGTCGACGGTGACCGACCCCTTGCCCGTGCCGCCGCCGGCCGACAGGCCGGACGACGCGGCGGCCAGCGGGCGTTCCTTGACGAACGTCTCGGTCATGGCGGAGACGCCGGTCAGCCGCTCGCCGGTGACGTAGTGGGCGGTGTCGATGATGTGGGCGCCGATGTCGCCGAGCGCGCCCGATCCGGCCTTGTCCTTCTGCAGCCGCCATACCAGCGGGAAGTCGGGGTCGACGATCCAGTCCTGCAGGTACTGGGCTCGTACGTGCCGGATCTGTCCAAGCTTGCCCTCGGCCACGAACCGTCTGGCGAGCGCGACGGCCGGGACGCGGCGGTAGTTGAAGGCCACCATCGCCCGTATGCCCCGTCCGGCGGCGGCGCGGGCGGCGGCGGCCATCTCCTCGGCCTCGGCGACGCTGTTGGCCAGCGGCTTCTCGCAGATGACGTGCTTGCCCGCGGCCAGCGCCGCGATGGCGATCTCGGCGTGGCTGTCGCCGGGCGTGCAGATGTCGACGATCTGCACGTCGTCACGGTCGAGCACGCGCTTCCAGTCGGTCTCCGCGTGCGCCCAGCCCAGCTTCGCCGCAGCCTGCTCGGTCGCCTCGGGGTTCCTGCCGGCCAGCGCGACCATGGCGGGCCGGAGCGGCAGGTCGAAGAACGCGTCCACGTTGCGCCAGGCCTGGGAGTGGGTGCGGCCCATGAAGGCGTACCCGACCATGCCGACGCCGGCCACCGGCCTCATGATTCGAACCCCGACGGGAGGTACTTGGCGACGTTGTCCTTGCTCACGGTCTGCGAGGCGAGCGTGATCGACTGCGGCACCTCGTTCTCCATCAGGTCGCTCATGCCCTTGCCCTGAGCGATCAGGCGGGCGAGCTTGATCGCGGAGGCGGCCATCGTCGCGGGGTAGGTGACGGTGGCCTTCAGCACGCCGGAATCGGCCTGGATGTCGCGCATCGCGTTGGCCGAGCCGGCGCCGCCGACCATGATGAACTCGTCGCGGCCGGCCTCCTTGATCGCGGCCAGCACGCCGATGCCCTGGTCGTCGTCGTGGTTCCAGATCGCGTCGATCTTCTTGTGCGCCTGGAGCAGGTTGCCGGCGACCTGCGTGCCCGACTCGACGGTGAACTTGGCGTCCTGCTTGGCGGTCACCTTGAACCCGTACATCTGCAGGGCGTCGGCGAAGCCCTTGCTGCGCTCCTGGGTCAGCGGCAGCGTGGCGATGCCCTGGATCTCCAGGATCACCGGGTTCGACACCCCCTTGTCCTTGAGCGTCTTGCCGATGAAGTGCCCGGCGGCCACGCCCATGCCGTAGTTGTCGCCGCCGATCCAGGTCCGGTACGACAGCTTGTCGGGGAAGACCCGGTCCACGTTGATCACCGGGATGCCCGCGTCCATCGCCTGCCGGGCGACCTGGTTGAGCTGCTGGCCGTCGTTGGGCAGGATCACCAGCGCGTTGACCTTGGCCTGGATCAGCGACTCCACCGCCGAGATCTGCTGGTTGATGTCGTTGGTCGGCTCGACCGCCTTCAGCGTGACGTCGGAGTACTGCTTGGCCGCCTCCTGCGCGTTCTTGCTGATGGCCGCGATCCAGCCGTGGTCGGCGGCCGGGGCCGAGAAGCCGATGACGACCTGCTCGCCCGGCTTGTCGTTGTCCGTCCCGGCCGACGCCGCCGCCTGCGGGGCGGCGGAGGAGGCCGACACGGCGGCGGGCTCGTTACTGGTGCAGGCCGCGAGGAGGGCGCCCGCGCCGAGGACGGCGCCGCTCGCGAACAGCCCTCGACGGCCGACGTTCTTGCTCATGTATTTCTCCGATGGGTGGGGCCCGGGTCAGGGACGGAAGGGTTTCGGCGGGTCATAGAGGTGATTTGAGACTTCGCCGCTGCAGGAGCACGGCGGCGACGATGATCGCGCCCTTGGCGACGAGCTGGTCGGCGGTGTTCAGGCCGTTCAGGATGAACAGGTTGGTGATCACCGTGAAGATCAGCAGACCGAGGATCGACCCGATGATCGTGCCCTTGCCGCCGCTCAGCAGCGTCCCGCCGATGATCACCGCGGCGATCGCGTCCAGCTCGTACAGGTCGCCGTGGGTGGAGGAGCCGGTGGTGGTCCGCGCCATGATCAGCACGGCGGCGATCCCGCAGCACAGGCCCGACAGCGCGTACAACATCAGCGTGTGCTTGCGTACGTCGATGCCGGCCAGGCGGGCCGCCTCGGGGTTGCCGCCCACCGCGTACGTGCGCCGGCCGAACGTCGTGCGGTTGAGCACCAGCCAGCCGGCCAGCACCACCAGCGCGAACATGTACACCAGCAGCGGCAGCCCGAGCACCCGCGTGGTCGACAGGTCGACGATCAGCGAGTTGTCCGGCTGGACCAGCTGGGTGCGCTGGTTGGACATGCGCTGGGCCAAGCCGCGCGCGGCCACCATCATGGCCAGCGTCGCGATGAACGGCACCATCCGCCCGTAGGCGATGAGGAATCCGTTCAGCAATCCGGCGCCGGTGCCGACCAGCACCGCGCACACGATCATCACGACCGGCCCGTACGCCTGCGTCGCCAGCGTCGTCGCCCACACCGACGCCAATGCCATCAACGCCCCGACCGACAGGTCGATGCCACCACCGATGATCACGAACGTCGAGCCGACCGTGATCACGCCGATGGTCGAGGCCAGCGCCAGGATGCTCACCAGGTTGGAGGAGGTGGCGAAGTTCTCCGGTCTGGTCACCACGCCCACGATCGCCAGCAGCACCAGCGCCGCGACCAGACCCAGATGGCGGATCTCGCCGAGCCGGCCGAGGCGGCCGCGCGCCCCCACGGCTTTCAGGCGCGGGCCGGCCGGCGCGCTCTGATCAACGTCAGTCATGGAACGCTCCTTCTAGGGGATTCGCTTCGTCGGCCCCGGACGCCGACCCTGTGGAGACCATCACCAGGTCGAGCACGCGGTGCTCGTCCAGGTCCTCGGCCGGCGCCTCATGGACGATCCGGCCCTCGCGGACGACCAGCACCCGGTCGGCCAGGCCCAGCACCTCGGGCACCTCGCTGGAGACCAGCAGCACGCCGATGCCGTCGTCGGCCAGCTTGCGGACCAGCGCGTACAGCTCGGCGCGGGCGCCGACGTCCACACCGCGCGTGGGCTCGTCCAGCAGCAGCAGCTTGCGGTCCTCGGCCAGCCAGCGGCCCAGCACCGCCTTCTGCTGGTTGCCCCCCGACAACGTCCTGATCGCCCGGAGCGGATCGGGCGGGCGGATGTCCAGCGCCTGCGACAGCCTCGTGGCCTCGGCGAGCTCGCTGCGGCGGTCGAGCCAGCCCAGCCACCGCGGCTTGGTGTAGCGGCTCATGCTCGCCAGCGTGATGTTCTGCGCGACCGAGTGGTCCAGCAGCAGCGCCTGCGCCTTGCGCTCCTCGGGGGCCAGGCCCATGCCCATCCGCACCGCCCGGGTGGTGCTGCCCGGCCGCACCGTGCGCCCGTCGAGGACGACCCGGCCGCTGCCCTTGCGCGCGCCGTAGATCGTCTCGATGATCTCGCTACGGCCCGAGCCGACCAGCCCGGCCAGCCCGACGATCTCCCCCGCCCGTACGGTGAACGACACGTTCTCGAAGCGGCCGGGCAGCGTCAGGTTCTCCACGCGCAAGATCTCCTCGCCGGGCGGGGCCGAGGAGCGGGGCGGGAAGACGTACTCGACGTTGCGGCCGGTCATCAGGGAGACGATCTGCGAGGTGGGCGTCTCCTTGGCCGGCAGCCCGACGGCGACCGTACGCCCGTCCTTCAGCACGGTGACCCGGTCGCCGATCTCGCGGATCTCCTCCAGCCGGTGGGAGATGTAGATCACCGCCACGCCCTGGGAGGTGAGGTCGCGGATCACCCGGAAGAGATTGTCCACCTCGTCGTGGGCCAGGGCGGCCGACGGCTCGTCCATGATGATGAGCCGGGTCGAGTGCGACAGCGCCCTCGCCATGCTGACGATCTGCTTGTGCGCCGGGGACAACCGGCCCACCTCGGTACGCGGGCGGATCTCCCCGTGCCCCAGCCGCCTGAGCAGCTCGGCCGTGGCCCGGTCGGCCTCCGACCTGCGGGAGAAGCCGAAGCTCGCCGGCTCATGGCCGAGGAAGACGTTCTCCGTGACGCTCAGCCCGTCCACCAGGTCGAGCTCCTGGTACATCGTGGAGATGCCGAGACGGATCGCGGCGGTGGGGCCGGACAGGCGGGCTTCCTCGCCGGCGAAGGTGATGGTGCCCTCGTCGGGCTGGTGCGCCCCGGCCAGGATCTTGATGAGCGTGGACTTCCCTGCGCCGTTCTGGCCGAGCAGGCAGTGCACTTCCCCGGCGCGTACGTCGAGGTCGACCCCGTTCAGGGCGCGGACACCGGGGAACTGTTTGACGATTCCCCGCATGTGGAGCAGAGACGCCGAGTCGGATGTTGACCGCGGCACAGGTGCCTCCCTGGATTCATGGTGCGGTCGGGTCCCGCCCGCCTGACGGCGCCGGTTGGCACCGCCGACGGCATCGAGGTCGGCGTGAACGATGCCGATACGGCACCGGACTGCCGGTCAGGCGGGGCGGGACGTTCTGGGGGGAGAGGTGGCGGGTTCCCGTCCGCCTGACGGCATGCGCCATGGCCGCGGCACCTATGTGGGCGGGACGTGCCGAGGCGGGCGGAGCGATCGGGCGGACGGGAGGTCTAGTGGGGGGATCGGAGGTGTTCGGTCATGCCGATGGCTGGGGATGTCGGATCTCGATGTTCGCGGGGTCGGACAGTGCTCGTTCGACGACGACGCCGGCCGCTCCTCGCGAGGCGGCGCCGAAGCCGAGGTCGGAGGCGACGAACCGGCAGCGGCCGGCGGCGCCGCTCATCCCGAGGCGGGCCAGCTCTCGCTCGGCCGCGGGGATGAGCAGGTCGGCGAGCCTGGCGAAGTAGCCGCCCAGCACGATCGTCCGGGGGTTGAAGAGGTTGACCAACATGGCCGCCCCGATGCCGAGCCACGTGCCCACCTCGGCGACGGCCGCGTCGACCCTCGGGTCTCCTTCGGCGCGCCGCTGCTCGATCTCGGCCAGCCGCTCCTCCGGGTCGCGGACGATCTGGGAGCGCATGCCGTACGCGCGGTCGGGGGTGGCCATGCGCACGAGCGCGGCCAGCCCGACCTTGGTCTCCCAGCAGCCGGTGAGGCCGCAGCGGCACGCCTCGCCGGACGGGTCGACCACGACGTGACCGACCTCCCCGGCGAATCCGTCCGCTCCACCCAGCAACCGGCCTCCGGAGATGACGCCGCCGCCGACGCCGACCTCGCCGGTCAGGTAGACCAGGTCGGAGGTGCCCGCCGCGGCGCCGAAGGTGTACTCGGCCAGGGCCGCGAGGTTGGCGTCGTTGTCGACCCCGATGGGGATGTCACCCGGAATGTCGGCGTGGGACAGTCGCTCCGCCACCTTCACGCCGCGCCAGCCGAGGTTCGGGGCGACGACGACGGTGCCGTCGGTTGTGTCGACCAGGCCGGGGACGGCCACGGTGATCCCGGCCGGCGTGACTCCGAGCGGTTCGAGGTCGGCCAGGGTCTTCTCGATCACGCGGGCCAGCTCGTCCAGCGAGCGTTCCGGGCCGGATCCCATCGCGTCGAAGCTGATCCGCCGGTCGATGAGGACCCTGCCTGCCAGGTCGGTGGCGATCGCGGCGATGTAGTCGACGTTGACTTCCACGCCCAGGGCGCCGACCCGCGAGCCGTCCAGGACGAGCGCGACACTCGGTCGGCCGACGGAACCCGCGTGCTGCGGGCCTGTCTCCTTGACCAGCCCGCGTGCCTGCAGCTCGCTCACCAAGCTGGTGACGGTGGTCTTGTTCAACCCGGTCTCGACAGCGACGGCGGACCGGGAGCACGGGCCGTGCCCGCTGATGTGACGCAGCACCAGAGCGAGGTTGGAACGTCGCACGGTGGTCTGGTCCGCGGGAACTCCCGCGGGCAGGCCCCGACTCGTCGAGTCGGTCGCTGGGGCGTCAGCCCTGCCGTGGTGCACGCGTCTCCTTAGGACTCAATTAGTACGTATGGCTGGCCGAATTAAAAGGGGCAACGGATGAAGAGCACAAGAGGGAAAGCGGTTGCACCTCGCATAACAGTCCGGTAACGACCTGGCGAAGACCTGCTGAACTGCGCGAAGACGACCGATGCCAACTCGTTACGCGGCGCGGGGGTGCGTGGCCGGATACCTCCGTGTTACAACCCTCATTAATTGATCGCCGATACAAACAAAGGGCGGGTGACACGAGTGACCAACGGGCACCTCACCCGCACCTCCAACGTGGGCGCTTCCTCGGCCGGCTCCGCCGCGCTGCGCAGGGCGAACCTCTCCTCGGTGCTGCGTGAGCTGCGCGACCACACCTCCCTGTCCCGTGCCGACATCGCCGAGGCGACCGGGCTGCACCGCGCCACCGTCTCCAACCTCATGGCCGAGCTCCTCGAACGGCGGCTCGTACGGGAGGTCGGCGTCGAGCACGTGGGCGCGATCGGGCGTCCCCGACGGGCGGTGGCGCTGCACGGCGCACACGTCGGCGCCCTGGGCATGGAGATCAACGTCGACTACATCGCCGTCCACGGCACCGACCTCAGCGGCCGGGTCCTGGTCGAGCGCCGGGTCGTCTTCGACGCGATGGGCAGCGGCCCGGATCGGGCGGTCCGCCGGCTCGGGCTCGTGGCCAAGGAGGCCGTGGAGGCGATGTGCCGGGCCGGAGCGACGCCCGCCGGCATAGCGGTGGCCGTCCCCGGGCTCGTCGACGTGGCACGCGGCGTCGTGACGTTCGCGCCGAACCTCTACTGGCATGATTTGCCGCTGGCCGAGCGGCTGACCTCCGTGCTCGGCCCGCTGAGCGTACCGGTGCTGGTGGACAACGACGCCAACCTCGCCGCGCTGGGCGAGTACATCTCGGGTGTCGCCGCAGGCACGTCCGACCTGGTCTATCTCACCGGCGAGGTCGGGGTAGGCGGCGGCATCATCTCCGGGGGCCGGCTCCTGCGCGGCGCGGACGGGTTCTCCGGCGAGGTCGGCCATCTGCGGCTCGACCCCAACGGCGACCAGTGCGGCTGCGGCCGCATCGGCTGCTGGGAGACCAAGGTCGGCCTGGCCGCGCTCGTCCGCGCGGCGATGCCGGAGCACGCCTACGGGCTGCCCGGCATGCCGATGCCCGACCCCGGCGAACGAGTGGCCGACATCGCGCGCGGCCTGGCCTCGGGCGATGTACGGATGACGAAGGCGGTGGCGCAGGTCGGCGAATGGCTCGGGCTCGGTGGCTCGATCCTGGCCAACCTGTTCAACCCGCGGGTGATCGTCATCGGCGGCTACTTCGCCTCCCTGGCCGAGTGGCTGCTGCCGCACGCGCAATATCAGCTGCAACGGCTCGTGGTGGCCGCTCCCGCCGCCCAGTGCCGATTCGTCGCCTCCACGCTCGGCTTCGGCGCAGCCTCCCGGGGCGCCGCGAGCATGGTGGTCACCCAGATCATCGACGACCCGACCACGATCATGGACTCGCCACCGCGGCCGGCAGTCCACTGACAGCACCCCACAGACCTGGAGACGGCACCCTCCAGCACCCCGCAACACCCGCTCGAAAACCAAGTGGCAACAAGCGCGGCGGCGCGCGCCTTGCCTGACGTCCCCCCGGTCAGGAAGGGTTTCCATGTCACCACGTCATCGAACGTGGGCCAGGCTGCTCCACGCGGCCCCGCCACAGGACCGACGTCGTCCGCGACGTCGCATCGCGGCGGCGACGGCTCTTGCTCTCGTCGCTCCCTTCATCACCTTCTCAGCCGCACCGGCGAGCGCCACGGTCACCGCGTCGTCGGCCGCCACGGAAGCCGCCGCGGCGCCTGACTTCAAGGTGCTGGTCTTCTCGAAGACGACCGGCTTCCGGCACGACGCGATCCCCGAGGGCATCGCCGCGGTGCAGAAGCTCGGCCAGGACAACAACTTCGCGGTCGACACGACCGAGGACGGCGCCCAGTTCACCGATGAGAACCTGGCGCAGTACCAGGCCGTGGTCTTCATGTCCACGACCGGCGACCCGCTGGGCACGCAGGAGCAGAAGGACGCCTTCCAGCGCTACATCCAGAAGGGCGGCGGGTTCGTGGGCGTCCACGCCGCCGCCGACAGCGGGTACAACTGGGCCTGGTACGGCAAGCTCGTCGGGGCGTACTTCAAGCAGCACCCGGCGATCCAGCAGGCCACGGTCAAGGTCGAGGACCCGGCCCACCCGTCGACCAAGGACCTGCCGACCACCTGGACGCGTACCGACGAGTGGTACGACTACCAGGCCAACCCGCGCAACACGGTCCATGTGCTGACCTCGCTGGAGGAGAAGTCCTACACCGGCGGCACGATGGGCGCCGACCACCCGAACACGTGGTGCCAGGACTTCGACGGCGGCCGTTCGTGGTACACGGGGCTCGGCCACCTCAAGGAGAACTACACCGAGCCGAACTTCCTGAAGCTGCTTCTCGGCGGCATCCAGACCGCCGCCGGCGCGATCAAGGCCGACTGCTCGGCCTCGCAGAGCTCCAGCTTCGAGAAGGTCACGCTCGACGACAGCACCTCCAACCCGATGATGGTGGACGTCGCCAAGGACGGCCGGGCCTTCTACATCGACCGGCTCGGCGAAGTGAAGATCATCAAGCCCACGGGCGGCACGGTCACCGCCGGGAAGCTGAACGTCTTCACCGCCAACGAGAGCGGCCTGCTCGGCCTGGCGCTCGACCCCGGCTTCGACACCAACCACTGGGCGTACCTCTACTACTCCCCCAGCGGCGAGAACGTCGACCGGCTGAGCAGGTTCACCGTCAACGGTGACAGCCTGGACCTGACGAGCGAGAAGAAGCTCCTCGACGTCCCGGTGCAGCGGGCCGAGTGCTGCCACCACGGCGGCGGCATGGTGATGGACCCCAAGACCGGCAACCTGTGGCTGGCCACCGGCGACAACACCAACCCGTTCGCCTCCGACGGCTACGCGCCGCTCGACGAGCAGTCCGGCCGCGCCAACTGGGACTCCCAGCGCACCTCGGCCAACACCAACAGCCTGAGCGGCAAGCTGCTGCGCATCCACCCCGAGGCTGACGGCACCTACACCGTTCCGTCCGGCAACCTGTTCCAGCCGGGTAGCGCGAAGACCAAGCCGGAGATCTACGGCATGGGCTTCCGCAACCCGTTCCGCATGGGGCTCGACCCGAAGACGGGCGGCATCATGCTCGGCGAGTACGGCCCCGACGCCAACACGGCGAGCGCCACGCGGGGCCCGGAGAACACGGTCGAGTGGAACCTGGTCTCCAAGCCGGGCAACTACGGCTGGCCGTACTGCGTCGGAAACAACACCCCGTACGTCGACTACGACTTCGCCACCAAGAAGTCGGGGTCGCCGTTCAACTGCGCCGCGCCGGTCAACGACTCGCCCAACAACGACGGCCTGACCAACCTCCCCCCGGTCATCCCGGCGACGATCTGGTACCACTACGGGGCCGACCCGCAGAACTTCCCGGAGCTGAGCGGCGGCGCGCCGATGGGCGGCCCGGTCTACCGCTTCGACCCGAACCTGCAGTCGGACGTGAAGTGGCCGGCCTACTGGGACGGCAAGGCCGTCTTCGGCGAGTGGAACAACGACAACGTGTGGTCGTTCCAGCTCGACGAGAACGGCACCAAGCTCGTCGAGATGAACCGCATCCTCGGCTCGCTGAAGTTCAAGAAGCCGATGGACATGAAGTTCGGCCCCGACGGCGCGCTGTACATGATCGAGTGGGGTTCCGGCTTCGGCGGTGACAACGCCGACTCCGGCATTTACCGCATCGAGTACATCAAGGGCAACCGCCCGCCGATCGCCCGCGTCACGGCGGACAAGACCGACGGGCCGCTGCCGCTGACCGTGAAGTTCTCCAGCGAGGGCAGCCGCGACCCGGACGACAAGGCGATCACCTACGCCTGGGACCTCGACGGCGACGGCGACACCGACTCCACCGACCCCAACCCCACCTTCGCCTACGACAAGGCAGGCGAGTACGGCGTCGTCCTGACCGTCACGAACTCCGACGGCAAGACCGGCACGGCGAGCGTGACGATCACCGCGGGCAACACCCGTCCCGTCGTGACCGTCGACGTGCCGCCGAACGGCTCCTTCTTCGAGTTCGGCGACCAGGTGAAGTTCAAGGTCACCGTCACCGACGCCGAGGACGGCGCGATCGACTGCGACAAGGTCCAGATCCAGGCGATTCTCGGCCACGACAGCCATGGCCACCCGCTCGACCAGCTCAAGGGCTGTGAAGGCACCCTGCAGACCTCGCAGAGTGGCCACGGCGAGACCGACAACCTCTTCTACGTGATCGAGGCCAGCTACGCCGACAAGGGCGCCGGCGACGCCAAGCCGCTGACCGGCCGCGGCCAGGTCATCCTGGAGCCCAAGCGCAAGCAGGCCGAGCACTTCGCGCAGACCGGCCGGGTGGCCGACGGCAAGGGCACCGACGCCGCCGGCGTCCAGACGGAGACCACGACCGACCCGCAGGGCGGCAACCTCAACATCGGGTTCGTCCAGGACGGTGACTGGTGGTCGTTCGACCCGGTGAACCTGTCGAACGTCACCGGGATCCGGTTCCGGATCGCCTCGGGCGGCGCGGGCGGGACCGTACAGGTGCGGGCGGGCAACCCCGAGACCGGGACCCTGGTGGGCTCGGCCGAGGTGACGCCCACCGGCGGCTGGCAGACGTTCACCGACGTCACGCTCGACCTGACCAGTCCGCCGTCCGAGAGCGGGCCGCTCTACTTCGTCGTGCGCAAGCCGGCGAGCGCGGCCAACGACGCCTACCTGGCCAACTTCAACTGGGTCGACTTCGTCGGCAAGGGCGCGACCGACAACCAGCGTCCGACCGTGACCGCGACTGCGACCCCGACGACGGGCACCGCCCCGCTGAAGGTCGACTTCAAGGCGACGGCCACCGACCCCGAAGGCGGCTCGATCACCTACAAGTGGAACTTCGGCGCGGACGGCGCGCCTCAGCCTGCCACGGCTGAGGCGAGCTACACCTACAGCGCACCGGGCTCCTACACGGCCGTGGTGACCGCGACCGACGACAAGGGCGCCTCCGCCACCGCCCAGATCCCCATCAAGGTGGACTCGGCGACCACTGTCTGCCTCACCGGCCGTTCGGACGGCTTCACCGGCGACCAGCTCGACCGTCAACGGTGGTCGGTCATCCGCGAGAACCAGGACCTCAAGGTCGCCGGCGGCAACCTCGTGATCCCGACGTCGAGCACCGACATCTACGGCACCGGCGGCGACGCGACGAACATCGTCGTGCAGCCGGCGCCCCAGGGAGCGTGGACGGCCACCGCCAAGGTCACGCTGAAGGCCCTCGACGCCTACGAGCAGGCCGGCCTGGTCCTGTACGGCGACGACGACAACTACGCGAAGATCGTGCTGGAGGGCCGGGGCACCAACGACCGCGCCGGCCGCATCTTCCAGTACATCCGGGAGGAGAACGGAGCCCCGAACGAGGTGAACGCGAGCAACACGGCCAACCTCGGCGACGCCTTCCCCGACACCGTGTACGTGCGCCTCGTCACCGACGGCACCAACCTGAACGCCTCCTACTCGGCGGACGGCGTCACCTTCACCGCGATGCCGGAGACGAAGAAGCTCGCCGGCATCACCAACCCGAGGATCGGCCTGCTCGCCCTGTCCGGGACCGGCGGCCACCCGGTGGTGGACGCGTCCTTCGACTGGTTCCAGATCACGCCGGACGACACGGCCACCGGCGCGGCGCCGGACGACGAGTTCGACGGCGGCGCGCTCGACTCCTGCCGCTGGAACGCGGTCATCCGTCCCGACGCCACCGGGATGCGGGTGACCGGCGGCAAGCTGGAGATCGACACCTCGAAGGGAGACATCTACGGGTCCGACAACAGCGGCCCGAAGAACTTCGTCCTGCAGAACGCGCCCGAGGGCGACTGGACGCTGGAGACCAAGCTCGACGGATCGGCGTTCAATCAGGCTTACCACCAGGGCGGCCTGATGGTCTACGGCGGTGACGACGACTACGTCAAGGTCGACTACGTGGCCGACAGCGCGACGGCGACGAGGATCGAGCTGCGCAGCGAGGTCGGCGGAGCCGTTCAGGACCCGCAGTCGCAGGTCGACCAGCACGGCTCCGGCGTGTGGTGGCTGCGGCTGAAGAAGGAGGGCGACACCTTCCACGGGTACTACTCCGCGAACGGCACGGACTGGACCGAGATCGGCGCCACGGTGAAGAACGGCGCCGTGGCGAGCGGGGCGAAGGTGGGCGTGTTCGCCTTCGGCGGCAACAGCCAGACCGCGTCGGCGACGGCGAAGTTCGACCACTTCCATCTGGTCAAGAGTGGCGGGGGCGCCGACGACAAGACGGCGCCCACGACGACCGCGGCCACCGACCCGGCCGCGCCGCAGAGCGGCTGGTACACCGGTCCTGTCTCGGTCACGCTGTCGGCCGCCGACGAGGCGAACGGCAGCGGGGTCGCCAAGACCGAGTACCAGCTCGACGGCGGCGACTGGGCCGCCTACACCGCTCCTGTCGTCGTCTCCGGTGACGGGTCGCACGCTCTGGCCTACCGCTCGGCGGACAAGGCGGGCAACGTCGAGGACGCCAAGACCCTCACGGTCAAGGCGGACGCGACCGCGCCGATGACCAAGGCGGAGTTCGCCTCGCCGAACGACAGCGGGTGGCACGACGCCGCCGTGCCGGTGACGCTCACCGCCACCGACGCCACGGCCGGGGTGGAGAAGACCGAGTATGCGGTGGACGGCGGCGACTGGACGCCGTACACCGAGCTGGTCACCGTCTCGGGCGAGGGCAAGCACGAGCTCAAGTACCGCTCGTCCGACAAGGCCGGGAACGCCGAGGACGTCAAGGCCGCCGCGTTCCAGATCGACACCAAGGCGCCCGCCGTGGTGATCTCGGGCGTGGCGAACGGCGAGAAGTACGGCGACAGCCAGGACCTGCAGATCGCCTGGCAGGTCGTCGACACCGTCTCCGGCGTGAAGTCGGTGAGCGGCACGCTCGACGGCAAGCCGTTCGAGTCCGGGACGCTCCAGCCGCTGTACGGGCTGGCCCTGGGCACGCACACGGTCACGGTCACCGCGGTCAGCAACGCGGGCAACCAGACCGAGCAATCCGTGACGTTCTCCGTCGAGACCTCGACGCGGGACCTCGCCGCCCTGATCGACCGTTTCGAGAAGGACGGCAAGCTGACGGACAGGGAGGCGCACCGGTTGCAGACGAACCTCGCCACCGTGCGCGACGCCGAGGACAAGGGCAAGAAGGATGACAAGATCATCAAGGAGATCCGGAAGTTCAAGGACGCCGTCAGCGGCAAGAAGGGCGTCTCGGACGAGCAGGTCCGGGCCGTCCTCCTCCGGGACGCCGACGCCCTGATCGTCCGGCACGGCGGCACGCCGGCCTGACGGCGAGCGAGACCGGCGTTCCGGACGCCGCCATAAAGCGCCGCTCCGGCACGTCGCCGACAGACGGTGAGTGCCCTCGCCAGGCGAGGGCACTCACCCCCTCCCGCTCCACGACGCGGTCTTCATCCCGGCCGGCCGGGACCGCCTTCATCGGACGCCGGCACGCGCTCGCGCCGGCATCGTCCGGCGACGACCCCGAAGGGAACCACACCCCGTGAACAACGCACTGCGATACGCCGTGACCGTCCTGCTGGCCGGGCTCGCCCTCCTGCTCGCCGCACCCGCGGCATCCGCCCATCGCGGACCGATCAAACTGGAGGTGACCGGGGACGGCGGCCACAACGTCAACGTGCTGGTCACCTGGAAGGAGGACGGGCATCCCGTCACCGACGTCGTCGAGGCGACACTGACGGCGACCTCCTCCGACGGCCGCTCCTTCGGCCCCGTCCAGCTCCGGTCCTCCTCCGAGGGCCAGAACCTCTACACCTCCCCCGAGCCGCTGCCGAGCGGCACCTGGAAGGTCACGGTGACCGCGACCAAGCCGGCCAAGGCACGCGCGACGGCGAAGGTCAAGGCGGCGGACCTGGCCGCCACCCCCGTGGCGGCGACTTCGCCCGCGCCGCGCGCGACGGGCGCCGCGGCTTTGGCCGACCGCGAGGACGCGGACGGCACTCCGTTCACGATCGGAATCATCGCCGTCGCGGTGGTGATCGCTTCCGGGATCTGGATCGCCTTCGCCCGTCGCGGGCGGCTGTACAGCCGGCGCTGAAGGCACCTCGGCCGGTACGCCACGTGGGCGTCGCGACGCTGGTGCGCGCACCTCTGGTTGCCGACGCCCCGGGGACCACGCCCTTCGTCGAAGAATGCATCCGGTTCCCGCACGGCCCTCGACCAGGAAGCTCCCCTTCCTGCCGCACGACACAGCCATTCCCGGGTCCAGTTTGTTAGCGCTAACATCCCTGAGGAGCCTTCACCATGAAACGCATCGCGTTATCGGTCACGCTCGTCGCCACCCTCCTCGCGGCACCACCGCCCGCGTCCGCCTCAGCGGATCCCGTCCCTCAAGGAGCAGCCGTCGACCAGTTCGACGGCGACAGCCTGGGGCAGGAGTGGAGCGTCCTGTCTCCCGACGACTCCCGCTGGTCGCTGTCAGGGGGCGCGCTCCATCTGGACACCTCCCCCGGTGACACGTACGGGGGCAGCAACAGCGCCAAGAACGTCTTCCTCGTCGACGTTCCGGCCGGCGACTTCGAGGTGATCACCAAGCTCAGCGCGCCCGTCGCGCTGGACTACCAGAACGCGGGCCTGGTCGCCTGGCAGGACTGGGACAACTACGTACGAACCGGGCTGGCCCACGTCAGCTTCTCCGGCGGCACCGTGATCGAGACGGGGACGGAGGTCGGCGCGAGCTACACCGCCGGCTTCAAGACCCGTCCAGGATCCACCGGCGAGATCCTCAGGCTGGCCAGGACCGGCGACGAGTTCGTCGCCTCCTACTGGAACGGCTCGGCGTGGATCGAGGCAAGCAGGTCCACCGCGAAGATGGACATCAAGCAGGTCGGCCTCTACGGCCTGTCCGCCCAGAACGGGACGCCCATCCGCGCGGACTTCGACTACTTCGCCGTCAAGGCCGCCGAGGGACGGCCGGTGAGCCCGCAGGGGCAGTTCACGCTGAAGGCGGTCGACGCGCCCCACCTGTCCGTCAGCAAGTCGGGCGTGGTGCGGGCCTCGGACAGGGCGCCGATGACCGGCCTTGTCATGACCGCCGAGCCGCGCGACGGCGGACTGGCGCTCAAGGACGTCGCGTCCGGTAAATACCTGGAGGCCGGCGACAAGGTGCGGCTGGGCGCGACCCCCTCGGTCTTCCAGCTCAAGGACGCCGGTGGCGGCAAGGTCAAGCTCTCCTCCAGCGGCAAGAACGTCTCCGTCAGCGACGGCGCTCTCGTCACCGGCCCGGCGATCACGAGATTCACGATCGAGGGCTACACGTCCGGCGCGCTCACCGTGGACACCAAGGCCAAGGGCGCCGAGGTCAGTCCCAACCTGTACGGGGTCTTCTACGAGGACATCAACCACGCCGCCGACGGGGGCCTGTACGCCGAACTGGTCCAGAACCGCTCGTTCGAGTTCAACGACCAGGACCACGCCTCCTACACGGGCCTGACCGCATGGAGCAAGACGGAACGCGGCGCGAGCGCCACCCTCGCGGTCACCGGCGATCAGCCGCTGAACTCCAACAACCGCAACTACCTGCGTCTCGACGTCACGGGAGACGGCACGGCCGGGGTGAGCAACGCCGGGTTCAACCGCGGCCTGCCCCTGAAGAGGGGCGCCCGCTACGACCTGTCGTTCTGGGCCAGGCGCACCGAGGCGGGGACGCTGACGGTGACCGTCGAGGACGGCACGGCGGTCCTCGGCACGGCGGCCCTGCGGGTCAAGGCGGGCGGCTGGGCCAAGTACGAAGCGTGGTTCACCGCGACGGCGACGACCGACGCCGGTCGCCTGGTCGTCCAGGCGCCGAGCGGGCGCACCGATCTGGACATGGTCTCGCTGTTCCCGCATGACACCTTCAAGGGGCACGGCATGCGAGCCGACCTGGCCAAGGCCATCGCGGCGTTGAAGCCGGGCTTCCTGCGCTTCCCCGGCGGCTGCGTGACCAACGTCGGCACCTACGACCCCTACTCCGACAAGCAGGACCGGCGGCGGATCTACCAGTGGAAGGAGACGATCGGCCCGGTCGAGGAGCGGCCGACGAACTTCAACTTCTGGGGCTACAACCAGTCGTACGGCATCGGCTACTACGAGTACTTCCAGTTCGCCGAGGACATCGGCGCCGAGCCGCTGCCCGTGCTGTCGGTGGGCGTCAACGGCTGCAACGTGAACCAGCCGCTGACCGACGAGGCCAAGCTGGCCCGGTGGGTCCAGGACACGCTCGACCTGATCGAGTTCGCCAACGGCCCGGTCACCTCCGAGTGGGGCGCCAAGCGGGCCGCGCTCGGGCACCCGAAGCCGTTCGGCCTGGACTACATCGGCCTCGGGAACGAGGAGATCTACTCCGAGTTCTTCACGAACTATCCCAAGTTCGCCGACGCGGTCAGGGCCAAGCACCCCACCATTAAGATCATCAGTAACTCGGGGCAAGCCCCACAGGGCGCCTGGTTCGACAAAATGTGGCAATTCGCCCGCGACCAGAAGGCCGACCTGGTCGACGAGCACTACTACAGCAGCCCCGGCTGGTTCCTGACCAACAGCCACCGCTACGACTCCTACGACCGCAACGGGCCGAAGGTGTTCGCCGGCGAGTACGCCTCGCAGGGCAACACGTTCGGCAACGCCCTGGCGGAGGCGTCGTACATGACCGGGTTGGAGCGCAACTCCGACGTGGTGGAGCTGGCGTCGTACGCGCCGCTGCTGGCCAACGTGGACTACGTGAACTGGTTCCCCGACCTCATCTGGTACGACAACGACCAGGTCTTCGGATCGGCGAACTACTACGTGCAGAAGTTGTTCTCCACGAACCTCGGCGACCGGATCCAGCCCAGCACGTTCGAGAGCGCGACCAAGTCCCCGGCCGACATCACGGGCGGCATCGGGCTCGGCTCGTGGAGCACCCAGGTCCGCTACGACGACGTCAAGGTCACCGCCGCCGACGGCACGACACTGTTCTCGGACGACTTCAGCGGCGAGGGCGAGAAGTGGACTCCAGGCCAGGGAGCATGGGCCGTGCAGGACGGCGCCTACGTCCAGACCGCCGACGTCACCGACGCCCGATCCACCGCCGGCTCACCTGACTGGTCGAACTACACGATGGAGGTCAAGGCCCGCAAGACCGGCGGCGCCGAGGGATTCCTGGTCATGTTCGGCGTGGGCGACACCTATTACTGGTGGAACCTCGGCGGCTGGAACAACACTCGGTCCGCCGTCGAGAAGGGCATCGGCGGCGGCAGGTCGGAGATCGCCTCCTCCCCGACCACCATCGAGACCGGGCGCGACTACCAGATCAAGATCCAGGTGAACGGACGCAGGATCACCACCTGGCTCGACGGCCAGAAGATCAACGAGTTCGCCGACAATGCCGTCGTGGAGCCGCTCTACCAAGTCGTCTCGCGAGACGGTGACAACGTCACGCTCAAGGTCGTCAACGCTCAGGCGACCGGCGTGCGCAGCACCGTCACCCTGAAGGGTCCCCGCCTTCGCCCGTCCGCCACGGTGACCTCGATGACCGGCGCTCCGGGCGACGCCAACTCCCTCACCGAACCGACCAGGATCAAACCGGTTGAACGCCACCTGAACGGCTTCTCCAACGCCTTCACCTACGACTTCCCCGCCAACTCCGTCACCTTCATCCGCCTCACCGAACGCTGACCCGCCGACCAGGGGCGGGCCGCCCGCCGGCTCGCCCCTGGCCGGCCTGCCACCCCGGCCCCATTCGATGAACCGCCCAAGGAGGAGGGCGGCCGAACGTCAGGGCAATGAGCACGGTGGAACATCGAGGAGATCGTCAGGCGGGCGGGGGTTCAGTGCGATCCCGGATGGGCGCCGGCGACGTCGTCGCCGGCGTTCGTCGGCTGCTGGGCGGCCAGGGATGCGAGCAGGCGCAGGCGTTCGGCGGAGGGTGAGCCGGGTTCGGCGGTGTAGATGATGAGCACGAGTCCGGGTTCGGCGGTGATGGCGAGTTCTTCGTAGGCGAGGAGGAGTTCGCCCACCTCGGGATGGTTGAACCGCTTCGTGCCCGTTCCGTGGGTGCGGACGTCGTGTGCGGCCCAGAGCGTGCGGAACGTGTCGCTGCGAGTGGAGAGCTCGCCGACCAGGTCCTGCAGGGCGCGGTCGTGCGGGTCGCGGCCGGCTTCCGCCCGCATGATCGCCACGCACATCTCGGCGAACAGGTCCCAGTCGGGGTAGAAGTCGCGGGAGGACGGGTCGAGGAACTGGAAGCGGGCCAGGTTGGGAGTGCGTCCGCCGTCGCCGATGACGGGCGCGTAGAAGCGGCGGCCGAGGGCGTTGGCCGCCAGCAGGTCCTGGCGGGGGTTGCGGACGAACGCGACGCCGTCGGTGATGGCCTCCAGCGCCCAGTGCAGGCTGGGGCGGGAGGCGCTCTGGCGGGTGGCGCGGCGGCGCGGGCGGCCGGAGGCGGGGATGCCGTCGGCGGCGCGGGCCAGGTCGAACAGGTGGGCGCGCTCGGTGTCGTCCAGGTGCAGCGCCCGGGCGATCGCCTCCAGGACGGACGCGGACGCGCCGGCGATCTGGCCGCGTTCGAGCTTGGCGTAATACTCGACGCTCACCCCGGCGAGAATGGCGACCTCGGTGCGGCGCAAGCCGGGCACCCGCCGGTTGGCGCCGCCCGGGATGCCGGCCTGCTCGGGCGTGACCTTGGCCCGGCGCGAGGTGAGAAACTCGCGGACTTCGCGGCGGTTATCCATAATCCCAGCGTAGAGGCGGTCTGGAAGGTCTGGGATGCCCTGTCGGTACACCCCTTGACAGAGACTCCCGCCCTGCCGCCGGGGCCCTTTGACTGGAGTAGTGCTCAATCAATCTCCATCCACGTCGCAGCCGGCCTCCCGGCTGTTGCCCACGCTGTTGCTCCTGTTGACCGTGTTCGGTCCCATCTCGATGGATCTGTACCTGCCGGTTCTGCCCGCGTTGACGGACGAGCTGAACGCGGCGACGTCGATGGCGCAACTGACCGTCACCGCTTGCCTCATCGGGCTGGCGTTGGGGCAGCTCGTCGCAGGGCCGCTGTCGGACCGGTTCGGCCGCGCCCGGCCTCTGTACGTCGGCTTGGCCGCCTACGTCGCGACCTCGTTGCTGTGCGCCCTCAGCCCGAGCATCGAGACGCTCATCATCGCGCGGCTGGTCCAGGGGCTCGCCGGCGGCGCCGGAATCGTGATCGCGCAGGCGGCGGGACGTGACCTCTACTCCGGCAGGAAGCTCATCCGCTACTACGGCCGCATGACCGTGCTCGGCGGCCTGGCCGCCATCGTGGGACCGCTGGTGGGCGGCCAGCTGGCCCGGTTCACCGACTGGCGCGGACTGTTCACGCTCCTGGCGGTGATCGGCGCGCTCATCCTGGCGCTCATCGCCTTCGGCTACCGCGAGACGCTGCCCCGGACGGGCCGTACGACGGGTGGGTTCGCCCGAACCGGCCACGACTTCCGCACCCTGCTGGCCGACCGCGTCTTCACCGGCGCGGTGCTGCTGCAGGGGTTCGTCAACGCCGCCCTGTTCGCCTACCTGGCCGGGGCCACCTACGTCCTGCAGGGCGTCTACGGCCTGTCGCCGCAGCAGTACGCGCTCGCCTTCGGGCTGAACTCGGCCGGGTTCATGGTCTTCGGTTACCTGGCCGGGCGTAGCAGCGAGCGGTGGAGCGTGCGCGGCACCCTGGCCGTGGGCCTGGCCATGTGCGCGCTCGGCGCGCTCGGCCTGCTGGCCGCCGGGCTGTGGACGCTGCCGCTGGCCGTGGTGATCGTCTCGCTGCTGATCATGGTCAGCGGCGTGGCCGCCACCACCCCGCCCGCCACCACGCTGGCCCTGGCCGGATACCCGCACATGGCGGGCACCGCCTCCTCGCTCCTTGGCATGGCCCGCTTCGCCTTCGGCGGTGTCGCCGCCCCCTTCGTCGGCCTGGCCGGGGCGGACGGCATGCTGCCGCTCGGGATCGTCACCGTCGTCTCGATCGCGCTCGCGCTGGCGGCCTGCGCCGCTCTCAGCCCCCGGCATCCCGCCCGGACGGCGCGGCCGTCCCCGGCCGCCGAACCCGAGCTCGCCGCCGCGCCGACGCGATGAGCACGTCGTGCGGACGCCGGGCTAAATGCCGGGAAAGAGTTCCTCTCGCCTGTTCATGCCTCACCTATCGGGGGAAATGCCTCCTCTGCTGGGGAACCGTGCGGGACGCTGCCGGCGCCGGTTCGGCCGCGACATCTGGCCACCGGCCGGCGAGGCACCTTGGGCCTCGGGCCTTCGACGCTCGACGGAGTCCGCTGATCCGCCGCCGTCACCCAACATCGAAGGAGACACCACTCATGCGTGGAGCAGTTCTGCACGGACCGCGCGACGTGCGCGTCGAGGACCGTCCCGACCCGCGGATCGTCGCGCCCACCGACGCGGTCATCCGCATCACCGCCACATGCGTGTGCGGCTCGGACCTGTGGCCCTACCGGGGAGTGGACAGGTCCGACGCGCCGGCGCCGATGGGACACGAGTACGTCGGCGTGGTCGAGCAGGTCGGCGACCAGGTCGAGACGATCAAGCCAGGTGACTTCGTCGTCGGGTCGTTCTTCGCCTCCGACAACACCTGCGAGATCTGCCGGGCCGGCTACCAGTCCCGCTGCGTGCACGCCGAACCGATCGGCGCGATCGGCACCCAGGCCCAGTACGCCCGCATCCCGCTGGCCGACGGCACCCTGGTCGCCACCCCCGCCATGCCCGACGCCGACCTCGTCCCGAGCCTGCTGACCGCCTCCGACGTGCTGGGCACCGGCTGGTTCGGCGCCGTGGCCGCCGAGGCCGGGCCCGGCAAGACCGTCGCCGTCGTGGGCGACGGCGCGGTCGGCCTGCTCGGCGTCCTGGCCGCCCGGCGGCTCGGCGCCGAACGCGTCGTCGCCTTCAGCCGCCACGCCGACCGGCAGAAGCTCGCCCTGGAGTTCGGCGCCACCGACATCGTCACCGAACGCGGAGACCAGGGCGTCACCCGGCTCAAGGAGCTGACCGCCGGGCTCGGCGCGCACTCGGTCATCGAGGCCGTCGGCACCCAGGAGTCGATGATGCAGGCCATCCGCGCCACCCGGCCCGGCGGGCACGTCGGCTACGTCGGGGTCGCCCACGACGTCGAACTGCCGGGCGAGGAGCTGTTCTTCTCCGGCGTCCACCTGCACGGCGGCCCGGCCCCGGTACGCCGCTTCCTGCCCGAGCTCATCGACCTGATCTGGAACCGGACGATCGACCCGGGCAAGGTCTTCGACCTCGACCTCCCGCTGGAGGACGCCGCCGAGGGCTACCGCGCGATGGACGAACGCCGCGCCGTCAAGACCCTGCTGCGCCCCTGACGGCCCCCATCCCTTCGCATGAGATCACCGACCACGAGAAGGAACGGCCATGGAACTGCTGAAGCAGCCACCGACCACCAAGGGACCAGCCGAATGGTTCACCGGGGACGTCTGGTTCGACGTCATCCACCGCGGCGAGGACCCGTCCCGATCCCGCGCGAACATGGTCAGGTTCGCGCCCGGCGCCCGAACCGCCTGGCACTCCCACGGCCTCGGTCAGACGCTGTTCATCGTCGAAGGCGTCGCGCTGATCCAGTCCCGCGGCGGCCGGCTGATCGAGGCCCATCCGGGCGACGTCGTCTGGACCCCGCCGGGCGAGGAGCACTGGCACGGTGCCGCCCCCGGCCACTTCATGACCCACCTGGCCCTGTGGGAAGGCGACGACACCGCCTGGCTGGAGCACGTCACCGACGCCGACTACACCGCGACGCCGGCCGCCACCCGCCAAGCACCCTGAAGAGGATCGACATGGACTACGAGCACCTGGGCCGCAGCGGGCTGCGCGTCAGCCGGCTCGCCCTGGGCACGATGAACTTCGGCGACGCGACCGACGAACCCACCGCCTTCCAGATCATGGACGCCGCGGTGGAGGCGGGCATCAACTTCTTCGACACCGCCGACGTCTACGGCGGCCCCCAGAGGCCGGACATGGACCAGGGGTACGGCCTCTCCGAGGAGATCATCGGCCGCTGGCTCTCCCAGGGCGGCCGCCGGGACCGGATCGTCCTGGCGACCAAGGTCTACCAGCCGATGGGGCTCGGACGGAACGACAAATACCTGTCGGCCTACCACATCCGCCGCGCCTGCGAGGCGAGCCTGCGCCGCCTGCAGACCGACCACATCGACCTTTACCAGATGCACCACGTCGACCGTGCCACGCCGTGGGAGGAGATCTGGCAGGCGATGGACCAGCTCATGCGCGAGGGCAAGGTCACCTACATCGGCAGCAGCAACTTCGCCGGCTGGGACATTGCCACCGCCCAGAACGCCGCCACCTCCCGCAACCTGCTCGGCCTGGTCTCGGAGCAGAGCCTGTACAACCTCACCGCCCGCACCGTCGAACTGGAAGTCATCCCGGCGCTGCGCTACTACGGCATCGGCCTCATCCCCTGGAGCCCGCTCGCCGGCGGGCTGCTCGGCGGCGTCCTGCGCAAGGTGAGCGAGGGCCGCCGCGCCGGCGACCAGATCCGGCAGCAGATCGAGCAGCACCGCCCCCAGCTCGAACGCTACGAGGTCCTCTGCTCCGACCTCGGCGAGCAACCCGCCGACGTCGCCCTGGCCTGGCTGCTGCACAACCCCGTCCTGACCGCCGCCATCATCGGCCCGCGGACCGTCGAGCAGCTCAAGGACAGCCCGCGCGCCCTGGAGATCGTCCTGTCGCAGGAGACGCTCCGTGAGCTCGACGACATCTGGCCGGGGCCGGGAGGAGAAGCCCCCCAGGCATACGCCTGGTGACCAGGCGTATGCCGCCGGCCCGCAGTTAGCCTCCCGCGCCGCCGCTGACCTTCCTGCACCGAACCGGCGCCTCGGCCCGTCTTCCGGGTCGGGGCCGGTCCCTGCCAACCCCCGAACCCCCGAAGATGCCACCCGCGATGATCAGTCAGTCTCCAGGACCGCGCTGGCGGTCCTCCTCACCGTCACAGCGTGCGGTGGGGCTGGCGGCACCGGCCAAGCAGCCCATGCTCCGGCGACGACATCATCGGCCGCACCAGCCACTTCGTGCCGTCCACCTCGTGAGGCGGGCGGACTTACCGGAGCTCCGCGGGCGTTTTGCGTCTCCCCCTGTCGGGGGCGACGGTCTCCGCGACGGGCGCGGGGACGGCGACTGCGTGGCCGGCGATGTTCTGGGCCGCGTTGATGTCCCGGTTCAAGGTCAGTCCGCACCCGCAGGTGAACACCCGGTCGGCCAGGGTGAGGCGTGGGTTTGCCGCCCGCAGGCCGAACAGGTCTTGCTGGGCGGAAACCATCGGTCGAGGACCGCCAGGGTGGATCCGCGCGGACCAGCTGCGGGATCAACTGCGCGAGGAAAGCGACCGGACCATGCCCACGACCGGCACGGCGCGGCCGTCGGCGTAGGCGTTGTCGGACGCGGTGGACCCGCCGCGTCACCGGCGACCTGGGAGACGTCGGGGCGGCCCGAGGTCCCGGCGAGCGGGTCGAGAAGGCGGTTGCCGAAGACGGCGATCGCCCGCTCGGCCCGGTGCCGGTGAAGTAGCGCCAGCACCTGATCCCGCTGTGGTCAGCAGCGGCCTCACCGGATCCTCGGCCGCCGCTCACCATCGGAGAACTCCAGGTCGAAGGCGCCGAGTACGAGATCACTGCACGCACCCGTCGGTTCTCCCACCCTCTCTCCTGGAACTCAAGCCCGGTAGTCACTCAATCTTCGATGAGACACCGTAGTGGTGCTCAACCTTCGATGACCGTGCTCAGTCTTCGCTGCGACAGAACATGTAACGACAAGATGCCGTCTGATCTCGGTGATCAGACGGGATCCCGGCAGCTTCAGTCCAATCGTCTCAAGAACGGTCCGGGGAGGCGGCGGGCGGGTCAGCCGGTGATGACGTCCAGGCCGGGCCAGTCCCGGGTCGCGGTGCCGAAGTCCTGGAACATCAGTTCGCGCAGTCCCAGGCCGAGGTCTATGTTGCCGGTCACCGTGCCGAGGGCCATGACCTGGCTCCCGTCGCCGGTCAGGCTGAAGACCGGGCCGCCGCTGTCGCCGTGCTGAGAACCCGGCCCCGCGGCTGAGATCAGGTCCTCGTAGCACTCGTAGTTGCCGTAGATGTCGCCGTCCGGGTCGCAGATCCAGCTGTAGTACGCGTCGACGTAGTGCCCGCAGCGGGCGCCCGAGGTGGTGCCGGAGAAGCACACGAACTGTCCCGGGGCCGCCCACAGCCAGCCTTTGACGGGCTTGGTGAAGTCGCTCACGCCCGGCGTGCCGTCCCAGATCCGTCCCGCCGTCGCCGCCTCGACCAGGAGCAGGTCGTGCCCGACATGTTCCCGCCGCACCGGGCCGATCCGGCCTCCCTCGTTGTTCTCGCCGGTGCTGTCGGTGAAGAAGTCCTGGTCGCCGGCGCAATGCCCGGCGGTCAACAGGTAGCGGGTCGTGCCGAGGGTGACGCCGAACCCGCCGGTGCAGTGGTAGTACCACTGGCCGTTGCCTCCGCACTGCCGGGGCGAGGGCGGGCCGAAAGCGGTGTTGCGGATGACGACACCGCCGTACCACAGGGGTTGGTCGTCGCAGCGGCCACCCCGGGCGGCGGTGTCCAGGACGGGGAGAGCCATCAGGAGGCGGCGCTGCGTGAACTGCGAGAGGAGACCGGGCTGACGGGCGTGGCACTGGGCCGGCAAGGCTTGACGCCCACCTCTTCCGAAGTGGTCTCCGAGTTGCCGTTCGGGTTCTGGGTGAGCTTGATCGGGCGCGGCAACCACTACGACCAGCGCCTGTGGCGCACAAGGCTCTACCAGGCCTTTCCCGGAATCGGGGTGGCCGCCACGCGCTGCACCGCAAGCTGGAGTTTCTGCGCGTGCTGCGCAACGAGATCGCCCATCACGCTCCCATCTCCCATCGGCATCTGAACGCCGATCAGGTGGCGATCATGGCGATGCTCGGCTTCGTCGATGCGCCGCTGGCCGATCTTGTGGCCCTGTACGGTCCCGTTCCGGCCGTGCTGCCACGTGCCCGCAGCTGCGATGAGCAGGGCCTGGCGTTCTGTCAGCTGTGGACGTCGCGCCCAGGTGACGGGCAGCGACCCGACCTGGTGGGGCCGCGCTCGTCCCCCTCGCTTCTTGTCCCCTCTTGTCCCTCCAAGTGAGGACTTGCCGTGAGATCATCTCCTGGATCAGGGTGACATATGCAGGAGCGGGACATGATCACGATCGGTGTCATCGACGATCACGATCTCATCCGACATGGGCTTGAGCACGTCCTGGCGCAGTCGGAGGATTTCGCGGTCGTGCTCAGCGGGCGCGACCTGGCATCCATCGGCACCCAGCCGGAACTCGACGTGCTGGTGCTCGACCTCTACCTGGCGGGTGACGAGCCGTGCGTGCCCGCCATCGCCGAACTGTCGCAGCTGTACAACATCCTGGTGATCTCCGCCTCGGCCCGGCCCGCCGATCTGGTGGCCGCCGTACGAGCCGGGGCACGGGGTTACGTCACCAAGAGCGAGCCGGCCGAGCTCCTGTCCAGCGCCATCCGGGTCGTGGCGGCCCGCGGCTTCTACCTGTCGGCCGAGCTGGCCGACATCCTGCACGCGCGGATGTCGGCGCTGACCAAGCCCGCCCCCGCCGTGCCGCTGGCGCCGCGCGAGGAAGAGGTGCTCACCCATATCGCGCAAGGCTTCACCTACGACCAGATCGCCCGCCGGATGGGCATCAAGAAGTCCACGGTCGACACCCACATCGAGCGCATCCGGCGCAAGCTCCAGGTGGGCAACAAGGCCCAGCTGATCGCCGCCGCCCTGGACCGGATCGCCGAGCGGGGCATGAGTGGCCGGTGAGGCCGGCGCCCGTACCGAGGCCGTACTGGCCTGGACGGTGATCCTCTTCCGCGTCGGAGCCTTGGCCGAGGTGGTCGCACTCAACTACGTGGGTGACAGCGGATGGCGGAGGCACATTCCCGGCTTCGGCGCCGCACTGGCGGTGCTCGGGCTGACCAGCGCCGTGGTGGTCATGGCGTGCCGGCTGCGCCGCCGGCCTCCGGCCGGGCGGCTCGTCGCGGCCGACGCCGTGCTGACCGCCGGGGTCGGGGTGGGGATGACGGTGGTCGCCGCCGCCGCGCTGCGGGGGTCGGGACCGGATTTCCTGCTGCCGTACATGTTGCTGGTGTCCATCGGCATCGGTGTGTGCGTGCGCACGCTGCCCGGCGCCCTTGCCGCCACAGCGCCGCTGGCCGCCGCCTATCTGTACATGCAGGCCGCCAGCGGCTTCTCCTGGCTGGGCGCGCTGCCGCACACGATCGGTTTCTGGGTCAACGCGGGCATCGCCTGGTTCGTCACCTCGCTGCTGCGCAGGAACGCCGCCGAACTGGACGAGGCACGAGGACAGGTGGCCAGGCTGGCCGCCGAACAGGAACGCGCCAGGAACGGCCGCATCCTGCACGACCGGGTCCTGCAGACCTTGGAAGCCCTGGTCCGCGACGGCTGGGTGAACGATGAGCAGGTCAAGCGACACGTGGCCGCAGAGGCCAGGTGGCTGCGCGGCTACGTGCGGGGCGAGCACGACAGCGCCGGCAACAACCTCGTCACCGCGTTGGAAGAGGTGGTCGAACACGCCAACCAGGCGGGGCTGAGCGTGCAGTTGCACGCCGCCGGCCTGAAGTCCGCCGGCGTGGTCCTGCCGATCGCGACGGTCGAGGCGGTGACCGGAGCCGTGCGGGAGGCGCTGACGAACGTCCGCAAGCATGCCGGCACCGATCAGGCTGTCGTGCATGGGCAGGCGCGCCACAGCGACGTCGTGGTCAGCGTGCTGGACCAGGGCAACGGCTTCGAGTCGCGTGGCGCGGGGATGGGGCTGCGGGAGTCGATCGAGGCCAGGATCGCCGACATCGGCGGCACGAGCGTGATCGACTCCACTCCGGGGGAGGGGACCTTGATCGAACTGCGTGTCCCCCGATGACACCACCGCTGGTGTCCCGCTATTTCCCGACTGTCCGGGTGTGATCTTCTTCCCCACACTGGCATCCATGAAGCCCAACCGCACCGAAGGGACGGCGCCGTGCCTGCGGGGAACCGGATCGTTCCGGCGACCGGGCCAGGTTCGGCACCGGTCAAGGGCGGAACGTATCGGCAGCAGGAAGCGTCCGGACCAGCATGCGGGGAACGGCCGGCCGACCTCGCATGACGGCGGCGATGCCAGAAAGGGAAACCGAATGTCTGACCCCATGCCTGATGACCGTCCAGCGCCACAGACGTACCAGATCTTCGTCAGGTCGAGCGCCGCTGACCTGTGGCAGGCCATCACCCTTCCGGAGGTGAGCAGGCACCATCTCGGTCAGGTGCGGACGACGGGAGAACCGGGAACACCGTTTCGCGTCCTGGGCCCTGACGGCGAGTCCTTGAGCGATGGCCTCATCGAGAAGTGGGATCCCCCGCAGACGCTGGTGACCAGCTGGCGCGCTCTGTGGAACGCGGACGTCGCGCAGGAGAAGGCCAGTCGCGTCAGCTGGTCGATCCAGGAGCGAGAAGGCGGATCCTGCCTGCTCACCCTCGTCCACGACCGGCTGGATGACGCGCCCCGCACGGCCTGCGCCGTGGCGGGCGAGGGGTGGATGTGGATCTTGAGCGCTCTGAAGACCGTGGTGGAGACCGGCCGGCCGCTGACCGCCGCGCCCTGACATCCCACCTGGACGCCCCCTGCCCCGCCTCCCTGCCCGCCTTCTTGTCTGCGGAGTTCCCGTGACCTACACCTTCGACAGCTACATCCGCGCCACACCTCGGCAGGTGTGGAACACCTTCACCGATTCCGGCCTCAGTCCGCACGTCAACTTCGGCGCCACCATCGACTCGGACTGGAGGGTCGGCTCGCGCCTGCCCAGCCGTATCGGCGACGGCCCCGTCATGGTTGACGGCATCGTGCTGGAGGCGAGGGCGCCCCATCGGCTGGTGCGCACCTGGCAGGAGCTGTGGGATCCGGCCGCACGCGCCGAGCCGGCCTCCCGCGTCACCTACACCTTCACCGAACTGGCTCGTCTGACGCACCTGCGAGTGGTTCACGACCAGCTCGATCCCGCGAGCGTGACGGCCGGCCTCACCGCACGGGCATGGCCGATGGGATTGGCCAACCTCAAAACCCTCATCGAAACCGGCCAACCGCTCGGCCTCACCTTCGAGCTGGCCGCCGCCATCACTTCCTGAACTGTCTTGCGTCCAGTCCGCGCAGGACCTCTCGTCCGACCGTCGCACATTTCGTCTCGCCCCTGTTCCGCCGCCGCGGCGATGCCTCGCACGAGCGCGGCAAGGCGACAAGACCGTGCATCCTCCGCCATCACTGACACACGTTCCGGACACCACCGCTGGAGAAATCCATGATCACCTTGCCGCGTCCCCTGGTGCTCACCGTCCCCGTGCTGCTCCTGACGTCCATCGCCGCTGCACCCGCCCAGGCCGCCTGGCCGCGAGTATCCTTCCTGCCGCCGAAGGTGATGGTGCTCGACTTCGGCAACGCCGCCCAGGGTTGTGCGGGCGGCAAGGACGCCCAGTACAACGTCGGCGTCGACGACAACGGCACGTCTGTGAACTGGACCTACGCCAACGGCTCGCACCGCTGCCTGGAGGTGGGTTACCAGCCCTACTTCCACAACGAGACGTGCACCTACTCCTTCTACGTGCCCAAAGGCAACCTCGCCACCGGCCAGATCAACTTCCACTTCGAGTACGGCAACGCGCGGCCACCGCGAGGCTCTGACGTCGTCACTCTCGACGAGGGCCCCGTCTGGTCGTGGCGCGTCGTCGCCAGGCGGGCAGGCGTGACTCGCATCTGGTTCGGCGACGACAACGGACAGCGTCATCCGGTGAAGATCGGCTGGGGCAGATCCGCCGCGTGGAGCGTCAAGCAGGAATGCCCGGCATGATGGCTACCGCTCCGGTGGCCAAGGACAGGCGGTGCGTGGTACCCGAAACCGTGCACGCGTGCGCCTTCCTGGCCTACCTGCTGGCTGGCGGCCTGCTCGCGGAGCTGTCGATCGTGGATCACCTGATCGATCTGAGAGTGCTGGCGGCCGACGACTGGGACGGCACACGGCCCGTGGTGCTGCTGTTGGCGCTGCCGATGCTCGCCGCGGCAGTGGCCGTGCATTGGGGCGTGCGTCAGGCCAGGCCGGTGCTGGCCATCGCCGCCTGGCTGCTGGCGGCGTTCCTGGTCATCTTGGCGATCGGTGTGATGGGGCTCTCCTCGGTCCCGGCGCCGGTCTGGCTGTCCGTCCTGGTCAACGCCGCCGCGGCCGTCGTGGTGGCCAGACTGCCCTACGGCCCGGAGGCCGATGCCTACCTGCGGGGGCGGGGCATCAGCAGGGCTGAGGCCCGTGCCGCCGCACAGGCCCGGGGGCGGGCGCCGGGTGGCGTTGTCCTGGCGGCCGTCCTCCTGGGTTCGGCCGCTCTGGTGGGAGTCATCGCCACGCTGGACCTGGTGGTGAACGCCGGCGGATCAGTACTACCGCCGTTGGCGATCGCCGCCATGGCGGTGGCGCTGGTCAGAGGGTTGCTCAAGGGCAGGTTGTGGGCCCGCGCCTATGCGATCATCGTGTTCGCCGTTGCCCTGGCAGGCGGGATGGTCACGATGATCGGCCTGTGGCGGGCCTCGATCCCACAGCAAGAGCTGCTGGCCTCCGCGCCGCCCGACGTGGGCCCGGCGGTGTTGACGGCGCTACTGATCATGGCCGTCGACGCCGTTCTGTTGTACGCGCTGACTTGGAAGGACACCAGCATCGACTTCTTCGCCGCCGGCTGGTGACCCAACAAGGCATCTTCCTCGAGGACCAGCATTGTCCGCCATGCCCGCAAGGCCGGCGCCACGCCGTCGGCGTTGCCCATCGTCGTAAGCTCCAGCACTCCGGAGATGCGGCTTTGCCGGCGCATGCAGGCCTCCCTCCGGCATCGCACAAAGCGCAAGCTCTGGCGACTCGCCGTTGCCCGTCCGCTGTCTCGTCGATGCGTTGCCCCCTGTTCTGTTGCCCCCCTGGGGAGACATGTCCCTTCGCTGCGTGCCACGGCGGCTGTCACACCGCCTGCTTCCTGTGGTGATCGCCGTGGCCACCTCGCTGCCTCTGTCGAGTGGCGCGGGCACGCCTTCGCGCCCTCAGCTGCCGGGTGCGTCGCCTCGGCGCTCTCCCGCCTCTGACGGCCACGTCACAGAGCGTGATCCCGACCCCCTCTTCGAGCAGGTCGCAGCCGGTCAAGCCGCCACAGCCCGTCACTCCGGTTCGTGAGCTTTCGGCAGCACCGCGTCGGGCAAGTGCTGCCTTCGCCCGTTGACTTCACCGTTTGCCGAGGCGGGTGTTCGGTCCCAGTCGAGGGAGACGCCGAAGGTGTCATGGAGACCGATGCGGCCCTTGTCCGTGAGATGCACCACCCGTCGGGCGCGTCCCCTGCGCAACCACTCCAGCGCGAACAGCCGCTGGGCCAGGGCGGCGCCCAGCGCGCCCGCCAGGTGGTGACGGCCCTCGCCCCAGTCGACGCAGTAGCGGATCGCGGGCCGCCGCCGGGAGAACCCCTCGACCTCGATGCCGAACCTGGCCAGCACGCCGGCCCCCGCCGAGGTGATCCGGTAGCTGCCCGCGGCGCTGGTCAGGACCCCGCCCTCCACCAGCGCGGCGAGCAGTACCACGCCGAGCCGTCCGGCCAGGTGGTCGTAGCACAGCCGGGCCCGCAGCAGCGCCTGCGCGCGCACGCTGTCGTTCAGGGACCGGACCGGCAGCGGGCGGGCGATCCTGGCCAGCTCCTCCAGCACCCGGGCCACGTCGGTGCTGGCCAGACGGTAGTAGCGGTGGCGGCCGTCGTGCTCGACGGTGAGGAGTTTCGCCTCGCGGAGCCTGGCCAGGTGGCCGCTGATCGTGGACGGGCTCACGCCGGCCTCGGCGGCCAGCGCGCCGGCGGGCAGGACGCCGCCGTCCGCGAGCGCGCGCAGCACCTTCGCCCGTGAGGGGTCGCCGATGGCCGCCGCGACCTCGGCGATGTCCGCTTCCGTCGCAGTCTTCCACATGCACCCAGCCTAGGACGGGGACGCTTCGGCGAACGCCGTAGTGATCCCGTACCAGGCTAGGTGGCATGGCTGTCACCGCACTTCACCGTTCGCCGGGTACGGCGCCCCTGCTGGCCCTCTGCCTGGGCTACTTCCTGGTCGTCCTGGACGTCACGGTGGTCACCGTGGCGATCCCGCCGATCGGCGACGACCTGCGTGCCGGACTGCCGGTTCTGCAGTGGATCGTGGACGGCTACACACTCACGTTCGCCGGTCTGCTGCTGACGGGCGGCGGGCTCGGCGACCGGCTCGGCGGGAGACGGGTGTTCCTGGCCGGTCTCGGGACGTTCACGGTCGCGTCGGCCGGGTGCGGGTTCGCGCCGTCGGCGGGCGTGCTGGTCGCCTTCCGGCTGGCGCAGGGCGTGGGTGCGGCGCTGATGGTCCCGGCGTCGCTCTCGTTGTTGCGGCACGCCTATCCCGACAGCGGTGCACGGGCGCGCGCGTTCGGCGCGTGGGGCATGGTCGCCGGGGTGGCCGCCGGGGCGGGGCCGGTTCTCGGCGGGTTCCTGGTGTCGGTGGCGGGGTGGCGTTCGGTGTTCTTCGTGAACGTGCCGTTCGGCGTGCTCGGGCTGGTTCTGACCAGACGGTACGTCTCCGCGCCTGCGGCGGCCGATCGGCGTGCCGGGCTGGACGTCGGGGCGCGGACGATGGGGGCGCTCGGCCTCGGCGGGCTGACCTGGGCGTTGATCGAGTCCGGTGAGCACGGCTGGGTCTCGCTTCCGGTGCTGGGCGGTCTGGGGGTGTCCGCGCTGGCGTTGCTCGCCTTCGTGCTGCTGGAGCGCCGCTCACGGGCTCCCATGGTGCCGCCGGCACTGCTCCGCGAGCGCCGCTTCTCCGGCCCCGTGGTCGTCGGAGTGCTGCTCAACCTGGGGTTCTACGGGCTGCTGTTCGCCGTGCCGCTGTACTTCCAGCGGATTCACGGGCTCGGCGCGCTGCCGACGGGGCTGGCCATGCTGCCGATGGCGATGATGCCGATGTTCTCCTCGCCGCTCGGAGGGCGGCTCGCGGCACGCTCAGGGGCGTGGGTGCCGATGGCGTACGGGCTGGTCATCGGCGGGGCCGGGCTGCTGGGCTGGCTGGTGGCCGGGACGGGGACCGGCTACTGGGCGCTGGTCGCGCCGCTGATGCTGGCCGGGTTCGGGACCGGCCTGACGATGCCCGCCGCCACCTCGGCGGTCATGGAGGCCGCGCCGGCGGCGCTCAGCGGGGCGGCGTCCGCCGTGCTGAACGCCGCCCGCCAGACGGGCAGCGCGATCGGCGTGGCCCTGGCCGGTACGTTCATCGCCCACGGCGGCCTGGTGTCCGGCCTGCACGTCCACGCGGTGATCGGCGGCCTCGGTTTCCTCGTCGGCGCGGCGCTGACCGTCCTGCTCCCCCGGCCCCCGAGAACCCGGCCACTCTCGTCACGGTCCTGACTTCGCTGCCTCGCGAGGTCCCTCGCGAGGTCCTACGCCGGCTACCGCTCCTCATCCGACCGGAGCCGTCCTGTACCCGGCACCAAGGGCTCGGCGGCGGCCTGCACGAGTACTCAACCGCTGGACTTACTTTTTCGGTGACGGCGGCCAGCGCCTGGCGCGGCTGATGGCCGAGGCGCGGCAGGGCGGTCGCGAGGTGCCCGCGGGTGTCCCGGCCGAGGACCTGCTGAACGCCGCCATCGCGCGCCAACGCAGCCTGGCCACCGCGCTGAACGAGGTGGACCCCCTTCTACCGCTATGAGATGCAGATACGCTCCGGCCGCGTGCGTGAGCAGGCATGGGACGGCGACCTGCACAGCCCCGTGCCGGTGGCCTGGGTGCACTACCGGCAACTGGACGACCGCTTCACGATCGACCCTGAGTGCTCATTCGGTTGCGATGAGTCGCTCATGGTGGACGACCGTATGCCGTACATCCCTGCACGTCCAGAGCCCCACCACACCACCGTCACCGGGCATGCCAGGCGGCACGGCGCGTGACGTGTGCAGGCGTCAGCGAGCCGCCGTCGTGTTCGCCCCAGGTGCCGGAAGACACCGCAGGTGAGGGGCTGCGGCGGGCATGCTCAAGCGAGCCCGCCAGCCTCATTCCCCATCCAAAAGGTGCCATGCGACGCCCTCTGGACGATATCTGGCGGCGGCCGCGGTCGTCCTGCGGATGCGCAAGACGATCAGAGGCAGAGGTTTGGACGACGCGCGGAGGCCGGCCTGGCAGGGCCGCTGCACCGCTACAGTGAGCGCATAGAGAGCTCAGCGGGGCCCCTGGAAGTCGCACTGATCAGGGCTGCTTTTCACGACGGCCGCCCGCGACCCAGAAGCCGTCAATGTCCATGGGGCCTGATCATGGCAGCCGACGCAAGACCTGCCCAGATCTCCCGATTCTCGGTGCGGTTCACCACCGTCGACGGCCGCGTGGCCGACGGGGATCAGACGCCGCCGGCATGGACCAGTCCCTCCTGTGACCGCGGCCAGCCCACTCGCGGTGGGCGAACTGATGCCGGACGACACCGTCACCCGCTGCCGACGCGCGTCTGTGCCGGTATCGCTGGAAGGTCCCGGGCAGCACCACGGTGGTCATCTGTCCACGCTGCTACACCGTCCAGCCCGGCCCAGCGGCGTGGCTCTGTGGTGATCAGTTCGGTGGGGCCTCGTGGACGGTCATGCTGCCGCCGTTGACCTGGATGCCGATCGATGAGCGCGGTGCGCGCGTGGAAGGGGCGGCGGGGCCGGGAGCGGCTGACGTGCAGGCGCATTCGCGGAGCACACTCACCGAGCCCGAAGCCAGCTGATCGTTCGGCCTGCAGGAGGGATACCGTCGTCGAGCACCAACTGCACGGCGGCCACTGCCGGGGACCCCTCGGGTGGGCAGGGTCGTGTCACCCGGCGTGGACGCTCACAGCGATCACGGCATCGGTGAGGGCGGCGGCGTAGGCGTCGGTGAGCTTGCCGGGGTGGAACAGTAGCGCGTACCACATCGGCCCGAAGACCAGATCGATGAGCAGATCGTCATCAGGGTGGGTGAGCTGCCCGCGTTCGCGTGCACGAGTGAGGATCTGGCGGACCGCCTGACGGCGAGCCGCGATCAGCTCGCTGCTCACGCGCTGGGCGAAGGCGGGATCCTGCAACACCTCGGCTGCCAGGGCCTGGTTGAGTGCGCCGGCCACCCCTCGCTGTCCGGCGAAGGTGGCCTCCAGCAGGGCCAGCAGGTCCTCGCGCAGATCGCCGGTGTCGGGGGTGGGCAGTCGGGTACGGGCGTAGACCGCCAGCACGTCCAAGATCACCTCACCCTTGCCCGGGTAACGACGGTAGACCGCCTGTTTGGACACCCCGCTGCGGGCGGCGATGGCTTCCATGCTCATCCCTCGGTAGCCCTGCTCGGTGATCAGGGCGAGCGCGGCCTGGCGGATCGCGTCGTCGACAGCGGGGTCACGGGGTCGTCCGGTCATGCCCTGCACTCTACTTGACATACGCACCGTTCCGTATTTGAATCTAATACGCAACGACCCGTATTGAAAGAAGGGGATATGCGCCCCCGCTCCTCCACCCCCGCACTGCTGACGCTGGCATTGGGCTACTTCGCGCTGGGGACCGCCTCCCTGGCGGTCGTCGGCCTCAGCAGCCCGATCGCTGCCGACCTGACGGTGCCCGCCCCCAGCGTCGGCACTCTGGTCACCGTTTTCGCGCTGGTGTTCGCCCTGGCCGCGCCCATCGCCGCGATCGCGCTGGGCCGCCTGGACCGCCGCACCGTGCTGCTGGTGGGCCTGACGCTGATGACGCTAGGAGGTGCCGCCGCCGCGATGGCGCCCGACTTCACCGCTCTGGCCGCGGCGCGAGTGGCCACCGGGCTGGGCGCGGCGATCTTCGGACCGGCCGCCTCGGCCACCGGCTCGATGATCGTTCCCGCCGAGCAGCGGCCCCGCGCGCTGGCGGTGGTGTTCGGTGGGATGACCGCCGCCACCGTCCTGGGGGTGCCGCTGGCCTCGACCGCGGGCGCCGCGATCGGCTGGCGCGCCACCATGGCCGCCGTGGTCGCCCTGACCCTGGTGGCGGGCGCACTGCTGGCGGTGCTGCTGCCACCGGTGGCACCGGGCCCGGCCCCCACCGCCCGCGCCTTCGCCGCCGCGCTGGGAACCCGGGGCGCCACACCGATGATCGCCACCACACTGCTGGTGCTGACCGCCCAATTCGCTGTGTACGGCGTCGCCGGCGCCTACCTGGGCGTCCGGTTCGGTGCGGGCCCTGGGCTGGTGTCGCTGACGCTGCTGGTGTTCGGCACGCTGGGCATGGTCGGCAACGCCGCCGGTTCCCGGATCTACGCCCGCCTGGGCGGCGGCCGCACCATCGCTGTCGCGCTGGCCGGGCTGACCCTGGCCTTCCTGGCCCTGGCCGGTGCACCGGCCGTACCGGCGGCCGGGGTCGCGGTGTTCGCCTTCTGGGCCATCTTCAACACCTTGTTCATGGCCCCGCAACAGGCCCGGCTGGTGGAGCTGCTGCCCGACCAGCGTGGGGTCCTGCTGGCTCTCAACGCCTCGGCGCTGTACCTGGGCATGAGCCTGGGCAGCCTGCTGGGCGCCAATCTGCTGCCCGCCCTCGGCGGCCACTGGCTCCCGGTTCTGGCGCTACTGCCGCTGGCCGCGGCCGCCGCCACCCACGCCGCCTCCACCCGTCCGCGCCCGGCCCGCCCGGCAACCCCGGTCTCCGCGTCCGCTCCGGCTCACCACTGACCTGCTCTTATCCCACCCTCCCATTTGTTCGTCGCCTCAATCTCACAGGAGAATTCCATGTCCCAGGCTCCAATTCAGCCGGCGTCCCAGCCCGCCGCCCAGCTCGTGCGCGACTACTTCGAGCAGATCTGGAACCAGGGCCGCACCCAGCTGGCCGACCGGTTCCTTGCCGCCGACCTGATCCAGCACAACCCCAACCTGCCCGACGGCCGCCAGGCGCTGACCGAGTTCATCGACGGGATGCGCGCCCAGCTCCCCGACGCCCGCTTCGAGATCCACCGCATGGCCGTCGACGGCGATCTGGTGTTCGCCCACAGCCTGTTCACCGCCCAGCCCGGCCACTCCGGCATCGCGGTGGTGGACATCTTCCGCATCGCCGACGGCCTGATCGCCGAACACTGGGACCTGCGCGAGGACGTCCCCGTCACCACCGTCAGCGGCCACCCCATCGTCTGACCCGACCAGCACCAGACCGAACGCCGAGGCCAACTCCCGTGACTCCTCCCACCAGCCGCCCACTGTACGACCGGACCATCCTGATCACCGGCGCAACCGACGGCCTGGGCCGCGCTGTGGCCCACCGCCTGGCCGCCCAGGGCGCCACGCTGATCCTGCACGGCCGCAACCCGGCCAAGGGCCGGCAACTGCTGACCGACCTACGCGACCAGACCGGCAACGACCGGCTCACCTTCGAGCATGCCGACTTCGCCCACCTGGACCAGATCCAGGCCCTGGCCGACCGGCTGACAAGCCGCGACCGCCTGGACGTGCTGGTCAACAACGCCGGCATCGGCGTGGAGACCGCCCCCCAACGCAGCGCCGACGGCCTGGAGCTGACCTTCCAGGTCGACTACCTGGCCACCTACATGCTCAGCTGCCTGCTCACCCCGCTCCTGGTCCGCACCGCCGCCCGCTCAACTGCTGCCGGCGCCGGCCCGGCGCGGATCGTCAACGTCGCCTCCGCCGGACAAGCGTCCCTGGACTTCGACGACGTGCTGCTGGAACACCACTGGGACGGGGTCCAGGCCTACTGCCAGGCCAAGCTCGCCCAGATCATGCTCACCCTCGACCACGCCGAACTCCTGGGCGACCACGGCGTCACCGTCAACGCCCTGCACCCCGCCTCCTACATGCCCACAAAGATCGTCACCCACCTGTTCGCCGTGCAGAGCACCCTGGACGAAGGCGTCACCCACACCGCCCGCCTGATCACCGACCCCGCCCTGAACAACGTCACCGGCACCTACTTCAACCGCTCCCGCCCCGCCCGCGCTCACCACCAGGCATACGACCCCGACGCCCGCGCCCGCCTGCTGAGAATCAGCCAACGACTCACCGGTGTGCCCTTCCCCGCTGCACCTCTCCCAGCCGCCTGACCCGCAACCTCGTTGCTGCCGGTGCCACACTCCCCCGGCAGCATCCCTGCCAGCCCGCCGGCATCGCGATCGCGTCGAGGAACCCAGGCTCGTCGAACAGGGCCTCGGCCCGCGTGGCGAGCAGCCTGGCCCCGCCGTACCCCTGGTGGTCGGCCACCACCACGCCGATCAGCAAGTCATCGGCGAACAGCGCGGCGCCGGACATCCCCGCCCAGGGCGACCCGGCACCTGCGCGTTTGGGTAGGTGCCGGTGTAGCGGGCGACGTCGGGCAGCGCCCCCGGCGGGCCGTCCGCGGGGACGGGGGCCGGGGCGAACCGGTCGGCGAAGGCGTTGACCAGCGACCAGGCGGCGTCGGGGCCGCCCTTGCCGAGGCCGTTGTAGGAGGCGTAGACGCCGATGCGCCGGTCGGGGATCAGCGCCATGATCGCGAAGTAGCCGGGGATGTTGCCCTGGTGCACCAGCAGGCGCCGGCCGTTCCTGGTGAACTCCTGGAAGCCGTAGCCCATGCCGGCCGTGCCCTCGGCGTCGCCGAAGTGGCGGCTCTGCATGAGCCGGACGCTGTCCGGCCTGAGGATCGCCCCGCCGCCGGTCAGCTGGGCCAGCATGAACGCGGCCATGTCGGTGGCGGTGGAGCGGAAGCCGGCTCCGTGCGGCGGCATGTGCCCGTACTTCGCGCCTTCGGCCCGGACCTGGCGGCCGTCCTGGAGGCGGTAGCCGGGGGCCAGCGCCTGGGCGATCGGGCCGGGCTCGGTCTGGGCCATGGTGGAGCGCGTCATGCCGGGCGGGCGGAAGATGTTCTCCTGCACGTACTGGTGGAAGGGCATGCCCGAGCGCACCTCGACCAGGTAGCCGGCCAGGCCCATCCCGTAGTTGGAGTGGACGGCCCGGACGCCGGGCGGCCGGATCCGGGGCGGCTGGTGGCCGGCCAGGTGGTCGCCGAGCGGGTGCACGTCGCGGGCGGTGGCCGCGCCGGTGCCGAAGTCCCCGCCGGCGAACCCGGCGGTGTGGGTCAGCAGGTTCGCCATGGTGACCGGCCGGCCCGGGTAGGCGTCGTCGATCTTGAACGTCGTCAGGTACCGGTTGACGTCGGCGTTCAGGTCGATCTGGCCCCGTTCGACGAGCTGCATCACCGCGGTGGCGGTGATCAGCTTGGCCACCGAGGCGAGGGCGAAGACGGTCCGCTCGGCGTCCACGGGACGGCCGGTCTCCACGTCGGCGACGCCGTACCCCTGGGCGAAGACCTGGCGGCCGCCCGCCACGACGGCGATGCATGTAGAGCAGCGCACGCGACACCTTGATCCGGCGGGCCAGCTCGCTGACGTGAATCCGGCCGCCGGAGAGCTCGGCGAGGATCTGCAACCTGAGGGGATGCCCGACCGCGCCGAGCAGGCGGAGCAACTCTTCGCTGGTCGGCATGTCGTCCTTGGAGAGCGTCTGTATTGCACCTGCTAGTTCGGTCTTACAGGTGCAAGTACACGCGTCAAACCGGCAGGGCTCGTGCCGGTCGGTGGGATGAGGGTGGCGTCGCCCGGTTCGCGGGCGCGCCGGCGTTCAGCGGGCGAGGGTGAGCTCGGCCAGCTCGCGGAAGTCGCGGCGGCGGCCGTCGAGGTCCGCCGCGGCGAACGCGGCCTCGCCGAGGCGCTCGCGCGCCTGGTCGGCGATGCGGGCGGCGTCCGGCAGCGAGCGGTCCGGCGTGCCGCGCACCGCCTCGCTGGCCGCGATCAGCCGTACGGCCTGCTCGTCCTGGCCCTCGCGCAGCGCGACGTCGGCGATCCCGACCAGGGCCTCGGCGATGGTCGGCGGGAACATGTTCTCCACGGCCGCGTCGAACGCCCTGCGCCGGTAGGCCCGGGACTGCTCGACGTCGTCGGCGAGGTAGCCGTACAGGTCCATGATCGTGGAGCGGACCGAGCCTACGATCTCGTCGTTGGCCAGCACCGCCTGAACAGTGGCCAGGTGCTCGCGCGTCCGGTCCGCCTCGCCGCGCCAGCGCGCCAGCTTCGCCTGCCCGAGCGCCAGCTCGGCCAGGGAGTCCGGCCAGACGATCCCGTCGGCGTGCCGCTGCGCCTCGGCCATGGCCGCGGCGCTGGCCCGCTCGTCGCCGAGCAGCCAGTGGAGCTGGGCCTGCCGGGCCCACACGCCCACGACGTCCTCGGTCGCGCCCACCTCGGTCAGCGCCACGGCGCCCTCCGCGTAGTACTCGCAGGCACGGGCGAACTCGCCGCGCATGGCGAGCCGATCCGCCAGGAAGGTCAGCGCCAGGGAGATGCCCATGCGGTCGCCCAGCGCGCGGAACTCGGCGAGCGCGGTCTCGGCGTCGAGGTCGACGTCGGTCTCGTCGGCGCCGAGCGTGAGCCGGAACCGGCCGCGGGTCAGCCTGCCCTGCGCCCGCACCCAGGGGTCGGCGTCGGCGATCAGCGGCTCGAACGCGGGCAGGAACGCCGCCGGGCCCTGCAGCGTGCGCTCCAGCAGCGCGGCGAACCCGAGCAGCGGCTTGCGGGACCCGCTGCGCAGGGCCAGCCGGTGGGCCTCCTGGATCCACTCCCGCGCCTGGAACTGGTCGCCGCCCACGCCGGACGTCACGAACATCGTCACCATGAGGTACGCCATCGCCCGCACCTCGTCGGGCACCTCGCCCTCCAGCCCGGACGCGGCGATGCTCAGCTCGGCGCCCTCGGCCCGGTGGCCGCTGAGGAACCAGTAGTAGCCGGCCGCCCCGGCCAGCCGCATCGCCTCGTACGCCCATCCCTCGGCGATCGCCCCGCGCAGGGCCGTGATGATGTTGTCGTGCTCGGCGTCGAGCACGGCCAGCCACTCCAGCTGCTCGGCCCGGCGCAGGTGCGGGTCGGCGGTCTCGGCCAGCTCGGTGAAGTGGGCCAGGTGCGCCCGCCGCGCCGCCTCGGACTCCCCGGCCTCGGCCAGCCGCTGGGCCGCGTACTCCCTGATGGTGTTGAGCATGCGGTAGCGCGGGGCGCCCTCGTCGTCGGCCAGCAGCAGCGACTTCTCGGTCAGCGCGGTCAGCACGTCGAAGACCAGCTCACCGTCGGACGTCTCGTCGCCGCACACGCGTTCGGCCGCCTCCAGGCTCGCCCCGCCGGAGAACACCGACAACCGGCGCAGCACGCCGCGCTCGGCCTCGCTCAGCAGGTCCCAGCTCCAGTCGACGACCGCGCGCAGCGTCCGGTGCCGGGCGAGCGCCGTACGGCTGCCGCTGGTCAGCAGGCGGAAGCGGTCGTCGAGACGGCGGGCGAGCTGGTCGACCGACATCGTGCGCAACCGGGCCGCGGCCAGCTCGATCGCCAGCGGGTTGCCGTCCAGCGCCCGGCAGATCCGCGCCATGGCCGCGAGGGTGGGGGCGTCGGAGCCGATGTCCTTGCGCACCAGGTCCGCGCGGTCGCGCAGCAGCCGCACCGCGGGCGAGGACCCGCTCTCGGCCGGCGAGGAGCCCTCGGCGGGCAGCGTGAGCGGCTCGACCTGCCACAGCACCTCGCCGGTGATGCCGAGCGGCTCGCGGCTCGTGGCCAGGACGCGCAGGCCGCGGCACTCGCCCAGCAGCCGGTCCGCGAACGCCGCGGCGGCCTCGATGACGTGCTCGCAGTTGTCCAGGATGAGCAGGATCGAGCGGTCGCGGATGGCGGTGATGAGCCGGTCCATGGGGTCGCCGCCGCGCCCGCCGCCCAGCATGCCCTGGTCGCGCAGGCCGATCGTGGTCAGGGCGGCCTGCGCCAGCTCGCCGCCGGCCCGGACCGCGGCCAGCTCGACCAGCCAGGCGCCGTCGGGCAGCTCGGGCAGCATCGTCCGGGCGGTCTCGGTGGCCAGCCGGGTCTTGCCGGAGCCGCCCGCCCCCGTCAGGGTGACCAGGCGGTACCTGGTGGCCAGGTCGGCGACCGCGGAGACGTCGTCGTGCCGGCCGACGAAGCTCGTCAGCTCGGCGCGCAGGTTGGTCCTGCGGTTGTCGGTCCGCTCCCCCACCTCGCCGCGCAGCAGCGCGGTGTGCAGCTCCGACAGCTCGGCCGACGGGTCGGCGCCCAGCTCGTCGGCCAGCCGCTCGCGGGTGCGCTGGTAGAGGGTCAGCGCCTCGTTCCCGCGGCCCGCCTCGGCCAGCGCCCGCATCAGCGCCGCCACGAACCCCTCGCGCAGCGGGTACGCGGCCACCAGCCCGGTCAGCTCGGTGACCAGCTCCGCGCCCCGGCCGAGCCGCAGGTCGGCGTCGATGCGCTCGCCGAGCGCATCGACGTGGAGGTCGCCGAGCCGGGTGACCACGGCGTCGAAGGTGTCGCTGTCCCGCATCGCGATGTCGGCCATGGGGGCGCCGCGCCACAGCTCCAGGGCACTGCGCAGCAGGTCGGCGCGGGCGGCGGGCGCGGCGGCGCGGGCCTGGGCGATCAGGTGCTCGAAGCGGGCCACGTCCACCGCCTCGCGCGGCACGGCCAGCCGGTAGCCGCCGGAATCGGCCTCGATCACGCCGTCCGGCAGCACCCTGCGCAGCCTGGACACCAGCGCCTGCAGGGCGTTGACCTCGTCGGCGGGCGGCCGCTCCCCCCAGATCCAGTCGATCAGCCGCGCGCGCGTGACGATCCGGCCGGGCTCCAGGGCGAGAGCGGCGAGCAGCGCGCGCAGCCGGACACCGGGAACCTCGACCACGGCCCCTTGGGCGTTACGGACCTCGAAGGGCCCAAGCAATCCGACTCGCACACCGCAATTGTGCCGGAACCAGGACAACGCCCGGCCCATCCCCGTCCGTCCGCCCCCTGGGGCCGGCATCCGAGGTCAGCCGTCGGCCTTGCGGCTGAGGTGCTCCCAGGCGCGGTACTCCGCGGTGCGGGCCTCGTCCATCTGCTGGACGAGGTCGTACGAGCGGCTGCCGACGATCAGCCGGCGCGGCGGCTCGGGCAGGTCCACCAGCTCCATGACGACGGGCGCGGCGTTGCTCGGCGGCGGGCCGGCGTCCTCGCCCCACATGGCGGCCAGCTCGGCCCGCAGCCCGTCGTAGACGGGGTCGGGCTCGGTGGCCGTGGTGCCCAGCGTGAACAGGCCGGTGTCGTAGCCGCCCATCTGCAGGTTGGTGACCTTGACGCCGAACGGCGCGAGCTCCATGGCCAGCGCCTGGGTGATCGAGTCGAGCGCCGACTTGCCCGCCGCGTACAGGCCGACCGAGGCCATGCCGCCGCCCGCGCCCATCGAGGTGACCTGGAGGATGTGCCCGGACCCCTGGGCCCGCAGGTACGGCGTCACCGCCTGGGTGACCCAGATCGCGCCGAACAGGTTGACGTCGAAGTGCGCCCTGATCTGCTCCTCCGTGGCCTCCTCCAGCATGCCGAAGAGCATGCCGCCGGCGTTGTTGACCACGACGTCGAGCCTGCCGAACGCGGCCACCGCCTTCTCCACGCCCTCCCGCACCGCGGCGCGGTCGGAGACGTCGAGCGGCAGCCGGACGAGCGAGCCCGGGTGCCGGGCCGCCGGCTCGGCCAGCGGGCCGACGTCGCGGGCGGCGGCCACGACCCGGTCGCCCCTGTCCAGGGCCGCTTCGGTGAACGCCCGGCCCAGCCCCCGGGACGCACCCGTGACGAACCATACGCGCATGCGCTCTCGCCTCCTTCAATCCTCAAGACGAGACGGTCCGTCTCGCCGCATGCCCATCAGTGTTCCAGCAGGTACCGGGAACTTGTCAAGACGGACCGTCTCGTCTCGTTTAGGGGCTATGATGGGCGGCGTGAAGCAGCCCGATCCCGCGCGCCGCAGCGAGCGCTCCCGGCAGGCGATCCTCCAGGCCGCCAGGGAACTGGTGTCCGAGGTGGGTTACGCCAAGGTCTCCGTCGAGGCGATCGCCGCGCGGGCCGGCGTCGGCAAGCAGACGATCTACCGGTGGTGGCGGTCCAAGGGGGCCGTGGTCTTCGACTCCTTCCTCGCGCTGAGCGAGGGCGACCAGGGCGTGACGCTGCCCGACACGGGCGACATCGAGGCCGACCTGAAGACCGTCATGCGGGCCACCGTGGCGGAGTTCGCCGACCCCGCCTTCGAGGCGCCGATCCGGGCGCTCAACCTGGAGATCGTCGCCGACCCCGAGCTGGCCGCCCAATACCGCGAGAAGCTGGCCGGCCCGGTCGACGAGGCCAAGAAGGCCCGCCTGCGCAGCGCCCAGCAGGCCGGCCAGCTCGCCCCCGACGCCGACCTCGACCTCGCGCTCGAACTGCTCTACGCCCCCCTCTACCAGCGCTGGCTCCTGCGCTCCGGCCCGCTCACCCCTCAGTACGCCGACGCGCTGGTCGACCTGGCGCTCAAGGCGCTGCGTCCCTGAGCCGCCGCCGGGCCGCCGGGTCTCACAGGGCCCGCAGCAGGTCGGCCAGCGCCTGGAGCACGGCGTCGCGCCGTTCCTCGTGCAGCCAGCCGTGCCCGGCGTCGTCCAGCACCCGGTGCTCGCCGCGCGGGAAGGAGGCGGCCAGCTCGGCGTGCAGGGCGAGCTTGCCGGCGTTGATCTCGCGCAGCACGTCCTCCGGCCACAGCTGGGACTGGGTGGCGTCCGCGCCCATGGCCGACAGCACGATCACCGGCACGTCGGGCGCCGGCGGCGCGGCCCCGAACTCCGCCGAGACCTCGTCGTAGAGGTTGCGGCCCTCCAGCCAGCCGGTGCGCCAGGCGGTGAGGTGGTGGTCGACCAGGGCCTCGCGCACGCCGTCCGGCCAGGCGGCCAGCAGCTGCTCGACGGCCGGGCGGGCGGCGTCGAGCTGCTCCGGCGTCGGCTCGGGGAGCGCCTGATCGCGCATCCGGTCGAGCATCTCGCGCGCCTGCCGGGGCGCGCGGGCGGCCATGTCCTCGTGGAAGGGGTCGAGCAGCAGCAGCGCCGCGACGTCGCCGGGGAAACGGCGGGCGTAGTGGCGGGCGTACGCGCCGCCCAGGGAGTGACCGGCCAGCACGTACGGGCCGCGCACCCCCGCCGCCGCCAGCGCCTCGCGCAGCTCGTCGGTCACCTCGGCCGCGGTGCGGGGCAGCTCGACCGGCTCGCTCCAGCCGGTGCCCGCGCGGTCGTAGAGCACGCTGGTCGTCAGCTCGGCGGCGCGGTCGTGCACGTTGAGATAGTCCAGGCCGACGGCTCCGGCGCCGGGCAGGAACACCACGGGCGGGCCGCCGGCGCCCGAGCGGTGCAGCATGATCCGGCGACCGCCGACGTCGTGCAGGCGGCCCAGCGGAGGGGCGTCCAGGGCGTGATGAGTCATGACCCTTCCTTTCTCAGGTTTGAGAAAGGTAGCAGGTGTGAGATCGTACGTCCATGGACACGGTGGACCTGCTTCTGCATCCCGTACGGCTGCGCATCGTGCACGCCATGGCGGGCGGCCGCACGCTCACCACCTCCGACCTGTGCGACCTGCTGCCCGACGTCTCCAAGGCCACCGTCTACCGGCACGTCGGCCTGCTGGCCGAGGGCGGCCTGCTCGACGTCGAGGGCGAGCAGCGCGTACGCGGGGCAGTCGAGCGGCGTTACCGGCTGCGCCCGGCGCGGGCGGCCATCGACGCCGACACCGCCGCCGCGGCCTCGCGGGAGGACCACCGCCGCGCGTTCGCCGTGGCCATGGCGGCCCTGCTCGCCGAGTTCGGCGCCTACCTCGACCGCGACCAGGCCGACCCGGCCGCCGACCTGGTCGGCTACCGGCAGCACGCCATCTGGCTCAGCCCGGACGAGCGCGCCGCGCTGATCGCCGACCTGCGCGCCGCGCTCCTGCCCAGAATCGCCAACCCGCCCACGCCCGAGCGCACCCGCCACCTGATCAGCCCGATCCTGTTCCCGGCCGAGGAGCCGTCCGCCTGAGCGCCGTTCTCCCGGCCCGGCGGCGAGGCGTACGGCTGGGGGCAGTACACCTCGGGCCAGACGGGCACCGGCGTCCCGGTGCCGATGCCGCCGAGGTCGAGCGCGCGGGGGCCGGGGCTCGCGTTCATCGCCGCCGGCGGCGACCACGGCCTGGCCATCCGCAAGACCGGCTGAACCCATCCGCAAGACCGGCTGACTCCATCCGCAAGACCGGCTGGACCCATTCGCAAGACGGACTCAACCCGGACGAACCCGCCGCGAATCTCACGGGCCTATCGGTGACATCTGCATCTGTTCGCCGCCGTCCGCCGGGGTGCAGGCTGGGTCCCTCGACATCCCCCGAGGAAGGCGGCGACGACCCCTCATGGCCCTGCCGCTCACCCTGGTCCGGCCCCGGCGGCCGGGCCGCGCCGCCGTCCGGCCGGGCGGCCTACCCTGGTCAGCCGGGGAACATCGACGGGCGGGCGCGGTGGTGGGCACGGTGGCGGACGGAGTGGCGGACGGAGCGGCCGGCAGGGCGGAGTTCTGGCGGTCCGGGCGGGTCGTCAGGCTGGCGCCGGTCGTCGCCGTCGTGTGCAGCGCCCTGCTGCCGCTGCTGCAGGTGACGCTGTCGTTCGGTTACGAGGGCAACGACAGCCGCACCGGTCTGTGGAGCCTGGCCGCGACCGCGGCCTACCTCCCCCTGCACCTGCGCCACGTCTGGTACGCCGCGCACGCCCGCCGTCCGCCGTCCGGCCGCTGGACGTTCGCGGTCATGGCCGTCGTCGTGCTCGGCGTGACGCCCCTGGCCGGGAACATGTGGCCACGGGCGTACGCGGGGCTCGTGGTGTCGGCCGCGCTGGTGCTGCCGGCGCCGTGGTCGTACCTGGTCTGCGTGGCCCTGGTGGCGGCGGCCGCGCCGGTGGCGTTGCTGCTGGGCCTGCCGTGGCAGGTGGCGTCGTGGCCGGCGTTCTCGGTGCTGTGCGGCGGCGGGGCGTTGCTGCTGCTCGTCTGGCTCGCCGCGGCGCTGACCCGGCTGCAGGCGGCCAGGGAGGCGCTGGCCCAGCAGGCGGTCGCGCAGGAGCGGCGGCGCATCGACGACGACCTGCGCCGCACGCTCGGCGGCGCGCTGGAGTCGATCGCCGCCCGCGGCGAACGCGCGGCCGCGGCCCTGCCCCCCGGCGGCACCCCCGCCCCCTCGGCCGCCGGCGGCGCTCCCGGCCCCTCCCCCGAGCTGGCGGCGGAGCTCGCGCGGCTGGCCGACGACTCGCGCCGCACGCTGGCCGAGGCCAGACGGCGGGTGCGCGGCTACCGGCAGCCGTCGCTGCGGGCCGAGCTGGAGACGGCCGCCACGCTGCTGTCGGCGGCGGGCGTGCCGGCCCGCCTGGAACTGCCCAGGCAGGGCGTCCCCGAGACGATCCCGGCCGGGCCGCGCGCGGCCCTGCGCGCCGTCGTCACCCGCCTGCTGCGCGCCGACGGCGTGCGCGCCTGCACGATCGCCGTCACCGTCGCGGACGGCCGGGTGCTGCTGGAGGTCCGCGCCGACGACGTGACCGAGACGATCGAGGTGCCGGCATGACCGCGCAGATCCCGCCGGCCTGGGTGCTGCGGCATCCGCGCCGGCCGTTCGTCGCGCTGCACGTCCCGCTGGCGGCGCAGGTGCCGGTCTACATCGGCATGGGCATGGAGGGGCCGCCCGGGAACCCCGTCCTGGCGGGCGCGGGCGTCCTGGCGGCCCTCGCGCTCCAGCTCCGCCACAGCCTGGCCGCCTCCCGCGGCGCGCGCCCGGCGGGCTGGCCCTGGACCCTGGCGGCGCTCCTGCTGCTGGCGAACCTGCCCCTGTGGTGGCTCGCCACGCAATGGGAGGGCGTGACCGTCTTGGCCCTGGCCTCGATCGTCATGCTGCTGCGCGGCCCCGTGCGGGCGGTGGCCGCCGTCGCGCAGATCCTGCACCCGGCCGCGCTGGAGGTGGCGCAGATGCTGCGCGACGGCGACACGGTGCCGCACGCCCTCCTGCTGGCCGTCTACCCCATGCTCGGCCTGGTCGTGTTCGGCGGGGCGCTGGTCGCCGGGGCCCGCCTGGTGCTGCTGCTGGAGGAGCTGGAGGCCACCCGGGCCGAGCTGGCCGCGGCCGCGGTCGGCGAGGAACGCGTCCGGGTCTCGCGCGACCTGCACGACCTGCTCGGCCAGAGCCTGTCGGCCATCTCCCTCAAGGGCGACCTGGCCCTGCGGCTGCTCGCCAAGGACGCCGGCGCGGCCCGTGCCGAGATCGAGAGCCTGACCGGAGTCGCCCGCGACGCCCTCAGGGACGTACGCGCGATCACCCGCGACGAGCTGGCCGTCTCGCTGCGCACCGAGATCGACGGCGCGGCGGCCCTGCTCGGCGCGGCCGGGGTCGGCACCCGGCTCGACGTGGCCGCGCTGCCGCCGCTGTCCGGCCCGGCCCACGACGCCCTGGCGTGGGCCATCCGCGAGGGCGCCACCAACCTGCTGCGGCACAGCGAGGCCACGACCTGCGCCATCACCGTGGCCCGCGACGGCGGCAGGGTACGGTTGGAGATCGTCAACGACGGCGTGCGCGGCGTCGGGAGTCCGGGGTCGGGGCTCGCCGGGGTGTCCGAACGCGCCCGCGCGGCGTCCGGCTCGTCGTCCACCGCCGTCCACGACGGCCGGTTCCGGCTGTCGGTCGAGGTTCCCGAGGAAGGCCCGTGATCCGCGTACTGATCGCCGAGGACATGCACATGATCCGCTCGGCCCTGGTCGCCCTGCTCTCGCTGGAGGACGACATGGAGGTGGTGGCCGAGATCGAGCGCGGCGACGAGGTGCTGTCCGCCGCCCTCCGGGTACGCCCGGACGTCGCGGTGCTCGACATCGACATGCCCGGCCTGGACGGTCTGTCGGCCGCCGAGCAGCTTTCGCAGCGGCTGCCGGACTGCCGCACGCTCGTGCTCACCGGGCTCAGCCAGCCGGGAAACCTGCTGCGCGCGCTGAAGGCGCACGCGCGGGGGTTCATCGTCAAGGACGCCCCTGCCCAGACCCTGACCGACGGCATCCGGCGCATCGCCCGCGGCGAACGGGTGATCGACCCCGAACTGGTCGCCGCCGCCCTGGAGACCGGCAGCAGCCCGCTCACCGCCCGGGAGACCGAGGTGCTGCGCGCCGCCGCGTCCGGCATCCGCACCGCGCAGATCGCCACCCAGCTCTCGTTGTCGCAGGCCACCGTGCGCAACTACCTGTCGAACGCGATCAGCAAGGTCGGCGGGCGCAACCGCATCGACGCCATCCGCATCTCCCGCGACGCGGGCTGGCTCTGAGCCGCCGGGGTCGTCGGCCACGACCTCAGAGCGCGTACTGCTTGAGCGGGACCGCGTCGTCGGCCTCGTCCGGCATGGGCTCGTCCGGCGCGCCGAAGAACCAGCGGGCCGCGGCCCGGCCGTGCCGCTGGTTGCGCTCGACGTAGTCGCGCATCCGCTGCTCGTAGGCGGCCAGGCCCGTGGCGTGGCCGGGGGCCTCGGCCAGCTCCCCGGCCAGCACGTACGCGCCGATCAGGGCCTGTGAGGTGCCGCGGCCGGAGGTCGGCGCCGCGCAGTAGGCCGCGTCGCCCAGCAGCGTGACCCGGCCGTTCGTCCAGGTGTCCATCACGACCTGGCCGGAGGAGTCGAAGAAGAACTCCTCGGCCTCCCGCATGGCCGCCAGCAGCCGGGGCACCTCCCAGCCCGCTCCCGCGTAGTGCTCGGCCACCAGGCGTTCCTGCTGGGCGCGGTCGCGCCGGTCGTAGACCAGGTCGTCGGCGGCGAACGACAGGCCGACCCGCAGCTCGGTGTTGCCGTGCGCGGTGAAGGCCAGGGCGCTGCGGCCGGGCGTGTTGTGCATCAGGCCCGCGTCCCGCAGGTCGAGGATGTTGGCGGTGGTGAACAGCGCGCCGTAGATGCCGAGGCCGCGCACGTACCGCGACTCGGGGCCGAAGGCGAGCGCGCGCACCTTGGAGTGCATCCCGTCGGCGCCGACCACCAGGTCGAACGTGCGCGGCGGCGCCTTCTCGAACCGCGCCCGCACCTCCGCCGCGTCCTGGTCGAGCGCGGTGACGGTGTCGTCGAACAGGTACTCGACGGTGTCGCGGGTGGCCTCGTACAGGACCTTCGTGACGTCGGACTTGAGCACCTCCAGCTCGCCGGAGATCGCGGTGGCGGGCAGCACGGCCAGCGCGTCGCCGGCCTCGTCGACCAGCGTCATGGAGGTCATCGTGGTCGCGTGCCGGCGCATCTCGGCCAGCAGGCCCATACGCTTCAGCACGTCCAGGGCCGAGCCGCGGAAGTCGATGGCCGCGCCGCCGCCGCGCGGGGCCGGGGCGCGCTCGACGACGGTGACCTGGTGGCCGTGACGGTGCAGCCAGTAGGCGAGCGCGGGGCCGGCGACGCTGCCGCCGGAGATCAGGATTCGCATGGGAACGTCCTCTTTCGTCGGTGAATGCTCCACACCGTACGCAGATTTGGGCAAACGCGCAAGACGATCGTCTAATGCGTACGTGCTAGGCTTCCGGTCATGGGAAATCGCGAAGACCTGCTGGCCGGGGCGCGGCGCTGCCTGGAGGAGAAGGGCTGGGGGCGCACCACCGTCCGCGACATCGCCACGGCCTCGGGCGTGAGCATGGCCGCCATCGGCTACCACTTCGGCTCGCGCGAGGCGCTGCTCAACGCGGCACTGGTCGAGGCCATGGGCGAATGGGGAGAGAAGGTCGGCGCGGCGCTGGCCGCCCTCGACGACCCCGGCAGGTCACCCGCCGAGAACTTCGAGGCGCTCTGGGAGCAGCTGATCGGCTCGATCAACGAGAACCGCACGTTGTGGCTGGCCAACCTGGAGGCGCTGGTCCAGGCCGAGCACTCGCCGGAGCTGCGCGAGCAGCTCGTGGCCGGTCAGCGCGAAGGTCGGCGGGGCATGGCCGCGCAGCTCACCGGGGTGCCGGAGGAGGAGATCGGCGACGGCGAGGTGCGCGCCGTCGGCTCGGTGCAGCTCGCGCTGCTGCTGGGAGTGATGGCCCAGTGGCTCAACGACCCGCGGGCCGCGCCCTCGGCCGCCGACGTGATCGAGGGGCTGCGGGCCGTCACCACCCGGTTCGGGCTGGTCAGGTGAGCGAGGCGACGATCACCCGGGCGGCCTCGGCGATCAGCGCCTCCCTGGGCGGCGTGCCGTGGCCGGGGCGGTCGGTCATGACGGCCACCACCAGCGGCGCCGCGCCGGGCGGCCACACCGCGGCGATGTCGTTGGCCCTGCCGTAGTTGCCGGTCCCGGTCTTGTGCGCCACCTTCCAGCCCTTCGGCAGGCCGGCCCTGACGCGCGCCGCGCCGGTGGTCGTGCGCAGGAGCCAGCCTTCGAGCAGCGCACGCTTGACTGGGGGCCAGCACGTCGCCGAGCAGGATGTTCTGGTAGTCGCCGGCGATCGCGCGCGGGGTGGTGGTGTCGCGCGGGTTCCGCGGGCCCATCCTGTTGAGCTCGGGCTCGTAGTGGTCGATGCGGCTGACCTGGTCGCCCAGCCCGCGCAGGAACGCGATGAGCCGGGCCCGGGCCGGGGTCGCCGTCGGCGTACTGACGGGGGCGCTGTGCGTGTGGGGCCTCGGCCTGCTCGCCGAACGCCGCCTGCGCGCGCAGGGCCCCGAGCTGCTGGACCTCATGCGCACCGGCCGCAGGCAGCGGCCCGCCGTGGCCTCCCGCTTCGACCGGCTGTCCACGACGCAGCGCATGATCACCTGGTGGTGCTTCGGCCTCGGCGCGATCCCGCTGGTGCCGCAGGGCGTCCTGGCGGCCGTCTTCGTCTCCAAGGACATGCTGCGCCACTCCTGGTTCCTGGCCACCTACATGCCGCCCGGGCCTCTGGATGATCAGGTCCAGGCCGTCCCGGTAGTTTTGACACCCCCTACGGCTAACCGCTATCTATTGGCTAACCGTTAGGGGGGTGGGGCCGTGCAGGACGCGGTGCTGGCGATGCTCGCCAAGGAGCCGTCGCACGGCTACGACCTGCGCGCCCGCCTGCGTCACTGCCTCGGCCCGCTGGGCGAGTCGATGAACCCCGGCCAGATCTACGTGACCCTGGCCAGGCTGGAGAAGGCGGGGCTCGTCGAATGCGAACGGGCCGGCGGCCTCCCCGAGCGTCCCGACCGCAAGGTCTACGCGCTGACCCCCGACGGCCAGCGCCGGGTGGCCGCCTGGCTCGCCGAGGTCGGCTGGCCGAAACCGGACCTGGCCGAGTTCCATCTCAAGCTCGCCGCCGCCGCGGCGGCGAGGCTGGCCGACCCGGTCGAGCTGGTCGCGGCGCAGCGCCGCGAGCTGCTGCGCCGCCTGCGCGAGGTCCAGCAGGCGGTGCTGGACGAACCGCCCGGATCACCCGCCGGCCTGCTGCTGGAGGGGGTCGTGCTGCGGTTGCGGGCCGACCTGCGCTGGCTGGACGCCTGCGAGCGCACCTGGTCCGGAGCCCAAGACGAAGACGAGGGCGCATGAACGTGTTACGGGCCCGCGGCCTGGTGAAGACGCACGGCCAGGGGCAGAGCCGGGTCCGCGCCGTGGACGAGGTCGACCTGGACGTCCCCCAAGGGCAGACGCTGGCGGTGACCGGCCCGAGCGGCTGCGGGAAGTCCACCCTGCTGCACCTGCTGGGCGGCCTGGAACGGCCCACCGGCGGCGAGGTGTGGCTGGCCGGCCGGCGCGTCGACACGCTGAGCGAGCGCGCCCTGGCCCGCCTGCGACGCCGCTCGGTCGGGTTCGTCTTCCAGGCGTTCCACCTGGTGGAGGAGCTGTCGGCGGCAGAGAACGTCGAGCTGCCCGCGCTGCTGGCCGGCCGCTCGCGCCGCCAGGCCAGGCGGCGCGCCGACGCGCTGCTGGACCGGGTCGGGCTCGCCGCCCGCGCCCGGCACCTGCCCTCGCAACTGTCCGGCGGCCAGCGCCAGCGCGTCGCCGTGGCCCGCGCGCTGGTCAACGAGCCGCTGGTGGTGCTGGCCGACGAGCCCACCGGCAACCTCGACAGCGCCGCCACCCTCGACGTGCTGAGGATCTTCGGCGAGCTGCGGTCCGCCGGGCAGACCCTCGTGATCGTCACGCACGACGAGCGGGTGGCGGCCACCGCCGACCGGCTGGTCTCGATGCGCGACGGCATGTTCGTCGACGACACCCACCTGGCCGCCGCCCGCCCGCGGGGGCTGGGCGGTCTGATCGGGCTGGAGGACTGAACGTCATGGGCACCGTCGTGCTCGTCACCCGGCTGGTGCTGGCCGACGTGCGGCGGCACCGCGTCCAGGCCGCGATGCTGCTGCTCGCGGTGACCGTGGCCACCGCGACGATGGCCCTCGGCCTGTCCCTGGGCGACGCGAGCCGCTCCCTGTACGAGCAGACCCGCGCGGCCACCGCCGGGCCGGACGTGGTGGCTCTGTCCGGCGGCTCGGGCCGCGCGGCGACCTCCGCCCTGGCCTCGCTGGCCGACGACCCCGGCGTGGTCGCCCACCACGGCCCCTACCGCATCGTCTACGCCGGCCTCACCGCGCGCGGCTCGACGTCGTCCCAGGTGGTGGTGCACGGCTTCGCCGAGCGTCCCGGCCCGGTCAACCGGCCGCTGGTCACCTCGGGCCGGTGGGTGCGGCCCGGCGGCGCCGTCCTCGAACGCGGCTTCGCCACCGCCCTGGGCGTCGTGGTCGGCGACCGCGTCACCATCGCCGGACGGCCGTACCCCGTCGTCGGGATCGCCGTCACCGCGGCCACCTCCATCTACCCCTGGGCGGCGCAGATCGGGCCGGGCGGCGGCCCCAGCGACTACGCCGGCCTGGCCTGGCTGACCAGCTCGGACGCCCGGACACTGGCCTCCTCCCGGCGCCTGCCGGTCACCACGGCCATCGACCTCAAGCTGGCCGACCCCGCCGCCACCGAGGCGTTCGGCGACGCGCACCGCGACCCGGGCCTGCGGGTCGACTTCCACTCCTGGCAGTTCACGGCCGAGCAGGACACCGTCATCCTCAGGGACAGCCGGCCGATCCTGGTGGTCGGGAGCTGGCTGCTCAGCTTCCTGGCCGTCACCGGGGTCGCGGCGCTGGCCGCCGGACGGGCCGCCGCCCAGACGCGCCGGGCCGGGCTGCTCAAGGCCGTCGGCGCCACCCCCGGGCTGATCGCCACCGTCCTGCTCACCGAGTACCTGGCGCTCGCGCTGGCCGGCGACGCGCTGGGGCTGACGATCGCCCGCCTGGCCGCGCCCGCCCTGGCCGGCCCCACCGCCAGCCGGATCGGCGACGCGGCCCAGCTCGGCGGCTCCGTCGTGGTCACCGCGACCGTCCTCGCCCTGGCGGTCGCGGTGCTGTCCACGCTGCGTCCCACACTGCGCGCCATGCGGACGGCCACCGTCACGGCGCTGTCCGCGACCGCGCGCCCGCCCCGTCACCGGCCCCGGATCACCGCCCTGTCGGCGCTGCTGCCCACGCCGCTCCTGCTCGGCCTGCGGCTGACCGCCCGCCGGCCCGGCCGGGCGGTGCTCCAGGCGTGCTCCACCGCCACCACGGTGATCGCGATGGTCGCCCTGCTGACCCTCCACGTCCAGCCGGAGCGGGGCTACGGCCTGGACGGCTCCTCCGTGCTGCCCAACATGCGCGGCGAGCAGGACCGCCGGCTGATGCTCGCCGTCACCGTCCTGCTGATCGTCCTGGCCGTCGTGAACACCGTCACGCTCACCTGGACCACCGCCATGGAGGCGCGGGCCACCATGGCCGTCGCCCGCACGCTCGGCGCCACCCCCGGGCAGGTCGCCGCGGGTCTGTCCAGCGCCCAGCTGCTGCCCAGCCTGCCCGGCGCCGTCGCCGGCGTCCCCCTGGGCCTCGGCCTGCTCTCGCTCTTCGCGGCCGGGAACGCGGTGCAGGCCCCACTCGCGTGGCTGGCCGGCGCCGCGCTGGCCACGCTGCTGGCGACCGCGGCGTCCGTCGCCCTGCCCGCCCGGCTGGCGGCCCGCCGGCCCGTCGCCCAGGCGCTCAGCGCCGAGACCGCGTGACCGGCCGCGCGGGAACCAGGTGGACGGCCTGCGTGATCTCCGGCTAGGGTGTGGCGCATGTCCGGTCCCGAGGCGTCAAGACGCTAGCCACCGATCGTCGGTGGCTTCTCGTGATGTCCTGCGGCCGCGCCGTCCCTGAGACCGCGCGCCCTTCCGGCATCCGATCACCTTCGTACGGACCGGTTCCTCCCGGCTGTTCCGCCACCGTCGTGGCGTCGAACCCGGGTCTTCCCCACTCGCGGTAGCGCCCGCGCCCCACTGTGCCGCCGGCGCGCCGCGTTCCTTCGTGCTGTGCTTGGAGTACCGCTCGTGCCTTTCGCCATCTACGTTCTCGGGCTGGCCGTGTTCGCCCAGGGAACGTCGGAGTTCATGCTGTCCGGGCTGGGCCCGGCCATCGCCGCCGACCTGGGCGTGTCCGTCCCGGCCGCCGGCGCGCTGACGTCCGCGTTCGCCGCGGGCATGGTCGTCGGGGCGCCGCTCATGGCGCTGCTCAGCCTGCGCCGGCCACGCCGGCAGGCGCTGCTCTTCTTCCTCGTCGCGTTCGTGGTCGTGCACGTGGCCGGCGCGCTCACCACCGACTTCGCCGTGCTGCTGGCCACCCGCGTCCTCGGGGCGCTGGCCAACGCCGGGTTCCTCGCCGTGGGCCTGGCGACGGCCGCCGGCATGGCCGCCCCCGGCGCCAAGGGACGCGCCACGTCCGTGCTGCTCGGCGGGATCACGCTGGCGTGCGTCGCCGGGGTGCCTGCGGGCGCCGTGCTCGGCCAGGCGTTCGGCTGGCGGTCGGCGTTCTGGGCGGTGGCGCTGGTGTCGCTGCCGGCCGTCCTGGCAATCGTGCGGTCGGTGCCGGCCGGCGGGCAGGACAGTGCCCGTCCGCGCGCCCGGCACGAGCTGCGGGCGTTGCGCGAGCCGCGTCTGCTGGTCGCGCTGGCGCTGGGCGCGCTGGTCAACGCCGCCACCTTCTGCACCTTCACCTACCTGTCGCCGCTGGTCACCGAGGTGAGCGGGGTCTCCGAGGGGTGGGTGCCGGTGCTGCTCGCGCTGTTCGGGCTGGGGTCGTTCGCCGGGGTGACCGCCGCGGGCCGGCTGTCGGACGCGCGTCCGGCGCTGGTCCTGGTCGCGGGCGGGCTCGCGCTGCCGGCCGGATGGGCGCTGCTCGCGACCGCGGCGGGCGTCCCGGTCGTGGCGTTCGTGCTGGTCTTCGTCCAGGGCGCGCTGTCCTTCGCGGTCGGCTCGACCCTGATCGCCCGCGTCCTCTACGCGGCCGCCGCGGCTCCTTCGCTCGGCGGCTCCTTCGCCACGGCGGCGCTCAACGTGGGGGCCACGGCGGGCCCGGCGCTCGGCGGCGCGGCCATCGCCGCCGGGCTCGGCTACCAGGCGGCGCCGTGGGTCAGCGCCCTGCTGGTGGTCGTGGCGCTCGCCGTGGCGGCCGTCGTCCACAGGTCGCCGGCGAGCGTCACGCCGCGCTGACCGGGGGCGGGAAGATGGTCCGGCGGCCGTGACCGGGCGCGGTCGCCGGGATGCTCTCGTGAATGCGACAGCATGCCCGGCGATCGTGTCGCTGTTGCGTGGCCAGACCGGGCTTCAGGGTGGAATATGCGGAAGGTAGGGTGTGGGCTTGTGACGACGTTCCGGATCAGCGAGGCGGCGGCGCTGCTCGGGGTCAGCTCCGACACCGTCCGGCGGTGGGTCGACGCGGGCCGGCTGGCGGCCGAGCGCGACGAGCACGGCCACCGGCGGGTCGACGGCACCGATCTGGCGGCCTTCGCCCGTTCGCAGATCGAGTCCGACGGCGAGGGCGGCCGCTCCTCGGCGCGCAACCGCTTCCGCGGCATCGTGACCGAGGTGATCCGCGACGCGGTGATGGCCCAGGTGGAGATCGCCGCCGGGCCGTTCCGCGTGGTGTCGCTGATGAGCCGGCAGGCGGCCGACGAGCTGGGCCTCCAGGTGGGGGTGGTGGCGGTCGCCGTGATCAAGTCCACCAACGTCGTCGTGGAGATCCCCGGCCACGAGCGCGTGGCCAGTCAGGTGTGAGGAGCCCCCCTTGGTGTTCAGGCGTCTTTCGACGATCGCCCTGCCCGTCGCGTTCGCGCTGGCCGGCCTGACCGGTTGCGGCTCGGGCGCGCCGGCCACGTCCGCCTCCTCCGCTCCCGCCGCGTCCGCCGGTGGGGGCGCCGGGGAGGTGACGGTGTTCGCGGCGGCCTCGCTGACCGGCACGTTCACCGAGCTCGGCAAGAGCTTCGAGAGCGCCCGTCCGGGGACGACGGTGAGGTTCAACTTCGGCTCCAGCGCCACCCTGGCCCAGCAGATCGTCCAGGGCGCCCCGGCCGACGTGTTCGCCGCCGCCAGCCCGGCCACCATGAAGACGGTCACCGACGCCGCCCTCGCGGCCGCCCCGGCCACGTTCGTCCGCAACAGGCTGCAGATCGCCGTGCCCGCCGCCAACCCGGCCGAGGTCGACGAGCTGAAGGACCTGGCCGACCCCGCCGTGAAGGTGGCGCTCTGCGCCGAGCAGGTGCCGTGCGGGGCCGCCGCGGTCAAGGCGCTCGGCGCGGCCGGCCTCAAGGTCAAGCCGGTGACCCTGGAGCAGGACGTCAAGGCCACCCTCACCAAGGTGCGACTGGGCGAGGTGGACGCCGCCCTGGTCTACCGGACCGACGTGATCGCCTCCGGCGGCAAGGTGACCGGCATCGACTTCCCCGAGGCCGCCCAGGCGATCAACGACTACCCGATCGCGGCCCTGACCAAGGCCCCGGCCGGCGACCTGGCCAAGCAGTTCGTCGACCTGGTGCTGTCCCAGCAGGGCAAGGACGTCCTGGCCAAGGCCGGTTTCGAGGCCCCGTGACCGCTCGCACCCGGCTTCCGGGCCCGGCGGACCGGCCCGCCGGGCGTCCGGCCGCGGGGCCCGAAGGCCGTGAGATCTCGGGGCGGGCGCCGTGGATGCTGGTCGTGCCCGCGCTGGCGGGGCTGGCGTTCCTGGTGCTGCCGCTGGCCGGGCTGCTGATCCGGGCCCCCTGGTCCACGCTGCTCCAGCGGCTGGCCGCGCCGCAGGTGCTGGAGGCGCTGCGGTTGTCGCTGCTCTGCGCCACCGTCGCCACGGCCTTCTGCCTGCTGCTCGGCGTGCCGCTGGCCTGGTTGCTGGCGCGGGTGTCGTTCCCGGGGCGGCGGCTGGTGCGCGCGCTGGTCACCGTGCCGCTGGTGCTGCCGCCGGTGGTCGGCGGCGTGGCGCTGCTGCTGGTGCTGGGGCGGCGCGGCCTGGCCGGGCAGTGGCTGGAGTCCGCCTTCGGCATCACGCTGCCGTTCACCACGGCCGGCGTGATCGTGGCCGAGGCGTTCGTCGCGATGCCCTTCCTGGTGATCAGCGTCGAGGGCGCGCTGCGCGGCGCCGACCAGCGCTTCGAGGAGGCCGCCGCGACGCTCGGCGCCTCCCGCTGGACGGTGTTCCGCCGGGTGACGCTGCCCATGGTGATGCCGGGCGTGGTGGCCGGGGCCGTGTTGTGCTGGGCGCGGGCGCTGGGCGAGTTCGGGGCGACGATCACGTTCGCCGGCAACTTCCCCGGCACCACCCGCACGATGCCGCTGGCGGTCTATCTGGCGCTGGAGACCGAGCCGGAGGCGGCGATCGTGCTCAGCCTGGTGCTGCTGGCCGTCTCGGTGGTCATCCTGGCCAGCCTGCGCGACCGGTGGGTGAGCGCGCCGTGACCCTCGACGCCCGCCTGGTGGTCACCCGGCCGGCCTTCACCCTCGACGTCTCGCTGCGGGTCGCCGCCGGCGAGGTGGTGGCGCTGCTCGGCCCCAACGGCGCCGGCAAGACCACCGCCCTGCGCGCCCTGGCCGGGCTCACCCCGATGACCGGCGGGCGGATCAGCCTGCGCGGCGCGCCGCTGCACACGCTGCCCGCCGAGGGCCGCCCGATCGGCATGGTCTTCCAGGACTACCTGCTCTTCCCGCACCTGTCGGCGCTCGACAACGTCGCCTTCGGGCCGCGCTGCCAGGGCGTGCCCAAGGCCGAGGCCCGCCGGACGGCCGCCGCCCTGCTGGAGCGGGTGGGCCTGGCCGCCCACGCCGCCGCCCGCCCGCGGCGGCTGTCCGGCGGGCAGGCGCAGCGGGTCGCCCTCGCCCGCGCGCTGGCCGTACGGCCCGAGCTGCTGCTGCTGGACGAGCCGCTGGCCGCGCTCGACGCCCACACCCGGCTGGAGATCCGCTCCCAGCTCCGCCGCCACCTGGCCGACTTCGCGGGCGCGACCGTGCTGGTCACCCACGACCCGCTCGACGCGATGGTGCTGGCCGACCGGCTGATCGTCATCGAGCACGGCACGGTCGTGCAGGAGGGCCCGCCGGCCGAGGTCGCCCGCCATCCGCGCACCGACTACGTGGCCCGCCTGGTCGGGCTCAACCTCTATCGCGGCGTGGCCGAGGGCGTCCGGGTCAAGGTCGGCGAGGTGCTGCTGCACACGTCGGAAGAGCTCGACGGGCCGGCGTTCGTGGCCTTCCCGCCCGCCGCCGTGGCGTTGTACCGCAGCCGTCCCGACGGCAGCCCGCGCAACCTGTGGCAGGCCGGGATCGAGGGCATCGAACGGCACGGCGACAACGTCCGCGTGCACCTCGACGGCCCCCTGACGGCCTTCGCCGACATCACCCCGGCCGCCGTCGCCGACCTCGACCTGACCCCCGGCCAGCGGATCTGGGCCTCCGTCAAGGCCACCGAGACGCACGCCTACCCGGCCTGAACGCCCCGATCCCACAGGCGGTCGTCCACGCCGACCCGGATGCCGGTGACGCCGCTGACGTGCCGGCCGCCGCAGCGGTCGCCCGGCAGCACCAGGTGCGGCCCCTGCCCGTCGAGGGCCCGGCAGTCCATGCCGACGGCCGGCATCGCGGGCATGTTGCCGAACTCCGGGTCGAGCTCGCGCCACGACAACACCGCGCGGTGACCGTCGCGCCCGAGCACCGAGATCAGGAAGCGCAGCCGGCTCTTGCGCTCGCCGGGGTCGAACAGCGGCCCGGCCCGTGCTGTTTCAGGCGTTGTGGCCGTCCTGGGACGGGTCGACGTACGTGATCTCCTGGATGGCGGCGACGTCGGCGAAGCCGGCGATCGTCAGGACGGGTTCGAGCACCGGGTTGGCGACGAGCCGGATCCGCGAGGCGTACGTGAACAGCACGGTCAGGCCCGCGCTGTCCAGGTACTCCACCTCGCTCAGGTCGACGAGCACCATGCCGTCGCCGGTGCGGGCCAGCGCCTCCTCCAGAGCCCCGGCGTTGCTCATGTCGATCTCGCCGGCAGCGGCCACGACCTGGGTGCCGTCCGGCCGCGTCGAGGCCGCAAGGGTCAGAGGGGTGGTCATGAGCTGATCCTCGCATGCATGTCGACGGTGGTACCGGCCGCGCCGGGTTCGATGGTGACCTCGTTCATCAGGGCGCGCATGAGCGCCACTCCCCGGCCCCGGTGCGGGTTCGCCTCCGGCTCCGGCTGCTTCCATCGGCCGGTGTCGGCGACGGTGAGCCGCAGGTCGCCGGGGGTGGCGACGGCCCGCAGGCGGATCGTCCGGCCGGGGGCGTTGCGGTGGCCGTGCTCGATCGCGTTGGCGCACGCCTCCCCCGCCGCCACGAGCACGTTCTGCACCAGCGAAGGGGTGAGCTGGCAGCGGGCCAGCCACTCCCGCAGCGCCGAGCGCACGGGGGCGAGCTGGCTCGACTCGGCCGGGAAGTCCACCTCCAGCGGCGCGGGCTGGCGGTAGAGCAGCAGCGCGACGTCGTCGTTGAAGCCGCCGTCCGGGGTGAGGGACGACATGACGTCGCTGGCCAGCTCCTCGATCGGGGTGGACCGCCCGACCTGGACGGCGGTGCTGGCCTCGCTGATGCCCGCGGTCAGCGGACGCCGCCGCCGCTCGACCAGCCCGTCGGTGTAGAGCAGCAGGGTGGACCGGGGCGGCATGGTGTGCCGGGCCTCGGTGCGCCCACGGGCCGACCGTACGGCCAGCGGGGTCGAGCGGCCGCCCTCCAGCAGCTCGGTGCTGCCGTCGGCGTGGGCCAGGATGCCGGGGGGATGACCGGCGCTGGCGTAGACCAGGTCGCCGGTGGCGGTGTCCAGGACGCCGCAGAAGACGGTGGTGCACTTGGCGCCCGGGATGAGGGCGGCGAACCGGTCGAGCGCGGTGAACACCTGGGCGGGCCCGGCGTCCTGGAGCAGCAGGGCCCGGCAGGCGCTGCGCAGCTGTCCCATGACCGCCGCGGCCTCCAGCCCGCGCCCCACGCAGTCGCCGACGACGATCCCGATGCGCTCGCCGGACAGCGGCACGATGTCGTACCAGTCGCCGCCGACCTCCAGCGGGCTGGTGGCCGGCTCGTAGCGCACGGCGAAGCCGCTGGGCAGCCGGGACGGGCCGAGGATGGCGCGCTGGAGCGCCACGGCCGCCTCGCGCTGCTGGTCGAGCTGGTGCACCCGGTGCAGTGCCTGGCCCAGGTGGCCGGCCAGCAGCGCCAGCAGGGTCTGGTCCTCGTGGGTGAACGGCCGGTTCTGGCCCAGGTCGATCCAGACGGCGAGCAGGCCCTTGGGGTGCTCCAGCGTGATGCCGGCACCGTGCGCCTCGGAGGCGACGGCCCGCAGCGGCGGCTGCTCGCGCAGCCCCGTGAGCCTGTCCCGCACCTGTTCCGGCAGGTCCTGCCAGGCGAGGCCGGACGCGCCGGACGGGGCGGTGACCGGGCCGCGGGAGCCGTCCTCGTCCCAGACGACGGCCACGACCTGCCGGGCGTGCCAGACCTCCTGGAGCGCGTCCAGCCCGCCGGCCAGGGCGTCGTTCAGGCTGCCGGCCTGCGAGACGCGCAGGCCCAGCGCGGCGAGCGCGCTCTCGCGCTGCACGAGGTAGTGCTCGGCGGTCACGTCCCGCAGGGTGCCCACGACGCGGCGCCGCCCGGTGGCGGGGTCGGTGACCGAGTTGAACGTGACCGCGACCCACACCTGGTGCCCGTCGCGGTGGGTGACGGGGAGGACCGCGCTGCCCCTGCCCACGCCGACGAGCCGGCCGAACGCCTCGGCGACCAGGCCGTGGGCCTGCGGGTCGCGCTCCTCGTCCGGCCACCAGGGGTGCCGGGGCCGGTAGGGCAGGCCGTCGGGGCCGTAGCCGAGGATGTCGGTGAACGCCGAGTTGATCTCGATCACCGCGCCGTCCTCGTCGGTGACGAAGAACGCCTCCTGCAAGGAGTCGATCATGGCGTTGCGCCAGCGGGTGTGATGGTTGCGCAGCCGCGCCAGCTCCACGTTGGCCCGCGCCCGCGCCAGCAGCTCGGCCGCGGAGAACGGCTTGACCAGGTAGTCGTCGGCGCCCGCCGCCAGGCCCTCGATCGAGGCCTCCTGCCCCGCGCGCGCCGACAGCAGCAGCACCGGCACCCCGGCGGTACGCGGATCGGCCCGCAGCGCCGCGACCAGGGCCAGGCCGTCCAGGCGCGGCATCATCACGTCGCTGACCACGAGGTCGGGCTCGTCGGCGTGCACGGCGTCGAGCGCCTGGAGACCGTCGCCGACGGCGGTGACGTGGTAGCCGGCGCCCTTGAGCAGCCGGACGAGGTACTCGCGCATGTCCCGGTTGTCGTCGGCGATCAGCACCCGGGCCGGCGGGCCGCCGCTCGGGCCCGGCGAGCCGCCGCCGTCCGCCGAGACGTCCGAGGACGTCCCCGCGCTGGTGACGTCGTCCTCGGGCAGCCAGCGCAGCGCCTCCTGCACGAACGGCTCGGCGCCGGAGGAGACCGGCTCCGCCGGGCGGGCCGGCACCAGGCTCCCGGCCGGAAGGTGGCCGGCGCCGAAGGGCAGCCGGATGGTGAACGTCGTGCCCTTGTCCTCGGCGCTCTCGGCCGTGATCGTGCCGCCGTGCAGCCCGACGAGCTCCTGGACGAGCGCCAGCCCGATGCCGCTGCCCTCGTTGGAGCGCGAGCGGGCGCTCTCGATGCGGTGGAACCGTTCGAACAGACGCGGCAGCTCCTCGGCCGGGACGCCGATGCCCGTGTCGGAGACGGTCACCACGGCCTGCCCGTCCCGCACGCCCACCTGGACGGCGATCGAGCCGTCGAAGGTGAACTTCAGCGCGTTGCTCAGCAGGTTGAGCACGACCTTCTCCCACATGCTCCGGTCGATGTAGACCGGTTCGTCCAGCGGCGGGCAGTCCACCTCGAAGGACAGGCCGGCCTTGTCGACCGCCGAGCGGAAGACGCTGGCCAGGTCGGCGGTCACCGCCGCCAGGTCGACCGGCTCGTAGCGGGCCTGCATGCGCCCGGCCTCGATGCGGGAGAAGTCGAGCAGCGTGTTGACGAGCCTGCCCAGGCGCAGGGCGTTGCGGTGGACGACCTCCAGGTCCTGGCGCACCTCGGGGGCCGCGCCGGCCAGCGTGTTCCGCAGCTCCTGCACCGGGCCCATGATCAGGGTGAGCGGCGTGCGGAACTCGTGGCTGATGTTGGAGAAGAAGACGGTCTTGGCCCGGTCGAGCTCGGCCAGCTCCTCGGCCCGCCGCTGCTGGGCCTGGTAGCTGCGGGCCGAGGAGATGCCGGTGGCCACGTGCCCCGCGGCCAGCTCGACGAAGCCGCGGTATCCGTCGTCCAGGGCGCGGTAGCGGTTGAGCGCGGCCACCAGGAACCCGTACGGCCTGCCTCCCTGCTGCAGCAGCGGCATCACCAGCGCGTGCGTGGGCGGCTCCGGCCAGTCCCCCGGCGGCAGCCCGGCGTACGGGGCCGCGTCGAGCGCCACGAGCCCCGGCTCGCCGCGGGCCGGGGCCTGGACCGGCCACAACGCGTCCGGATCGTCGGGCGACAGGACGGCAGGGGCGGCCGGATGTCCGGCGGGCAGCCCGGTCGAGCCGGCCAGCCGCGCCCGGCCGTCGCCGTCGAACAGGTAGGTCAGGGTGAAGGGCAGGTCCTGGAGGTTGCCGCCGAGCTGGCGGCAGGCGAAGGTGAGCATCTCCTGCTCGGTGCGGACCACGCTGGGGTCGGAGCCGAGATCGCGCAGGGTGGCCATGCGGCGTTCGCCGATGACCCGCTCGGTCTCCTCGCTGACCACGCAGAGCATGCCGATCACCGAGCCGTGGTCGTCGCGCAGCGGGCTGTAGGAGAAGGTGTGGTACGTCTCCTCCGGGTAGCCGGCCCGCTCCAGGAACAGCAGCAGCGCCTCGTCCCAGGTCGCCTTCCCGGTGGACAGGACCGCGTCGATGCGCGGGCTGATGTCGTCCCAGATCTCCGCCCACACCTCGCGGGCCGGCCGGCCGAGCGCCCACGGGTACTTCTGGCCCAGCGTGTCGCGGCGGTAGGCGGCGTTGCAGAAGAACGTCAGCTCCGGCCCCCAGGCCATCCACATGGAGAACCTGGACGACAGCAGGATGCTGACCGCCGTCTGGAGGCTCTGCGGCCAGTGTTCCGGACGGCCGAGCGGGGTCGCCTCCCAGTCGACTTCGGCCAGGTCGCGGCCGACCTCGTCGTCCACGGTGAAGATCCCGGCACCGGCCGCCGCCGCCGGCCGCCGCTCACCGTGGTCGTCGTGTGTCATCCGGCTCCCCCCTCGTTCGCTGCGGGCGCGCCTACCCCGCGTCGCGCCGGTGATGCCGCCGCGGCTGTGGACCAGCAGGTCAGGTATCACCTCGACCGTAGGTAGAATAGGGCAAATCACTCCGGGGGTCGGGCCTCCGCCCCTGCTCGGCGCCTGTGCCGGCGGAGCGAGCGGAAGGAGCCGGACGTCAGCACCGCCGATGACACACGCCTCGTGGCGGCCCTGCAGCGGCACGAACTCCCCGCCGTGCCGGGTCAGGCCACGCTGGACCGGGTGGCCTCGCTGGCGGCGCGCATGTTCCACGCCCCCATGGCGACCGTGACGTTCGCCGGCGACGAGGGGGTGCGCCGGGTGGCCGCCCACGGCACGCCGGCCGGCCCGTTCCCCGGCGGCTGCGAGGACAGCCTGTACGCCGCCGTGCTCGCGCGGGGCGAGGTGTGCGTGATCCCGGACGTCGCGGCCGACCCGGCGACGGCCGCCGATCCGCCCGGCGGGAGCGGCGTGCGCTTCTTCGCGGCGGCCCCGATCACCGTCCCCGACGGCCGCTGCGTGGGCAGCGTCAACGTCATGGACGTCCGTCCCCGCCAGGCCGCGGACGAGGACGTCAGCGCCCTGCGGGACCTGGCCGCCCTGGTCATGGACGAGCTGGAGCTGCGCCTGGCCGCCTCACGCACCCTGGCCACCGAGCGCGGGCTGCGCGCCGACGCCGAGCGCCTGGCGCGCACGCTGCAGCAGACGCTCGTCCCGCACACCCTGCCCGAGGTGCCGGGCCTGCGCGCGGCCGCCGCCTACCACCCCGTCTCGGTGGACGAGGTGGGCGGCGACTTCTACGACCTGTTCCCGCTCGACGGCAACCGCTGGGCGTTCTTCCTCGGGGACGTCTGCGGCAAGGGCGCCGACGCGGCCGTGCTGACCTCGCTCGTCCGCTACACCCTGCGCGCCGCCGCCGTCTACGACCCCGACCCGTGCGCGGTGCTGGCCAACCTGGACGCGGTCCTCCAGCAGGAGCACGCCGGCCAGGTCATGCCGCCGCCGTACTGCACGGCGGTCTTCGGCGTGCTCGACCCCGTGGACGGCGGCTTCGAGGTCACCCTGGCGGGCGGCGGGCATCCGCCGTCGCTGGTGGTGCGCGCCGCGGGCGCGGTCGAGGCCGTCCATCCCGAGGGCGGGCAGCTCATCGGCATCCTGCGCGACCCGTACTTCGCCCAGGTGAGCACCCGCCTGGGGCCCGGCGACGCCCTGCTGCTCTACACCGACGGCCTGACCGAGGCGCGCACCGGCACCGGGACCAGGCTCGACGAGGAGGGCCTGGCCGCCTACCTGGCCGCCGCCGCCCCCACCAGCGCCGACGGCCTGCTGGCCTCGGTGCACAAACTGATCACGACCCTCGGCGACGGCGTGTCGGACGACACCGCGGTGCTCGCCCTGTCCGTCCCCGCCCGTTCGACGGGCGTCTCTTCTGAGGAGCCCCAGTGCAGCACGACCACGGTCTGACCATCACCACCCAGCCCCACTCGGGACGCGTCCGCATCCTCACGGTGGCCGGCGACCTCGACCACCACACCTCCCCCCGCCTGCACGAGGCTCTGGACGAGCTCGGCCTCGCGCCGGGCGACGCCCTGGTGATCGAGATGTCGGGGCTGCGGTTCTGCGACTCCACCGGCATCTCCGTGCTGGTCAGCGCCCATCAGCGGGCCCAGGACGCGGGCGCCGGCCTGGCGCTGGCCGGGCTCAGCCCGGACATCGAGCACCCGTTCAAGATCATGGGGCTGACCCGCCTGCTGTCCTTCCACGAGAACGTCGACAAGGCCGTCGCCGCCCTGCAGTGAGGCGCTAGCTGGTGGCCCGCCAGGCGAGCGACAGGCCGGTGGAGGCCCGTTCGGTACGGATCTCCATCATCGTGCCCAGGATGGTGGCGTGGTCGGACACGACGGGAACGCCGTCGGGCGTGTAGGTGATCCGGGTGCTGACCAGCACGGCGCTGCCCTCGGGCTCGTGCAGGCGGCGCGCGGCGGCGGCGTCGAGCAGGCCGGGCCCGACCACCTCCGAGGCGCGGGCGACCGCCACCCCCGCGTCGGCGAGCGCCGCGTAGAGCGAGACGGCGGTGAAGTCGCGATCGCGGATCTGGTCGGCCACCGGCCTGCGCACCCAGGACACCTGATGGACGGCCGGCCGCCCGGCGAACTCCCGCACCCGCTCCAGCCGCAGGGCCGTGTCGCCGGGCCGCAGCCGCAGCTCCGCGGCGATCCGGTCGGGAGCCCGCCGCATCGCCCGCCCGGCCACCACGGTCCGCACGTCATGTCCCTGTTCCCGCAGGTCGTCGGCGAGGCTGCGGAGCGAGCCGAGCTGGTAGGCCAGGTGGGGCGGGGCCACGTACGTGCCCTTGCCGGGCCGCTGGACGATCAGGTGCTCGTCGCTGAGCTCACGCAACGCCTGGCGCAGCGTCATGAGGGTGACCCCGTAGGAGGCGCTCAGCTCCCGTTGCGGAGGAAGCGCCTCGCCGGGCGCGTAATGGCCCGACCGGATCTTCGCGGCGAGGTCGGCGGCGATGGCGCGGTATCTCGCCTCGTGCCCGGCGTCGGGGGTCATCGTGGTGCGTCACTCCTGGTCGAGGGCCTTTCGCAGGGTCGCGACGAAGGCCCGCAGGTCGTCCGGCCCGGCGCCGTCGAGCACCCGCCGCATGACCGCGGCGCCGACCACCACTCCGTCGGCGTGCCGGCCGGCCTCCCGCGCCTGGTCAGGCGTGGAAATGCCAAATCCTAGCAAGATCGGCCGGTCGGTGGCGCGTCTGAGCCGCGCGGTGAGCTCCGCCGCCGAGGCGGCCAGGGTGTCCCGCTCGCCGGTGGTGCCCATCAGCGACACCGCGTAGACGAATCCGCGGCTGCGGCGGGCGATCTCGGCCAGCCTCGGCTCCGGCGTCGCCGGTGAGGCCAGCAGGGTCAGGTCGATCCCGGCGGCGGCGGCCACGTCGGCCAGCTCGTCCGCCTCGTGCACCGGCAGGTCGGGCACGATCAGGCCGTCGACGCCGGCCCGCCGGAGCGCCGCGCAGAACGCCTCGGGCCCGTCGTGCAGCACGAGGTTGTAGTAGGTGCTGACGACCAGCGGCACGCCCACGTCCCGCACGTCGGCCAGGTCGGCGAGGATGCGGCGGGTGCTCGCCCCCCGGGCCAGCGCCGCCTGGCTCGCCTGCTGGACGGTGACGCCGTCCAGCGTGGGGTCGGAGAAGGGCAGGCCGACCTCGACGGCGTCCGCGCCGGCCGCGGCGAACGCCCGCAGGTAGCGCGTCCAGCCGGGCGTGATGCCGCCGGTGACGTATGGCATGAGCAGGGCGCGGCCGGTGTCCCGGCGGGCCCGCAGGTGGCGCTCGACCGCGCCGGTGGTCAGGATGTCGGTCACAGCAGCTCCTTCAGGGTGGAGACGTCCTTGTCGCCCCGGCCGGACAGCGTCATCAGAACGGTCGATCCGGCGGGCAGCTCGCCGCCGGCCGCGCGGATCACCCAGGCCAGGGCGTGCGCCGATTCCAGCGCCGGGACGATGCCCTCGGTGCGCGCCAGCCGCAGCGCCGCGGCGACGGCCTCCTCGTCGGTCACGGTGACGTACCGGGCCCGGCCCAGTTCGCGCAGGTGGGCGTGCTCGGGGCCGACGCCGGGGTAGTCGAGCCCGGCGGCGACGGAGTGGGCCTCGACGATCTGGCCGTCGTCGTCCTGGAGGAACAGCGAGCGGCAGCCGTGCAGGACGCCGAGCCGGCCGCGGGTCGCCCCCGCGCCGCCCTTCGCCTCGACGCCGACGAAGCGCGCCGTGGTGCCGGCGAATCCGGCGAACGTGCCGGCCGCGTTGGAGCCGCCGCCGACGCACGCGACGACGTGGTCCGGCACGCCGGTCGGCTGGGCGGCCGCGAACTGGGCGCGCGCCTCGTCGCCGATGACCCGCTGGAGCTCCCTGACCATCCACGGGTAGGGGTCCGGCCCGACGACCGAGCCGACGCAGTAGTGGGTGTCGCCGGTGACGCCGACCCAGTGCCGCATGGCCTCGCTGGTGGCGTCCTTGAGCGTACGGCTGCCCGTGGTGACCGGGACCACCTCGGCGCCCAGCATGCGCATGCGGAAGACGTTCAGGCCCTGCCGCTCGATGTCGCGCTCGCCCATGAAGACGGTGGCCTCCAGCCCGAGCAGCGCGGCGGCGGTCGCGGTGGCCACGCCGTGCTGGCCCGCGCCCGTCTCGGCGATCAGCCTGCGCCGTCCCATCCGCCTGGCGAGCAGCGCCTGGCCCAGCACGTTGTTGATCTTGTGGGAGCCGGTGTGGGTGAGATCCTCGCGTTTGAGGAGGAGCCGCACGCCCAGCTCCTGCGACAGCCGGCGGGCCGGGGTCAGCGGGGTCGGCCGCCCGGCGTGCAGCGCGAGCAGTTCGGCCAGCTCGCCGCGGAAGCCCGGGTCCGCCCACGCCTGCCGGAACGCCTCGTCCACCTCGCGGCACGCCTCCACCAGGGACTCCGGCGCGTACCGGCCGCCGTACTCGCCGAACCGGCCGCGGGCTCCCGGCACGCCCATCGGCCCGGCCGCCGGGACGGGCTCCCGCAGTGCCGTCGTTTCTCGCATCCTGCTCACCTCGTTCTATAACTCTGACAAGAGTTCTATAACAGTGAGTGTGGCACGGCGACGCCGGCCGCGCCACCCCGGCCCCGACTACGTCGCGCCGGAAAGGGAATCTGGCACTTCCGAGCCGAGGAGATCGCGATGACCACAGAGCAGGAGAGCGAGGACGTCCGTCACGCGTGGGTGGACGACGTTCCCGTGGCATGGATCGAGCCGGCCGCCGGCTCCGCCGGAGCCACCATGGCGTTGTGGCTCCCGCACCTGGGCGGCAGCACGCGGGCCTGCCTGCCCGCCATGCGCGAGCTGGCCGGACGGGGCATGATCGCCGTCAGCCTCGACCCCTGGCGGCACGGCCGGCGCGGTGACGAGGGCGCCGCGCGGCTGACCGAGCGCGTCCTCGGCGACTTCCGCCAGCAGATGTGGCCGCTGCTGGGCCGTACGACGGTGGAGTGCGTACGGGTCCTGGACTGGGCGGCCGCGGAGCTCGGCGCGGGACCCGGCGCGGTCGCGGGCGGGGTGTCGATGGGCGGCGACTGCGCGGTGGCGCTGGCCGGGCTGGACCACCGGGTACGCAGGGCGGCGGCCGTCGCGGCCACCGCCGACTGGACGCGTCCGGGCATGTGCGCGCTGGACGACCCGGCCCGCCTCCTGCCGCAGGGGCACGCGGGCCGCCATGCCCAGTGGTGGTTCGACCGGCTGAACCCGCTCACCAACATCGGCGCGTACGCCCACGGACCGGCCATCGCCTTCGAGTGCGGCGCCGACGACAGCCACGTGCCGCCCCAGGGCGCCTTGCGGTTCCGCGAGACGGTCGAGCACGTCTACCCGCGGCACGCCGGCCGGATCAGGGTGACCGTGCACCCGGGCCTGGGCCACCTGGACGCGGCCCGCGACCCGGAACTGACGCGCCGGTGCGTGGCCTGGCTCGCGCAGCCCGACGGGCAGCCGTAGCCGCGGTCAGGCCGGATCGGCGTCGGGGGTGGCTTCGAGGAGACGGGCGGCGAGGGCGCGGACGTGCCGGACGAGCTCGGGCGGCTCGTGCACCTCGAACGGCACGCCGAGCTGCGCGACCCACATCGCCAGCTCGTCCAGCGAGTGCGACCCGGCGGACAGGACGCAGGAGCCGTCGCCGGCCGGCTCGACCACCGCCATGGTCGGCGGCATCCGGGCGGCGACGACGTCCGCCGGAGCCCGCACCGTGAACCGCCCCCGGTAGCGGTAGGGATCGACGGAGATCCGCTCGGAGACGTAACGCACGAGGTCGGCCGCGGGCGGCTCCCGGGGCGTGAAGCGCGGGCCGTTCGGGGTGTGCAGCCGCAGCCGGTCGACGCGGAACGTGCGCCAGTCCGCCCGGCCGGTGTCCCAGGCCACCAGGTACCAGCGGCGCCCCGAGTTGACCAGCCGGTACGGCTCCGCCGTACGGCGATCCCCGACGCCGTCGTGGGAGCGGTAGTCGAACCGCAGGCTCTCCCGCCGGCGGACCGCCGCGGCGATCGCCGTGAGCGCGGCCGGGTCCACCGCCTCCGCCGCCCCCGCCAGCGGGACCGTGACCGAACGCAGGTCGCCGACGCGGTGCCGGAGCCGGGCCGGCAGCACCTGTTCGAGCTTGGCCAGCGCCCGGACGGAGGTCTCCTGGATGCCGGTCACGCCGGAGACCGCCGCGGTGCCGAGCCCGATGGCGACCGCGACCGCCTCCTCGTCGTCGAGCAGCAGCGGCGGGAGCCCCGCCCCGGCTCCGAGCCGGTATCCGGCCGTGCCCGGCGTGGCGTCCACGACGTAGCCCAGCTCGCGCAGCCGGTCGACGTCGCGGCGGACCGTGCGGGGCGAGACGCCGAGCCGTTCGGCCAGCTCTGCGCCCGACCACTCCCTGGGGGTCTGCAACAGCGACAACAGGCGCAGCAATCGCGCCGACGTCTCCAGCATGCCGTCCATCCTAGGACCGAATCTGTCCTAACCCTCGCCTACCGTCATGGACATGAACGACGACCCGCGCATCCACCCGTTCCGCATCGACATCCCGCAGGCCGCGCTGGACGACCTGCGCGCCCGGCTGGCGGCGACCCGCTGGCCGGACGAGCTGCCCGGCGTCGGCTGGTCCTACGGCGTCCCGGTGAGCCATGCGAAGAAGCTGGCCGAGTACTGGCGCACCTCGTTCGACTGGCGGGCCGCCGAGCGGCGGCTGAACGCCTTCGAGCAGTTCACCACCCTCATCGACGGGCAGAACGTGCACTTCCTGCACGTCCGCTCGCCCGAGCCCGGAGCGCTGCCGCTGATCGTCACGCACGGCTGGCCCGGCTCGGTCGCCGAGTTCATGGACGTCATCGGCCCGCTCACCGACCCGGCCGCGCACGGCGGCGACCCGGCCGACGCCTTCCACGTCGTCGCCCCCTCGATCCCCGGCTTCGGCTTCTCCGGCCCCACCACCGAGCCCGGCTGGGACCTGGAGCGGGTCGCGCGGGCCTGGGCCGAGCTGATGGACCGCCTCGGCTACCACCGCTACGGCGCGCAGGGCGGCGACAGCGGCTCGGTGATCTCGCCGATGCTCGGCCGCGCCGCGCCGCGGAACGTCGTCGGCGTGCACGTCAACGGCGCGCTCGGGTTCCCCAGCGGCGACCCGGCCGAGCTGCGGGAGCTCACCCCCGCCGAGCTCGCCCGCCTCGGCCAGTACCAGGACCAGGACCGGGCCGGTTACGCGATCATCCAGGCGACCCGGCCGCAGACCCTCGCGTTCGGGCTGCACGACTCCCCCGCCGGGCAACTGGCGTGGATCGTGGAGAAGTTCAAGGAGTGGACCGACCCCGCCCGCGAGCTGCCCGAGGACGCGGTGGACCTCGACCAGCTGCTCACCGACGTCAGCGTGTACTGGTTTACCGGGACCGCCGCCTCCTCCGCCCGCCTCTACAAGGAGGGGCAGAAGGGGTGGGGCGCGGCGGCCGAGTACTCCGGGCTGCCGCACGGCGTCGCCGTCTTCCCCGGGGACGCCGGGGTGCGCCGGATCGCCGAGCGCGAGCACAACGTCGTGCACTGGTCGGAGTTCGACCGTGGCGGCCACTTCGCCGCCATGGAGGCCCCTGACCTGCTCGTCGAGGACGTCAGGACCTTCTTCCGGCCCCTGCGCTGACACCTCGGGCGCTGACTTCTCGGGCGCTGGCCTCTCGGGCGCTGGCTCCCCCGGCGCCGGCTCTCCTGGCGTTGCTTTCCCCGGCCGGTACGGGGGCCGCCCGGCGGCGGGGTGCGCGGGCGGTCGTCAGCCCAGGTCGGCGTCGTGCACCAAGATGGCCGCCTGCACCCGGTTGGCCAGGGCCAGCTTGCTCAGCACCCGGCTGACGTGCGCCTTCACCGTCGCCTCCGACAGCCTGAGCTCCCGGCCGATCTCGGCGTTCGACAGCGGCCCGGACAGGACGCGCAGGGCGACGCCGCGGGCTTGGCACCAGTTGCGGACGGCGTGGATGTCGAGCAGGCCGCGGCAGAGCCGGAACAGCTCCGAGACGGTCAGGATGTCGCCGGGGTGCGCCTTGGCGGCGATCCTGCCGAACGCGGGCCGCTCCAAGGCGGGGATCTTCGAGGTGGTGGCGGGGTCCTCGAAGAGCAGGACGCCGTCGGCGGGCCGGAATCCCTCGGCGACGCCTTCGGTGCGCACGAGGAGGCCGGCCTCGGTGAGGATGTGGCGCTGCCGCAGCAGGGACTGGGCCGTGGTGGAGACGCGGGACTAGACGATCTGCACCGGGCTCTCCTCGGGACGGGGTGGAGCTCGATCCACCTGTCGGGAAACCCTGTCGTCAATTTCGGCGCGAAACCGGTCGCCTGACGTCACGGTTCGTCGCTCGATGTCCGGCTTCCGAGAGGGCCCGCAGGGCCCAATCAGAGAGTGTCGTCAAACCTTCTATTTCCGACACTCACATATCGCCAGTCATAGATCAATTCACGCCGTGGCTGGGACCCCTTAAGGGGTGACACCGGAATACGGCGGAAACGGGTCGCTTAGGCGGCTGACCAGACAAAAGCCAGGTTCTGTCCGGTCGGCCCCCTAGCTTCGGGAGTCCTGGGCCAGGTCAGGTGGTGGGCGCGGCGATACCGGATAGGGCCCCCGTTCCGCCGGGTCATCCGCTCCGCAGCGGGGAGCTGCTGACCAGGCTCGATGCGATCGGATGTGCCCGGTAGCAGCTTCGTTGACGGCAGGCCGATTCAGCGGATCCGCCTGGCCGCCCTACCGCCCAGGTGCAGGAACGCGACCTCACCCGCGTCGTCTCGCAGGAAGCGGCCGACGGCACGCTGCGGATCGGCGGCGATCGTCACGTCGTCACAGCCCTCGACCAGCGCGAGCGGCATGTCGGGCATGCCCTCCACACCCGCGGCCACCAGCTCGGGTCGCAGCACGAATCGCGCCGTCAGACCCTCGTCGACCTCGAAGGTCCACTGCCCCGCGTCGTAGCTGCCCGCGTACTCCGGCGCGGGTTCGCGCAGCGCCAGCCGTACGGCCTGCGGCTTGGCGTCGAGCAGATGCTCCAGGCACCAGTCGGTCACCAGCTTGCCCAGCACCTTGCCGGGCGCGGAGTTGGTGAGCGTGGTGACGGCGAAGCCGCGCTCGGGCACCAGCACGAACGTGGACAGCTGCAGGTTGCCGATGTTGCCGCCGTGCGTGACCAGTCGCACGCCCGCCTGCTCATCCAGCAGCCACGGCAGCCCGATGCCGGTCCACGGCACGCCGACCCGGACGTGCTCCGCCTGCATCAGCTCCCTGGTGGCGGCTCCGACCGGCTCCTCGCCGCTCGCACCCAGGTGGAAGGCGGCGTAGCGGAGCTGGTCGCGCACCGACGACACCAGCCCGCCCTCGGGCATGCCTTCGCGGAACAGCCCCCACGTGTGCGCGACCTGCGGGCCGTCCTCTCCTACGGTGTGCCCGACGGCGTGCGACCGCGTCGCGGCCTCCCAGGGGAAGAAGAAGCTGGAGCTCATGCCCAGGGGTTCGAGCACGATCCGACTGACCGCGCTCTCGTACGGCTCGCCGCACACGACCTCGATGACCCTGCCGAGCAGCCTGAACCCGGCGTTGTTGTAGGAGGCGAGCGCGTCGGGCGGGAAGAGCTGGGGCAGCTGGTCGTAGGTGCCGATCGAGGCGGCCAGCGCGCCGGTGTCCCAGCTCTCGCCGTCGTCGATATCGCCGAGGAATCCGCCGGTGTGGGTGAGCAGGTGCCGGATGGTCAGCTCGTCGGCGGCCCGCTCGTCGGCGAGCTGGAAGCCGGGCAGATACTGGCGCACGCGCCCGTCCAGGTCGAGCCGACCGCGCTCGACGAGGTGCATGATCGCTGTCGCCGTGATCGTCTTGGTGGTCGACCCGATCTGGAACAGCGTGTCGCCCGTCACGGGGGCCGGCGCGTCGACGCTGGTGACGCCGGTGGTGAGGACGTGGGCCGCGCCATCGAAAAGCACGCCGACGGCGGCACCGGGGACATGGAGGGATTTCACCTTGCTGTCGAGCAGGCTCTGCAGATGGTTGAGGTCAGCCATCCGTTCATCCTGCCGACAGCGAGAGCGGTGGGCTTCGTCCGCCCGCACCATTTCCGTCGCGCTGTTCGTCCAGGAGTCAGGGACGCCACCGCTGGCCCGCCGTCTCCGGTCATGCATCCTGGGGTGCCGTCAAGAACCGCGCCACCAACCCCAAGCGGCAGCATCTTCTCAGGCCGGGCGGGGTGTCCTCCGGAGAAGCGTCGACTCGCCAGGGCCGCCGCAGCTCTCACCTGTAAGCCATTGACCTGCATATTCTCGCTCGTTCGGGGCTGGTGGCGCGGTTCTCAACGGCGCCCCACTTCCTCACCGACCTGGCCAACGCCGGCGCCTCCGCGCACGCCCGGCGCGCATACCGTGGCGACCTGATCGCCTTCGCTGCCCACCACGGCGAGGAGATCGCTGAGCTGACCGCGGCGCGCCTGCGAGGTCATGTCGTGACCATACAAGGAGATCACTGGCGAGTCAGGAGCCCTCACGGCAAAAGGGGTCGAAGACATCCTCTCGTGCCGACCGATCGCCATCACTTCGGCGCCCGCCTGCCAGGCTGGGGGCGATCGACGGATGTACGCGGCTCGCTCAGTCCGTCGACATGCACGACGACCTTCCTGAAGAGTTGTCATCACCCGGATCGGTGGTCTCGCCGAGGCCGGTGAGCAGGCCGGTGAGCCGGCGGGCGACGGCGGTGTGCCGTTCGACTTCGCGGGTCCAGCCGCGGAGGTCGCACCCGCAGGGGCCTTCGGCAGGCAGGCGCAGGCAGTGTCCGAGCTCGAGTTCGGTCTTGAGGAAGTTGCTCTTCAGCCAGTCAACGGCCTCGGCGGGCAGTGTCCCGGACTTCAGCTCGTCGGCGGCGGGGCCGGCGACGATGGCGCCGGGTTCGAGGACGGACTTGTAGTCACGCAGCACTTCGCGGTCGCCGACCTGGACACAGACCAGTGCCATGGAGACCGAGGAGTGGCCAAGGACCTTCATGATGGTGTGCAACTTGGCGCCGCGTTCGGCGAGCTGGGTGCCGGTTCGGGTGGTCTGCGGTCAGTACTGCCCACCGGGTCGCTCAGTGTTGTTCGCCGGTCAGTCGGCCGGTGTCGTCTGTGGTTCGGGGGCGGGGGCTCGTTGGGTGAGTTCGGCGGCGACTGCTCGTTCCCGTAGGAGGGCGGCCTCGGCGCGTGCCGCGTCCAGTTCGGCGCGGACGTCCGCCAGCCGCATGCGCTCCAGCCGCAACTCCCCCAGCAGTTGGTCGCGTTCCTTGACCGCCGCCGTCGCCCGCGCCTTCTCCCGGGCGTGCTGTCTGCGCTCCTTGGCCAGCGCCGCGGCGGCGTCATCCTCGGCCGCCGCCAGCTTCCGGGCCAGGTCACCCACCTCGGTCGCGGCCTGGGCGGCCTCCCGCTGCGCGACCGCCCGGTCCCGCTCAGCCTCGGCGGCCGCGCGTTCGGCACGTTCGGCACGCTCAACGGCGCGTTCCCGCTCCTGCGCGGCCGCCTCTTCCCTGGCCGTGGCCGCGATCACCGCCCGCTCGGCCAGCTCGCGCGCGCGCCCGGCCGCCGCCGCCTCCTCCCGGGCGCGATCTCTCTCCTCCCGCGCCCGGTCCGCCTCCAGCCCGGCCTGTACGGCCTGCGCCCGCGCCTCCTCGGCCCGTTCGTCGGCCGCCTCCGCCTGCTCGGCCAGCTCCTGGACGACCTGATCCCGGGTCTGCTCGGTCAGCTCCGCCTGACGCGAGGCCTCCTTCACCCGCCGTTCGGCCTGCTCGGCCCGCCGGATCGCCTTCTCGGCGGTCTGCAACGCCTGCCGTTCGGTGCTGGCCGCCTCGCGCAACGCGGCCAGGGCCTGCTCGCGGGCGCGTTCGGCGTCCTGCAACGCCGTCTCGCGCTCGTTCTCGGCCTCCTCCAGCCGGGCTCGCATCTCGGCGGTCTGCCGACGCGCGTGCTCGGTGGCCTCGCGGGCCAGGCGTACCTGCTCGAAGGCCTGCTCACGTTCGGTGCGGGCGATCGCCACGCGCGTGTGCGCCTCAGCCTGGACAGCGCTCAGCTTGGCCTCGACCCCGGCCGGGCTCAGCTCGTCGGACAGGGCCTTGGCCAGCGGCTCGATGGCCGCGAGAAGCCCGGTCTCCATCCGGTCGTACAACTGCTCGGCCCTGGCCAGCGCGCCTTCCAGGCCGGGGGTGGCCCGCCGCAGCTCGCGCTCCCGCTTGGCCGCCGCCTGGCATCCCTTCTCCGGACAGTACGACTTCGGCCGCCCGCGCCCCGGCCGCTGCTCGACGGGAGCTCCACAATGCTTGCAAGGCGTCACCACGCCGACCTCCGCAGTCACGGCGACACCCTAGCATTTTCTAATTTCTGGAAATTCAAATCCAGAAATTGACCACGCGCATGGAAGATCGGGACGGCGTCACCGTGGCGGCGACATCCGTAAGCGGCAAGACCTCGCCACCGCAGGTCAGCGCCCTGCCCGCGGGAACGGCGGGACGCCCGCCACTGGGTACAGACCCGGCCACGCCGCCTCCGGCCCACCGGACGGACATGCAACCTCTCCGGCGTGTCGCCCCTGCCGTCTCCACCGCTCGTCAGCATGCCTTTCCGCACCGACAATTCGTCCGTATCCGCCACCATGCCGACACGTCCGTCACCGTGCCGGGCGCAGCCCCAGCTCCGCGTTCCCGCGCGCTCCCCCATAGGACCGTGACCAGTTCGTACGGCCCGCGCACCGCATGGCCCCGCGGGGACGGGCAGCACGGCGGCGTCCAGCGGACCTCACGGTGTACGGCGCCGTGCCGCTCCTACGGCAGGTCCTGGTGCTGGGCTCGGGCGGTGAACGAGGTCAGCGCGGAGAAGGGGCTCGGCTTAGCCAGCGCGGGTGGTGGCCGCAACGAGGGAGTCGAGGAAACGCTCGACTGCGACCATGACCGTCATGCATGAAAGGCCGCAGGGGAACACCACGTTGGACACGGATCCGCTTCCTGAAAGGCGTCAGCCGAGTCCACTGCGCGGCGGCGGCGCCGAGCCCGGGCGGAGGTGATCCGTCGGCCGCCGATGTGACAGAAGATTAACTCTCTGTCACATGCATCACTCCGCTGTCCCTCCTGCGGGGGATGCGTCTTCCGATCGGGCGAAGACCACGACGAGCTCCAGCCCACCATCCGGGTTGGGGCTCGCCCGCACCTCGGCCCCGTGGGCCTTCGCGATCGCTGCGACGATCGACAACCCGAGCCCGGCGCCCTGCCCAGAGGTCGTGTGGAGCCGCCGGAAGGGCGTGAAGAGATCGCCGAGGCGTTCCCGGGGCACGCGCGGGCCGGTGTTTCGAACCGTCAGAACTCCGCGGGAGAGCGTTACCTCAACGATCCCGCCGGGATGGTTGTAGCGGACCGCGTTGTCGAGAAGGTTGGTGACGAGCCGGTTCAGCAGGACAGCGTCCCCATCGACGACGAACGGCTCCGCCAGCCCCGTCACCCGCACGCCGTCCGCGTCTCTCTCCGCCAGGACGCGCCGGACCACCTGGTCCATGGCCACCGGACTCCTGTCGTCCAGGCCGTGTTCCGCCTGGGCCAGGACCAGCAGGGCGTCGATGAGGTGCTCCGCGCGACGGTTGTGGCGCAGGAGCGTGCCGCGGATCTCGCCGACGTCCTCGGGGAGCCCGATCTCGATCGCCGCCCGCTGGACGGCCAGCGGAGTCCGCAACTCGTGGGAGGCGTTCGCGATGAACCGCCGCTGCCCCTCGACGGAGCGTTCGAGCCGGTCGAGCATCGCGTCGAAGGTGTCGGCCAGTTCCTTCAGCTCGTCCTTCGGCCCGGCGAGCGCGATCCGTTCGTGCAGGGTCGACAGGGACAGCCGCTGCGCGGTGGCGGTGATCCGGTGGACGGGCCGCAGGATCCGTCCGGCGAGCAACCACCCGACGGCCAACGAGACCAGTGTCAGGGCCCCGACCGTCAGCGCGGTCACCTGCCACTGGTAGCCGATCACGTTGTTCACCAGTTCCGGCAGTTGCGGCAGCCGTTCGTTCGGCACGCCCCGCGGCGGCGCCGCCGCTGCGCCGGACAGCCGGCCGATCCGCGCGTCCAGCGTCCGGCGCAGCAGGAGGTTGACCGTGACCAGCAGCACAACCGAGGTGAGCAGGAACAGTCCGGAGTAGATCAGCGTGAGCCGGACCCGGATCGTCGTCACAGCAGGTATCCCGCGCCGGGGACGGTCCGGATGCACGGCGGGTCCCCCAGCTTGGCCCGCAGGCGGCTGACCAGGACCCGCACCACCGTGGTGAACGGATCGGCGTTCTCGTCCCAGGCCTCTTCGAGCACCCGTTCGGAGCTCACGACCGCGCCGTCCGCCCTCATCAGCACCTCCAGGACGGCGAACTCCTTGAGTGACAGGTGCAGGTGCCGCCCGTCCCGCGAGGCCTGCAGCCGGTGCCTGTCGAGCACGATCCCGTGCCGCGTCAGCACCGGTGGGACCTGCGACTGGCTGCGCCGCCCCAGCGCCTGCACGCGTGCGACCAGCTCGGTGTAGTCGAAAGGTTTGGGCAGGTAGTCATCGGCCCCCATGCCGAGACCCGCGACTCGCTCCGGCACCGACGCCGCCGCCGTCAGCATCAGGATCCGGGTGCGGCTCCCGCGCGCCACCAGCTCACCGCACACGAGGTCGCCGTGGATCTCAGGCAGGTCCCGGTCCAGGACGAGAACGTCGTAGTCGTGCACCGCCAGCCGCTCCACCGCGGCGGCCCCGTCGTACACCACGTCGACGGCCATGGCATGGCGGCGCAACCCCACCGCCACGAGATCGGCCAGGTCGCGTTCGTCTTCGGCCACCAGAATCCGCACCCGACATTCCTACTCGAACCGGGGTTTCAATGGCGTTAACGGATCCGTTCACTGCCGTGTAACCCGCTCGAGGTCACGCTGGCGGCCATGATCAGAGCCCTCTGCACGGCCGTCCTGGCCGCGGCCTGCTCCATGTCCGCACCCGCGTCCTCGCCCGCCACCACCTCGGACGAGCGCTGCACCGCCGCCACCGCGCCACCTCCGGAATCGGCGCCGCCGACCTCGGTGAACACGCTCCGGCAGGCGTACTTCTGCGTGCTGGACAACTACTACAGCGGTCCGGCCATGGATCCGAAGGCATTGCTGAAGAGCGCCTTCGCCGCCTACACCCAGGACCTGATGCGCCGCGACGCCGATCGGGCCGACCTCCGCCTGCCCGAGCTGACCGGCAACCGAGACGTCGACTGGGCCGCCTTCGCCGGAGTCCTCGGCGCCGGTGACGTCTCCGCGCTGCGCGCCGCGATCACCGCGATGGTCGCCGGACTGCACGACAACCACGCCCGCGCGGTCAGGCCGGCTCCCGAGCCGGAAGGCGGGCCCACCGGAACGGGCATCGTGGGCATATCAGCCCGGCAGGGCCGGCAACTCGACCCGGCGGCCAAGCCGCCGTTGTTCATCACCAGCGTCCTGCCCGGCAGCCCCGCCGCCAGGACCGGCATCAAGCCCGGAGACATCATCGTCAAGGCCAACGGCGTGCCCGCGTTCGTCGGGAACACCGTGAACCAGAGCATCGTCGCGGCCTTCGCCACCAATCCGGTGAAGCTCACGCTCAAGCGCCCCACGACGGGACGGACCCGCACCGTCGAGCTCAAGGAGGGGCCCATCACGAGGCAGCCTCCGGCGGTGACATCGAGGACGCTTCCCGGCGGCGCCGTCCACGTCCGGCTGCCCGGATTCTTCGAAGGCGCCGCCGACCAGGTCATCGCCGCGCTGAAGGGCAGACCGAAGGCGGTGGTGCTCGACCTGCGCGGCAACGGCGGCGGGTCGCCCCGCGAGGTGACGCGGCTGCTCGGCGCGTTCGCACACGGCAAGGTCACCAGCTACTTCTGCCCGCTCAAGGGCGACTGCCTGCCCAACCGGACCGACGACACCGTCACGCTGCTCGGCTCGCGCCTGCTCGTTCTCACCGACCGGGGATGCGCCTCGGCCTGCGAGGACTTCAGCGCGGCCGTCAAGGACAACAGACTGGGCACCCTCATCGGGACCCGCACCGCGGGTGCCGTCTCCGGCCCCGCCGGAAGCTACCTGCTCAATGACGGCAGCCTGCTGCTGCTGCCCAAGGTCAGGCACCTCGGCCCCGCCCGCGAAACCATCGACACGATCGGTGTGCCGGTCGACCACTACGCCCCCATGACCGCGCTCGACCTGGCCACCGGGCGCGACCCGGGTGTGGTCAGGGCGCTGGCGCTTCTTTGACGCCCTCGCCGCAGCGGCCTGGCCAGATCCGCTGGATCTATCGAAGGAGTGGATCGTGAGCATTGCTGTCGGCACGCCCGTACTGAGCGCCCGCGGGCTGCGGAAGGAGCACGGCAAAGGGGACGGACTGGTACGCGCCGTCAACGGCGTCGACCTCGACGTAGGCGCAGGAGAGACGGTGGCGATCACGGGACCGAGCGGCTGCGGAAAGTCCACACTGCTGCACCTGCTCGGCGGGCTGGATCGGCCCTCGGCCGGCGAGGTGCGGCTGAACGACCGGCGCATCGACAACATCAGCGAGAAGGCCCTGGCCAGGATGCGCCGGACCGACGTCAGCTACGTCTTCCAGTCCTTCCACCTGATGGAGGAGCTCACCGCCGTGGAGAACGTCGAGCTGGCGGCGCTGCTGGCCGGACGCTCGCCGCGGCTCGCACGGCGGCGCGCGGAGGAGCTACTGGATCAGCTCGGGCTCGCCGGCCGGGCGCGGTTCCTGCCCTCCGCGCTCTCCGGCGGCCAGCGGCAGCGGGTCGCGGTCGCCCGGGCGCTGAGCAACGAGCCGTTGGTCGTCCTCGCCGACGAACCGACCGGAAACCTGGACAGCGCCGCCACCTCGGACGTCCTCCAGCTCTTCCACGACCTGCGCGAGTCCGGGCAGACGCTGGTCATCGTCACCCACGACGCGCGGATCGCGGCCACCGCGGACCGGACGTTCTCGATGCGCGACGGCGCGCTCGTGGACGAGACCAGGTCGACCGGCGGCGCCACCGGGCAGCTCGGCGCGCTCACCGGGGCGGAGGACTGACCGCCATGAGCCACATCGTCCTCGTGGTCCGCCTGGCCCTGCGAGACCTCCGGCGTCGCCGCACCGAGGCCGCGCTGCTGCTGCTCGCCGTCCTGGCCGCCACCACGACGCTGACGCTCGGGCTCGTCCTGCGCGACGCGGCCGCCGACCCGTACCGGAGCACCCGGTCGGCGACCGACGGACCTGACGTGGTGGTCGCCGCCGCCGGCCAGGCCGGCGACCTCGCGGAGCTCGGCGAACTGGCCGCCGCCTCCGGCGTCACCGAGCACAGCGGACCGTACCCCGTCATCGCGGGGACGCTCAAGGCGTCCGGCCGGACGTCGGACGTCCAGGCCATGGGGCGCGACGCCGCCGCCGCGGCGGTCGATCAGCCCGAGGTGACCCGGGGCAGTTGGGTCAGCGACGGCGGCGTGGTGCTCGAAGCCGCCTTCGCCGACTCGCTCGGTGTGGGCGTCAGCGACCCGGTCACCCTGGGTGGTAGGTCGTTCAGGGTCGTCGGCGTCGCGGTCACCGCCGCCATGCCGCCCTATCCCGGAGCGTCCTGCATCGTCTCGGCCGGCTGCGTCAACGGCGCCGTCCCCGACGACCGGGACCTGCCGGCGGGGTTGCTGCACAATCCCGGGCTGGTCTGGCTCACCCGGGCGGATGCGCGGAGCCTCGCCCCGGACCGGGGCTCCCTGTCCTACGTGATGAACCTGAAGCTGGCCGACCCGGACGAAGCGCAGGCGTTCGTCGACCGGGCCGGCGGCGCCATGACCATGCAGACCTGGGAGAGCATTCTCGCCGACGCCACCGACCTGGCCCGGGACTCGCAGATCCTGCTGCTGATCGGCGCCTGGCTGCTCGGCCTGCTCGCGGTGGCCAGCCTTTCGGTGCTGGTCCACGGGCGGATGGCCGATCAGACCCGGCGTATCGGGTTGCTCAAGGCGGTCGGCGGCACGCCGGGCCTGGTCGCTGCGGTGCTCCTCGCGGAGTACCTCCTGGTGGCCGTCGTCGCGGCCACGGCCGGGCTGACGATCGGAGCGCTGACCGCTCCGCTGCTCACCGAGTCCGGCGCCGGTCTCGTCGGCAGCGCGGGGGTCGCGTCGTTGACCTGGTCCACGATCGCTCTGGTGACCGCCGTGGCACTCGGCGTCGCGGTCGTGGCGACCGCCGTGCCGGCCTGGCGCGCGGCCCGCTCCAGCACCGTCGGTGCGCTGGCCGACGCGGCACGCCCGCCCCGCCGTACCGGGTGGCTGATCGGTCTCTCGACGTGGCTGCCCGTTCCGCTGCTGCTCGCTCTGCGGGTCGCCGCCCGCCGGCCGCGACGGGTCGTGCTCGGCGTGGCAAGCGTCGCGGTCACGGTCAGCGGCCTGTACGTCCTGCTGGTGCTCAACGCCTTCCTCGGCGACCAGCCAGCCGCCGGCGCATACACCGAAGCGCAGGTGGCGGTGCTGCGGCACGTGCTGCTCGTCTGGACGGTCGTCCTGCTCTGCCTGGCGGCGGTGAACGCCGTCGTCATCACCTGGGCGACGGTGGTCGACAACCGGCATGCGTCGGCGCTGGCCCGCGCCCTCGGCGCGACCCCCCGGGCGGTGACCGCCGCCCTGGCCACGGCGCAGGTCCTGCCCGCGCTCCTGGGCGCCGTCCTGGGGGTCTTCCCGGGCGGGTTCCTGCTGTTCGCCGCGATCAACGCGATCACCGGCGGCGACGGCGACAAGGTCTCGCTTCCCCCGTCCTGGCAGCTGATCGTCCTCGTGCCGGCAACCGCGCTCGTGGTGGCGGCGCTCACCTCCGTTCCCGCCCACCTCGGCGGACGCCGTCCCGTGACCGCGACTCTCTGACCCGACCACCGCGGCAAGCCCGGCGATGCCAAGGAGGTCCGCGCGGTTTGACAGGATCGTGACCCATGATCGATGGATTCGCGAAAGACAACCTGCACGAGAGGCTGCGGCGGGACCGCAAGGCGCTGCTCTGGAAGCTCGACGGCTTGTCCGAGTACGACGCCCGCCGACCGCTGACAGCGACCGGGACCAACCTCCTCGGCCTGGTCAAACACCTGGCCACCGCCGAGGCCAGGTACTTCGGCGAGGTCTTCGACCGCCCGTTCCCAGAACCCCTGCCCCGGTGGCAGGACTCCGACGGCAGCGATCTGTGGGCGACCGAGGACGAGACCCGCGAACAGATCATCGGGTTCTACCGGCGCGCCTGGGAACACTCGGACGCGACGATCAACGAGCTGCCCCTCGACGCCCCCGGCCGCGTGCCGTGGTGGCCGGAGTCGACGCCGGCCTGGCACACGAACCTGTTCGCCATCATGGTCCACGTCCTCGTCGAGTCCTCCCGGCATGCCGGGCACGCCGACATCCTGCGCGAAGGACTCGACGGCCGGACCGGGTTGCGCGTCGAGCACGAGGGGCAGATCGACGAGGAAGCCCGCGCAGCCTACTGCGCGAGGATCGAGCAGGCCGCCAGGGCGGCCCGCCCCGACCAGGGCGTCAGGCCCTGACAGCGCGCCCGGGCAGCGCGGTCGGCAGTAGCTGCTCGTCGCGGACCACGAACCGGCCGCCCACAAGGACGTGCACGAACCCGGAGGAATGCCTGACCGTCTCGGTGTAGGTGGCACGGTCGCTGACGGTCTCGGGGGCGAAAACGGTCAGGTCGGCGTCGCAGCCCACCTGGACGCGGCCCTTGCGCCGCATCGCCGGGACGCCCGAGCCCACCACGTCGGCGGGGACGAGCGTGCACCGGCGCACGGCCTCGGGCAGCGACAGGACACCGTTCTCCCGGACGAGCCTGCGCAGCGTGCGGCCGTAGGTGCCGGCCGTACGGGGGTGGGTGACGGCGTCGCGCCCGAGCGGCCAGGACAACGGGTCGGGCGCCCCCGAGCGCCACAGGAGGGGGACGGCGTCGGTGGCGACGGCGGCGTCGGTGAAGGCGAGGGCCCGCTGGATGTAGTCGAACTGGGCGGGGTCATCCTCGTCGAGCAGGTGGACGAAAGCCGCCGAGCCGGGTTCGCTCTCGCGGATTCGACGCAGGGTGTCGGCGTCGGGGATGCGGCCCTCGGCGCCGAGCAGGCCGATGGAGTGCGGGGTCAGCCCGCGCCGGTGAAGGAGCTCAGGGGCGAGGAAGGCCGCGCCGACGCCCGTCATGCCCGCGCCGTAGGGATAAGCCTCGGTGGTGACGCGCGAGCCTTCGGCGCGAACCTTCTCCACCAGGCCGAGCACGCGGTCGACATGGCGGATGGAGGTGCTGTTGACGTGGCAGTAGTGCATGTGCGCGCCGGTCTCGGCGGCGGCGCGGACGACCTCCTCGGCGCCGTCGACGGGGGTGGTGGGATCCATCTCGACAAGTTCGCGGGCGTGGGTGTAGGTGGGCAGCCCGGCGCGGGCGGCGAGGGCGGCGACGGCGAGGTATTCCGAGGGATCGACCCGGGGCGCGTAGCCGACGAGGATGCCGATGCCGAGCGCGCCGTCGCCGAGGTCGCGCTCCAGCATGCCGACGATCCGGTCGACGACATGTCGCGGAGCGGCGCGCTGCCATTCCTCGCGGCCGATGTTGGCGAGGAAGTCGTCGCTCAGGTCGCCGCTGGTGTCAAGGCCGAGGAGGACGGACATGCGGGCCACGGCCCAGGAGGTGGCGAAGCCGTAGTTGAGGGGCCTGCCCTCGGTCTCGGCCCTGCGGTAGGCGGCGGCGACCGGGTAGGCGCCGGCTTCGAGTTCCAGGACGGTGGTGACGCCGTCGAGCGCCTGGAGGCGGTGGCCGGCGACGTCCGTGCTGTGGCTGTGCAGGTCGATGAAGCCGGGACTGACGACCAGGCCGGTCGCGTCGACGGTGGTGACGCCGTCGAGCGGCTGGTCGGAGACGGCCTGGATGACCCCGCCGTTGACGCCGACGTCGCGTACGGCGTCCAGGCCGGTCTCGGGGTCGATGACCCGGCCGCGGGTGAGGACCAGATCGTATGTCGTCACGCGAGCTCCTTCGTTCCGAGGCTGAACTGCTCAGGGCGCTGGGGCACGATCAACGCGATCAGCGCGCCGAGGACGGTTGTGGCGATGAGCAGGCCGAAGGCCGCGGTGTAGGAGAACTTGTCGACCAGGAAGCCCATGAGGACGGGCGCGAGGACGCCGGCGATCTGGCCGCCGACGTTGACGACGCCCATGCCGGATCCGATGAAGGCGGGCGGCAGGGCGCGCACGGGCATGCCGAGGATGCCCATCGTGGAAAGGCCCGCCACGCCCATGGCGAGGGTCTGGTAGACGGTGAACCCGACGGCGGAGTCGGCCATCAGCATGAGCACCAGGAGCACGGCGGTGACCAGGAGCAGGGGAATGACGTAGAGCCGGGCCCTGTCGTGGAAGAAGCGGTCGAACAGCCAGCCGCCGAGGAAGGCGGTCGCGCACGAGACCAGGCCGGGGATGGCGGACATGACACCGGTGTTGATGAGGGAGATGCCGCGCTCCTCCAGCAGGTAGCTGGGCACCCAGGTGATCAGGCCGTAGCCGAGCATGTTGGTGGTGCAGAAGAGGGCGGCGAACTTCCAGACCGACGGCGAGCGCATGACAGTGCCGAGGCTGGTCCCCTTCTCCTGAACGACGTCGGAGCCGTTGAGGTGGGCGGGCAGCGCCTTGGGCAGCAGCTTCCAGAGCAGGACGCCGATGACGACGCCGGCGGCGGCGGTGACCCAGAAGGTGTGGCGCCAGCCGAGGGCGAGGATGAGCGGCGCGACGATGAGCGGGGCGACGCCGGCGCCGAGCTGGTTGGAGGCGAGCATGGCCCCGGCGGCGGTGGCGCGGACGGCAGGGGTGGTGCGTTCCGCGACGGCCTTGAAGGACGCGCCGGGAAAGAGGCCCTGACCGACGCCGAAGAGAGCACGGATGACGAGGAGGGACGCCAGACCCCAGGCGACGCCGGTGAGGGCGGTGAAGACCGACCAGAGCAGCAGGGAGACCATGAGCTGGCGGCGGGCGCCGAACTTGTCGGCGAGGATGCCACCCGGCACCTGGCACAGCAGGTAGACCAGGGAGAAGGCGGTGATCAGCCAGCCTTGCTCGGTCTTGGTGAGCGCGAACTCCTCGCCGATGAACGGCAACGCGACGGCCATCATCACCCGATCGACGTAGTCGATCACCCAGACGCCCATGAGCAGGCCGACGGTGACGGCAGCCGTTTTACGTATGTGCGCGGGCGCCAAGGTGGACGTGCCTTCGGCAAGTCTCATTCACAGGCCTCCGGAGGTAGATCAACGTTCCAGCAACCCTCCATCACGTCACCTGCGAGTGCTTCGTGCAGGAACATGAAGTCGGGGCCGCCGGCGGTGCAATTGCACCAAGATCGACCCGCCGCTGCGGCTCGAAGGGCGAAGACGGGCGGAGGCCGGAGCTCGTCAGGGGTGCGGCAGCGCAATGATCTTGCGGTACTTGCCGCCGGCCGACTGCTCCGGCGGCTCCTCGGCGCGCTCGATCGTCACGTGACCGGCTTTGTGCTCGGTCAGCAGGTGGAGGGTCCGGTCGCGGGCGGCCTCCCAGACGCGGTCCGCGTCGGCGCCGCCCGCGGCCCGCAGGCGTACCCGCAGGACGGTGGGCGCGGTCTGGACGAGCTGGAACTGCTCCATGCCGGGAACGGCAAGCGCGGTGCTGAAGGACATGGGCGAGATCTCGACGCGTTCGCCGCGCTCGGCGGGAAAGGTGAGCAGGTCGGCCGCGCGCCCCTGGACCTGGACGGCCGGGAGCGGGTTGCCGCACGGGCACGGGTCGGGGCGGACCAGGACGCTGTCACCAAGGTCGTAGCGCAGGATCGGCTGCACCCGGTTGGCGAGATTGCTGATCAGGACGGTGTGCGAGAGCCGCCCCGGGGGCACCGGCCGATGATCGGCGTCCACCGGCTCCAGGACGACCCAGTCGCTGTTGACGTGGTACCAGCCCTCCCGGCAGCCGGCGGTGAGGAAGCCGCACTCGCCGCACGCGTAGGCGGCGCGGACCTTCGCCCCGAACGCGGCGGCCAGGCGTTCCCTGGTCTGCGGGCTCAGCGTCTCGCCGCCGGGGATGACGAGCGCCGGGCGGATGCGCAACCGGCCGGCCTCCTGCTCTCCCGCCAGCAACGTGAGCAGCCCGACGAAACCGGCGACGCTGGCCGGATCGAACCGGTTGAGCTCGTCGACCATCTTCTCCATCGGCTGGTCGGTCGGGATGACCCGCATCAACCGGCGGAGCCACGGCCGTTCCAGGGCGGCCCGCGCCGGCCCGGCGAGGGTGGCGAAGTGGCCCCGGGGCGCCGTCACGATGGCGGTGCGGCCGGCGCGGGCCAGGGTGCGCAGGACGTCGCGGGCCGACAGCCCGGCTCCGGTGCGCAACCCGGTGGCGGTGTGCACGGCCAGGCACCGGTCGTCCTGCACGAACAGGCCGCGTTGCCCGCTGGTGCCGGTGGTCGTGGTGACGAGGTAGCGGCCGAGGAACCGGTGGCCCACGAGATCGGGATCGGCCACGAACGCCTCGACCCGCTCGCGGGTCACCTCACGGTCGGTGCCCCAGTCGTCGAAGCGGGCCATCAGCGTCTTCTTGTCGGTGACCGGGAGCAGCTCCGGGTCGTCGGCCCCGTCCGGCAGGTCGCGGTAGAGCTCGCGGTAGAAGGGCGAGTGCGCGCGGGCGTGGGCCACCAGCTCGGCCAGGCGGGCCCGTCGCCGCCGCGCGATCGCCTCCGGGCCTTCCCGTACGGCGCGCCGCATGTCGCGGGCGAGCCGCCGGACGCTGTCCCCCATGATCGTCGCTCCTGTCTGCGGTGATGCGTCAAAGGTTCGGGACGGGCGGCGGCACCGAGCGCAGGCCGCGCATGGCGATCTCGACGCCGTGCCGCGCGGCCTCCCACAGCTCCTCCTGGGACCGGCCGAGCTGGACGCTGGCCAGCCCCGCCTGCTGGATGGCGCCCATCAGGGCCCCGACCATCGCGGCCGCGGTGATCGGGTCGAGGCCGGGGAACGCCTTCAGCAGCTCGGCCGCGACGCGCTGCTGGAGGTCGAGCATCAGGTAGAGCCCCTTGGCCTGGAGCGCCGGCGTGGTCAGGGCCAGCCGGGTGACGCCGGACAGCTCCGCGGCCTCCTTGGCGGGGATCTTGGGCCGGCGGTGGGCGGCGTACCGCTCGACCGCCCTGGCCAGCACCTCGCCGGGGCCCTCCTCCGGGTGGCGGTCCGCGATGGCTCCGACCAGCACGTCGAAGTCCCGTTCCATGTCGACGAAGAGCACTTCGTCCTTGGTGCGGAAGTAGTTGAAGAACGTCTTGGGATCGACGTCGGCCGCCGCGGCGATCTGCGTCACTGTGGTCTGCTCGTAGCCCTGCTCCTCGAACAGGGCGAGGGCCGCCGAGACGATGTGCTGCCGGGTCTCCCGCTTCTTCCGCTCCCGCCGCGACTCCTGCATGTGAGCAAAGCTACTCTCGCTGGAAATTTCTAGCAACTGGAAGTTTTGCGGCAGGGCACCGCCTCTCCAGGCGGCTACAACGTCTCGGTGAGGGCGTCGAGGTCGGCCAGGCGTCCGGCGGGGTCGAGGCGGGCGGCCGCGGCGACCAGCAGCAGCTCGGTGACGGCGATCTGGTGCGCCAGCGGCGCGATCGGCCCGGCGGCCTCGCGCGGCAGCCTGATCAGCACCTCCGCCCGCGCCGCGAGCGGCGACTCCCAGGCGTCGGTGACCAGCGCGAGCCGCGCGCCGCGCGCGCACGCGGCCTCGGCGAAGCGGGCCGTGGCGGGGGAATAGCGCCGGAAGTCGTAGGCCACCACGGCCGCCGAAGCGCCGAGGTCGAGCAGCGTACGGGCGCGCGCGGACGCCGAGTCGGGCACCCGGTGCGCCCCCGGACGCAGCCCGGCGAGCTGCCTGATCAGGTATTCGGCGGCCAGCTCGCTGATCGGCCCGCCGAGCGCCCACACCGACGCGGCGCCCGCCAGCAGGTCGCCGACGGCGTCGAGCAGGGGCTCGGTGACGGCGTCGAGGGTGCTGTCCAGCCCGGCGCGCAGGTCTTCGGCGGCCCGCTGCGCGCCGGGGGACCTGGCGACGAACTCGCGCAGGCGCGACCGGTCGCGGGCCCCGTCGCGCACGGCGGCCTGGAACCCGGCGAACCCCGCGTACCCGAGCCGGTCGAACAGGCGGGAGGCGGTCGGCGGGCTGACCCCGGCCCGCTCGGCGAGCGCGCGCAGCGAGCCGAGCGCGGCGAAGGGGTAGTCGTCGAGCAGCACCCGAACGACGGCCCGCTCACCGGGCGGCAGATCGGGGTAGACCGCGCCGAGCCGGCTCGCGACCGGATCCTCATCCATGCTGACGAATGTTACATCACTCCCCTGTTGGCGTGATTGGCGAAACGAATGTTACGGTCGCCGGTATGAGTACCTGGAACGGACTGATCGACAGCGGCTACCGGCGCTGGCTGCCGGTCACCCCCGGCACCCCCTCCGTCTCGCTCAACGAGGGCAACACGCCGCTGCTGCGCTCGGCGCACCTGTCGGCGCTGACCGGCTGCGAGGTCTGGCTGAAGGTCGAGGGCGCCAACCCGACGGGATCGTTCAAGGACCGCGGGATGACCGTGGCGATCAGCAGGGCCGCCGAGGCCGGGGCCGAGCTGGCCGTGTGCGCCTCCACCGGCAACACCAGCGCCTCGGCCGCCGCCTACGCCGCGCGCGCCGGGCTGACGGCCGCCGTGCTCGTGCCGAGGGGCCGGGTCGCGCTCGCCAAGCTGGGCCAGGCGGTCCGTTACGGGGCACGCGTCGTCGAGATCGACGGCACGTTCGACGACTGCCTGCGCGTGGCCCGCGAGCTCGCCGACCACCACCCGATCGCGCTGGTCAACTCCGTCGGCAACGAGCTGCGGCTGGCCGGGCAGCGCACGGTCGCGTACGAGATCGTCGACGCGCTCGGCGACGCGCCCGACATCCACTGCCTGCCGGTCGGCAACGGCGGCAACATCACCGCCACCTGGGGCGGCTACCGCGTCTACCAGCAGGAGGGCCTGTCCACGCGGTCGCCGCGCATGTGGGGCTTCCAGGCGGCCGGGGCGGCGCCGCTCGTCCACGGCGCGCCCGTCGCCGAGCCCGAGACCGCGGCGAGCGCGATCCGCATCGGCAGCCCGGCCACCTGGGACGGCGCCCTCGACGCCCGCGACCGGTCCGGCGGGCTGATCGCCGCGGTGACCGACGCGCAGATCTTCGAGGCGTACGAGCTGGTCGCCCGGCGCGACGGCGTCTTCGCCGAGCCCGCGTCGGCCGCCGGGATCGCCGGCCTGCTCGACCAGCACGCCAGGGGCAACCTGCCGCCGGGTCAGCGCATCGTGATCACCCTCAGCGGCAACGGCCTGAAGGACCAGGACGCCTCGCTGCGCGGCGGCTACACCGCCACCGAGACCTCCGCGGCCACCTCCGACGTGGCCCACGCCCTCGGCCTGGCCGCCTGACCAGCTCCGACGCCCCTCGCGCCCTCCGCCTCCTCGGCCCGGTCTGCGCGCTCCGGGCGGGGGGACGATCTTCGAGGGGTCGACGTGCCGTCCTGGGCTGAGCGGGCGATCTTCTGGCACGTCCACCCCCAGTAGGCTCGGGCCGCCACAGTCTGCGGGGAAGGATTGCCGAAGTGCTCACTCTCGCTGCGGTCGCCGAAGACCCGCTCGTCCTGACGCGTCGCCTGAACCTGAAGGACGGTTCGGACGTCGTCTTCCGACCGCTCACGCACGCCGACGCGGAGGGTCTTGCAGCCTTCCTGGACGGGCTGTCGGCCGCAACGAGGCGACTGAGCACCTTCGACGGGCACGACCTCAAGGCCGCCAGGAAGCTGTGTGACGCGATCGCGCGCTACGACAAGCTCAGGCTGGTGCTTGAGGACGTGCTGTCCGGCAGGATCGTCGGACTCGTCGAATTCAGCCTCGACCTCCACCCGGCGGACATCGCCCGCTACCAGAAGGCCGGCATCCCCCTGGCGGCGACGGACTGCCGCTTCGGGCTGACCCTGTCCGACGACCACCAAGGGAGAGGGGTGGGAACGCAGATCTTCCCGCTCGTCGCGGACGTCGCCCGGCAGTTCGGCAAGACGAGAGTCATCCTGTTCGGCGGCGTTCTCGCCGACAACCCACGCGCCCTTCGCTACTACGACAAGCACGGCTTCCGGCTGGTCGGCTCCTTCACCGGGAGTGACGGCGCACAGTCGTTCGACATGATCCTGGACCTGACTCCGCTTCCAGGCCGGTGACGCCTTCGCCCAAGCGCGACCGCCGCCCACCAGGCGGATGGACCGGCCCGTTGTGACGTCGCTCACAAAGTGTCACAGACGCGTAGGGGGTTCCGTCTCAGAGCGCATGACGAACACGGAACGCACCACCGCGCTGATCACCGGAGCCAACAAGGGGCTCGGCCTCGAAGCCGCCCGCCGTCTCGGCGCGCTCGGCTGGACGATCTTCCTCGGCTCCCGCGACGAGGCCCGCGGTCAGGCGGCCGCCGCCCGGCTGGCCGAGGACGGCATCGACGTGATCATGATCCCCCTGGACGTGACCTCCGACGCGTCGGTGGACAAGGCCGCGCGGCTCGTCCGCGAGCACACCGACCACCTGGACGTGCTGGTCAACAACGCCGGCGCGCCGGGGAACGCCGTCCCGCCCGCGGACGCCACCGCCGGGGAGATCCACGCGGTCTACGACACCAACGTCTACGGCCCGGTCAGGGTCACCCACGCCTTCCTGCCGCTGCTCCAGGCCGCCGAGCACCCGCGGGTGGTGATGGTGTCCAGCGGCGGCGGCTCCTTCGCCGTCATCACCGACCCCGACCAGCCCGTCTCGAAGATGCACGAGCTCGCCTACAGCTCCTCCAAGGCGGCCCTGAACATGATCACCGTTCGGTACGCCCACGCGCTCCCGCACATCAAGTTCAACGTCGCCACCCCCGGCGAGACCGCCAACCACAAGTTCGCCGCCACCGACATGAACCGCCACACCGGCCTGCTGACGGTCACCGAGGGCACGGACTCGATCGTCCGGCTCGCGACCCTCGGCCCCGACGGCCCCACCGGCGTCTTCGTCGACCGCCTCGGCCCGATCGCGTGGTGACCTCCGTGCGCCACCCGACCCGCCCGTCCGGCTACCCTGCTGGGCGTCGTACGCAAGCACCGCCGGACGGGAAGGCCGAGCAGATGAGCCGCGGCACAGCAGCCGACGAGACCGATCCCCTGCCGCAGGCGGACGTGACCGGTTACCGGCCGCTGCTGTTCTCCATCGCCTACGGGATGACCGGTTCCGTGGGCGACGCCGAGGACATCGTGCAGGACGCGTTCCTCGGCCTGACCAGGGCGCGCAACGCGGGCACCGTGATCAGCGAGCCGAAGGCGTACCTGACGACCGCCGTGACGCGGCTGGGCATCGACCACCTGCGCTCGGCGCGGGTGCGACGGGAGACGTACGTGGGCGAATGGCTGCCCGAGCCGGTCGTGGCGCAGCCCGGCGAGCCGGGGCCGGCCGAGCACGCCGAGCTGGCCGACTCGTTGTCGATGGCGTTCCTCGTGCTGCTGGAGTCCCTGTCGCCGGTGGAACGGGCGGTGCTGATGCTGCGCGAGGTCTTCGGGTACGGCTACCAGGACGTCGCCCGGATCACCGGCAGGACCGAGGTGAACTGCCGGCAGATCCTCACCCGCGCCAGGCAGCGCATCGCCGCAGGCCGGCCGTCCCGGGACAGCGCGCCGGCCCACGCGCCGACCCAGGCGCGGCGGGCGGCGGGCGAGGAGCTGGCCCGCAGGTTCTTCGACGCGGCCTCCGGCGGCGACCTGGACGCGCTGCTCGGCATGCTCGCGCCCGACGTGGTCCTGCACGGGGACGGCGGCGGCAAGGCCCAGGCGATGGCCAGACCGGCGGCCGGGGCGCCCCGCGTGGTCAAGATGCTGGTCGCGGGGCTGCGCCGGGTCCGCGCGCTCGGCGTCACGGTACGGACGGCCTGGGTCAACGGCCGTCCCGGCGCGGTCATGTACGACGCCGGGGGACGCGTGGCGGGCGTGGTCGAGCTGGACGTCGCCGACGGCGTGATCCAGTCGATCCACTCGGTGGTCAACCCGGACAAGCTCGCCCATCTCGGCCCGGTCTCCGACGTCGCCCGCCTCCCGGAGAAGTGAGCCCCGTCAGGAGGCGGCGGCGGTGTAGCGGCGGGCCAGCCGGGCGAAGGCGTCCTTGAGCTCGGCGGGGCCGACGACCTCGATGTCGGCGTCGAACCTGCCGAGCGCGGCCGCCAGCCCCAGCCACGACCACGACCCCATGACGACCCGGCAGCGGTCCGGCCCCGCCTCCTCGACGAGCCCGTCCCGGACGTAACGGGACACGACCGTCGCGGGCAGCGCGAGGATCACCTCGCCGCGGCAGGGCCAGTCGCCCGCTTCGTCCGAGCCGCGGAAGCGCGCGGTGACGAAGGCGGCCACCCCGCCGCCGGGCAGCTCGCGCGGGGTGAAGCGCGGCCCGGTGGGCGTGCGCGGCCGGACGCGGTCGGCGCGGAAGGTGCGCCAGTCCGCGCGGTCGAGGTCCCACGCGACCAGATACCAGCGCCCGCCCCAGGTGACGAGGTGGTGGGGCTCGACCCGCCGGGGCGGCGGGAGGCCGCCGCCGCCGTCCGCCTCCGCCGGGTAGTCGAAGCGCAACACCTCACGGGCATGGACGGCGGCGCTGAGCGCGACGAGCACCCCTCCGGCGACCTGCGGCTCGGGCCGTGCGCCCGCCCGCTCGACGGCGGTCACCTGGAGGGTGTCGATCCGGTGGCGCAGCCGTGCGGGCATGACCTGGCGGACGGTGGTGAGCGCCCGCGCCGCGGCCTCCTCGATGCCCGCCCCGGCGGTGGCGGCGATCTGGAGCGCGATCGCCAGGGCGACGGCCTGCTCGTCGTCGAACAGCAACGGCGGCAGCTCGCTGCCCGCGTCGAGCCGGTAGCCCCCGTCGGGGCCCTTGATCGCCGCGATGGGGTAGCCGAGGTCGCGCAGCCGGTCGACGTCGCGGCGCACGGTGCGCGGGCTGACCTCCAGCCGCTCGGCGAGCAGCGCCCCCGGCCAGTCGCGGCGCATCTGGAGCAGCGACAGCAGGGCCAGCAGGCGTGCCGAGGTCTTCTGCATGTCTCCCATGGTGCCGCAAGAAGAGGCCACAACCTGACCGCTTCCTCCGCCAGCATGGGCACCGCAACCGGGAGCCGCACGGCTCCCGGTGACCATGAACCGAACCGGCGAGGAGCCTGCCATGTCTGCCAATGTCGTCATCCATCTGAACTTCCGGGGCGAGGCCGCCGCTGCCCTCGCGTTCTACCGCTCGGTGTTCGGCGGGGACGTCACCACCGTGACCTACGCGGACGCCGGGAACGTCCAGGACCCCGCCGACGCCGACCGGGTGATGTGGGGCCAGGTGGCCGCGCCCGGCGGCTTCCGCGTGATGGCCTACGACGTGCCCGCCCACCTGCCCTGGGACCAGGGCGAGAACGCGTTCTTCGTCTCGCTCGGGGCGGGCACGGCCGAGGAGGCCACGGAGTACTGGGAGGGGCTGGGCGCGGGCGCGACCGTCGTCCGGCCGCTCGGGCCCGCGCAGTGGGTGCCGCTGCACGGCATGGTGCGCGACCGCTTCGGGGTGACCTGGATCGTCGAGCACGGCGCGTCCTGAACCCGGAAAGACGAGATGACCGTCACGGCGCGTCCCGAACACCGGAAGAGAAGATGACCGTTCTGAGCACCAGGGCGCTCAACCGGGCCACGCTCGCCCGCCAGTTGCTGCTCGACCGCGCCGGCCTGCCGGTCCTCGACGCCGTCGCGCACCTGTGCGGCCTGCAGGCGCAGGAGCCGCAGGAGCCCTTCACCGGGCTCTGGTCACGGCTGCGCGCCTTCGACCCGGCCGCGCTGTCGGCCCTGCTGACCGGCCGGGACGTGGTGCGGACCCACCTGATGCGGCGAACCGTCCACCTGGTCACCGCCGCCGACGTCCTGGCCTGGCGGTCCCGGCACGACGCGATGCTGCGCCAGCGGGTGCTCGGCGTCTACCGCCGCGAGCTGGCCGGGGTGGACCTCGACGAGCTCGCGGCGGCCGGACGGGCGGTGCTGGCCGACGGCGAGCCGCGCTCGATGTCGCAGCTCGCGCGGGCGGTGGCCGGTCGCTGGCCCGGGCCGGGGCCGCGGGCGCTGGGCGAGATGCTGGTCGCCGCGCTGGTCCCGATGGCGCAGCTCCCGCCGCGCGGGCTGTGGCGGACGCGGGCGGGCGTGCGCAACCTGCCGCTGTCGTCCTGGCTGGGGCGGGAGGTGGACCCGCCGTCCGCCGACGGCTCCGACCCCGTGGGGCAGGCCCTCGTACGGCGTTACCTGGCGGCGTACGGCCCCGCCGCCACGGCCGACCTGCGGGCCTGGTCCGGCCTGGCGGGCCTGCCCAAGGCCGTGGCGGCGGCACGCGACGAACTGGTCGCCTTCCGGGACGAGCGCGGCCGCGAGCTGCTGGACCTGCCCGGCGCGCCGCGCCCGGACCCCGGCACGCCCGCTCCCGTGCGCTTCCTGCCGGCGTTCGACAACGCGATCCTCGGCTACGACGACCGCGGCCGGATCATCGACCGCGAACACCGCGGCCTGTCGGTCGCCGGCGCCCGGACCGTCCTGGTGGACGGCCGCGTCTCGGCCACCTGGACCGTCGAGGACGACACCGTCCTCGTCACGCCGCTGCGCGGCCTCTCCCCGGCCGAGCGCGCCGCCGTCGGCGAGGAGGGAGGAGCTCTGGCGGCGTTCCTCTCCGACGGGGCCGGCGACCGCACCCGGATCCTCGGCGACTGAATACATCCTCATAAGCTCGGCCATACTGTCAGGACCGCAGGCTTCCTGGTGACGGACGGGCCGGCGGGTAGGAGGTGAGGACGAGAGGAGCCGACGCCATGAACGTGCCCGACCACGACGCCGGGCCGCACCGCCCGCAGGACGGACGTCCCCGCGGGCTGCGCGACCTGACCCACGCGGGCGGGTACGTCGTGGACGACCGGGGCCGGATCGTCGAGGTCGCCCCGCGCACCGAGGCGCTGCTCCGCCGTCCCGCCGCCGAACTGCTCGGCGGCGACGCCCACGACCTGCTCCACCGCGGCCCGCGCGGCGAGACGCTGCCGCGCAGCCGGTGCGCGATGCGACGCCCGCTCATCACCGGCGGCACCTCCCAGGGCGAGCGGGAATGGCTGGCGCGCGGCGACGGCTCCCTGCTGCCGGCCTCCTGGCTGGTCACGCCCTGCCTGCTGGCCGACGGCAGGACCGGGGCGCTGGTGCTCTTCCACGACGCCGAGGAGCCCGGCGCGCAGATCCCGGAGCCGGAGCACGAGACGTCCATGTCCGAGCTCGACCGGCTGGCCCTGCTGGCGGAGACCACCACGACGCTCACCGCCAGCCTCGACGTGGACGAGACGCTGCGCCAGCTCGTCCGCCTGGTGGTGCCGCTGCTCGCCGACTGGGTGGTGGTGGACCTGCTCACCGAGCACGGCGGCGTCACCCGCGCCGCCGTCGTCCACCACGAGGACGGCGTCCTGGTGCACCACGAGGACCTGGAGGGGCCGATGCCCGCGGTCCCCGAGGAGTCGCCGATGCCGCTGTCGCGGGCGTTGCGCGGGGTCACCGCGACGCTGGCCGGGCCGCAGACCTACCAGGGCGCCCCCGACTCCGGCATCGCCGTCTTCCAGCAGGAGCTGTTCCGCAGGACCGGCATGCACTCGGCGGGCATCGCGCCCATCCGCGGCGTGCGCGACGTGGTCGGGGCGCTGACGCTCGGCCGCGCCGAGCGGCCCGGCGCGTTCACCACCGCCGACCTGCTGCTGGTGGAGGACATCGCCCGGCGCGCCGGCCTCGCCCTGGACAACGCCCGCCTGTACGAGCGGCAGCGCCGGGTCGCCGAGACCATGCAGCGTCACCTGCTGCCGCGCCTGCCCTCGGTGCCCGGCCTGGAGATGAGCGCCCTCTACGTGCCCGCCCCCCGCGCCTCGCAGGTCGGCGGCGACTGGTACGACGCCTTCACCATGCCCGACGGCGCCACCGCCCTGGTGATCGGCGACGTGGTCGGCCACGACCTGGAGGCCGCCGCCGGGATGGCCCAGGTCTGCAACATGCTGCGCGCCTACGCCGGCGCCGAGCAGGACCAGCCCAGCGCCATCCTCGACCGGCTCGACCGCGCGGTGGTGCGCATGGCCCAGGCCACCATGGCCACCGTCGTCCTGGCCCGGCTGGAGCACACCGACGACGGCCGCTGGCTGCTGTGCTGGAGCAACGCGGGCCATCCGCCGCCGCTGCTGGTGGAGCGCGACGGCCGTACCCGCTTCCTGGAGGAGGGCCAGGGGCTGCTGCTGGGCACCGGCATCCGCGGGGAGCGCTCGGACGCCGTCGTGGAGCTGCCGCCGGAGTCCACGCTCGTGCTCTACACCGACGGGCTGATCGAGTCCCCGGGGCATTCCCTGGACGAGGGGCTGGCCCGCCTGAGCCGGTACGCCGCCTCCCACACCCACCGCCCGCTGAACGCGCTCGGCGACATGCTGCTGGAGCGCGTCCGGCCCGAGGACAACGACGACGACGTCGCCATGCTGACGCTGCGCGTGCCGCCCCGGGTCACCGCCCCGGACGGACTGCGCGGCGGCGTGCCGGCCGGCGAGCGGATCCTGCCCGCGCTCTGACGGCCGGCGCGCGTCACGACCGTCCGCGCCGCGCGTCCGGGCAGACGTCCCGGTAGGGCACGTCCTTCAGGTACCGCCGCCACTCCTGCGGGCTCATCGTGCGGCCCGCGCGCTCGCACACCAGCCGGGCCACGGACTCGGCGCCCACCGGGATCCGGATGGTCGTCCCCGAGGTGTTGCCCGAGACGTACAGGGTCTGGTCGTCGGCGCTGAAGGCCAGCCGGTCGAGGATGCCGATGGGGAAGGAGCCGATCCGCTCCCGCGAGCCGACGTCCCACACCTGGACGGTGTACACGTCGTCGAACGTCTCCCCGATGGACCTGCCGATCAGCGCGAGCAGCGAGCCGTCGTGGCTGAACAGCACGGTCTCGACCTGCGCCCGGGCGGCCACGCGCAGCGCGGGCGGCAGTTCGCGGCCGGTGGCGACGTCCCACAGCTCGACCGTCGCCGAGCCGAGGGCGAGCACCTGCGCGGTGGGGCTGAGCGCGATCGCCAGGCCCGACCGGTTGAAGCCGGGGCCGACGGCCTTGCCGGTGCGCAGGTCGTAGACCTTGCCGGTGGCGGTCACCACCGCCGTGCCGTCGCGGGTGGACACGATGGTCTCGGTGGCCGTGGCCAGGGGGTGCCGGGCGAGCGTCCGACCGGTGCCGGCGTCGAGGACGACCAGCTCGTTGCGGGCGTCCCGCTGGCTCAGCTCCTTGAGCGACAGCACCAGGCGGCGGCCGTCGGGGGTGAACGCCTTCGACAGCACGAACTGCGTGCGCGGCACGGCGTGGCGCCACAACCGGCGGCCGGTGGCGACGTCCCAAAGGCCGGCCGAGGAGTCCGGGCCCTCGGCGGACAGCCGGGCGCCCGCCGGGTCGAACAGCTGTCCGGTGACGCCCGCGCTGCCGGCCATGGGGACGCCGAGCCGGGCGCCGTCCCACACGCGGACCGGCCCCGAGTCCTTGGTGGCGGCGGCCAGGCGGCCGTCCTGGCTGAAGGCGTCCAGCTGGTAGCCCTGCGGCAGCCGGGTGGAGGGCAGGCGGGAGGTCAGGTCGGCGGTGACGGTCGAGTTGTCGAGCACGTACCGGACGGTGTGTCCGTCGGCCTCCAGCCAGACGTCCTCGGGCTCGCCCTCGGCCCGGTAGAGGGCCAGCTCGTCGCCGTCGTCCGCGTCGAGCAGGTGCAGGGTACGGCCCTCGACGGCCAGCAGGCGGCGGCCGTCGGGGCTGAGCCGCAGCCGTCCGGCCAGCGTGTCGTCCAGGGCCGACTCCTGCCAGAACGGCCGGTCGGTGTCGGGCACCTTCCTGGCGGTGGCCAGGTCGAAGGCCGCGATGTCGCCGTTGGCGCACAGCAGCCGCCTGCTGTCCGGCGTGAACGCCACCACCGGCCCGCACGCCTTCGGCAGGCGGGTGTCCACGGTGAGATCGGGCAGGCGGATCACCTTGAGCCCGCCCTGGTTGGGCCCGACGCCCGCGATGTAGGCGCCGGAGGGCGCGATCGCCGGAGCGAGGCCCGCCTCCAGCTTCGGGGTGTAGGCGGCGCCGGTCCTGGTGTCCCACAGGAGCTCCAGGGAGCTGTCGCGCATCACCGCGGCCAGGTTCTCGTTGCCGTCGAAGGCGACGCTCACGCCGCCCTCGCCGATGCGGTGCTCGCGCAGCTTGGCGCCCGTCCTGGCGTCCCAGGCGTAGGCCGTGTCCCTGCTGACCACGACCAGCGTGCGCCCGCTCGGGCTGAGCGCCGCCGCCGTGGGCAGCGCTTCCAGGCCGCGCGGCCACCGCCAGAACGCGGTCTGCCGGCCGGAGGGCACGTCGTAGACCCGCACGCCGTCCTCGCCGGCGATGGCCCGCACGCGCCCGCCGGCCGCCGACGCCGACGCCGAGACGCCCTTGGCGCCGGGGTCGCGGAAGACGGCGCTCTCCGGCATCGTCAGCGAGGTCGTCAGGCTGCGCCGGGTGCCGGGGGCGGGGGCCAGCCGCCAGCCCGCCACGCTGAGCAGCATCGCCGTGACCGGGTCGCTCGTCCGCAGCCGGTCGGCCTCGGCGGCGGCCTGCCGCCCGACCGCCTGGTCGCGCTGCCGGCCCGCCAGGAGGCTCTGCTCGGTCACCTGCCTGCCGCGCAGCACGGCGAGGCCGCCCGCCGCCAGCGCCACCACCAGCAGCCCGGCCAGCGCGGCCGTGGTCAGCCGCCGGCGGCGCACCCGCCGTCTGGCCAGGCCGGTGCCCGCGGCCAGGAAGTCGCGTTCGAGCGGGGTCAGCGTGATGTGCCGGCGGCCGGTGGCGGCCCAGGTCAGCGCCTGATCGAGGCGGCTGCCCTGGAGCAGGTCGCCGTCCTTGCGGCCGTTGCCGGCCCACTGGCGGGCGGCGTCGCTGAGCTGGCCGAGCACGGCGAGCCCGTCGCGGTCGCCGTCCACCCAGACGCGCAGCCGCGGCCAGGCGCGCAGCAGCGCGGGACGAGACAGCGCCACCGCCTCGTCCTTCTGCGTCACCAGGTAGGAGAACACCTGGAGGATGTGCTCGATCGCGCGTGTCTCCCGCTCGGAGCGTCCGGCGAGCAGGTCCTCCTTCGACGCCCAGCGCACGGCCTCGTGCCCGTCCTCGGTGACCGTCACCAGGCGCAGGAACACCTCGGCGGCCAGCTCGCGCTCCTCGGGCGCGAGCGCGCCGTAGGCGTCCTCGGCGATCGTGCCGAGGGCCGGGTCGGCCTGCTCGGGCACGTGCACGCCCCTGGCGGCGCGGCTGCCCGCCGTCAGCAGCCCGCGGGTGTCGGCGCTGTTGCCGCTGACCAGCGCGAGCAGCAGGTCGCGGGCGGTGGGACGGGCCGCCGGGTCCTTCTCCAGCGCGGCCGACACCAGCGAGGCCAGCCGGGGCGGCAGCCCGCTCAGGTCGGGCTGGGCCGACAACACCCGGTGCATGACCCCGCCGAGGTTGTCGGCGCGGAACGGGTCCTGGCCCGTGGCGGCGAACACGATGATCGCGCCCCAGGCGAACACGTCGGCGGGCGCGCCCGCCCGCTGCCCGGTGAACACCTCGGGGGCCATGTACGTGGGCGTGCCGGCCACCTCGCCGGTCCTGGTCAGCGACATGTCCACGGTACGCGCGACACCGAAGTCGATCACGCGCGGGCCGTCGGTGCCGAGCAGCACGTTGTCCGGCTTCAGATCCCGGTGGATCACGCCCGCGTCGTGCACGGCGGTCAGGGCGGTGGCGATGGCCGTGGCCAGCCGGTGCAGGTCGTCCCCGGCGAACCGGCGCCCCTGCTCGACCGCCCGGCGCAGGCTGGGGCCCGGCACGTACTCGCTGACGATGTACGGCCTGCTGCCCGACAGGTCGCAGTCGAGCACCCGCGCCGTGCAGAACGACGCCACCCGCCCGGCCGCGGCCGCCTCCTTGGCGAACCGCTCGCGGCTCCCCGGGCTGTCGGCCATGTGCAGGACCTTGAGCGCGACTCGGCGGCCCTCGGGGTCGTAGGCGTCGTACACCACCCCCTGGCCCCCGGACCCGAGCCGTCCGGCCAGCCAGTACTGCCCTATGCGCTGCGGTTCTCCGGCGTTCGACGCTTCCACGGCGTGTTAGATGCCCTCTCCCGTCGCAAAGTTCCCCCCGCGCAGGTAGGCGTCCAGCGCGCCGGCGGCGGCGAGCATGGCCAGGCCCCTGACCGTGAGCCGGTCGTGCCAGTCGCGCAGCGTCGCCTGCAGGGGTTCCATGCCGCCGGCCGCGCGCACCTGGTCCAGCACCTGCCGGATCTGCTCCAGCCCGTAGCCGCCGCGCCGGAGCTGGTGGGCCAGCAGCACGTCGCGCACGTCGGCGGCGGTGTAGACCCGGTAGCCGGTACGCGGGTCGCGCCGGGGCACGGTCAGCCCGGCCCGCTCCCACTTGCGCAACGTCGCCGGCTTGATGCGCAGCCGGCGGGCCAGCGGGCCGATGAACGTCACGCCCGGCTCCGCCTCACGCGGCGGCGCCAGGTCGCGCAGCGCGCGTTCGACGGCCTCCAGCGTGCCGCGGTCCTCGGCGAGCTGGGCGTGACCGTCGTCGATCAGGCGCAGCGCCGCCGCGACGCCGCCGCCGTTCACGGCCCGCATGATCGCGGTCGCGGTCGCGTGCCCGTGGGCCGGGACCAGCGCCAGGAACGTCCGCAGCGCCGCCGCGTGGCGCGGGGTGTAGACGCGGTAGCCGTGCGCGGAACGCTCGGACGGCGGCAGGATCTCCGCCTCCTCGTAGTTGCGCACCGCCTGCGTGGACAGGCCGTGCGCGCGCGCCAGATCGATGGGCCGCATGTTGAAGGCACGCCCTCCTGCCCGCCGGGGAATCGGCCGAAAGCTTACACCAGAAGTTCAACGATACGGTTGAAGGCATGACGACCTCGATCCGGGACGCCGTCCAGGCGTTCACCGGCGGCGCCCTCGCCGCGCTGCTGCCCCCCGGCGTGCGCGTGCTCGGCCTGGGCGAGCCCACGCACGGCGTCGAAGCCTTCCTGGAGCTGCGCAACGAGCTCTTCCGTCACCTCGTCGAGCACGAGGGCTACCGGTCGATCGCCGTCGAGAGCGACTGCCTGGCCGGCCTGACCGCCGACGCGTACGTCACCGGCGGCGACGTCACCCTCGACGAGGCGATGAGCCGCGGCTTCAGCCACGGGTTCGGCGCCTCGCCCGCCAACCGCGAGCTGCTGCGCTGGATGCGGGCCCGCAACGAGCGGTCCGCGCCGGGCGACCGGCTGCGCTTCGACGGCTTCGACGCCCCGGTGGAGATCACCGGCCCGGCCGCCCCGCGCCCCGCCCTGACCGCCCTGTACGACTACCTGGCCCCCCACCTCGACCTGCCCCTGACCCGCGAACGGCTCGACGCGCTGCTCGGCCCCGACGAGCGCTGGACCGACCCGGCCGCCCTCACGGACCCGGCCCGCTCGATCGGCCGCGCGCCGGAGGCCGTGGAGCTGCGCCTGATCGCCGACGACCTCGGCGTGCTGCTCACCGCGCACGCCCCGCACCTGGCGGCCGTCACGTCCGGCGACGACCGGTGGCGCGCCGGCCTGCACGCCCGCGCCGCCGTCGGGCTGCTGCGCTACCACGCCGGCATGGCCGACCCCTCGCCGCGCCGGCTCGGCACGCTGATGAGCCTGCGCGACGCGATGATGGCCGGCAACCTCGACGCGATCGTCCGGCGCGAGGACCGCCGGGGCCCCACCCTCGTCTTCGCCCACAACCGCCACCTGCAGCGCGACGAGAGCCGGTGGTGGTTCGCGGGCGAGGAGCTGCGGTGGTGGAGCGCGGGGGCCGTGCTCGCCGCGTGCCTCGGCGACCGGTACGCCTTCGCCGCCTCGGCCTTCGGCTCCCGCGGCGCCGACGTCCCGGCCCCCGGCACCCTCGAAGGGATGTTGTCGGACGTGTCCGGCGCCCGCGCCGTCGTCGACCCCCGCCGCCTGGCCGGGGCGCTCGACGACGGGCCGGCGGCCCGCGTCCCGGCGGACCACACGTACCTGGCCCTCGACCCGGCCACCGTCCACCAGGCGGACGCGATCGTCTTCCTCAGGGAGATCTGAGGTCAGCGGGCCGGCGCGCGGTGCGCCTGGCTCTCGACGGCGCCGGCCGAGCAGCCCAGCAGGTCGCCGGAACCGCGCGGCCGTCGCCAGGAAGATGCTGCGCAGTTTTTCATTGCATTTAGCGAATAATGTCCGCCGGGCGAATTCTTTTCGCGTGGCGACGCCGGACGCGCGCTGGTTAAAGTCGGGGTGACGCCAGGCTCCACGAAGCCCCAAACAGAGGACTGAGCTGATGAACTGCGGTCACTGCGACAGCCCCAACCTGCCCGATTCGCTGGTCTGCGCTAATTGTGGCCGCCATTTCCAGGGCGATCGCCCGGCCGCGACGGAAGTCACGCGATATCTCTGCATAGCAATGATGCTCGACGCAAAAGTGCGTAATTCCACCATTCGCTCGATTCTTCATGACCGCTTCCGCGCCGTCGCCCAGTCCCCCGGCGTCGACCTGGCCACGATGCTCAAGTACGGCCTGATGGCCCGAAGACGCCAGCATGTGCGCGACGCCGTGCTGGCCGTGCTCGCCGTGGCCACCCTGGCCCTGCTGTCCAGCTCGCTCGTCCTGCTCCCGATCTTCCTGGCCTGGCTCGTCGTCTTCGCCGAGCTCTACGACGCCTACGAGACGGTCATCCTGACCCGGCTGACCCGCGACTCCTTCGACCCGGCCGAGGCGCCGCTGCCCAGCTCGCCCGCGCTGCGCGACCATCTGGTGGACATCGCCGACCGCGGCGCCGGGAACGTCACGGTGTTCGCCGACTACTCCCCCTTCGTCGGCTACGGCAGCCGGATCAACAACTGGTCGTTCACCATGAACGTCGCCAAGGCCCGGCCCGGCGAGACGGTCGTGCCCTTCGCCGTCGGCGAGCTCTACGACCGGGTGGCCGCCGAGATCGCCGCCCTCGGCCTGCCCGGTCTCACCGTCGGTGACAAGCTCTTCGTCAACGGCCTCGACCTGCGCTACGAGACCGACCCCGAGCTCCAGGCCGCCGTGCTGCCCGACGCCCTCCTGCCGCCCGTCCCGACGGTGAGCGAGAGGTTCATCCACCAGCTGCGCGACAACCCGCGCACGCGGGCCCGCCCCTACCTCACGGTGAGCGTGACCGGCTGGGAGGGCGAGGTGGTGATCTCGATCTTCCTGCGGTTCGTGCTGCTCGCCGAGAAGGGCATGATGTTCACCGAGGCCGGCTACTCGCTGCTGCCGCCGCTGCGGGAGTCCTACCGCGAGGTCGACCGCCTGGTCAACTGCGCGCCCTCGGAGCGGATGGCCCGCATCGCGCTGTCGGCGCTGCGGCGCACCGCCGCGGGGCTGGTGCTGGCGCTGCCCAACACCCTGGCCGCGCTCTCGGAGCCGGGAAGGCGCAGGCGGCAGCAGAAGGCGAGCATCAAGGCCATCCGCGGCCACACCTTCAACTACGGCGCCGCCTACAACCCCCGCGAGCACGCCACCGACCACCTCTACCACCGCTACTTCCAGCAGCTCGACAAGGAGATGTACGTCAAGGCCGCCGAGCAGCGCATCATGGACGCCGTCGCCGACTTCCTGGAGGAGCACAACGTCGACGTGAGCGACCTGCGCGACCGCCAGACGACCATCCTGAACAACGGCATCTTCGTCACCGGCCAGGCCCAGGTCACCGGGGCCAGCATGGCGGCCGGCGCGGGCGCGGTCGCGCGGGTGGAGAGCCGCATCAGGCAGGGGGTCGGCCAGGCCGCCGCGGCGGCGCAGCGCCGGACGCCGGCCGGGTGACGCGCTCCCCGGGCGTCCCGGGCGTCCCGGGCTCGGGGGCGAGCGGTCATCGCGTGTCGCGCAGCCCCAGGATGTAGGTCGCGGTGAGCGCGACGGCGCGGTCGTCGTCCTGCGCCAGGTCGGCGAGGGCGCGTGACGCGGCGGCTCCCGGGATGTCGGCGAGCGCCTGCGTCAGCCGCCGGCGCGCGGACGGCTCGGCGCCGGGCCGGGCGAGGCGGTCCACGAGCCCGGCGGCGATCGGGTCCGCCGCGCCGGGGCGGCCCGCCAGCGTGCTCAGGGCGTCGGCCGCGTCGACGTCGTTCGTGCCCTCGACGACCATGTCGATGAGCGTGGGGACGGCGTCGTCCACTCCGCGGGCCCCGAGCGCCAGGGCCGCGTAGCGGCGGACCACGGCGTCGGGGCCGGTCAGGGCGTCCCGGAGGAGGGCGGTCGCCTCGGCGTCCGGGAGCTCGGCGATCGACTGGACCGCGCGCTTGCGCACCTCGGCCGCCGGTGCGTGCAGGCCCTGCGCCAGCAGCACGGCGGCGCCCTCGCCCGACTGCGCCAGAGCCCATCGCAGGGCTCCGGCGACGTTCGGGTCGCTCTCGCTCAGTGCCGCCTCGACCAGCGCCTCCACCGGGACCTCGGCGACGGAGGACAGGGCCGCGCTCTGGCGCCGGGCGGCGTTCTTCGACCCGAGCGCCTGCAGGAGGGAGACGACCTGGAGCACGTCGTCCCAGCCGGCGGGGTCGGCGGCGTCGATCCGGCGCAGTCGCGTGAGCAGCTCCGTCTCGGCCGCGATGCGTTCCCTGGTGCGCCTGATGAGGTCCTCGACGAGCCCGGACGGCGTGAAGCCGGGATCGTCGAGCGCCCGGCCGACGTCACGCAGCGACAGGCCCAGCGACCGCAGGCTCTCGATGTGGAAGATCCGCCGGATGTCCTCGGCGGAGTACTCCCGATAGCCGGCGTGGCTGCGGCCGGTCGGGCGCACCAGCCCGAGCGCGTCGTAGTGGCGCAGCATGCGGGCGCTCACCCCGGACCGTCGCGCGACGTCGCCGATCAGCACAGCCCATCATCCTCCCTGGCCGCCGGCGCCGAGGGCCACGACGCGCTTCGCCTCCTCGATCGCGAACTCGAATCCGGCCTCCGGGTCGCGCAGCAGCCGTTCCGTGGCCCCGGCGTGCACGCGCACGCCGGGATCCGGGTCGGTCATCGCGGCCCGCAGCACCGGCTCGATCACCTCGCCGAGCGCGACCAGCGCCCGGCTGAGGCTCAGCCGGGTCTCCCGCGGGCCGCGTCCGAGCTGTGTCGACAATACTTCGGCGAGGCCGGGCCTCTCGTCGTCGGGTGCCAGCAGCACCGCGGTCCGCCAGGCGCTCCGGGCCACCTCGTCGTCGGCGTCGGTCAGCAGCTCACGGGTGATCGCCGGCCACGCCCGCCGGTCGCCGATCTTGGACAGCGTGTGCAGCGCCTGGCTGCGTGCCTGCGCGCGTTCCGAACGCAGCTCGCCGAGCAGCCTGGGGACCGTCAGCTCCGCCGGGTGGCGGGTGAGCGCCCAGGTGAGCATGTCCCGCACGTGGAACTCCGGCTCGACCGCGCACCGCTCGACGAGCGCGCCGACGAGGCGCGGGTCTGGCGTCGTGCCCACCGCCAGGGCCGCCCGCAGCCGTACGGACGGGTCGCCGGCCGCCAGCCCTCCGGCGGCGCCGGTCGGGTCCGGGTCCTGTTCCTGCCTGGTCATCGTGACCACCTCCTCGGCGACCAGTGAAGACCTTGTCACAGTGTCAAGGTCAAGCGGTCAGTCGCGCGGCCCGGTGACCGCGTGCTGCCGTTCGGGCGCCACGGGCATCGGGCGTTCGTGGAAGCCGCCCTGCGCGCTCCGGACGATCACGCCGCTCTCCGGCCCGTGCTCCAGGTCGTGCCGGTCCTGGAGGCGCAGGCCGAGGCAGAGCCGGTGGGTCAGCCAGAAGGCGACGATCGGGCCGAGGAGGACGGCGTACCTGAAGAAGATCGTCACGTCCTCCACCGAGAGGTGGAACTGGTGGGCGAGCTGGTCGTTGGCCGCGGCGGCCCACAGCAGCCCGTAGAAGGCCACCCCGGCGGCGGCGACGGCGGTCCGCACGGGCGCCTCGCGCGGCCGGTCCAGCACGGCCGGGCCGGTCGCCTCGGCGGCCAGGCGGCTCCTGCTCTTGGGCCGGCCGAGCGCGTCGCGCCGGCCGGAACGCCGCAGGACGAGGCGCTCGCCGAGCGGGTAGCCGGCCAGCACGGTGCAGAACAGCCCGGGAACCACCAGCGTGGGCACCAGGACCGCGAGGCTGAGCGTGTACCCGCCGATCGTCAGCTCCCAGCCCGGCATGATCCGCAGCGCGCCGTCGAGGAAGCCCATGTACCAGTCGGGCACCGAGCCGGCCGAGATCTGGCCGGGCCCGGCCGGGCCGTACAGCCAGATGGGGGCGATCTGGAAGGCCAGGCCCAGGATGACCAGGACCCCGATCGTGGTGCCCGCCATCAGCGGGCGCGCGCCCGCCCGCGCCGGAAGCGGCGCGGCGAACCGCGAGTGCCCGTGCCGCCGCACCAGCCATTCACGGGCGGCGAGCAGCGCGACCATGGCCGCCGGGATCACCAGCACGTGCGTCCAGTACATGGCAGGGATGACGCTGTCGCCGGGGAACCCGGCGCCGAAGAGCAGCTGCGCGCCGTACGACCCCACGACCGGGATCGACAGCAGCACCGACTGGATCAGCCACAGGCTGCCGCCGGAGAGCATGTCGTCGGGCAGGATGTTGCCGGTCTCCCCCGCGGCCATGCCGAGCGGCAGCAGCGTCACCCAGATCAGCCACTGCGGCACGCGCGGCCGCCGGAACGCGCCGGTCACGAACATGCGCAGCAACTGCAGCGCGACCGCCGCCACGAACACCAGCGCCGACCAGTGGTGCACCTGCCGGACGAAGAGCCCGCCGCGCACCTCCAGGCTCAGCCGCATGGCCGAGTCGAACGCCCTGCTGACCGGGATGCCGCTCAGCGGCGTGTACACGCCCTGGTAGAGCACCGGGGACATGTCCGGGTCGAAGAACACCATGAGGAACAGCCCGGTCACCACCAGGACGGCGAAGGACCAGATCGCCACCTCGGCGAACATGAACGACCAATGACCGAGCCCCGACGACTGACGTTTCCGCACCGATGAGCGCATCGGACCCTCCTCGTTTCGCCTTCGCCTTCAAGACGGGTTCGGCGGCCGGGATGTGACGTCGAGGAGGGTGAGTTACGTCATACGAGGTCGTTCGAGGCGGACGGGCCCGCCGGAGTCGAGGCGCTCCGGCGGACCGCGGACTCACCCCTTCACCGCTCCGCCGAGCAGCCCGGAGACGAACTGCTTCTGGAAGACGAAGAAGATGAGCATCAGCGGCAGCGTGGCCAGCAGCGCGCCCAGCATCAGGCCCGAGTAGTCGACGCGGGTCAGCCCGGTGAGGTGGCTGAGCGCGACCGGCAGCACGTACTTCTCCTCGCTGGTGAGCATGAGCAGGGGCCAGATGAAGGAGTTCCACTGGCTCATGAACGTGAAGATGACCAGCGCGCCGAGCTGCGGCCGGACCACGGGCAGCACGATCCGGTAGAAGATCCGCAGGTCTCCGGCCCCGTCCAGGCGTCCGCTCTCGATGAGCTGGTCGGGGAAGTCGAGGAAGGCCTGGCGCATGAGGAAGATGCCGAACGAGTTGGCCAGGAACGGGATGACGATCGACTCGTAGGAGTCGACCCAGCCGATGCTGGCCATCATCTGGAACAGCGGCACCAGCAGCACCTGGAACGGGATCATCATCGTCGCCAGGATCACCGCGAGCAGCAGGCCGCGCCCGCGGAAGCGGTACTTGGCCAGGCCGTACCCGCCCATGGCGCTGACCAGCACGGACAGCGCGGTGTAGACGAGGGCCGTGCCGAGGCTGTTGAGCACCACGCGGGAGAAGCCGATCGTCTCCTCCAGCGACCTCAGGTTGTCCAGCAGGTCGTCGCCGGGCAGGAACGGGGGCGGGCTGCGGAACAGCTCGGACGTGTCGTGCGTGGAGGCGACGAACATCCAGTAGAACGGCGCGACGCTGACCACCGCGCCGGCCGCCATGAGCAGCCAGAGCAGCAGGCGTTTCATGACTTCTCCTTCCCGAACCACTTGAACTGGGCGTAGGAGAGCACCCCGATGAGCAGCACCACCACCCAGGCCATCGCCGCGGCGTAACCGAAGTCGAACTGCTTGAAGCCGACCTGGTAGAGCAGCAGGATCGGCGAGGTGGTGGCGTCGTCGGGGCCGCCGTCGGTGAGCAGCTTGTTCTCGTCGAAGAGCTGGAGGGTGCCGATCGTGGAGGTGATCGAGCAGAACAGGATCACCGGCTTGAGCTGCGGCACGATCACGCTGACGAAGGAGCGCAGCGGCCCGGCCCCGTCGATCGAGGCGGCCTCGTACTGCTCCTTGCCGATCGCCTGGAGGCCCGCCAGCAGGATGATCATGTTGTAGCCCGTCCACCGCCAGGTGATGGACGCGATCAGCGCCACCCGCGCCCAGGCCGGGTCGTCCAGCCAGGCGATCTCGGCGCCGAGGAGCTGGTTGACCATGCCGCCGTCGGTGCGCAGCAGCACCCGGAAGACCACCGCGTAGGCGACCAGCGTCGTCACGGCGGGCAGGAAGTACGCGATCCGGAGCGTGGCGCGGAACCGCAGCCACGACTGGTTGAGCACGTACGCCAGCGCCAGCGCCAGCCCGATCATGATCGGGACCTGCACGACCAGGATCAGCCCCACGTTGACCAGGGACTGCAGGAACCTGTCGTCGTGCAGGAGGCGCTGGTAGTTCTCCAGGCCGGCCCATTCGGTCAGGCCGTCCTCGGTCCGCTGGAGGCTCTGCCAGAGGCTGGCCCCCAGCGGGTAGGCGAAGAAGAGCGCCAGCAGCGCGGCGGCGGGCCCAGCGAAGATCCAGGGGACCAGGCGGCGCCGAACGGTCATCCGATCTCCCGCTTGGTGGCGGACGCGATCTGCTCGGCCGCCTCGTCCAGCACGGCCTTGGGGTCCTTGCCGCCCACCACCGCACGCTGCAGCAGCTTCTTCAGCAGCTCGCTGGCCTCGGCGTCGTCGTCGGTGGACTCCACGGCCGGGATGGCGCGCACCTGGTCGGCGAAGATCTTGTTGACCGGCTGCCCGTCGAAGTACTCGACCGGCTCGGAGAAGTACGGGTCGGCCAGCGCGGGCAGGTAGGCCGGGAAGAGCGACTCCTGCTTCATCATCGACAGCTGGCTGTCCTTGTTCGCCGTGACGAACTCGACGAACGCCCACGCCGCCTGCTGGTTCTTCGTCTGGCCGGTGACCGCCAGCATGGACCCGCCGTTGGCCGAGGTGCGCACCCCGCCCGGCTCGAACGCGGGCAGCGGGATCACGCCGAACTTGCCCTTGAGCTCCGGCATCTCCGACACCAGCGTGCCCGTCCACCAGACGGCGGTGGGCGCGACGGCCGCCTTGCCCTCCTTGGTCGCGGTGACCCGGCCGTCCCAGCCCTGCTCGTTCTGGAGCAGGCCCTTGTCGTTCATCGTCTTGATCAGGGTCAGCGCCTTGACGGCGGCCGGGGTGTTGACCGCCACCTTGCCGTCCACGAACCTGCCCTGCTTCTGCTGCTGCAACAAGGTGGTGAACAACGGCTCGCTGTTGCCCAGGTCGGAGACCATGAGCTTCTTGCCGGTCTTGGCCTTCAGCGTCTCGCCGGCCTTGATCAGGTCGTCCCAGGTCTGGATGTCCTCGGCCTTGATCCCGGCCTGCTCGAAGTAGTCGCGCCGGTAGAACAGGCCGACGGGCGCGGAGTCCCACGGCAGCGCGAACAGCTTGCCGCCCTCGCCGGAGGCCGTCTGCCACTTGGCCGGGTCGAAGTCGGCCTTCAGCTTGCCGGCGACCGGGCCGAGGTCGGCCAGCCCGTTGGGGAAGTTCTTGGCGTAGCCGGGGACCCGCTCGTCCTCAAGGTGCACGACGTCGGGCAGGCCGGTGCCCGACTGCATGCCGACCGTGACCTTCTCGTAGATGTTGTCGTAGCCGACGTCCGTCACGTCGATCTTCACCTTGGGGTGCAGCTTGGTGAACTCGGGCGCCAGACGCTTCAGGGCGGTCGCACCCACGTCGAACGACCACACCTTGACCTCGCCGGACAACTCCGCGGGGGTGGACGCGGCGATCGAGGGAGCGGGCCCCTTGGCCGCGCCGGTTCCACCGGTGGCGCATCCGGCGGCGAGAAGTCCGGTGGCCAGCAGCCCGGCGGCGATTGTGTGGATCTTCACGGTGACCTCTTGGATCTGTAACATGTCACACTCTGAATACTGAGTGCTGAGTAACGTACGCTGAATACGCTTGGTGCACCAGAGGTGAAATCGAACCGTTCCCGATGGATGTGCGCGGACGGACGCAAAGGCCGTTGCGTCCTGCTCGTCCGGCCGGGATGATCGGCCGCCATGGGGAACGTGCTGCTGACCGGGGCCACCGGAGGAATCGGAAGGGCGCTGGCCGCCGCGCTCGGCCAGGCCGGGCACCGGGTGATCGCCGTCGGACGCGACGTCGGGCGGCTGGACGTCCGCGGCGTCGAGGCCGACCTGGCCGATCCCGCGTCGCTGGCCCCCGCCATGGAGGAGCTGACCGCCGAGCTGACGGAGATCCGCGCGGTGGTGCACTGCGCCGGCATCTCGCCCGTGGAGGCCGTCGCCGAGGCCGGCCCCGACACGTGGCGGCGGACGATGGCGGTGAACGTGGCCTCCGCCGCCGAGCTCGTCCGGCTCGCGCTGCCCGGGTTGCGGAACGCCAAGGGCCATGTGATCTTCGTGAACGCCTCCCCCGGGCTGACCGGCGTCCCGCGCTGGTCGGCGTTCGTGGCCAGCAAGGCGGCGCTGCGCGAACTGGCCGACTCGCTGCGCGAGGAGGAGGCCGTCCACGGGGTCCGGGTCACCACGGTCTACCCCGCGGCCACGGCGACCGACCTGCTGGGCGAGGTCAGGGCCGCCTTCGGCCGCCCGTACGACCCGCAGGCGTGCATCCGGCCGGAATCGCTGGCCGCGATGGTCGTGTGGGCGCTGAACGCGCCGGCCGACTCCTACGCCTGCGAACTGTCGGTGCTGCCGGGCTGAACCCCGCTCACACCGTCACGACGATCTTGCGGTCACCGTTTCAGGTACCCACGGCAACGGCGCGCACGCCACCTGGCAGCCCAGGCCCGGGGCCTGCGGCACCTCGTCCCCAGGCCGGCCGCCGCCACCGCGCCCGAGCACGAACGGCGGGCGTCCCGGGATCAGGCCCGTGGCTCAGCGGATCCGGTCGGTCGGGTCGACGCCCACCTTGACCAGCACCTCGGTCGGGCCGGGCATCGGCCGCGCCGGCTCACCTCGGGGCCGCCCAGGACGTCCTGGGTGAGCGCCCGCGCCTCAGTGCTGGGCCGCGGTGCCGAGCTCGACCACGATGTGGGGCGACAGCGCCCGCAGGAAGCCGGGCGCGTCGAAGATGCGCCCCGCCGAGGCCACCCCGGCGGCCCTGGTCCGGCCGGTGAGGATGCGCTCGACGGCCTCCACCGCGAGCGGCGCGCTGACGGCGTAGATGTCCCGGCCGCGGGCCACCGCCCGGCGTTCCCGGTCGCCCGAGCGCACGACCACGTCCACGACGAACGGCTGCGCCGACCGTCCGTGCTCGTCGGCCGCGACCGGGGCCGGGGTGTCGGGGTTCACCACGTCCGTGGCCGCCTCGACCGTCATGTAGTTGCGCACCTCGGGGATGTCCAGGTGGCTCGGGACGGTCACGATGTCGGCCATCGAGAACTCCGCGATGACGTCGCGCGTCCCGGTCGGCTCGGGGAAGGACCACTTCTCGGCCGGCGCGCGGTCGTCGCGGTACTCCAGCCGGCCTCCGGCGTGGCGGACGCGCCGGCCGTCACGCCGCTCCCTGGAGACCTTGCCCGCCGCCCGGGTGCCGGTCGTGGGGTGCCAGCTGTCCAGCCCGTAGGCCACGTGCGCCTGGTCGGCGCCGGTCCAGTCGTCCATCGCCGCCGTGACCAGCAGGTCGCCGAGCCCGCCGAAGAAGGCCATCGCCGGGACGATCACCGCCCCCGCCTCCCGGGCGCGCTCGGCGAACAGCTCGAAGGTGTCCACGTTGGCCTCGATCTCGGCCGCGACGTCCACGTACGGGACGCCGGCGCGCAGGGCCGCCTCGATCACGGGGGCGGCCGTGGCGGCGAAGGGCCCGGCGCAGTTGATCACCGCGGCCACGCCGTCCAGGGCGCGGTCGAGCGCCGCCGGATCGTCCACCGACGCCTGCCTGACCTCCAGCCCGGGGTACTCCTCGGCCAGCGCCTTCAGCGCCTCGCCGTCGCGGCCCGCCAGGACGGGCACCAGCCCGCGCCGCACCAGCTCCGCCACCACGAAACGGCCCGTGTGCCCGTAAGCGCCGTAGACCGCCACCTTGTTCTTCGTCAGCTCTGCATGCGTCATGCGGACATCCTGGCGGCCCATCGCCTCGCCGCACGAGCGTCCGGAACGACATGATGCGTACAATTCCGGACGTGACCACAGTCGCGGTAGCCGTCGCCGACGGGATCCTGCACTTCGAGCTGGCCCTGGCCTACGAGCTGTTCAGCTCGCCCCCGCCCGCCCCCGTCGACCACTGGTACGAGCCGGTCATCTGCGGAGCCGGCCCCGTACGGGCCGACGGGCGGTTCCTGCTCGAACCCGACGCCGGGCTCGACCGGATCGTCCGGGCCGACACGGTGATCGTCCCCGGCTGGGCCGAGGTGGACGTCGAGCCGCCGGCCGACCTGGTCGCGGCCGTGCGCGCGGCGCACGAGGCGGGCGCGCGGGTCGCCTCGCTGTGCACGGGCGCGTTCGTCCTGGCCGCGGCCGGCCTGCTGGACGGGCGGCGGGCCACCACCCACTGGGCCCACACCGACACGCTGGCCGCCCGCCATCCCCGGATCCAGGTCGACCCCGACGTGCTCTACGTGGACGAGGGCAGCGTGCTCACCGCCGCGGGCAAGGCCGCCGCCCTGGACCTGTGCCTGCACCTGGTCCGCCGCGACCACGGCTCGGCGGTCGCCAACGCGATCGCGCGCCGCCTGGTCGTGGCGCCGCACCGGCCCGGCGGCCAGGCCCAGTTCGTGGCCACCCCCGTCCCCGAGCCGCACGGGCATCCGCTCAGCGACCTGCTCGCCTGGGCGGGCCGGCACCTGGACCAGCCTCTGACGGTGGAGGACCTGGCCCGCCGGGCCAACATGAGCTCGCGCCACCTCGGCCGCCACTTCAGGTCCATGACCGGCACCACCCCGTTGCAGTGGCTGCTGACCCAGCGCATCCGCCGCGCCCAGGAGCTCCTGGAGACCACCGACGACGGCGTGGACGCCATCGCCGAGGCCACCGGCATGGGCACCGCGGCCACGCTGCGCCGGCACTTCAACCGCACGGTCGGCGTGCCGCCGGACGCCTACCGGCGCACCTTCCGCGCCCGAGGGGCGACGCCCGCTCAGCGGCCGGCGGGGTGGAAGTCGTAGGGCTTGGAGTCGTACACGTAGTAGACGCAGTCGGCGCCCGCTGCGCACTTGCCCCAGTGCTCGGCCTTCGACGGGTAGTACAGGTAGTCGCCCGCGCCGATCCGGTAGGTCTTGTGGCCCTTGACGTTCCACAGCATCACGCCGGAGACGCCGACGACGTGCTCGGGGCTGGTGTGCCAGTGCGGGGAGAAGGGCGTGCCGGCCTTGAGGGTGAACATGGCCTCCGAGGGGCCGGTCTTCGGGTCGCCCTTCAGCTGTACGAACGTGCAGCCCTTCAGCCCCTCGCAGGGGGACCCGGCCTCCTTGTGCGAGTGGTGGACGACCTTGCCGGGGCCCGAGTCGGCGTACGCGCCAGGGGCGCCGAGCACCATCAGAGCCAGCGAGCCGGCCGTGATCACTTTCTTGAGCATCTCGATCTCCAAATGGACTGTGGTCCGAATACGTCCGGCAACGTATCGGACTGCGGTCCGCTTCGTCAAGGGCGGCACCACCCGCCGCCGCGTGCCAGACTCCTGGCCATGGCGGACTCGACCAGGCCGGACGGCGACGGCGGACAGCTGCGCGTGGGCGTCCTCGGGCCGCTCACGCTTGCCACCGCGGGCGGCCCGGCCCAGGTCGGCGGCGCGCGGCTGCGGGCGCTGCTGGCCAGGCTCGCCCTGGACGCCGGGCGGGCCGTCCGGCCCGAGACCCTGGCCGAGGCGTTGTGGGACGACGCGCCGCCGCAGGCCCCCGTGCACGCGCTGCAGTCGCTGGTGTCCCGGCTCCGGCGCGTCCTCGGGCATCCCGGGCTGCTCACGTCCGGCCCCGCCGGGTACCGGCTGGCCGTCGAGCCGGACGCCGTGGACGCCGTGCGGTTCGAGCGGCTGGTCAGGCAGGGGCGGGCGGTCGCTCGGGACCGGCCCGCCGAGGCGTCCGCCGTCCTGCGGGAGGCCCTGGGGCTGTGGCGCGGACCGGCCCTGGCGGATGTGCGGGCGGCGCCGTTCGCCGCCGCCGAGGCCGACCGGCTCGAACGCGCCCGTCTGGCCGCCCTGGAAGACCGCGTCGAGACCGACCTGACCCTGGCCGCCGACCTGACGCGGGTCGCTGGCCTGACACTGGGCGAGGACCTGACGTTGGGCGACGGCCTGACGTTGGGCGACGGCCTGACGTTGGGCGACGACTTGGCGGGAGTCGTCGGCCTGAGATCGGGCGCGGATCTCGGCCTGGTCGCCGAGCTGGAATCGCTGGCCGCCGCCCACCCGCTGCGCGAGCGCCTGCACGCCCAGCTCATCCGGGCGCTCGCCCGCGACGGCCGCGGGGCCGAGGCGCTGGCCGCCTACCAGCGCATCCGCGACCGGCTCGCCGACGACTTCGGCAGCGACCCGGGACCGCACCTCCAGCAAGCCCACCTGGCGGTCCTGCGCGGCGACCTTCCCGGCCCCCGCCGACCGTCGAGACCGTCGGCGCAGTCCGGGCCCTCCGAACCCTCCGGGTCATCGGGGCAGCCAGGGGCCTCCGGGGCCTCGGGGCAGTCCGGGGTGTTGGCGGGGTGGTCCGGAGCGTTGCCGTTGAATCGGGCGCGCGGCAATCTCGACGTCCCGCTCACCAGCTTCGTGGGCCGCGACGAGGACGTGCGCCGGGTGACCGGCCTGCTCGGCCGGGCCAGGCTGGTCACCCTGGTCGGCCCCGGCGGGGCGGGCAAGACCCGGCTGGCCGGGGCGGTCGGCCGGCGGCTCACGCCGTCCGGCGGGGTGTGGTTCGTGCCGCTGGCCGCGGTCGGGCCCGACGACGTCCCGCGGGTGCTGCTCGACCTGCTCCGGACGCGCAAGGAAGGCGCACCCGCGCGGGCCGAGCCGGACGGCCTGGTCGAGCTCCTCGCGGACGACGACCTGGTCCTCGTGCTGGACAACTGCGAGCACGTGATCGAGGCCGCCGCCACGCTGTGCGGGACGCTGCTCGGCCGCTGCCCGCGGCTGCGCGTGCTGGCCACCAGCCGCGAACCTCTGCGCATCGACGGCGAGACCCTGCACCCGGTGCCTCCGCTGGACCTGCCGGAACCGGGCGCGACGCCGGAGGCGGCCCGGTCCGTCGCGGCGGTCCGGCTGTTCCACGACCGGGCCGCCGCCGTACGGCCCGGCTTCGTCCTGGAGGGCGGCGCGCTGGCGGCGACCGTCGAGATCTGCCGCCGCCTCGACGGCCTGCCGCTGGCCATCGAGCTGGCCGCCGCCCGGCTGCGCGCCCTGCCGGTCGAGGCGGTCGCGGCCCGGCTGGACGACCGGTTCCGCCTGCTCACCGCCGGCAACCGGACGGCGCTGCCGCGCCACCGCACCCTGGCCGCCGCCGTCGCCTGGAGCTGGGACCTGCTCGACCCCCGCGAACGCTCCCTGCTGGAACGCCTGTCGGTCGTGCGCGGCAGCTTCACCGAGGACACCGCAGCGGCCATCGGCGGCGCGGACGCCGTGGCGATGATCGCCGGCTCGGACAGCGTGGTGGACGTCGGCGGTTCGGATGATGTGCCGGAGTTGCTGGCGGCGTTGGTCGACAAGTCGTTGCTGCACCTGGTGGACTCCGCCGACCCGGCCGAACCCCGCTACCGCCTGCTGGAGACCATCCGCGAGTACGGCCTCGCGCGGCTGGCCGAACGCGCCGAGGTCGCCGCGACGCGCGACCGGCACGCCCGGTTCTTCCTGCGGCTGGCCGAGGCCGCCGACCCCCACCTGCGTACGTCGGACCAGCTCCGCCCGCTGGCCCGCCTGTCGGCGGAACGGGACGACCTGTCGGCCGCGATCCGCTGGACGGTCGAGTCCGGTGACGCCGGGCGGGCCGTCCGGTTCGGCGTCGCGCTGAGCTGGTACTGGTTCCTGCGGGACTTCCCGCCGGAGTCGCTGGACCTGCTCGGACGCGTGCTCCGGGCCGACGGCCCGGCCGACCCGCGATCCCGCGCGCTGGTCGCCGCCGCCCACGCGATCGCCACCGTCGAGGCCGCCGGGCCGGAGGAGACCGACGCCGCGTTCGACCGGATCAGGACGGCTCTGGCACAGCTCGTCCCAGGCACGCATCCCATCGCCGAGATGGCCCGGTTGGCGGTCGGGATTGCCGCGAAGGGCGACCACGCCGTACCGGCCGAGGGGACGGATCCGTGGAGCCGGTCGCTGGCGCTGCTGGTCGGCGGCGTGCTGGCCATGAACGCCGGCCACCTCGCCGAGGCCAAGGACACCCTGGCCCGCGCGCTGGCCGGCTTCGAGCGGCTCGGCGAGCGGTGGGGCCAGGGCATGACGCTGAGCGCCCTCGGCTCGGCGCTGGTCCGGTCGGGCGAAGGGGCCGCCGCGCCCGTCCTGGCCGAGCGCGCCACCCGATGCTTCCGCGAGCTCGGCATGCCCGAGCACACCATGGAGAACGAGGTGGCCGCCGCGCTGCACCGGGCCGAGTCCGGCGACGTGGACGGCGGCCGCCGGGACCTGACCGGCCTGCTCGATCGGGCCGGGCGGAGCGGGTCGGCCGAGTCGAGCACCCAGGCGCGCCTGGGCCTGGCCCGGCTGGAGCTGGCCGCCGGGCGGGCGGCGGCGGCCCGCGAGCACGCCTTGGCCGGGCTGGCCTGCGCCCCTCCCGACCGCTCGACCACGCCGCCGCTGACCGCGCTGCTGCTGGGCGTACTGGCGCGGGCGGACCTCGCCGAAGGGTTCCCTTGCCAGGCGGCCCGCCGGCTCGACCATCCGGCGGTGCGCCTGACGCTGACCTGGCACACGCCGGTCGCGGCCGCGACCGCGGTGGTGGCCGCCGCGATCGAGCTCGGCCGGGACCGGCCGGAACGGGCCGGGCGGCTGCTCGGGGCCGCCACCGTGCTGGGCGGCTGGACCGGCCCCGGCGACGCCGACCTGCGCCGGCTCCCCCGGCGGGCCGAGGCCGCCCTGGGCGCCGCGGGGTTCGCCGCCGCCCATGCGGGCGGCGCGGCGATGTCACGAGCAGAGGCCGAGAACCTGGTGACGGCGACCATAACCGCGCCGCCCAACTAGCGCCGCCCAACCAGCGCCGCTCAGCCGGTGACCGGCACGGGCTTGCTGAACATCGTGCAGGTCACCGCCGTTTGCAGTGCCTGGACGGCCTTGGCGAGCTTCGGGTCGGCCTCGAACTCGGCCCAGTACTCCGCCGCGATGAGGACGGTGGCCGTGCGGCCGCCGGTCCGGTCGGTGAGGTTGGTGGTCAGGTAGCCCGGCATGCCGCCGTCGTGGCCCCAGAACGTGCCGCACGGATGGGCGGCGGTCTGGATGCCCAGCCCGTAGCCCGGCCCGTCCGGTCGCCGCGGGTCCATCGGGACGGTGGTGCGCAGCTCGGCGAGCTGGGCGGCGGGCAGCAGCCTGCCGGACATGAGCGCGGCGTGGAAGCGGGCCCAGTCGCGGGTGCTGGACACCACCGCCCCGGCCGGGCCGCCCCAGCCCGGGTCGTGGCCGGAGACGTCCACATGCCCGTCGTGGCGCGGCCCGGCGAGCCGCCGGAACGCGGCCGGCACCGCGGGCGGCTGGTGGGCGGCGTCCGGCTCGTAGCCGCGGGCGTACGAGCCGCGCCAGGAGGGCCCGGTGGCGTAGTAGGTGTGGCCGAGGCCGAGCGGCCGGGCGATCCGGTCCCTGACCAGGGCGGTCAGGCTCGTCCCTGTGACCCGCTCCAGGACCGCGCCGACGGCGGCGTAGCCGGTGTTGCTGTAGGACCACCTGGCGCCGGGCGCGAACAGCGGAGCGTGCCTCACCCCCAGGGCCAGCAGTTTCGCCGGGGTCCACCGCCGCCGGTCCTTGCCGAGCAGGGAGGGCCGGATGGCGGGGTCGTCGGTGTAGTCGTACAGGCCGCTGGTGTGGTTCAGCAGCATGCGCAGCGTGATCGCGCCGCCGCCGGGCACCTGGCCGGGCAGCCACTTGTCCACCGGGTCGGTCAGGGCGAGCCTGCCCTCGGCGACGAGTTGCAGCACCAGCACGGCGACCATGGTCTTGGTGTTGGACCCCATGCGGAACTCGTCGCCCGTCTTGAGCACGTGGTCGCGTCTGGTCCAGGCGGCCTGCTCGGCGATCTCGACGGGCCGGCCGCGGCCGTCGTCGACCCGGACGAGCACGCCGGGCGCCCCGGCCGCCACCACCTCCCGCGCCAGGCGCCGCAGCAGGGCGGGCGTCCCGTCCGGGGCCTGCCGGGCCGTGGCGGCGGCCGGGTGCACCGCGACCACGGCCAGGCCCACGGCTGGCACGGCCGCCGTGAGCGCGCGCAGCCACCGCGACAGCCACCGTGGCCGCCATCGTGGCCGCCGCCGTGGCCGCACCGCCCGCCGGGACGGGACATCACAGGGGTACATGAACCGGTTCCTCCTCCATCGGGTGACACCAACGCCCCCACCCTCCGGCCCCCCGCTCACAAACCGCACACATCCCGCTGTCAGCCGATGAGTTCGCCCCACCGGCGCAGTCCTCATCAGGGAACGACAGGAAGGAGTGGTCCGCGTGGATCTGTACAGCGTGGTGTGCGTACGCGACCGGGCGGCGGCGCAGAAGTGGTACGAGGTGTTCTTCGGCCGCCCGGCGGACGAGGTCGTCGGCGAGGAGCACCTGTGGCAGGTCGGCGAGAACGCGTGGGTCGTCATCGACGACCGGCACATGCGGGCCGCCCGCATCGGCGGCACCATGATCACGTTCGGCGTGTCCGGCCTCGACGACATCCTGGCCAGGCTGGCCGGGCACGGCATCGAGCACGGGCCCGTGGAGACGTACGGCAACGGCGTGCGTCACGTGGACGTCCTCGACCCGGACGGCAACAGCCTCTCGCTCGCCGAGGCCCCGCCGCAGTGACCCGGTTAGGCTCGGGACGATGTTCGACTCGCCCGACTTCGACCTGGCGCCCTACGCCGGCCTCGACACCTCGGCGTACGTGCGGCACACGTACAACAGCTGGGACGACGCCGGCTGGCGGTCGCTGCTGGTGCAGGGCTTCCGGCACGCGCCCGAGGCCGAGCACCTCGCCCTGCCCGCCGTGTCCGACCTGCATCTCGTGCTCTGCGTGGCGGGGCACGCCGACCTGCGGATGCACGCGGGCGGCAGGCCGGTCCGGCGGCGCTGGGTCCCGGGCCACCTGGAGCTCATGGTCCCGGGCCGCGCCGGGTCGATCAGCTACCGGGCGGGGGCGGGGCTGAGCACCGTCCAGGTGCACGTGCCGGCGGCGGCCGTCCGGCGGGCCGCCGGCGCGCTGGGCGGTCGCGAGCCCGACTTCGAGGCGACGGCCGCGGCCCTGGCGGCCGGCGACCCGGTCGTCGAGCAGCTCCTGCGCGCGCTGCCGGGCCGCGCGGCGGCCGGCGACCTGTACGCCGAGTCCGCCGCCGCCTTCCTCGTGACGCACCTGCTGACCCAGGGCGGGGCCGAGCGCCTGCCCGGCCCCGAGCACGCGGCCGTCCGGGCGGGTGTCGCCATCATGACCGAGCGCCTGGCCGAGCCGCTGACGCTGGCCGCCATCGCGGCCGAGGTGCATCTGAGCGTGTACCACTTCGTCCGGGTGTTCCGGGAGGGCACCGGGCAGACGCCCCACCGGTTCCTCACCGGGCTGCGCATCGAGGAGGCGCGGCGGCTGCTGTCGTCCACCTCGCTCAGCGTCGAGCAGATCGCCGCGCGGTGCGGGTTCGCCGGGGCGGGCTCGTTGTCGTCGGCCTTCCTGCGGCAGACCGGCGTGCGGCCGTCGGCGTACCGCAAGAACTGACCGATCAGCGGCAATCGTGCGCATGGCCCGCGGGCGGGGCCGGTGCCTACGTTGGGGCTCATGCCGTACACCTTCGCCGTGACCGCCCGCTCGCAGGCCGCCCCCGAGGCCGTCTTCGCGGCGCTCGCGCACGCCGCCACCTGGCCGTCGTGGTCGCCGATCGACTCCGCCGACGTCGAGGGCGGCGATCCGGCGGCCCGGCAGCAGGCGGGCGACACCAGGGTCTTCCGCACCGGGCGCAACGTCTCGCGCGAGCGCATCGTCGAGCTCGTCCCCGACCGGCGGTTCGTCTACGACAACCTGGGCGGCCCGTTCCGCTCCTACCGCGGGACGGTCGAGCTCGCGCCGGCCGACGGCGGCGGCACCGACATCACCTGGTCGGCCGCCTTCGAGCCGAAGATGCCGCTGTCGGGTGGTTTGTGGCGGTGGTATCTGACCCGTTTCATGCAGGGCATGGCCGACGGCCTCGCCGCGTACGCCGCCCGCGCGGCAAAGTGACCGCGGCCCGATGTTTGGCGCGGCTGACCCGGGAAGAGTGGGGGGGCAACGTTCTCTAGATCATCAGGAGGAAACCCCTTGTCTCAGGACATGTGGAGCTACGGTTCCGACGTCTACGGCGACAAGACTCTCGACGTGGTCGGCTTCGACGTCGAGGCCACCGACGGCTCGATCGGCTCGGTGGACGAGGCGAGCCACACCGTCGGCGACAGCTACCTGGTGGTCGACACCGGTCCGTGGATCTTCGGCAAGAAGGTCGTCCTGCCGGCCGGCACCGTCACGCGGATCGACCCGCAGGAGCGCAAGGTCCACCTCGCGCGGACCAAGCAGGAGATCAAGGACTCGCCGAAGTTCGACGAGGACGCCACGTACAACGACGACGTCCACCGCAACGAGGTGGGCGCGTACTACAGCCGCTTCAACGGCACCGTCTGACCCCCGCGTAACCCGGGTACCCGCCGGGGTGCCCGCCGGGCGCGACGCGCGCCGCAGCAGCTGCCAAGGCCCCACAGCTCTGCGACCGGCGGGCCCCCGAGGGCCGGACGTCTCAGGACGTCCGGCCGGTCTGGTGGGTCAGGATGCGAAGGGCGTCGGCGGAGGACGGGTCGGACGGGGTGTAGATCTCGACCCGGTGGTCGGGGCTGTCGGGCTGGAGCCAGACCTGGTAGTCGACGCTGACCGCGCCGACCGTGGGATGCCGCAGGCGCATCGTGCCCACCGTGCAGTCGGCGACCTCGCCCACCGCCCACAACGCCGCGAACTCCGCGCTGTGCATCGTCAGCTCCCCGATCAGCTCCGCCAGGCGGGCGTCGGAGGGGAAGCGGCCCGCGGTGAGCCGCAGGTAGGCCACGTGGATGCGGGCCAGCTCGTCCCAGTTGCGGTGCAGGTCGCGGAAGAGCGGATCCAGGAAGAACGTCCTCGGGACGGACGGGCGGTCCGCCGGATCCCACGGCGCCTCGAACGGCAGATGCTCCCCCATCAGCGCATGCCCCGTACGGTTCCACGCGAGCACGTCCCCACGCCGGCCGAGCACGACCGCCGGCGTCGTGTCCTTCAGCGACTCCAGCAGCGCGAGCACCCGCGGATGCGGCTCCTCCACGGGCGGCCGGGACAGCCGGGAACGGGCCGGTTGCCGGGCGAGATTGTGCAGGTGGACGGTCTCGATCCGGTCGAGCCGCAGCACCCGCGCCAGAGCGTCGAGCACCTGCTCCGAGGCGGTATCCGCCTGCCCCTGCTCCAGACGCGTGTAGTACCCGGAGCTCACCCCCGCGAGCTGCGCCAGCTCCTCGCGCCGCAGCCCCGGGACCCGGCGGGCCGTCCCGTACGTGCGCAGCCCGATCGCGGCGGGCGTGACCCGATCGCGACGGCTCTTGAGAAACGCTCCGAGACTCTCCACGCCACCGAGCCTAGGCCGACCGGCGGGCCGCGTGGGTACACCTGCTGGGTGCACCCACGCCAGGGGGATGGTTGCCGGGCGCGTCCTGCCCGAGTGTCGGCGCCATGCATCGACAGCACACGCGCACTCCCCCGGGCCTGCGGGCCTGGCTCGGCCTCCTGGTGATCCTCGGGCCCGTCCTGCTGGTCTCCATGGACGGCTCGATCCTGTTCCTGGCGATGCCCAGGATCAGCCAGGCCCTCACGCCCACCGCGGGCCAGGCCCTGTGGATCCTCGACGTCTACGGCTTCGCCGTCGGCTCCCTGCTGATCGCGTTCGGCAACCTCGGCGACCGGTACGGGCGGCTGCGGCTGCTCATGACCGGCGCCGCCGTCTTCGGCGCCGGCTCCACGGCGGCGGCGTTCGCGCCCAGCGCCGAGCTGCTGATCGCGGCCCGCGCGCTGATGGGCGTGGCGGGCGCGACCCTGCTGCCGTCGGCGCTGGCCGTGCTGAGCGAGCTGTTCGCCGACCCGCGGCGCCGGGCGCAGGCCATCGGCGTGTTCGCCGCGGCGTTCGCGGCCGGGTTCGCCGCCGGGCCGATCGTGGGCGGCGTGCTGCTGGAACGGTTCTGGTGGGGGTCGGTGTTCCTGGTCAACCTGCCGGTCCTCGCCCTGTTCCTGGTCTTCGCGCCGATCCTGCTGCGGGAGGTGCGGGCGACCCGCGCCGGGCGCGTGGACGTGCCCAGCGTCGTGACGTCCGCGGCCGGGCTGCTGCTCGCGATCTACGCGCTCAAGCACGCCGCCGCCGAGGGGCTGTCGGCCGTCCCGGTCGTCGCGGGCGCGGCCGGGGCGGGGCTGCTGGCGTGGTTCGTCCGCAGGCAGCGCGGGCTCGCGCAGCCGCTGATCGACTTCTCGCTGTTCCGCGACCGGGTGTTCGCCGTGGCGATCGTCACCGGGCTGCTGCCGCTGGCGGCGTGGTCGGCGACGGCGTACCTGTCGGGCGTCTACCTCCAGTCCGTCCTCGGCCTGCCGGTGCTGGACGCGGCGCTGCTCGCGCTGCCCGGCGCGGTGGTGCTCACCGTCACCTGCGTCGTCACGCCCTTCGTGGCGGACCGCGTCGGCCGGCGGGCGGCGCTCGCCGTCTGCCACTTCTCCGTCGCGGCGGGGCTGCTGCTCCTGCTCCCGACGGCCGTCACGGGCGGTGCCGGCTGGTACGTCGCGTCCACGGTCGTGGCGGGCGTCGGGTACGGCATCTCGTTCAGCGTCGTCGCCGACACCGCGGTCGGGGCCGTCCCGCCGGAACGGGCCGGGGCGGCGGGGGCGCTGGCCGAGACCAGCAACGAGATCGGCAACGCCCTCGGGATCGCGCTGCTCGGCTCGCTCGCCGCCCTGGTCTTCCGGCTCCGGGGGCCGGACCTGGCCCCCACCCTGGACGAGACCCTCCAGCTGCCCGACCTCGTGCCGGCGGCGGCCGCGCAGGCCGGGACGGCGTTCGTCGCCGGGTTGCACGTGGCCGCGGCGGTGGCCGGGGTCCTGCACGTGGTGCTCGGCGTCGTCGCCCTGCTGCGGGCGCCGGTGCGGCCGGGCGGCCGCTGAGGGGCGTGCCCTCAGCCGTCCGTCAGGAAGGCGAGGGCGTCGGGGGCGAATCTCCGGTCGGTGAAGGTGCCGCTGTGGCTGCGGCCGGGGTAGACGACGAGCTGCGCGTCGGGGATGCCCTCGACCGTCTGCCGGGCCAGGTCCAGCGGGTAGACCAGGTCGTCACCGCCCTGGATCAGCAGGGTGGCCGCCTTTATCTCGTGCAGCCGGCCGCGCAGGTCGAAGCCGTCCTCGGCGTTGAGCACGGTGACGGCGTCGGCGTGGTCGGCGCGCCCGCCGTCCGACAGCCACAGCAGGGCCCTGAGCAGGACGCGGCCGAAGGCCGACGCGGTGACGATCTCGGCCAGCGCGGGGCTCGGCCGCCTGCCCCGGCGGGCCCGTTCGACGTAGCCGCGCTGGGCCCGCCGGCCGGCCGGGCCGAGGGTGCAGGCCGTGCCCGCCAGGACGAGCCGGTCGACCAGGCCGGGGTGGTCGGCGGCCAGTTGCAGGGCGATGGAGCCGCCGGTGGACAGGGCCAGCACGTTGACCGGGCCGTCGAACGTGGCCCTGATCGCCTGGGCGAAGATCGCGGCGAGGTCGGCCATCGTCGTGGTGGGCGGCAACCCCGGCGGGCGGTTGACGACGTGGACGGTGAAGTCCCGGGTGAACGGCCGTACCAGCCGCATCGTGGACCAGCGCGTCATGCCCGTCGGGTTGGCCGCCCGCGGGGTGTGGATCAGGACGATCAGGGGCGGCCCTTCGCCGGCCGACAGGTGCGGCAGGTCGTTCAGCATGGGGGATCCCTTCCGTGGCCGCGCCGGCCTACTGTATCCGTATGAACAGTTTGGATTTTTGTTCACAGCATACGCCGGAACGCGCGGCGGCGCCCCGCCCGATGGGCTACAGTCGTCCGCCATGGCCGACTCCTCCTACCTCACGGCGACCGCGCGCGCCTACGACGCCGTCGCCGACCTGTACGCCGACCTCGCCCGCGACTCGCTCGACCGCCTGCCGCTGGACCGCGCGCTGATCGCGGCGTTCGCCGAACTCGTACGGGCCGACGGGCCCCGGCCCGTGGTCGAGGCCGGATGCGGCCCCGGGTACATGACGGCCCACCTGCGTGACCTCGGCCTCGACGCGTTCGGCGTCGACCTGTCCCCCGCGCTGCTCGACATCGCCCGCAGGGACTATCCCGGCCTGCGTTTCGAGCTCGGCTCGATGGACGCCCTCGACGTGGCCGACGGCGAGCTGGGCGGCCTGATCTCCTGGTATTCCATGATCCACGTGCCGCCTGCGGAACTGCCGTCGTACCTGGCCGAGTTCCGCCGCGTGCTGGCCCCCGGCGGCCACTTCCTGGTCGGCTTCTTCGAGTCCGAGGGCGGGCCGGTCACGGAGTTCGACCACAAGGTCACGCCGGCCTACCGGTGGCCGATCGACGAACTGGCCGGCCTGGCCCGCAAGGAGGGGTTCGCCGAGGTGGGCCGGATGCTGCGCGAGCCGCTGGAGGACGAACGGTTCCGCCGCGGCCACCTGCTGATGCGCGCCGAGGCCCCCGGCGACGCACACTGAACGAACGGGCCCGCGGGCGTCCCGGCCGGAACCGGCACGCCCGCCGCGCGGACACGCCAGGGAGGTGAGGTGCCGTCCTCTTGAGACGAGTCGTCCTGGTCGTCATCGTCTGCGGCATGGTCGTGGCGGGCGGCGGGGTCCTGGTGTCCTTCGGGTGGCCCCTGATCTACCGGTGGCAGCACGAGGAGACGACGGCGCAGGCCGAGAAGGAGACCCGGCGGCTGGCCGACGGCTTCGCGGACGACCTGCGAACCCTGCTCACCCGCCGATGGCCGACGGACCAGCAGGTTCGTGAGCTCGGCAACGAGTACGAGATGCGCGTGTCGCACGTCACGAGCCGGCGGCCGTCCATCACGGTCGAGATCGAGACCATCACCACCGTGCGCGAGTCCTTCGGCGGCGGCCTGTTCCGGGCCTGCTTCCACGTCGAGGCGACCGAGGCGGGCGGGGGCGTCCGGACCTCGGTCACTCCCGGCGGCGGCTGCTCACGCTGACCCGGGCGCGTGCGGTCAGTGCGGCGTACTTTTTGCCGGTCGTGGCGAAGCCCAGGGTGCCGCGGTTCGGGTCGGTGAGCACGAAACACAGCCCAGGAGCCCGCGGCCGGGTGGAGGGCGGCCCCGACCGCGGCCGTCTTCGCCAGGGCCGACTGGACGAGGTCCTCGGCGGCGTCCCGGTCGCCGGTCAGCGCCCGTCAGACGCCCGGCGCGGCCCCGGATCCGGCGGCTTGAGTTCGCCCATAGGCGAACTCCTAGCGTCGGTGCCATGACGGAAATCAACGCCGACAGCCGCCTCCGGATCGCCGTGGTGATCGGAAGCGTGCGCAGGCCCAGAATGGCCGACCCGCTCGCCGCCTGGCTGGAGCGCGAGCTGAGCACGATCGACTGGCTCGACCTCGACATGATCGACCTGGCCGCGGTCTCGCTGCCGATGGACGAGCTGCAGCCCGGCGGAGGGGCCGCGTCCCCGATCGGCGACGCGCTCGCCGGGGCCGACGGGTTCGTGTTCCTCGTCCCGGAGTACAACCACAGTTTCCCCGCCGCCGTGAAGAACGCGATCGACTGGCACTTCACCGAGTGGGCGTACAAGCCGGTCGCGTTCGTCGGGTACGGCGCGTCCGGCGGGATCAGGGCCGTGGCGCAGTTGCGCATGGTCTTCCCCGAACTGCGGGCCGCCACGGTCCGCGAATCGGTGCTGATCCCGATGGCGTGGGAGCACCTGGACGCCGACGGCCGCTTCGTCCCCCCGCCGGGCACGACGCAGGCGCTGCACACGACGATGGGCGAGCTGCGCACGTGGGCGCGGGCCCTGCGTTCCGTCCGCGTGACGGATCTGGCCGGCCGGCGGTGAGCAGGCTGACCGGGCCGGAGCTGCGCGCCGCGGTCGTCCTGATGGCCGGCGGGCTGCTCGCGGTGCTGGACGCCACGATCGTCGTGGTGGCGCTGCCTTCGCTGATGGCGGCGTTCGGCGCGTCGCTGAGCTCCGTGCAATGGGTCGTCACCGCGTACGCGCTCGGGATGGTGGCGACGATGCCGCTGGCCGCCGGGCTCGCCGCGCGCTGGGGCGCCCGGCGCGTGTACCTGGCGGCGCTGGCCGGCTTCGCGGTCGCCTCCGCCGCCGCCGGCGCGGCCGGCGGCCTGGACGGGCTGATCGCCGCGCGGGCGGCGCAGGGCCTCAGCGGCGGCCTGCTCGCGCCGCTGGGGATGGCGATCGGGTTCGGCGCGGTCGCGCCCGAACGCCGCAGCCGGATGACGGCGGTCACCGGGGTGCCGATGCTGGTCGGGCCGATCCTGGGCCCGCTGCTCGGCGCGGCGCTCCTGGACTCCGGCTCCTGGCGCGCGCTGTTCTACATCACCGTGCCGCTGGCGCTGCTGACCGCCGCGGGCGCGCCGGCCTGGCTGCCGGCCGACCCGGCGCGCGGCCCGCGGGTCCGGCTGGACCTGGCGGGGGCGGTGTCGCTGGTGCCCGGCATCGTCGCCGTGGCGTACGGCATCAGCGCCCAGGACAGCCCGGCCTGGACGCGGATCGCAGCGGTGGCCGCCGGCGCGGCGCTGGTCGCGGCCTTCTGCGTCCGGGCGCTGAGGCGTCCGGAGCCGCTGCTGCGGATCCGGCTGCTCGGCGATCCGACGTTCGGCCGGGGCGCCGCGGTGCTCGCCCTGTACGCCGCCCCCTACTTCGGCTCGGCCTTGCTGATGCCCACCTACGTCCAGACGGTGCGGCTCGACAGCGCCTCGGTCACGGCGGCGCTGATGGTCCCCGGCGCGGTCGGCATGGGCCTCAGCCTCCAGGTCGCGGCCCGGCTGCTGGAACGGCTCGGCCCCCGGCGGGTCGTCGGCGCCGGGCTCGGACTCGTGATCGCGGCCGGCGCGGTCCAGGTGATCGTCCTCGCGCCGGACACCCCCTACCCGGTGCTCGGGCTGTTCGCGCTGCTCCAGGGAGCGGGCACCGGCGCGATCATGATGCCGACGATGTCCGGTTCCAGCCGCAATCTCCATGGCCCCGACCTGGCCTCGGGTTCCGCGCTGTTGTCGCTGGTGAGCACGGTCGCCAACGGCATGGGCACCGCGGCGGTGGGCGCGCTGTTCACGGCGCTGACCGCCGCGATGACCGGCGGCGCGTCGCTCGCGGCCCTGGCCGCCCTCGACGCGGCGGACAGGGCGGCCCAGGCGGTCACCGTCACCGACGCCCTGCGGCTGACCCAGGCGGCGGCCCTGGTCGTGATGGCGCTGGCCCTCGTCGTACGATTGCGCTCACCGGCCCGGCCCTCGGCGATGCCAGGCCGGCGGGGGTCGGCTGAGAGGACGGTGGGCGCGCCATGACCGTCACCGGCCGTCCCGGCTCCGAGACGATCCAGGACTCGCTCACGGTCGGGCAGGTGGCCAGGGCCGCCGGGGTGACCCCCAACGCCGTCCGCTTCTACGAGCGCTACGGCGTGATCACCGGCCACCGCAACAGCGGCAACGCCCGCCGCTTCACCGTCGACGCGGTCTGCCGGATCAAGCTCGCCCTCGCCGCGCAGCGGGTCGGCATCACCCTCAAGGAGAGCGCCGACATCCTCTCCGGCATCCCGCCCCTCTCCCGCGACCTCGGCCAGTGGGTCGCCGCGGGCGAGGAGCTCGTCCGGATCGGCCGCGCCCGCATCGACCAGCTCCAGACGACGGTGAACGAGCTGGCCACCCTGGACTTCCTCCAGTCCCCTTGATCGCCCTGCGGGCGTCGAGCGGCACGCCCGCCCGCCCGCGGCTTTCGGGTGACTCATCCCCGATCGACAGGAACACATCATGAGCAACCTCCATGGCAAGACCGCGCTCGTCACCGGCGCGAGCAGAGGGATCGGCCGGGCCATCGCCCAGCGCCTGGCCGCGGACGGCGCGCGCGTCGCCGTCCACTACGGCGGCAACGACCGGGCCGCCGCGGAGACCGTCGCCGCGGTCGAGGCGGCGGGCGGGCAGGCGTTCGCCCTGCGGGCCGAGCTGGGCGCGCCCGGTGACGCCGAACGCCTGTGGGCCGCCTTCGACGCCCGCGCCGACGGGCTGGACATCCTGGTCAACAACGCCGGCATCCTGAACGACGAGCCCGGCATCGAGCACGTCACCAGGCAGCAGTTCGAACGGCTCTTCGCGGTCAACGCCACCGCCCCGTTCTTCGTCACCCAGCTCGCACTCCCCCGGCTGCGCGACGGCGGCCGGATCGTCAACATCTCCACGATGCTGACCCGCGGCTCGGCGATGCCGACGGCGATCAGCTACGCCATGTCCAAGAGCGCGCTCGACGTGCTCACCTCGACGCTGGCCAAGCAGCTCGGGCCGCGCGGGATCACCGTCAACACCGTGGCGCCCGGCGTCATCGACACCGACATGCACGAGGGCAGGCTCGTCGGGGAGGCGCTGACCTGGTTGTCGTCGTTGTCACCGATGGGCCGCGTGGGCACCCCCGCGGACGTGGCCGGCGCGGTGGCCTTCCTGGCCGGCGACGACAGCCGCTGGGTGACCGGCCACTGGCTGGACGCCTCGGGCGGCACCCTGCTCTGACGGGCATCACCCGGGCGAGTGCTGCCCGAGCAGCCGCAGCACCCGCGCGGCCTGGACCGCCAGCGCCCCCGGCGGGTTGTGCGGCGCCGCCGGGCCGCCGGGGCCGAGCTGGAGGAACCAGCCCAGCGCGATCAGGAGACGGAAGTCCCGCACGCGCCGGGCCTCCTCCGGGGTGAGGTCGACCAGGGCCAGCAGTCGCCGCGCGTCCAGATCGCCGTCCAGGCGGGAGATGTGCTCGCACAGCTCGCCCAGCTCGAAGGCGCGGTCGTTGCGGCCGGAGTCCTCCCAGTCGACGAGCCGGACGCGGCGGTCGTGCTCGTCCCACAAGTAGTTCGCGCGGTTGCCGTCGGCCATGCCGAGAACGGGCGGACGGGGATCGGCGGCGAGCCCGTCGGGCGCGGCGGAGTCCAGCCAGGCGACGCCGGCGCGGTACGCCTCCCGCACCACGGGGTCGTCGCCGAGCTCGGGCCGCCTGCCGGCCAAGAACCGAGCCTTGGCCACGGCCGCCGCGGGCCCCCAGGGGGCGGGGCCGAACGTTTCCACCACCCGGCGCGGAAGCCGGTGCAGCCGGTTGACGGCGGCGGCCACCGCCTGGATCTGCTCGCCGGTGGCCTGCTCACCGCGCAGCACGCGGCCGGGCAGCCGGCTCATCACGATCACCGGCGGACGGCCGTCGAGCGCGGCCCGTACGGGGACAGGTCCGAGGCCGGGAGCGTGTTCGGCGAGCAGGGTGAGCGCCTGCCATTCCCGGCGCGGTTCTCCCCGCTCCCAGGAGGCGTACCGCTTGATCACGACGTCGTCGTGGAATTCGAGGTCGTGCGTGCACCGGCCGGCCGTCATCTGCCTGTCGCGCCCCCTTCCGGTGCCGTGCGGGCGGGTGGCCCTCCGGGCGGGGCTCCCGCGAAGGGCTCCGAGCGTATCGGTTGACTGGGGCACGCGTCGGCGGAGCAGAGCCCCGACAATAGGAACATTATGGACAATCACCTCACCGCAGCCACGAGGGGACGCGCGCGGGCGCGCGAACTGGGCGTCGTCGTCGGCGCACTGCCGACCGGGCCGTTGAACGCGATCACCGACGTCGAAGGCGTCCTGGTCGGCCACACCACCCTCGACGACGGCGCCGACCTGCACACCGGGGTCACCGCCATCGTCCCCCGCCAGCTCGCCGCCGAAGGGCGGGCGCTGCCCGCGGCCGTGTACGCCGGCAACGGCTACGGGAAGCTGGTCGGCTCCACCCAGATCGACGAACTCGGCGTGCTGGAGTCGCCCGTCGTGCTGACCGCCACGCTGTCGGCGTTCCGGGCGGCGGACGCGCTGCTCACCTACCTGATGGACCGCAGCCCCGACGGGATCTCCTTCAACCCGGTCGTGGGCGAGACCAACGACGGCTTCCTGTCCGACATCCGGCGCCGCCCGATCACCGAACGGCACGTGCTCGACGCGCTGGAGGGCGCGTCCGGCGGGCTGCCCGCCGAAGGGTGCGTGGGAGCGGGCACCGGGACGACGGCGCTGGGCTACAAGGCGGGCATCGGCACCTCGTCCCGGCGGCCGGTGGCCGAGGGAACCGCGGTGACGGTCGGGGCGCTCGTCCAGGCGAACTTCGGCGGCGTGCTGACCGTGGGCGGCGTCCCGATGCCGGTCGAGGAGCTGGTCCCGGGGGCCGACGGTGAGGAGCCCATGGGGAACTCCTGCATGATCGTGGTGGCCACCGACGCGCCGCTCGACGCGCGTCAGCTCGCCCGCCTGGCCCGCCGGGCGATCTTCGCGATGGGCCGCGTCGGGGCGTCCTACTCCAATGGGAGCGGAGACTACGCCATTGCCTTCAGCACCGCGTCGCCGCAGCTCCCGCGCCTGCCCGACGCCGGCCTGAACCCGGTGTTCACCGCGGTCATGGACGCGGTGGAGGAGGCGCTGCTCAACTCGCTGTTCACCGCGACGACCACTACCGGCGTCCGCGGCCGGACCCGGCACGCCGTTCCGTACGACCGGCTTCCGCGGACCGGCGCGGGAGAGCCGGTCGGCTAGCCACCCGTCAGGACGGCTGGACCTCGTCGAAGAGGGCCAGGGCCGTGGCGGGATCCGGGCCGACGAGACGTTCCAGGCCGTCCGCCGTCATCTTCGCCCACCTGCCGGCCCGTTCCCACATCCGCTCCTCGAAGGCGCGGACGACCCCGTCCGGATCGCCGGGATCGGCGGCCAGGGACTCGGCGAGCTCGGCGCCCTCCAGCATCGCCAGGTTCGCGCCCACTCCCAAGGGCGGCATCAGGTGGGCGGCGTCCCCCAGGAGCGTCACCCCGGGGACGTGGTCCCAGGTGTGGGAGACGGGCAGGACGTAAAGGGGGCGGTCGGCGAAGGCGGTGCCGCGGCGCAGGAGGTCGAGCAGGGGGTCGGCCCACCCCTCGAACAGCGCCAGCAGGCGGCCCCGCACGGCCTCGACGCCGTCCGGGCCCGTGTCCCCTTCGGTGTCCGCGCGCCGGTCCAGCGGCGCGCGGAACTGGGCGTACACCTTGACGTGGCCGCCGCTGTTGCGCTGGGCGACCAGGGCGCGGTTCACGCCGTAGACGGCCATCGAACCGTCGCCGATCAGCCGGGCGAGGTCGGGGTGGCGGGTGTCGACGTCGTCGAGCGAGGTCTCGACCGCGGTGACGCCGGTGTACTGCGGCGTCGCGGCGGAGAGCGCCGGGCGGACCCGGGACCAGGCCCCGTCCGCGCCGACCACGAGGTCGAACGCCTCCTGCAGCCCGTCGGCGAAGCGGAGCAGCGCGCCGTCCCGCGTTCCGGGCCTCACCTCCGCCACGCCGTGCCCCCACCGGACGTCCAGGGGGCCGAGCAGCAGGTCGCGGAGCTGCCCGCGGTCGATCTCCGGATTGGCCCGGTCGTCCGGGCGGGGCCGCCAGTCGCGCAGCACGGTCCCGTCCGGGGCCAGGATGCGCATGGCCTGCCCCTCGGGACGCGACAGCGCCCGGAACTCCGCCAGCAGCCCCGCCATGTCCAGCGCGCGCTGGCCCATCCCTTCGTGCAGGTCGATCGTGCCGCCCGGAGGACGGGCGCCGGGCCCGGCATCGCGTTCGAAGACGGTGACGGGGTGGCCGCGGCGGTGCAGGACGCGGGCGAAGGTGAGGCCCGCGGGACCGCCTCCCACTACGGCGATACGATGTCTCATGTCGATACACTGTATTGCGACAAGACGCTGTATCGCAACAGTACGATGTATCCATGACCGTCTGGGACCGTCCGGAGCCGCCGACCCGCCCCGCGCCGCTCGACCGGCAGCGGATCGTCGCCGCCGCCGTCGCGCTGGCCGACGAGGGCGGGCTGGAGGCGGTGTCGTTGCGCAAGGTCGCCGCCCGGCTCGACGTCGGCCCGATGCGGCTGTACGGCTACATCTCCACCAAGGAGGAGCTGTTCGACCTCATGGTGGACGAGGTCCACGCCGAGATCCTGCCCGACGGGCGGCCCGGCGACTGGCGGGAGGCGCTGCGCGGCCACGCGGTCCGCACCAGGCAGGCCGCCCTCCGTCACGAATGGCTGGCCGATCTGCTCGGCGGCCGTCCGAGCCTGGGCCCGAACGCCCTCGCCGTGACCGAACGCACGCTGGCCGCCCTCGACGGCCTCGCCGACCTCGACACCGTCATGCACGCCGTGCGGACCGTCGGCGCGTACATGACCGGCGCGATCAGGCGCGAGATCGCGCAGCTGCGGGCCGAGCGCGCCACGGGCCTGTCCAAGCTCGACTGGCAGCGCGCCTACGGCCCGCACGTGAGCCGGATGCTGGCCACGGGCCGCTACCCCACGCTGGCCAAGTTCGTGCACGACGGCACGGAGGTGACCGCGGAGGAGTCCTTCGCGACCGGCCTGGAGTGGGTCCTCGACGCCGTGGCCACCAAACTCGACCGCCCACCGACGTGACGCCCCCCACGCCGCCCTCCGGGCCCCCTTCCGGACCGCCTCCGGTGCCACCTTCCGGGCCCGCCGCTGCGGCGCCCGCCACGGCGGGCCGGCGGATGTGGCCGTTGTACGCGGCCGGGTTCACCACCGCGTTCGGCGCGCACGGCATCGCCGCCAACCTCGGCGGGTTCTCCGCGGACGCGGTCACCTCGCTGCTCGTCCTCGGCGGCCTGCTGGCCCTGTACGACGGCGCCGAAGTGCTGCTCAAGCCGCTGTTCGGCAGCCTCGCCGACCGCGTAGGCGCCCGTCCGGTGCTGGTGGGCGGGCTGGTGGCGTTCGCGGTCGCCTCCGGCCTGTACGTCGTCGCCGACAGCCCCGGCTGGTTGTGGGCCGCCCGCCTGGGCCAGGGGGCGGCGGCCTCGGCGTTCTCACCGTCGGCCTCGGCGCTGGTGGCCAGGCTCAACCCTTCCGCCAAGCTCGGCCGGGCCTTCGGCGGCTACGGCTTCTGGAAGTCGATCGGCTACACCCTGGGCCCGCTGCTGGGCGGCGTGCTGGTGTGGGCCGGCGGCCTGCGGCTGCTGTTCGCCGTCCTGACCGTGCTGGGCGCGGCGGTCGCCGTGTGGGCCGCGCTGGCCGTGCCCGCGGTGCCGCCGCTGCCCAAGGTCCGCCAGACGGTGCTCGACCTGGCGCGGCGCCTGGCCGATCCGGCCTTCCTCGCGCCGACGGCCGCGCTGGCCGGGGCCACCGCGGCGCTGTCGGTCGGCGTGGGCTTCCTGCCCGTGTCCGGACGGGCCGCCGAGCTGGGCACGGTCGCGACCGGCGCGGCGGTGTCCGTCCTGGCGGCGTGCGCGGCGGTGGTCCAGCCCAGGGCCGGGCGGGCCCTCGACGAAGAGCGTCTGTCGACCCGTACCGGCCTGCTGGGCGGGCTGCTGGTCACCGCGGCCGGGCTGGCCTGCGCCATGCTGCCCGGCCTGGCCGGCATCCTGTCGGCCGCCGTGCTGATCGGGGCCGGGACGGGGCTCATCACCCCGCTCGGCTTCGCCGCCCTCGCCGCCCGCACCCCGGCCGAACGCATGGGCCAGACCATGGGCGCCGCCGAACTCGGCCGGGAGCTGGGCGACGCCGGCGGCCCGCTGCTCGTGGCCGGCGTCGCCACCCTGGCCTCGCTCACCTACGGTTACGCCGCCCTCGCGCTCCTGCTCGCCATCGGCCCGCTCGTCGCCCTCGCCGTGCGCCGCCCCCGCACCTCCTGAAGAACCGCCGGGGTGGCGCTCTCGCCTGGACGTCGCGGGCGCCTCGACCTCCAGCCGACCCCGAGCCCCACACCCGACAAAGGCGGTACGGAAAATGTCGGGCGACCGGGGCCGCTGTCATCGCAGGATGGGGACATGGACGACACGACCTTGGTATCCCGTTTCCTCCGCGACGGCTTCGTGAAGCTGGCGGGAGCCGTCGCGCCGCGGGTGGCCGCGGACTGCGCGCGGCTGCTGTGGCGGGAGACGGGCTGCGACCCGGACGACCCGTCGACCTGGACGCAGCCCGTGCACTGGGTGGGCGGCATGGCGCAGGGCCCGTTCGCCGCCGCGCCCAACTCCCCGTTCCTGCACCACGCCTACGACCTGCTCGTCGGCGCGGGCCGCTGGGAGCCGCGCTACTCGCTGGGCACGTTCCCGCTGCGCTTCCCCCACGCGGACGAGCCGGACGACGCGGGCTGGCACATCGAGGGGAGCTACCTTCCGGAGGGCGAGAGCTGGTACTTCACCAATCTGCGCTCCCAGGGCCGGGCGCTGTTGATGCTGTTCCTGTTCAGCGAGGTCGGCGAGGAGGACGCCCCGACGCGGATCCGGGTCGGCTCACACCTCGACGTGCCGAAGGTGCTGGAGAAGTACGGAGAGGAGGGGGCGAGCGGGCTGGCCCTCGCGCCCGATCTCGTGGCGGCGTCCGACCACCGGCCACTGGCCCTCGCCACCGGATCCCCCGGCGACGTCTTCCTGTGCCATCCGTTCCTGGTGCACGCCGCGCAACCGCACCACGGGGTGCGGCCGCGCTTCATGGCCCAGCCGCCGCTGATGCCGGCCGCGCCGTACGAACTGGAGCGGGCGGACGGCGCGTACTCGCCCGTGGAGATCGCGATCCGCCGGGGCCTGGGACGGGACACCCCCGGGTGGGACGGGGACGGCGCCGACAGCAGCGCCGGGTAGACCTGCTTCACGACTATCGTCGGCGAGACGGCCGTGAAGAGGGATGAGGACGGAGGCCAGGCATGCTGGACCGGCTGAACCAGGCCATGGAGCACATCGAGCGCCACCTCGACCAGGCCCTCGACGTGGCGGAGCTGGCACGCATCGCGGCCACCTCCGAACACCACCTGCGCCGGATGTTCTCCGCGCTGGCCGGCATGCCGCTGTCGGAGTACGTCCGGCGCCGCCGGCTCACCCTCGCGGGCGCCGAAGTACTCGCGGGGCGTGAAACGCTGCTGGAGATCGCGGTGCGCTACGGCTACAGCTCCGGTGAGGCGTTCGCGCGGGCGTTCCGTGCCATGCACGGCATCGGACCGGGCGAGGCCCGGCATACCGGCGCCGCGCTCAACTCGCAGTCCCGGATGGCCTTCCGCCTCGTCATCGAGGGGAGGAGCAGTATGCGGTACCGCGTCGTGGACAGGGCGGCCTTCACCGTCGTCGGCTTCAGGACCCGGGTACCGCTGGTGCACACCGGCCCTAACCAGGCGATCATGGACTTCGTCCGTGGGATCGACGCGCGAACTCTGGAGCGCCTGGAGAAGCTGTCGGACCAGGAGCCGCACGGCGTCGTCGCGGTCTGCGACGACATGGACCCCAGCCGCGCCGAGGGCACCGAACTCGGCTACCACCATGGCGTGATCACCTCCGCGGCCGCTCCGGAGGGCACGACCACGTTGGCCGTCCCCGCCGGTACGTGGGCGGTCTTCACCACCTCCGGGCCGGTGCCACAGGCCATCCAGGAGCTGTGGCGGGACGTGTTCACCGAGTGGTTCCCGTCGAACCCGTACCGCACCCGCACCGGCCCCGAGATCCTGCGCACCCACCTGTCACCGGACAAGACCGAAGCCGACGCCGAACTCTGGCTCCCGGTGGAACCCGAGCCCAGCTGAACCCCGCGGCCCACCGCAGGACTCGTCCAGAAGGGCAGGCATATGAGAGGGGGACGGGGCGATCCCGTCTCCCTGCCCTGGTGGCAGGGACCCGAGCGGCGGGCCTACTCCTCCGGTTCCCAGGCGCGCAGCAGGTCGAGCAGCCCTGCGTCTCCGTCGACGCGCAAGGAGGCGGCCTGGATGCGGTCGTACAGGTAGAGGACCAACTCGCCGGCCGTGCCGTGGACGGAGACGCCGGCTGCGTCCGGGGCCTCGCCGGGGGCGGGGACGCGGGTGGAGCGTGCGCCGTCGCCGTCGACCGTGAGGCGCCAGGAGCGGCCCTCGGCGGTGTGGAAGTCGAAGGCCGTGGGCTTGTGCGGCCAGGCGCTGGGCGTCGCGACGCAGGTGAACAGGAACTCCTCGACACCGTCGAGGGCGACCTCGGCCGGCAGCGGCTGCGGCGCGCCCGCGGCGAGCTGGGCGTCGTAGGTGTGCACCGCGCTCTCCTGGACCCGGTGCCGGGCGACTCCGCCGGAGGTCCGCGGCGTCTGCAGGGCACTCCACCAGGCCCAGCAGCCGGCGTCCGGGCCCGCCTCCCGCAGGGCGTTCAGCAGCAGTCGCGTCGACTCCTCCAGCCAGGCCAACAGTGCCTCGCGCTCCCGCGGCGCTTCCAGCGCGGCGCGCGCGGCGACGGCCTCGGCCGGGGGAGCCTCGGCAGGCCCCGCGCCGACGATGGCGGCCCAGAAACGGTCTCCCCCGCCCAGGTGCTCCACCAGATCGAACAGCGCCCACCCGGGACAGGTCGGCACCTGTGCGTCGAGACCGGGCGCGGCGGCGACCGTGGCGCGGAAGGCGGCCGACCGCTCATCGATCAGTCGGAGCAGGTCAGGGAACTCAAGATGCATTTCCACGCCGGATGTCTATCACCGGGCTTCGGTGATCGGACAGCGGTTTTCACGGTCGCCGACGTCTCCATCGGCGTCGTCCACAAGACCCTCGCCGACGCCGAGGAGCCGTAGGCTCTCGCGGGCGTGGCTCAGCCGGTCGCCCGGATCGTCTCGTCGCGCTCGTGCTGGTCGCGTTGCCGTACGGCCTGACGGCGTCCACGCTGCTGCCCGACGCCGTCGCCGGCTGGCTGCTGCGGCTGACCCCGGCGGCGGGGCTCGCCGTCCTGGGCGTGTACGCGGCGGTCGTGACGTGGGGGGCTCTGCGCCGCGGGACCGTCCGCGCCTGGTTCTGGCATCATCACCTGGTGATCCCCATGACGACCGACCGGCTGCTGCTGCGTCAACCGGACGACGACGACCTCGACCCCTTCACCGCCATGAACGCCGATCCCGAGGTCATGCGGTACATCGGCGACGGTTCCGTCCTGCCGCCGGACCGGGAACGCACGGCGGCGTGGGTCGCGCGCGCCCGGCGGGACTGGCAGGAGAGCGGGCACGGGCTGCTCTCCGTCGTGGTGCGCGAGACCGGGCTGACGGCCGGCTGGGTCGCCCTGGCGGTGCCCGCGTTCCTCCCCGAGATCCTGCCCGCCGTGGAGATCGGCTGGCGGCTCGGACGCGAGCATTGGGGCCACGGCTACGCCACCGAGGCGGCCGGACGGCTGCTGCGGTTCGGGTTCGCCGAGTGCGGCCTCGACCGGATCGTCAGCATCCGGCACGTGGACAACCAGCGGTCCCGCCGGGTGATGGACAAGCTCGGCCTGCGGTTCGCGTTCGAGACGGTGGTCCCGAGCCACGGGCGGCCGGTCGCGGTGCACGAGATCACCAAAGCCGCCCACGAGATCACCAAAGTCGTCCACGAGGAGCCGACGCCTCACCCGCGCCTGCCGTAGAGGAAGAGCACGAACGCCCCCGCCACAGCGACAGCGAGCGGAACCGGTCGAGGGCCCCGGCCGTCACGTCCTCGGCCCGGCGGGCGCCGCGCTCCGCCTGGTCGGCCGGGGGCCGGGGGTGAGCCGTCAGGCGAGGTCGCGGGGAGGCCCGGACGGCCAGGCGACGTCGTCCACCGCGAGGAACGGCGAGAGCGCGACCGCGGCCGGCGTCACCCCCGCGAAGGTCATGACGTCCCTGTGCAGGTGCGACTGGTCGGCGTAACCGCTCTCGACGGCCACCAGGGCGGCCCGCTCACCGGCGGCCAGCCGGTGGGCCGCCTGGTCGAAGCGGATGAGCCGGGCGACCCGCTTCGGCGTGAGGCCGACCTGTGCCCGGAACCGGGCCCACAGGCGCTTGCGGCTCCAGCCCGCCTCGGCGGCGAGCCGCTCGACGGGCACCCGCCCGCCGGTGGCCGCCATCCGCCGCCACGAGAAGGCGACCTCCGGATCGGCGACCCGGCCCTGGTCGGACCGCCTGGCCAGCGCGTCGCGCGCGATCGCGAACCGGTCCTCCCACGTCCGGGCGGCCCGCAGCCGCTCCTGGACGCGTTCGGCCTCGCGCCCCCAGAGGTCGTCGAGCGCGACCACCGTGCCGCTCAGCTCGGCGGACGCGCCCAGGACGGCGTGCGCCGCCATCGGCGACAACCGGATCTGCAGGCACTCCATCCGGCGGGCCAGGCCGCTCCCCCGCACCTGCCGGGGCGCGAGCCCGGCGACGACGCGTCCGAGCTGCCGGGAGCCGTGGCCGTCCTCGATGACGAACGGCTCGTCGCCGAGGTCGAAGAGCAGGGTGACCGACGGGTGCGGGACGAGGGCGAGGTCGCGGAACTCGTTGGCCCGGTCGCTGAACCCGGCCATGACGACCCCGGGCAAACCGACGGGCCGCGACGGGACAGTGATCTCCCATCCGGGCACATGACCGCGAACCGGCGCAACTGACCGCACCCGGACATCGTACGAGCCCCGCGTGCGCGGTGTCGGACGCGGCCTGGCCGGTCCCGGCTTCGGTCACTAGACTCGAGGGCAGGCCGCCCCGGGGCCGTAGGCCACCTGGGAGTCACGGCCTCGACTGTGTGTAGGTCCTCTTCAGGCGTCACAGCCTGCCCGGATCGCGCGTCGTTCCGGGCGAAGCGTCACCCTCCGGGGGTTACGTCCCCCGGAGGCCGCCGCACGCCACGCCGCGGACGCCCCGGTCGTCTCATGTCACGCCGAGGATGACCTGGATGGCGGTGACCACGCCGGCCAGGGCGCTGCCCGCCGCGCCCGCGTCCGAGGCGATCTCGAAGATCGTCTTCAGCCGGGCCTTGAGGCCGCCCTCGCTGCGCTGGTCCGGCGTCCTGTCCAGCTCGCGCCGCACGCCGTCGGCCGCGTCCTCGGCCGCCGCCGCCCGCTCCTCGGGCAGCTCGTCGCGGAGCACGTGGACGGCGTCGAGCAGCTCCTCCACCAGCGCCCGCAGCTCGGCCGCGCCGTCGCCGGAGGCGTTGTGCACCGTGGCGTCCCCGCTGCCGGTGCTGATCGCGCTGTTGGTGAAGGTGCTGCGGTTGAACGTGGTCACGTTGACCTCCGGCGAGTAGTGGAAGGGCCGTTCGGACCCGGCGGCGGCCATCAGGACGCGGAGCTGTTCGACCCGGGCGGCGATGACCGCGTTCCCCGACGAGCCGGCCAGGTGGTCGAGGGTCTGCACGGTGTCGGCGTAGATTTCCTGGGTGCGGGCGAGCATCTGCGCCAGCATCTCGGCGGCGGCGAACCCGTACCGCGAGGGGCGCAGCAGCAGGTCGAGCGCGCGCATCAGGTACCGCTCGACCTCCGGCCGTCGCACGTCCAGCCGGCCGTCCTCGCACAGCGCCAGCACCTGCTCGACGGCCGCGTACTCGGCGTGCAGCCGGGACAGCAGCACGCGCATCCGCCGCAGCTCCTCGTCCGGCCTGTCCTGATCGTGGGCGGGGATCACCTTCCACATCGACACCCGCAGCCCGGCCTCGCGCACCCACGCGTGATGGACGGCCTTGTAGCGCCAGTGGTAGTCCTCCACGACGACGGACGGCGCGCCCGCGCGCACCCACCAGTCCTCCGGGTCGGCCACCGCGGACGTGCATTCCAGCAGGTGCCGCGCGAACCGTGGTCCGAAGGCCACCAACGGCGAGTGGGCCGCGCGTTCGCCGCGCAGCCAGGTGGTCGCCGACATGGCCAGCCGCACGACGTTCTCCGCGCCGTCCCAGATCCGGTTCGGGTCGAGCAGGCGGCGCCGGAAGCCCACCTCCAGCCGGTTCACGACCCGGTCGGCGTAGAAGTTGCGCAGCACCGGCGTCACCGTCACCGAGCGGTGGAACCCCTCCTCGTGCCGCTGCCGGGTGAGCCGGACGAGGTTGCCGACGTCGACGTAGTAGGACTCGGAGATCCAGGGGGCCACCCCGCCGCGCAGCCGCGGCCGTACGGCGCCCACGCCGCGCACGTGGTCGGAGCGGTGGTGCTCCGGAGACCGGCTCGGGAAGGCGCGGTCGGGCCGCGGCCAGCGCGGCGGCTCGCGCCGCCGGGGGTCGGCCGGCAGCAGCGGCCGCAGGTCCACGATGGGCAACTGCACGGTGACGTACACCTCCTCACAGTGACGCCTGATCCCGGCCAGCGAAAGGCCCGTGCCGGGCGGATGCCGCCCGGCCCGATTGCCAGGGTCACGCGCATGCGATCGACTTACCTCGCCTGGGACGATGCGGTTGACCTGTTCGAGCGGCGCGGCCTGCCGAAGGAGACGTACGAGAACCTGTACGAGGAGGAGTACATCCTCGTGCCCGGCCCCGCCACGGTGACCGGCGAACTCCCCCTCGACGAGCACGACCGCACGCCGTGGCACGAGGACGCCCCCGACGCCGCGACCGGCTACATCGTGGACGGCGACCTGACCGTCGACGGCAACGTCACCGACGTGGACGACGGCTGCGCCGCGCTGATCGTCCTGGGCGACCTGCGGGCGCGCAACGTCTACCTGGCCGGTGACGCCAAGCTGGTCGTGCGCGGCCACGTGACGGCCGAGACGTTCGTCGGCGACATGACCGACAAGCTGGTGATGATCCATGGCGACCTGCGCACCACCGTCTCGATCTTCTGGCGGGAGTTCTGCCCCGACCTGGTCACCGGCACCCTGCACGGCCGGGTCCTCACGCCGGCCTGGCTCGACCTGTCCGACGACGACGCCGTCGGCGCCCTGGCCGACCCGTCGCCCGACGTCCCGCTCAGCCGCCTCCTCGTGCCCGAACTGCTGATCAGCGGCGACCCCGGCCCCGACGACCTGCCCGAGATCGGCGTCCGCGGCGACGTCCTGCGCGACCGCCTGCTGTCCGGCCTGCCCCTCACGATCGCAGGATGAGCCCCGGACGCCGTCCGCGCATGCCAGGTGTTTCCGCCACACCGGCCATGTCCCCCAAACCACCCACGACCACTGATCACGGTCAGACATTTTGACGACGTGCCTTCGCCGGGGCCGCGGTTCACGCTTTGGGAGCGAATTCCGCGATCTACCGAAGGACGGTCATGTCACTCAAGTTCAGGAAATGCCGGAAATCACTCCTGGCGGCCGCCGTCACCGCGCTGACCGCGGTGACGGCGCTGACCGGCGCCGCCACAGCGCACGCCGCCGACGCCACCGATCAGAGTGTCAGCACCTTACGGACCGGTGACGGGTTCGACGTGCTGATCGGCGGCCGGCCGCGCATCCACCTCACGCAACCGGAGAAGTCGGACGGCGTCGTGACCGCCGCAGGCCCCGGACACGTCGCCGTCATCCCCGACCACGACGGCTCCCGCGGCAGCCGCCTGATGACCTACGACACCGGCACCGGCCGTGCCCGTACCCTCGTCCGCGGCAAGGTAGTCTCCGCCGCCTTCTCCCCGGCCGGCACCCGCCTCGCCTACACGGTCGCCGGGCAGGCCGGCGCCGACCTGTACGCGGGCTCCCCCGAGGCGCCCGGACGCCGGATCGCCGCGATCCCCGGCGCCCGCGTCGAGGTCGTGGGCCTGTCGCGGGACGCGAGCGCGGCCTTCGTGGCCGCCTACCCCGACGCCCGCGACGACCGGCGGTACGCGGCTGGCCTGCTGCGCGTCGCGCTGGCCGACGGCTCGGTGACGCTGCTCATCGCCGGCGATGCCGCCCACGGCCAGGTGTACGCCGACTTCCGCCTGGTGAACGGGGACCGTCAGCTCGTCAGCTTCATCCGGCGGTCCGGGCCGTACCTGTGCTCGGGACGTTCCGAACTCGGGCTCGCCGACCTCGACGGCCGGACCGTGGCCACCTACGGAGCGAGCTCCGGGACGGCCTACCGCGAGGCGGTGTGGAGCGCGGACGGCGACCGGATCGCCTACGCCGCCCAGCCGTGCACGTCCCAGACGCAGGCCGCGGCCGACCCGGCGGCGACGGCCGCCCGTACGCGCGAGGAGTCGGGCACCTTCGTGGCCCGGGTGTCGGGCGGCGCGCCCGTACGGGTGGTCAGCGGGGTGACGTCGGAGTTCGGGATCGACGGGTTCGACGGCGACCGGGTGCGGCTGGCCTCGGCCCGGCTCGGGGAGCGTGCCGTCGGGGCGGACGCGGTGGCGCGCGGCGCGGCGCAGCCGCTCGCGGCGGCGAGCCTGGACGGCGCGTCCCGCTCGCTGGCCGGCGGCCGGACGAACCGCGCCGTGCACATCAACCAGATCTACGACACGCGGGACGAGTTCGACGGGCGCGGCTCGTGCGGCCCGACCACCGCCGTCATGACGCTGGCCGGGTACCAGCTCGGCGAGTGGGGCCTGTGGGTGAACTACGGCGGCCGCCACTACTCGCCCTACGGCCTCTACGTGACCGACCAGTACGACTACAACGGCTCGACGTTCTCCTGGACCGCGCCCGACTACTCCGGCAACGGCGCGTGGAAGGGCGCGCACGGCGCGATCTACGACCCGCAGTACGGTGCGGTCTGGGCGGACATGTTCGGATACATGAACCGGCACACCGGCTGGACCCAGCAGAGCGGCTGGAACCCGGACTTCGTCCGGCACCAGATCGACATCGGCAACCTCGTCGCCGTGTCCGGCCAGATGACCTCCGCCGGGCACATCGTCCTCATCAAGGGCTACACCGATGACGGCAGGTGGGTCGTCAACGACCCGTACGGGCCGAACACCAGCGGCGGGCCCGGCGGCGCCGACCAGGTGTACGACACCGCCTACCTGCGCCCCGTCCAGGTCTGGGGCAACTGACCCCCGCGCGCCGAGGCCGGCTCGCCGGGCCCGGGAACGGCGACGAGCGGCATCCCCGCCACGCCGAGCGAGGATGCCGCCCACGGTGTCGGGCAAGGCGATGGAGACGTGAGCCACGTGGGCCAGGAGGAACAACGGCATGCGGAGGCCACCGCGCCGGGACGACGGTCGCCGCGCGCGCTCGGGTTGCTGATATCTCAACTCTTGCCTACTGTGATCCCAGTTTGGCCGGAGGGGGCGCGGGCCGTCGTGCCCGCCGGAAACACTGGACGGAGCATGTCGTGACCACTGCACTCATCATCGGCGACCTCCAGCGGGGCATCACGGGCGGTTACCCGTTCGCCCAGAAGGTCGTGCCGCCGCTCACCGAACTGCTGCCCCGGGCGCGGGCGGCCGGCGTCCTGGTGGTGTTCGTGCACTTCGCCTTCCGGCCCAACGGGGCCGACGTGCCGCCCGGCAGCGCGCTGATGAAGTCGTTCTTCGAGGCCGGCGACGCCTTCCACGAGGGCTCAGCCGGAACCGAGCTCGCCCTGCCGGTCGCCGACGAGGACGTCGTCGTGCTGAAGCGCCGCGCCAGCGCGTTCGCCGGCACCGATCTCGACCTCGTGCTCCGCGCGCGGGGCGTCACCACCGTGGCGGTCGCGGGGGTCGCCACCAGCGCGATGGTGGCCGCGACCTGCTACGACGCGGCCGACCGCGGCTACCAGGTGACGGTGCTCGGCGACGGCTGCGGCGACGGCGACCCGGCGCTGCACGACTTCTTCGTGGACGCCGTCTTCCCCAGCCGGGGGTTCGACGTGGTGTCGTGCGCGGAGTGGCAAGTCTGATCGCGGACGGGCGGGAGGCGTCCCGGGCGATCAGGCGCCGGATCGCCGACCCGCCTGCCGGATCGGAGTGGGCACCCTCCCGTGATTCCTGATTGCAAACAGTTCTTCGCGAAGAAGTCTTTGCGAAGAACTGTTTGCAATCTAGGCTGCGAGGTATGACCGAACCCTCCGAGAGCGTGGTCGTCCTCGACGCCAAGGGCCTGCGGGCGCTGGCCCACCCGGTACGGGTGCAACTCGTCGACCTGCTGCGCAAGCACGGCCCGTCCACCGCCACCCGCCTGGCCGAACGCCTGGGGGTGAACTCGGGCACCGCCAGCTACCACCTGCGCAGGCTCGGCGACGCCGGATTCGTCGCGGAGGACACCGAGCGCGGCAACGCCCGCGAACGCTGGTGGCGCTCGGTCCACCACGTCACCCGGCTCACCGACGACGAGCTGTCGGAGCGGGAGCCCGAGGCGGTGCTGGCCTACATGCAGTCCATCGCCGCCCTGTACGGCCTGCGCACCCAGCGGACGCTGAACGAGCTGCCGACCATGCCCGCGGAGTGGCGGCGGGTGCTCGACCTCAGCTCCGTCACACTGCGGATCACCCCGGAGGAGGGGCTTCGGCTGCGCCAGGAGCTGGCGGAGGTCGTCGACCGCTACCGCCACGACCTGCCCGGCCGGCCCGCGCCCGAAGGGGCCGCACGGGTCTCGCTGATCACCCAGCTCCTGCCCGAGCCACCCGAAACGCCCGAAGAGCCCGAGATCACGTCATGACGTCGCGCGAGTCGTTACGACCGATGGCCGGGCTGCTCGCGGCCATGACGGTGTCGCTGACCGCGACGCGGGTGTCGGCCATCGCGTTGCCCTGGTTCGTCCTGACGACGACCGGGAGCCCGGCGCGGACCGGGATGGTGGCGTTCGCCGAGATGGCCCCGTACGTGCTGGTCAAGGCGCTGGCCGGGCCGCTGGCCGACCGGGCCGGGCCGCGCCGGATCTCCTGGATCGGGGACGTGGTGAGCGCCGCGGCGGCCGGGACGGTCGTCCTCCTGCACGCCCTGGACCTGCTGCCGCTGGGCGCGCTGATCGCCCTCGTCGCGGTGGTCGGCGCGGCCCGCGGTCCGGGCGACCTGGCCAAGGAGATCATGATTCCCGAGGCGGCCGAGCGCGGACGGGTGCCGCTGGAGCGCGCCACCGGGCTGATGGGCGTGACCGAGCGGCTGGCCCAGACGGTGGGGCCCGCGGCGGGCGGGGCGGTGGTGGCGCTGCTCGGGCCATTGGCCAGCCTCGGCATCAGCGTCACCTGCTTCGCGCTCGGCTCGGTGATCGTGACATGGGCGCTGCCGCGCGGCATGGGGCGCCGCGCCCCGGCGGAGGAGGGACAGGAGGCGAAGGAGGGGTACTGGCGGCGGTTCGGCCAGGGCTTCGCGTTCCTGCGCGGCGAGCCGCTGCTGCTGTCCGTGGTCGTCATGGTCGGCGTCACGAACCTGCTCGACGCGGCCTTCGGCCAGGTGCTGGTGTTCGTGTGGGCCAGGGAGTCCGGTCACGGCGCCGCCGTGGTCGGCCTGAACAGCAGCGTCATGGGGTTGACGGCGGTCGGCGGCAGCCTGGTCGCGGCCGCCGTGGCGCACCGGATGCGGCGCAGGCCCGTCTTCTTCGTGGCGTTCCTGCTCGCCGGGCCGACCCGGTTCCTCGTCCTGGCGGCGGATCCGCCGTTGTGGGCGATCGTGGCGGTGTTCGCGGCGGGCGGGTTCGCCGGCGGGTTCCTCAACCCGATCCTCGGGGCGATCTCCTACGAGCGGGTGCCCCGGAGCCTGCTGGGCCGGGTCAACGCGCTGAAGGACTCCCTCGCCTGGGCCGGCATCCCGCTCGGCGGGCTGGCGGCCGGGGCGCTGGTGGCGGTCGCGGGGCTGACGCCGGTGCTGCTCGCCGGCGGCGCGGTCTACGCCCTCACCACGAGCCTGACGGGACTGCGGCCCGAGTGGCGGCAGATGGACCGGCTGCGCGGCCAGGGGCCGCCCGTCCCGCCGGCGGCACCCGGGCCGCCCGCGCCGCCGGTCAGACGCCTGCGGCGATCTTGAGGAGCACCACGCCGCCGATGATCGCGGCGAACGAGGCGAGCTTGGCCGGGGTGATCTTCTCCTTGTAGATCAGCGCGCCGAGGACGACCGTGCCGATCGAGCCGATGCCGGTCCAGATGGTGTAGCCGACGCCGACGTCCAGGGTCTTCAGCGCCAGGCTCAGGGTGAAGATGCCGCCGGCGGCCGACAGCAGGGTGAAGACGGAGGGCCACAGCCGGGTGAAGCCCTGGGTGGCGTTGGTGCCGAGCGCGAAGCCGATCTCGAAGACGATCGCGATGGAGAGGTAGATCCAGGCCATGATGACGTTCCTTGGGCAGTGGTGGGCGGATGGTCAGACTGCGGCGGGCTTGGTGGTGGCGGGCTCAGTGGCTGCGGGCTTGGCGGCGGACAGGCGGTCGGCGAGCTTGAGCCCCAGCACACCGCCGATGATCAGCACGAAGGCCAGCCCCTTCCAGACGGTCAGCTCCTCCCCGAAGATCACCGACCCGAGCAGCACGGTGCCGACCGAGCCGATGCCCGTCCAGACGGTGTAGCCGACGCCGACGTCCAGGGTCTTCAGCGCCAGGCTCAGGAAGAAGATCCCGCCGGCCGCGGCGGCGGCGGTCAGCAGGGACGGCCACAGCTGGGTGAAGCCTTCGGTGGCGTTGGTGGCCAGGGCGAAGACGACTTCGAAGACGGCGGCGATGAGCAGGTAGATCCAGGCCATCTCAGGACCCTTCTTTATTTGCATGTACGTGCAAGCGGTTGGTGCGACAGAGAGAAGCTTGCATGTGCATGTATGCTTTTGTCAATCCCGCGTCCGAGAAACCGGGTCCTCAGAGAAGGAGGAGGCTTCCATGGCTCCGACGGCATCCACTCCGCACCCGGCCCCCGCGCCCTCGGCGGTGTCCAGCTCCTGGAACGACGTCCTGCTGCTGCACGCCCGCGTGGAGAACGCCCTGGCCACCGCTCTCCAGCGGCGGCACGGCATCGGCCTGTCGGAGTACCGGGCGCTCGGCCATCTCGCCACCTCGGACGCCGGGGAGCTGCGCATGCAGGAGCTGGCCGACAAGATCGGGCTCAACCAGAGCTCCGTGACCCGGCTGGTGACCCGGCTGAACACGGCGGACCTCACGTACCGGGACCTGTGCCCGGACGACAAGCGCGGGGTCTACACCGTCATCACCGACGCGGGCCGGGCCCGCTACGCCGAGGCGAACGTCACCTACGAGGCGACGCTGAGGACCGCCCTGGAGGAGGCCGCCGAGGCCGATCCGCGGCTGGCCGCAGCGCTCCCGGCCCTGGGGCTGCTCGACCGGTGACCTTTTGCTTTTCCACAGATATCGAGGAGTTGAACATGCGTGCTGTGCGGATCACCCGCTTCGGCGGCCCGGACGTCCTGACGGTCGCCGAGGCGCCGCCGCCCCGGGCCCTGGACGGCGAGGTGCTGGTCAGGGTCGTCGCCTCCGCCCTGAACCCGGTTGACGACAAGACCCGCGAAGGGGCCATCGGAGCGGGCAGCCCACCCCTGCCGGCGACCCTGGGATGGGAGCTTGCGGGCATCGTCGTGGACAGCCGGGACGATGCGCTGCCCGTGGGCGAGCGGGTCTTCGGCATGTCCCACCAGCTCGGCACGGGCCGGGGGACGTGGGCCGACCTCGTGGCCATGCCGGCCGGTTCGCTGGCCGTCGCGCCGTCGGCGGTCAGCCTGGTCGAGGCGGCGACGCTGCCGTTGCCGGGGCTCACCGCCCTGCAGACGCTCGACTGGCTGAACGTCCGGGCGGGCGAGCGGCTGCTGGTGGCGGGCGCGGCCGGCGCGGTGGGCGGGCTGGCCGTCCAGCTCGCGCGGGCGCGCGGCGCCCGGGTGGACGCGCTGGTCTCCAGGCCGGCGCAGGTCGAGGCGGCCACGGAGCTGGGGGCCGAACGGGTCACGACCGACCCGGCCGACCTTCCGGCGGGGGCCTACGACGCCGTCTTCGACACCTTCGGGGCCTTCGCCGTCGAGGCCGTGGCCGACGGAGGCCGCTACGCCTCCGTCGCCACCCAGGCCGGGCCGGTGCCCGACCTGGCTCATCGATCGGTCCGCACCACCGTCAACCAGGTGCGCGAGGACGGCCCCGGCCTCGCCGAGCTGGCCAAGGCCGTCGACGCGGGCCAGGTCAGGGCCCGGGTCGAGGCCCAGTACGGCCTGCGGGACGTACGGGCGGCCCACGAGCACTTCCGGCGCGGCCGGCTGAACGGCAAGATCGCCCTCGTGCTCTGAGCCCGGCGCCGCCGAGATCACGCGCCGCCGCGCGGTCTCCACGCCCGGCGCTCAGGCCACGCGCCGCCGCGCGGTCTCCACGCCCGGCGCTCAGACCATGCGGCGCAGCGCGGTCTCCACGGCGTCGATCAGCGCGTCGCCCTCGGTCTGCGGGTGCCGGGCCAGGCCGAGCTCGACGTCGGGCAGGGCGGGCAGGGCGTCCGGGTCGTGGCGGGCCATGTCCGGTTCGAGGTTGCCGGGCATGAGCGCGGCGACCCCGAGCCCGGCCCGCAGCGCCGCCAGCACGCCGGCCAGGCTGTTGCTCTCGAACACCGGCCGCCACCGCCGGCCGGTGCGGTCGAGCGTCTCCACCACCGACGTGCGCCACGCGCACGTCCCGGTGAACAGCACCACCGGCAGCGGATCGGCGGCCTGATCGACGCCGTGGCCTACCGCCCACACCAGCGGACGCCGCACGGTCCAGCGCGGCGCCGCGGGAAGGTCGGCCGCCTCGTCGAGGACGAGCTGCACGCGGCCCGCGTGGTAGGCCTCCCGGATCGTGACGCCGGAGAGGCTCAGAACTTCCAGCGTCGCGCCGGGGTGCAGCCGGGCCAGGTCGGCGAGGGCCTGCGGGAGCTGCGCCGCGGCCAGGTCCTCCAGCAGCCCGACGCCGCAGCGGCCGGTGAGCGCGCGCCCGGCCGCGGTGAGCGCCTGGGCGGACAGCGACAGGATGCGCTCGGCGTAGGGCAGCAGCTCCTCCCCCGCCCGCGTCAGCGACACCCCGGACGGCGACCGGTGGAGCAGCGGGCGGCCGACCGCGCTCTCCAGCTTGCGCAACTGCTGGCTGAGCGCGGGCTGGGTGTGCCCGAGCGCGGTCGCGGCGCGGCTGATGCTGCCCGCGCGCACAGCCGTGACGAACGACCGCAGCAACGCCGTCTCCAGGTCCCTGGCCATAAGCATCCATTATGCCGGGTCCAACGAAACAACGTCTTCCTATGGCCTTCCGGGACGACCTAGCGTCGCCGGTGTGACCGGATACCGACAGGTTCTCGCCGTGCGGGGGATGGCGGCGCTGCTGGGCGTCTCGCTGCCGGCCCGTGCCGCGATCACCGCCGACGTGACCGCGCTGACCATGTACGTCGTGCTGGGCCTGGACCTGGGCTACGTGGCGGCGGGCGGCGTCGCGGCCGCCCTGACCGCCGGGGTTGCGCTGGGTGGGCCGCTGCTGGGCCGCATGACGGACCGGCGGGGGCTGCGCGCCGTGCTCACGATCACCGTCGCGGCGCAGGCGGTGTTCTGGGCGAGCATGCCCGTCCTGCCGTACGCGGTGCTGGTGGTCGCCTCCTTCGCGGCGGGGCTGCTGATGGTGCCGGTCCAGGCGGTGACGCGGCAGGCCATCGCCGCGATGACGACGCCGGGGCAGCGGCGGGCCGCGTTCGCGCTGGAGTCGGTGCAGGGCGAGCTGGCGTACATGGTGGGGCCGGCGGTGGTGATCCTCTGCGCGGCGGAGCTGTCCCCCCAGGCCGTGGCGTGGGGGCTCGGGGCGGTGATCGCGGCCGGCGGGATCGGCGTCGCCCTGCTCGATCCGCCGCTGCGGGCCGCGGGCGAGGTGGAGACCGGCTCGCCCGTACGTCCGCCGCGCCGCGAATGGCTGGACCGCCGCATGGTCGCCATGCTGGTGATGGGGTTCGGCGCCACGGCGCTGCTCAGCGGCATCGACCTGGCGATCGTGGCCACGCTCAAGGAGGCGGGCCAGGTGTCCTGGGCCGCCGTGGTCGTGGCCGTGTTCGGCGTGACGTCCGTCGCCGGCGGCCTGGTCCACGGCACGCTGCGGCGGGCGATGCCGACGTGGCTGCTGCTCGGGCTGCTCGGGCTGCTGACGGTCCCCGCCGGGGTGGCCCACGACTGGCGCTGGTTGTGCCTGGCCGTCGTCGGCGCGGGACTGCTCACCGCGCCGACACTGTCCACGGTGGCCGACGCGGTGAGCCGGCTGGCGCCTCCTGGCGTGAGGGGCGAGGCCACGGGCCTGCAGGCGTCGGCGGCGAGCGCGGGGTTCGCGCTCGGAGCGCCGATCGCCGGGCTGGCGATCGACGCCGCGCTGCCAGGAGGTGGCTTCGCGGCCGCCGGGCTGGCCGGCCTCGCCGCGGCCCTCGCCGGGCGCCTGCTGTCGCGCTCCCGGCGGGCGGACGACCGCCCGCCGGGCCGGCAGCCCCGGCCTACATCGCCGGGCCGGCAGTCCCGGCCTACATCGCCGGGCCGGCAGTCCCGGCCTACATCAGCAGAAAGGAGAAGTCCTGTCTCGTCCTCCGATTCGGTGGGATGTCGATCTTGATGCGGCGGGCGACCTCGGCCCGGCCGACGCCCAGCCCGAGGCCGATCAGCCGTTCGGGACGCAGCGGGACGGGGTCGTCGAAGGCGACCCTGATCCGGACGGGCCACGGACTCTCGGGGACGGGCGGCGCGTCGAGCTCCCAGCACCCGTCCCAGTCGAGGGCGTACCGGTTCCGGCGGGCGGTCGCCGGGTCGAGCAGGGCCCGCGCCACGAGGGACGGCGAGTCGCCCGAGTACCCGGCCAGCAGGCCCGCGTCCAGCGAGCGGACCGGAACCCGGTGGTGGACGGTGAGCTTGCCGGTCCGGTCGCAGGCCACGCAGTTGACCAGGAGCCAGACGTCGAGCAGCTTGCCGTTGGCGTTGACGCGGAACCGGCCGTCACCGACGGTGGCCCGTCCGGACGGGCAGGCCACGCACCGCAGGACGAGCAGGGGCAGGCGGGTGCGCCGCACCACCCAGGGCAGCACGATATGAGGATGTGAAGACATGATCTCTCTGAAGACCTGACGAAGAGCACGGAGAACAGAGCCGACGGCGTCCGTCGGCGACCGATGCGCGGGAAGGTGTCAGGTCTAGAGAGCAGGCGGCGTCATGCGCGCGAAGTCCTCACGAAGGGGGTCAGGGGGGCGGCTGTCAGCTCAGGCGGGCGCGCAGCAGGCAGAACCAGGAGGCGTCCCGGCCGGGGACGATCGGTTCGGAGACGCGGCAGGCCATGATCGGCACCCTACCGGCCGCCGGCCGCCGCCCTCCAATGCTTTACGGCCCCCCGGCGGCGTGCGGCCCCGGCGTCCGCGGCGATCACTTTGCAGTGGCTTGATCACGATCGTTCTCTCTCCGGGTACGTGAGCTGATACACCCTGTAAGGGAGGGGGCGGGCGATGACCGTGAGGATGGCATGGGTCTGCGCGCTGCTGGCCGTGGTCGCCGCGGTGATCCCGCCGGCGCTGAGCGCGAAGCGCGCCAAGCAGCAGCCGTCCGCCGGGGCCCGCGCCGACCTGTCGTCCGTGCCGTTCGGGGTGTTCCTCGCCTCCGACTGGCGCGGGCCGCACCTGCTGGGCGCGTTCGAGTCGTGGCTGGGCGCGGAGGTCCGGGTGGGCCGGACGTACGTGCCGGGCGAGGCGTGGAACGCCCTGGGCGGGCCGGACTTCGTGCTGCAGCCGTGGATGCGGTGGCGGGCGGCCAAGCCGGGGCGCATGCTCGTGCTCAACGTGCCGATGGTCATGCCGAACGAGGGCGGCCTGCCGGACGAGGCGGTCGCGGTGCTGCTGAACGCCGGCGCGGACGGCGCGTTCGACCCGTACTTCGACCGGCTGGCCCGGACGCTGGTGGCCGGGCGCGCGCCGGACACGGTGATCGTCCCGGGCTGGGAGATGAACGGCCTGACCTACTCCAGCCGCTGCTCGGCCGACCCGGAGGCGTGGCAGGCGTACTGGCGGCGGATCGTCACCGTGATGCGGGCGGTGCCCGGGCAGCGGTTCCGCTTCGACTTCAGCCCCAACCGGGGCCCGGACGCCATCGGCTGGACCGAGTGCTACCCCGGTGACGACGTGGTCGACATCATCGGCATGGACAGCTACGACCAGGGCCCCGGCAACCGGTTCGCCGACTACGTCGACCAGCCGTACGGGCTGGAGGCGCAGGCCGACTTCGCCGCCGCGCACCGCAAGCCGATCTCCTTCCCCGAGTGGGGCCTGTTCCGGTACGGGGACCGGCCGGAGTTCGTGCGCGACATGCTCGACTGGATCGCCCGGCACGACGTGGCCTACCACTCGATCGTGGACTACTGCCCGCACGGCGTCTGGCAGTGCCCGGCCAACCCGCGGTCGTCGCGGGTCTTCCGGCAGCTCATGCACGACCCCGGCTTCCGGCGCGGCCCGTCGGCGCCGCCGACCTCCCCGCCCGCCACGTCCCCCGCCCCGACGTCCCCGCCCGCGCCCTCCCCTGAGCCGGGCGGGAGCGGGCCCGAGCCGGGCGGGAGCGCTTCGCCGCCGGCTCAGCCGCGCCCGGCCGTCACCTCCGCGCCCGTGGCGGCACCGGCCGCTGGCTGACCCGGCCGGGCCAGGCGCAGCGTGTGCGCCGCCAGCCGGTCGAGGGTGACGCCGAGGTCGAACTCGGCCGCCCGCGACGGCGCCGCCCGTTCCTCCGCCAGCCGCACGGCCGGATCGGCCAGCCGGGCCACGATCGCCGCGGCCAGCGCCCGCGGGTCCTGCGGCTCGACCAGCGCCCCGGTGGCCGGGGTGACCACCTCCGTCAGGCCTGGGACGGCGGCCGCCACCACGGACCGCCCGCAGGCCATGGCCTCCAGCACGGTCAGCGGCAGCCCTTCCCAGCGGGAGGGCAGCACGACCAGGTCGGCGGCGGCGTACCAGGACCGCGGATCGGCGCTGGCCCCCGGCATGAGGACGCCGGGCGGCGCCTCGCGGCGCAGGCGGGCGGCGTCGTCCCCGTCGCCGACGAGTGCCAGGCGGGCGTCCGGCACCCGAGCCGCGACCTGCGGCCACGATTCCACCAGCAGGTCCTGGCCCTTCTGCCGGGTGACCCGGCCGACGCAGACGACCAGCGGCCCGCGCGGAGGCAGGCCGAGGCCCCGGCGGGCGGCGACGCGCTCGTCCGGCGTGGCGGGACGGAACCGGGCCAGGTCCACGCCGTTGCGGACGACGGCCAGCGGGCCCCCCACGCCCGCGTCCCCGGCCTGCCGGTGCTCCCCCTGGCCGACGCAGAGCACCAGATGCGTCCACCGGGTGGCGGCACGCTCCCAGGAGGCGGCCGCGGCGGCCAGCGCACCCCCGCCGGCCAGCCAGGACCAGCCGTGCGGCTGGAACAGCGTCGGCACGCGGCCACGCAACACCGCCCGGCCGACCAGCCCGGCCTTGGAGGAGTGCAGATGCACCACGTCGGGACGGAACCGGCGCACGATGCGGCCGAGGACGGCGGCGGCGGCCAGATCCGCCGGATGCGGCGCCCGTACGGCGGGCCAGGGCAGCCGCGGCAGCCCGAGGGCGGCCAGCCGCTCGCCGAGCGGCCCGCGCGGCGGCGCGGCGACGGCGACCGTCCAGCCCCGCCGGCGCTGGTCGGCGCAGGCGCTCTCGACGTAGGCCGCCACGCCGCCCTCGGTGGGCTGGGTGACGTGCAGCACGCGCGGGGCGTGCGGGATGAAGGTCGTCATCGCGGCCTGCGCAGGGCCCGGTCGAGCGCCGCCCAGCGGCCGCGGAGCGTCCGGCCGCCCACCCGGGCGCGGGCGGCGAGGGCGTAGAGCGTCGCGGCCGGCGTCCTGGCCAGCAGGAGCCGGTTGCTGACCGCCGGCCGGCCGCCCCACTTGGTCTTGTGGGACTCGGCTCCGCGCAGCAGCGACATCGTCGGCCGGCCCAGCCGGTGCGCGAGGCCGAGGTCGGTGCGCAGCAGCAGGGTCACGACGTCCAGCCGGCCCCGCAGGTCGGGATGGGTGCCGTAGAGGTAGCCGCCGACGAAGTCCTTGCCCACGACCAGCAGGTCCACCGCGACGACCCGGCCGTCCAGGTGGTATTCGGTCAGCTTCGCCTGCCGGTCGGCCACCAGCCGCCGGGCGGCCCGCGCCAGGTGGGCGTGGAAGCGCGGCCGGGTGTGCTCGACGTTGATGCCGCGGCCCTGCCACTGGAGGGCGTGCAGGTCGAGCAGGCGCGCGACGGCGTTCTCGGCCTCGGCGGCCGGCACGTCGCGGACCTGGATGGGGGCCTCGTCCACGCGTCTGAGCTCGCGGCGCAGCTTGGTGCCGTGCCTGCCGGGCAGCCCGGCGAGCAGTTCATGAAGGGGGACGCCGGGCAGTTCGACGCAGGTCGAGGCGGGCAGCCGCCAGGAGCGTCCAGGCCAGGCCGCCGCCAGCCGCTCGGCGTCGGCCCCGGGGCGTACCTCCGGCAGGTCGAGCACGTCCCATCCGGGCAGCTCGGCCAGGGCCCGGCCGAGAGCCGCCGGCAGGTCGGGGTCGCCGTCCTCGATCAGCACGTCCGTGTAGTCGGACTGGTCGCCGCCGAGCGGCCGCAGGACGCGCAGCCCCGCGCGGCGGACGGTCATGACGGGGGCGGCGGCCACCAGCCGTCCGCGCCGGCGCAGCAGCACCGCGTTCAGGCCCGGGTCGTCGCCGTAGGTCTCCCACCAGGACGACAGCCAGGCGTGCGACTGGAACGGCGTCGCCGCCGGGGAGCGGTCGTGCAGGCCGGCCCACTCCCCCGCCAGGGCGCGCAGGCGTTCCGCGCCGGTCACGACCTCGGTGGCCAGGTCCGGGGTTTGGCGGATCGCGGTGGTCATGCCGACGCCGTCTCGGCCGGCCGGCGCGCGGGCGGGACCCGCCGGTCGTCCGGCCGTCGCCCGGCGGGGGCCGCCAGCCACACCAGGGCGGCCAGCAGCAGGCCGGCGGCCGTGCTGACGGCGGTGGCGAGCAGGGGGCGGGGCGAGCTGGGCGTGGCGGGCGGCACGGCGGGCGCGAAGCTGGACAGCCGGACGCCGGTGTCGGCGCTGTGCCGGTTGGCGTAGGCGGTGAGCGCGGCCGTGGCGCTGTTGGCCCGCCGGGCGGCCTCGTCCGGGGTGGCGGCCAGGGCGGCCAGCCGGATCAGCGGCGCGTCCGGCGAGGCCGACGCCTGCAGCGTGGTCCGCAGCAGCTCGCCGTCGGCCAGGTAGGCGTCGCCGGTCCCGGCGAGCAGGCCGGGGTGGACGGTCACCCTGGCGTAGGCCTGCGCGAAGTCGGCCTCCTGGGTGGGCACGCCGGGCCGTACCGAGCTGACGACCGCGTAGGCGTCGGCGGTGTAGACGGGCTCCTGGGTCAGCGAGTACGCCAGCCCCGCCCCCATGCCGATCAGCGGGAGCGCGAGCAGGGACCAGGTGCGGAGCGCGCCGGCGGCGCGCTGGACCGGGTGAGTCATGACAGCCTTTCCTGGTGGCGCCTGGTGAGCAGGCGGTCGTAGAGGTCGTGCAGGCGCCGGGCTTGCCGGCGCACGTCGTAGCGGTCAAGGGCCGGAGGCGGCGGCAGGCGGGTGCGAGGTCCGGCGAGGAGCGCGGCCAGCTCGGCGGCCAGCCGGTCGGGCGGCACCCGGCGGGCGCCGGGCACCGTCCCGGGGGGCAGGTCGTCGATCGCCGGGCAGGCGCCGTACAGCACGGGCAGCCCGGCGGCGAGCGCCTCGACGACGGCCAGGCCGAACGTCTCCTCCTGCGAGGGGGCGGCCAGCACGTCCATGGCCGACAGCAGGGCGGGCACGTGCATGCTCTCCCCGGCGAAGACGACGCGCCGCCCGACGCCGAGCCGCTCGGCCAGCGAGCGCAGCCGGGATTGTTCCGGGCCTGCGCCGACGAGCAGCAGCACCGCGCCGTCCAGCCGCGGCAGCGCCTCGACGAGCAGATGGAAGTTCTTGCCCGCCACCAGGCGGCCGACCCCGCCGACGACGAACGACTCCGGCGGGATGCCCAGGCTCAGCCGGGCCCGGCTCGCGGCCCGCGGATCGTGGCGGAAGGCGGCCAGGTCCACGCCGTTGGGGATGGTGACGACGCGCGCCGGCGGCAGGCCCCAGCCGTGCAGCCGGTCGGCCACGGTGGGCGAGACGGCGACGACGGCGTCCGTCAGCCGGGCGCTCGCCCGGTACAGCGTGCGGACGGGCGCCGTGACCGGCCGTCCCTCGATGTGCCGGGCTCCCGCCGAGTGCTCGGTGCTGACGACGACCGGCACGGCGGCCAGCCGGGCGGCGAGCGGCGCGTAGACGCAGGCGCGGTACAGGTGGGCGTGCACGACCTGGTAGCGGCCGGCGCGCATGAGGCCGGTGAGCCGGGGCAGCGCCCGCAGGTCCCTGTTGCCGCCCATGCCGACGGCGCGCACGGGCGTGCCGGCGGCGCTGATGGCGTCGGCCAGGGCGCCGGGCCGGGTCAGGACGGCGACCTCGCTGGCGCAGTCCATGTGCGGCAGGAGCGTGCGCAGCTGCTGCTCGGCCCCGCCGGCGGCCAGCCCGGTGATGACGTGCAGGACCTTCATCGGGGCCGCCCCCAGCGCAGCCGGTGGCAGGCGGTCTTGGCCAGCAGCCGGGCGGCGGTGTCGCGGTCGCCGACGTAGCGGCGGGGCAGGGCGTGCGGCCCGGCGAGCCGGCCGGGGCGGACGGCGCAGGCGTGCTCGTAGCCGGCCTGCCGGACGGCGGCGATCTCGCGGGCGGTCAGCTCGCCGTAGGGGTAGGCGAAGCCGGTGACGGGGGCGCCGAGCACGTCCTGGAGCATGAGCTTGCTCGTGGTGAGCTCGTCGGCCAGCTCGCCGGGGCCGGCGGCCGGCAGGTGGAGGTGGCTGCGGGTGTGGGAACCGATCTCCATGCCGGCGGCGGCCACCCGGCGCAGCGTGCCGGCGTCCATCAGGGGGCGGGGGCTGACGCCGCGGTCCCAGGCGTTGTGGCCGCCGATCCGGCCGGCGACGACGTACACGGTCGCGGTGAAGCCGTATCCCGACAGCACCGGGACGACGTCGGTGGCGAAGTCGGCGTAGCCGTCGTCGAAGGTGAGCCCGACGAGCCCGCGCCGGTCGCCGGGATGGTTCAGCAGTTCGCGCACCGACACGCCGCGCAGCCCGCGCCGGGCGAGCCAGCGTATGTGCGCGGCGAAGCGCTCGGGGGTGACGACGATGTCGAAGGGGTCCTCGCCGCGCTCGGCGACGGAGTGGTACATCCAGATGAGCGGCAGCGCGCCGATGCGCGTGCTCATACGCGCTCTCCTTCCCTGACGGTCGTGGCGGCCCTCCGGAGCGGCGACAGGCCGAGGCGTTGGAGACCGGCCAGCATGAGCGCGGCGGTCACGGTGATCCCGGCGGCGTTGGCCAGCGCGATGCCGCCCTGCGCCATGCCGGGGACGAGCGCCGCGGCCAGCACCGCGGTGAGGGCCAGCCCGGCGGCCATCGCCAGGGCCGGGTACCACAGCCCGCGCCACCCTCCGGCGCAGAAGTAGGCCCGGCAGACCACGCCCACGACGGTGTGGCCCAGCAGGCCGATCGTGTAGAGCCGCAGGACGTGCTCGGTGGCGGTGGCGGCGGCGTCGTCGAAGGCGCCGCGGCGCAGCAGCACGCCCACGATCGCGGGCGCGAAGGCGACCAGCAGCGCGGCGGCGGTGACCGTGACGGCCGCCGCCGTCGCCAGGTCGCGGGCCAGCAGTCGCCAGGCCCGGCGGGTGTCGCCCGCGGCGATGCTGCGGGCCAGGTGCGGATAGGTGACGGTGGCCAGCATCAGCGAGACCACCATCGGCACCTGGGCGATCTTCTGGGCGTAGTTGAGATGGGAGATCGCGCCCGCGGGCAGGTCGGCGGCGAGCACCCGCTCGACCAGCACCTGGCCCTGCCGCAGCAGCGTGAAGGCGATGATGGGCAGCAGCGCGGCGACCGGCAGCACCAGGCGCCGGGGCAGCCGCCGGGGCAGGCCGACCCGCCGCAGGTACGCCGGCGCCTGCATGGCCACCATGAGGACGGCGCCGGCGGCGACGCCCCACGCGGCGGCCCGTACGCCGAGCGCGTCGTGCCAGAGCGCCAGGGAGCCGACGAGCGCCAGGTTGTAGGCCAGGCCGGTGGCGGCGGGCGGGCCGAAGACGTGGTGGGCACGCAGGGCCGCGCTGGCGTACCCGGCCAGCGCGAACGGCACGATGCAGCCGCAGCAGATCCGCCAGCACTGGACGGCCAGCCCGCCCTGGGGCAGCCCGGGGGCCAGCGCCGCCACCAGCCAGGGCGCGCCGGCCGCGGCGCAGACGGCGACGGCGGCCAGCGCGGCGGTCAGGGCGGGCAACGTCCGCTCCACCAGCGCCGCCCGCTGCCGTGCCCCGGCCGCCGTGCTGAACAGCGGGACCAGCCACAGGGCCATCGCCCCTTCGATGAGCAGCGGCGCCGCGGTCTCGGGCACGGTCCAGGCGACCAGGAAGGCGTCGGTGTCGGCGTTGGCGCCGAACAGCGCGGCCATCAGCAGGTCGCGGACGTAGCCGAGCGCCGAGCCGGCGCCGACGAGCATCGTGGTGAGGGCCGCGGCGCGCAGGTCGGCCGCGCCCCGGCTCAGCACGCGGGCCGCCGCGACGGGAGCGCGGCGGCGCCCGTCCAGCCTGTCGCCAGGCCGAGCATGACCGACATGACCAGGCTCGTCGCGCCGCCGATGTCGGCGTAGGCGAAGTCCACCGCCAGCCACGTCACGAAGCCCGCGGCGGCCAGCCCCGCCGGACCGGATCGGCCGGGCCGGGTCAGGGTGCGCACGAGGGCCCCGCCCACGAGCAGCGCGAACGCCGCCAGGCCGAGGAGCCCCTGCTCGCTGAGCACCAGCAGGTACATGTTGTGCGGGGACAGCAGCGGCTCGCGGCGGTATCCGCCGGCCGGGTCCTCGACGTCGCTGCCCGAGGACAGGGCCAGCGGCGCGTAGGTGTCCCGCCAGGCGGCGAACCCCTTGGGGCCGACGCCGGTGACCGGGTGGTCCCGCCACATGCCGGCCGCCGCCTGCCAGAGCTGGTACCGGTCGGCCACCGACCGGTCGGGCTGGTCCACCGAGGTGGTGATGGAGGCGGCGCGCTCGGCGATGACCCCGCCGGCGGGCCCGACCAGGAGCGTCAGGAGCCCGGCGGCGGCCACGGCGGCGATGGCGGCCCGCGCGGCCAGCCGCGCGCCGCGCAGCACGAGCATCACCGCGACGGCGCAGGCCACCGCGAGCCAGGTGCCGCGGCTGAGCGACATGACCAGCGGCGGGCACAGCGCCGTCGCCGCGACCAGGGCGGCGGCGCGCCGGGCCGGGCCGCCGGTGAGCGCGACCGCCAGGGCGATGATCAGCCCGAAGCTGACCACGCCGGCCAGCGCCATGACCTCGCCGGCGCCGAACGTGCCGACCGCCCGGATCGGCAGGCCGGCGTAGGAGGCGCCGCTGCCCGTGAGCGCCTGCCAGCAGCCGAGCCCGGCCTGGACGATCGACACGGCCGCGACGGCCCCGCCCACCAGCAGCAGGTCGGACCGCTGCCGCACCGCCACCGTCACGGCGACCGGGACCAGGACGAACACCTGGAGGAACCGGGCCAGGCCGGGCAGCGTCAGCAGGAAGTCGGGCGCCGCGAGCGCGGCCGCCGTCGCCGCGAGCGCCGCGGGCGCGGCCAGCAGCGCCCACCGGCCGGGCCGCGCGCCGCCGCGCGCCAGGCTCACCGCGACGGACGCCAGCAGCGCCAGCGACATCAGGTCGGCGACCCGCGGCTGGACGACGTCGGCGGCGCGCGGTCCGTCGGGCACGCACACCGCGATCACGGTCAGCGCGGCCCACAGGCTGGGACGGGCCGGCAGGCGGCACAGGGACGGCAGGAACGCCCTGATCACGATCGTCCCGGCCACAGCAGGCAACCGACCGTCCGGATCATGATCTTGATGTCGCGGCGCAGGGACCAGGTGTCGATGTAGTGGTTGTCCAGCCGCGCCCGGTCCTCGATCGAGGTGTCGCCGCGCAGGCCGTGCGTCTGGGCCCAGCCGGTGAGGCCGACGGGCAGCCGGTGGCGTCGCCCGTAGTGGTGGTCGCCGCGGGAGAACAGCTCCACGAAGTGCGGCCGCTCGGGCCGGGGGCCGACCAGGCTCATGTCGCCGCGCAGCACGTTCCACAGCTGCGGCAGCTCGTCCAGGGAGCAGGAGCGCAGCAGCCGCGCCGCGCGGGTCAGGCGGGGGTCGTCGTCGATGCTCCAGCGGGTGTCGGACTCGCCGGCGCGCAGCGGGGCGAACGTGCGGAGCTTGATGATCTCGATGGGCGTCCCGGCCATCCCTACCCGGACCTGGCGGAACAGCACGCCGGGCCCTCCCTGCCCGCGCAGCAGCAGCATGCAGGCGGCCAGCACCGGCGCGCTGACGACCAGCCCGGCCGCCGCCAGCACGACGTCCAGGGCGCGCTTGAGCGGCCAGGACGCGCGCCGCTGCGGCAACGGCCGCATGCGCAACATCGGGAACCCCCGGACGTGCTCGCCGGCGGGGACGAAGTCGACCAGCACGCCGCCGGGTTGCGGCGCCAGGTACACCGGGTACCCCGCCTGCCGGGCCTGTTGCGCGAGCCGGTGGGTCTGCTCCTCGCCGCCCGGCGGCGGGGCCAGGACGACCACGCGGGCCCGGTGCCGGCGGGCCATGGTGAGCAGGGTCTCCGGATCGTCCACGATGGGCGCGTACGGGGCCTGGCCCAGCACGTCGCAGGCGCCGCCGACGGGCAGCAGGCCGTACTCGGTGTGCCGCAGCAGGGTCAGCGCGAGGTTCCTGGCGTGCGCGCCGGACCCGGCGACCAGCGTGGGCACGCGGGCGCCGCGGCGGCGGGCCTGGCGCAGCACCGCGCAGACCAGCCCCCGCCCCACCAGCGTCAGCCCGAGGTAGACGGCGACGATCCGGGCCGACTCGCCCGTCCAGACGGCCAGCGTCGTCTGGTGGTCGAGGGCGGCGACGGTCAGCGCCCCGGCGATGGCGGCGGCGCATCCGCCGCGCCACATCCATCCGTCCATCACGGACGGCGACAGCCGGATCCGGTACGTGCCGCCCGCCAGGTTCAGCAGCACGAGCAGCCCCGCCGCCAGGCCGGCGAGCAGCGCGCCGTACCCGGCGTCGAGCACGGGCGCGGCCAGCGCGGCGGCGTCCACGCTCGCGTCGGCGAGGGAGCAGATGGTCCAGCAGGTCACCGGACGCCGCCGGCCGGGGGCGTGGCGGGGAGCGCCTCGCTGCGACAGCGGCATGCCCTTTGACGGGGAGTGCGGGAAGGGTTCCTCTTCCCGAAGGGGTGTGACCATATCTGCTCCACTGCGGAAAACAACGGCGATCAATTCAGAGCGTGATATCCACGAACAGGGGGTGGATATGCCTGTCTTGCTTATCGCGAAAATTCGCTCATCTTTGGCCTCCATTCTGATAATCGCCCCGATTCGCGGGCAGCGACCAACTTACTTGGAGGGTTCACGGGTACGGCCGTGCGGACGGGATGGCGTCCCACAAAGATTGCGAATTTTCGGGTGTCGCGAAGCTCCGCTATTTGTCCCGGTTCGCCGTTCAGGTAGCGATGAAGATCTTTGCCGGGCCATGGCGGCGGTATGACGCCGCAGGACGTCGTGGGAGATCAGCCGGGGGCCGGGGCTCGCCGCCCGGCGCCGGCTGTCAAGCCGCGAACGGCGGACATAGTCTGAATTGGCATTATCGCCGCACCCGCTGAACCGGGCGATGGAGACATTCCGTCCGTCGATTTCCGGACGTTTTCGCGGCCGGTACGGCTAACCCCGGCCGAACAGCCGTCCGAGCTGGTGGTCGACGATCGCCTCGGCGTCCTCGGCGCTGTAGTGGCCGATGAGGACGGGGTTCACCAGCCCTTGGGCGAGGGCGAACAGCATGTCGGCCTCCTTGGCCGCGTCGACGTCGGCGGCCACCTGCCCGGCCGCCTGGGCCGCCCTGAGCTGACCGGCGTAGAAGTCGAGGACGATCGGCAGGCCCGCGCGCAGCAACTCGGCCAGCGGCTCGCTCACCACGGAACGGGCGAGGAAGGCCAGCCCGACGCGCGCCTCGAAGCGGCGCTCGTCGTCGAGGGGCAGGAGTGCCAGGAGCGCCACGCGCAGCAGGCCGAACGGGGTGCCGTCATGCGCGGCGGCGGCGACCCGGGCGCTGATCCGGGTGTTGAGGTGCTGCAGGGCCAGCGTGAGCATCTCGTCCTTGCCGGCGAAGTAGTGCTGCACCGCGCCCATGGACATGCCGGCCTCGGCCGCGACCTCGCGCAGGCTGACACTGTGCATGCCCTTGGCGTCGATGACGCGGTGCACGGCGTCGGCGATGTGCCGCCGGCGGGTCTCGTGGTCGACGATCTTCGGCATCGGTTCCCAGGTTTTTGTCATGCGGTCGCATTGTGAAGCGCGGGCCCGCCGTTTACCATGCGAGTGCATGATAAACGGCGGGCGGGGAGAGCTCATGCGCGTACTGATCGTCGGCGTGGGCACGCGGGGGGACGTGGCCCCGTACACGGGGCTGGGCGTGCGGCTGCGGGACGCCGGGCACGAGGTCGCGATCGCCTGCCACCGGCCGCACGCCGCCCTGGTGACCGGCGCGGGCCTGGAACACCGCGACATCCCGGGCGACCCGCTGCCCCTGCTGCCCGCGGGCAAGGGCGGCGCGCGGGTCTCCCCCTCCGCGAAGCTCGCCATGTTCGCCGAGTACGCCGGGCAGGTCTCCGACGGCATCGTGCGGGCCGCGGCGGCGGGGGCCGACGTCCTGCTGCTCAACGTGGCCGCCTCCGCCGGAGAGCACGTGGCCGAGGCGATGGGCCTGCCGAGCATGGGCGTGCACCTGCAGCCGGTGGCGCCGACGGGGGACTTCCCGCCGGTCATGAGCGTCCTGCGCCGCTCGCTCGGCCGGTGGGGCAACCGGACGGCGGCCCGGCTGCTCTTCGCCGTGCCCTCGCCCGCGCACGCCGGGTCGGCCAAGGCGTTACGGGCCCGGCTCGGGCTGCCGCCGATCAGCTCGCGGGAGGCGTACCGGCGGCGGGAGGCCGCCCGGTGGCCGGTCCTTCACGGGTTCAGCCCGGCGGTGCTGCCCCGGCCCGCCGACTGGCGGGACGGGCTGGAGGTGACGGGCTACTGGTGGCCGGCGCGTCCGGCCGGATGGCGGCCCGACGCCCGGCTGAGCGACTTCCTGGCCGCGGGCCCTGCTCCGGTGTTCGTCGGCCTCGGCAGCCAGGCGGGCCCGCGCGCCGAGCACTACACCGACCTGGCCCTTCGCGCCCTGCGGCGGGCCGGGCTGCGCGGCGTGCTGCAGACGGGCGTGCCCGGGGCGCTGGACGACGACGCGCTCGGCGTCGGGGACGTGCCGCACGACTGGCTGTTCCCGCGCATGGCCGCCGTCGCCCACCACTGCGGCAGCGGGACCACGGGCGCCGGGCTGCGCGCGGGCGTGCCCGCCGTCGGCCTGCCCGCGCTGAACGACCAGCCGTTGTGGGCGTCCCGGCTCGCCGCGCTCGGGGTGGGCCCGGCCGCCGTCCCCTTCCGCAGGCTGTCTCCCGAACGGCTCGCCGACGCCCTGCGCGCCGCCGTGAGCGAGCCTTCGTACCGGCGGCGGGCCGCGGAACTGTCGGAGCGGATCGGGGCGGAGGACGGGAGCGCGGCCGTGATGGCGGCCGTGGGCAGGCTGGCGTGACCATGGCCTAGACGACCGGGCTGTCGGTGACACGAGGACACCCTCCTGGAGACCTGTCTGGAGGTCACCCCGCCCGACGTCGCCGTCCCCCGGCGAGCGCGGTCCGCTCCGGCGCGGCGACCTGTACACGACGACGGCTGGAACCCGCCCCGGCCTGCTTCAACTGCCTCTGCAGCCGCGAGGGCCGTTTCCGCAGCCAGCCCGACGGCCGCTAATGTTCCGCAAACGGAACCTGTTGGCGAGGAGGAGCCACATGACGTCCCAGGAAGACACGGCCGCCCACGGCCGGACCGTGAGCGCGGGGTCCGCCGGTACGGAGGCGCCCCTGGCCGGGCAGGTGGCCATCGTCACGGGCGGCTCGGCGGGGCTCGGCCGGGCCATCGCGCAGGGTCTGGCCTCGGCCGGCTGCACGGTGGTGCCGGCCGGCCGGCGGTTGTCGGCGTGCCGGGAGGCGGCGGCCGAGATCACCGCCGCGACCGGCGTCGCCGCCTCGGGCATGGCCTGCGACGTCACCGACGAGGAGCAGGTCCAGGCTCTCGTGCGGGACGTCGTCGCCGCGCACGGCCGCCTGGACGTGCTCGTCACCAGCGCCGGCATCCAGGCCCGCGGCGAACTGGACGCCCTCGACGCCGCCACGCTGCGCCGCTGCCTCGACGTCAACGTCGTCGGCACCTTCCTCGCCTGCCAGGCCGCCGTGCCGGTGATGCGCGAAGCCGGGTACGGCCGCATCGTCACCCTGGCCAGCGCTCTCGGGCTCGTCGGCGCCGCGGGCCGGGCGGGCTACGCGGCCAGCAAGGGCGCGGTCGTCCAGCTCACCCGCAGCCTGGCCGTCGAGCTCGCGGGCACCGGCATCTGCGTCAACGCCCTGGCCCCCGGCCCGTTCCGCACCCCGCTGAACGAGGGCGTCGAGGACGACCCGCACGTGCGGGAGTTCCTCGACCACCAGGTCCCCATGCGGCGCTGGGCCGACCCGGGCGAGCTCGTCGGCGCGGCGGTCCTGCTGGCCGGTCCGGCGGCCTCCTACCTCACCGGCGCCGTGCTGCCGGTCGACGGAGGCTGGACCGCCCACTGAAAGGCGTCCGGCCGCTGTCTGATCCCACGAAGCCCCGGGTGCTCTTTGGTGTCCCGCACGATTCGGTCCCGCCGCACGGTGCCGTAGCGTCACCGTGACACTTGAGCATTCGGAGGGCCGGCACGTTGATCGCGATCAGGGAACTCCATGGGATCGCGGAGTTCGAGCAGGTCAGTGAACTGTTCGACGGGATCTGGCACTTCGACCCGGACGGCCGGCCGATCACGGTCGAGCTGATGCGGGCGATGTCGCACGCGGGCAACTACGTGGCCGGCGCCTACGACGACGCGGGCCGCCTGGTGGGCGCCTCCGTCGGCTTCTTCGGGGCCGGCAACACGCTGCACTCCCACATCACCGGCGCGACCGGCGGCCACGGCATCGGCTTCGAGCTGAAGCTGCACCAGCGCCGCTGGGCCCTGGAGCGCGGCATCGACCGCATCACCTGGACCTACGATCCGCTGGTGCGCAGGAACGCCCACTTCAACCTGGCCAAGCTGGGCGCCCGCCCCGAGGAGTACCTGCCGAGCTTCTACGGCGTCATGACCGACGCCATCAACCAGGGCAGCGACTCCGACCGCGTGCTGGCCTCATGGTCGTTGTCGGCGCCGCACGTGGCGGCCCTCGTACGGGGCGAGCCCGCCCGGCGGCCCCTCCCGGCGGACGCCGCGATCGTGCTGGCCGACGAGGACGGACGGCCGGTGACGCGCGACAGCGACGCCGCCACCCTGCTCGTGGCCCTGCCGGAGGACATCGAGGCGCTGCGCGTCACGGACCCCGGGGCCGCCAAGGCGTGGCGGCTGGCCGTCCGGGAGGTCCTGGGCGGCCTGCTCGTGGAAGGCGGCGTGGTGACCGCCTTCCACGACAAGGCGTTCTACGTGGTGGAGCGGCCCAGCCGGGGCACGGCCTCCAGCAGCGACCGGGTGTAGTCGTGGGCGGGGGCGCCGACCACTTCCTCGGTCGGCCCCAGCTCCACGATGCGCCCCTGGTGCAGCACCGCGACCACGTCGGAGACGTAGCGCACCACGGCCAGGTTGTGCGAGATGAACAACATCGACAGGCCCAGCTCGTCGCGGAGCCTGCGCACGAGGTTCAGCACCGAGCCCTGGACGGACACGTCCAGGGCGCTGGTGATCTCGTCGGCGACCAGCAGGTCGGGCTCGGCGCCCAGCGCCCTGGCGATGGCCACGCGCTGACGCATGCCGCCTGACAGCTCGCGCGGGTAGCGCGTGGCCACCTCGGGCGGCAGGGAGACCAGCGACAGCAGCCGCTCGACCGAGCCCTTGCCGCAGCCCTCGGCGATGGACGCCCCGACCCTCATCCGGGGGTCGAGCGAGGCGTAGGGGTCCTGGAAGACCATCTGGACGCGGCTGGCGCCGGTGATGGTGCCGGTGTGCGGCACCAGGCCGCTCACCGCCCTGGCCACCGACGACTTGCCCGACCCCGACTCGCCGACGAGCCCGACGATGGACCCGCTCGGCACCTCCAGGGTGATGTCGTCGACGGCGGTGAACGAGCCGAACCGCACGGTCAGGTTCTCGATGATCATCAGACCTCCCAGCAGGCGACCTGGTGCGCCTTGCCGTACGACGTCAAAGGGGGACGCTCGCCGGCGCAGCGGGCCGTGGCCAGCGCGCAGCGGGCGGCGAAGGCGCAGCCGTCGCCCACGTCGGAGGGGGCGGGCTGGCGGCCGGGGATGCTGGCCAGCGGCAGCGACCGGTCGGTGTCCATGTCGGGCAGCGAGTCGATGAGCGCCCGCGTGTAGGGGTGCGCGGCGCCGTCGGCCAGCAGTTCGACCGGGAGCTGCTCGACGACGCGGCCGGCGTACATGACGACGACCACGTCGCACAGCTCGCCGACGACGGCGATGTCGTGGGAGATGAACAGGGCCGCCGCGCCGGTCTCGTCGGTGACCTCGCGCAGCAGCTTGAGGATCTGCCGCTGCACCGTCACGTCGAGCGCGGTGGTGGGCTCGTCGGCGATGAGCAGCCTGGGGGCGCCCATGAGGCCCATGGCGATGACGGCGCGCTGCCGCATGCCGCCGGACAGCTCGTGCGGGTGCCGGCGCGCCACCCGTTCGGGCGCGGGCAGGTGGACGTGGCCGAGCCGGTCGACGGCGCGCCGGTGGGCCTCGGCCTTGCCGGCGCCCTGGTGCACGATCGCGACCTCGGCGAGCTGGCCGCCGACCTTCAGCGCGGGGTTGAGCGAGGCCATCGGGTCCTGGAAGACCATGGCGAGCGCGGTTCCGAGTTCCTTGGGCGACATCTCGGAGATCTCCTGGCCGGCCAGCGCCAGCCTGCCCGCCGTCACCACGCCCGGGTACGGCACCAGCCCGCCGATCGCGGCGGCGGTGAGGCTCTTGCCGCTGCCCGACTCCCCGACCAGCCCGGCGATCTGCCCAGGGGCGACGGTCAGCGACACCTCGCGGACCGGCGTGACGCCGCCGGGGAAGGTCACCGTCAGGTCCTTGACCTCCAGCACCGCCTCGGGGTCCGGCTCGCCGGGGGCGGGCGGCGCGGCCGGCCTGGCCTCGCGCGTGTGCACGGCGGTGCGGGAGGCGGCCTTGGCCAGGGCGTCCCCCAGCAGGTTGAAGCCGATGCCGGCCAGCGCGACCGCCAGGGCGGGCCCCAGCGCCACCTCGGGCGTGACGTAGATGCGGCCGAACCCGTCGAACAGCAGCCGTCCCCAGTCGAAGGCGGGCGGCTGCACGCCGAGGCCCAGGAACGACATCCCGGCCAGGCCCAGCAGCGCGCCGCCGAGCGCCTGGGTGAGGTTGAGGATGAGCGGCTCGGCGATGTTGGGCAGCACGTGCCTGGTCAGGACGCGTATGCGCGGCACGCCGAGCATCCGGGCGGCCGCGACGTAGTCGGCGCCCGCGACGGTCGCGGCCAGCGTCTGGGTGAGCCGGGCGAAGCCCGGGGCGATGGCCACGCCGATGCCGAGCACCGCGCCCTTGGCCCCCAGCCCGGCGACCACCGCGGTGAACATGGCCAGCAGCAGGCCGGGGAAGGCGACCAGCGCGTTGACGGCGCCGGTGACGAAACGGGCGCCGCGCGGCGGCAGCACCGAGGGCAGCGCGCCGAGCACGGTGCCGATGACCGCGCCGAAGAGCGTGGCCGCCAGCGCCAGCAGGAGGGAGAACCGGCCCGCGACCAGGACCCTGGCCAGCAGGTCGCGTCCCAGGTTGTCGGTGCCGAGCGGATGGGCGGCCGAGGAGCCCTGCAGGATGGCGCCGGCGTCGATCTTCTCCGCCGCCGCGCCCCAGATCGGCGGCCCGACGACGGCCAGGACCACCATGAGCGTGACCAGCACGGCTCCGGCGACGGCGGCCGGGGTGCGCAAACGCATCAGTTTTCCTTGATCTTGGAGGTGGGGTCGAGCGCGCCCAGGATCAGATCGACGGCGAGGTTCACGACGAGCACGATCGCGCCGTAGACGAGGATGACGCCCTGGGCGACGGGATAGTCCTTCTGCGTGATCGACTCGACGATCTTCAGGCCGAGCCCCGGCCAGGCGAAGACGTACTCCACCAGCACGCTGCCGGCGATCAGCGAGGTGAGCAGCAGCCCGCCCACGGTCAGCGTCGCGGTCAGCGTGTTGGGCAGCACGTGCCGCAGGTGCAGGCGGGCGGCGGGCAGCCGTTTCGACCGGGCCAGCCGCACGTAGTCGGTGGCGAGCTCGCGCAGGGTCTCCACCCGGGAGATGCGGGCGATCATCGCGATCGGGCCGATCGCCAGCGCGGCCACCGGCAGGACGTACGACATCACCCCCTCCTTGCCGGCCGGCGGGAACAGGCCGAGCCCGATCGACAGGACCGCCACCAGCGCGATGGAGTAGAGGAACTCCGGGACGGCGACGGCGGTGCCGGTGACCGAGCTGAAGGTGATCTCGGTGCCCCGGTTCCGGCCGTTCTCCGTGCGGATGGCCGCCCACATGCCGAGCGGCACGGCCAGCAGCAGCGCCACCACGGTGGCCAGCAGCGCCAGGCCCAGCGTGTTGGGCAGCCGGGCGGCGATGACGTCGCCGACCGGCTCGCCCGTCAGGAACGAGGTGCCGAAGTCGCCGGTGAGGATGTGCCCGACGTAGGCGGCGAACTGCTCGGGCAGCGACTTGTCCAGCCCGAGCAGCTGCTTGCGGGCGTTGATCAGCTCGATCGGCGCGGCCGGGCCGAGCGAGGCCCGCACCGGGTCGCCGGGGATGAGATGGATCATCGCGAACGACGCCACGAGCAGCACCGCCAGCGACACGACGAAGCGCACGAGGCGCCGTACGGTCACTCAGCCTCCCTGGGTGAGGCGGATCGTCGAGGGCAGGAACAGGCCGGCCATCGTCCGGAAGGTGGCGCCCTTGGTGGCGGTCAGCGTGTTCATCTCCACCACGGGCACCAGGTCGGCGTTGTCGAACAGGGCCGACTCCGACGCCTCCCACTTGGCGCAGCCCTCGGGGCCGGTCAGCTTGGCGGCCTCGGCAACCAGCCGCTCGTACTCGGCGTTCTTCAGGTGGGCGAAGTTGGCGCCCTTGGGGGCGGCGGGGCCGGACAGGAAGCCGACCAGCTGCGAGGGCAGCGTGACGCCGATGGGCAGCCACACGACGTCCCAGTCCTGGGTGGCGTTGAGCGACTCCGACAGCTTGGTGTCGATGACGCCGTTGAGCTTCACGTCGACGCCGATCTTCTTCCACGCCGCCGCCATGTACTCGGCGGCGGCCACGATGCCGGGGCCCTTGGTGGTGGCGTACATGACGCGCAGGGAGAGCTTCTTGCCGTCCTTCTCCCTGATGCCGTCGGCCCCGGCCTTCCAGCCGGCCGCGTCCAGGGCGGCGGTGGCGGCCGCCGTGTCGAAGGCGGGCACGTGACCGGTGACGGTGTCGCCCTGGCACGGGCGGGGCGGCGCCACGAGCCCGGTGGCCGGCTTGCCGGTGCCGCCCGAGGCGATGCCGCCCAGCTCCTTCAGGTCGAGCGCCTGGGTCAGCGCCTTGCGGACGGCGGGATCGTGGCCGGGCCTGTCCTCGCCCTGGTGGTAGAAGAACTGGCCGTTGCCCTGCACCTCGATGATCTTGCCGAGGGCGGGGTTGGCCTCCAGCCGGGTGCGGTCGGGGCCGAAGAAGGTGGCGGCGTTGAGCGAGCCGGCCAGCAGCAGGTTGGCCGCCGTCTGCTCGTTCGGCACCACCTTGAGGACGAGCGTCTCGGGGATGTCCTTGGCGGTGCCGCCCTCCGGGCCCCAGGTGTACTCCCGGCGCGCCTTGAACGTGTAGTGGTCGCCGGGGACGGCCTCGGTGAGCTGGTACGGGCCGGTCCCGGAGGTGGCCCGCGCGATGAGCGAACGGTCCTTGACGGCCTTGCCGCAGACGATGAACAGCAGCCGTGAGCTCTCCAGGATGAAGCTGAACGGCTCGGGCGTCGACAGCGTCACGGTGCCGGCGGACTCGTCGGCCTCGGCCTTCATGCCGGCCGGTACGAGCACCCCGTAGATGGGCGACTTGACGGCGGGGTCGGCGATGTGGTTGATGTTCTCGGCGACGTCGGCCGGGGTGAGCTTGGAGCCGTCGGAGCAGGTGACGTTCTTGCGCAGGGTGAAGGTCACCCTGTCGGGCTTGACGTCCCACTTCTCGGCCAGGGCGGGCACGGTCTTGCCGTCCGCCGAGACGGACACCAGGGTGTCGTAGGCCACCGACAGGACCTCGTTGGTGACCGAGAGCACGCCCGTGGCGGGGTCGAGCACCCCGGGGTCCGCGCTGATGGCGGCGGTGAACGTGCCGCCCGTGACAGGCTTGCCCGTGCTGCCCGCCGTACCTCCGCCGCTGCCGCACGCGGCCGCTAGCAGGGCCAACGCGGTGAGCACCGCTGTCTTCTTCATGGCGACTCCAGGAGAGCGTGGGGTGGTGACCCACATTCGTCCCTCTCGGCCCGTCCTTCTTCGTCGCCCTTCACAAAAAGCGCGGACGACCTCGTGCTAGCGCCCGAAGATCCGCATCTGCAGCATCACCGTGAGTCGCGCGTCGGGATCGGACAGGTCGAGCCCGCTGATCTCGGTGAGCCGCTTGAGCCGGTAGCGGAAGGTGTTGGCGTGCACGTGGACCTTCGCGCAGGCGGCGTTGACGTCGCCGAACGCGTCGAGATACGCCCGCAGGGTGGCCACCAGCTCGCTGCCGTGCTCGGCGTCGTGCGCGAGCAGCCGCTCGTACGGGCCGGTGGGCACCTGCTCCTCGGCGGCGACCACGTCGGAGACCTGGAGCAGCAGCGACTCGAAGTGCACGGCCGTGTAGCCGGCGACCTGACCGGCCAGGCCGCGGGCGCGCAGCACGCGCAGCGCCCGATCGGCGTCGGCGCGGGCCCGCGCGACCTGGGAGAGGTTGGCGGCCAGCCGGCCGACCCCGATGTTGGCCGCGTGCCGCGGCCCGACCCTGGCCAGGAACGACTCGGCGACGCGCACGGCCCGCGTCTCCTCGTCGCCGCCCGAGCTCAGCGGCAGGACGGCGTAGGCCACCGAGCCGATCATCGCGGCGGCCGCCTTGGGATGGATCGCGCCGACGTGCAGCGCCAGGGCGTCGCAGAAGCGTTGCCGGTCGCTCTCGGCGCGCGCCGGGTCGGCCGCGTCGCCGTCGGCGAGCTGGGCGGCGAGCACGCACAGGCGCTCGGTGGCGATGCCGAGCCGGCCCGCGGCGTCGGCCGCGTCTGAACCGCCGGCCAGGACCGTGGACAGCAGGTCGGCGCGCAGCCGCCGCTGGGTGTCGGCGCCGGCGCGCTCGCGCAGCAGCTGCAGCGCGACGATCTTGGCCGCGTCGGCCAGGGCGCGCTCGCGCTGCGGCGTGAGCGGCTCGCGCACGGCGACCCAGATGGAGCCGAGGATCTCGTCGCCGATCCGGACGGCCACGGCCGCCCGGTTGATGCTGTCGCCGTCGAGCTCGATGTAGATCGGCTCGCGGCTCTGGTAGAGCTTCTTGAAGAAGCCGCGCTCGTCGAGCATGCGCTGGAACCGCTCGGGCACCTGGCGGCCGAGCACGGTCTCGACCCGGCCGGGGTCGGCTTCGTCCTGCCTGCCGGAGAAGGCCAGGACGCGGGTCGAGCGGTCTTCGATGGTGACGGGCGCGTCGAGCAGCGCGCAGACGGCGTTGGCCAGCGCGAACAGGTCGCCCTGCGGCCCCTTCTCCGGCATGGCCAGGTCGCCCTCGGCCAGCAGGGAGCGCAGCAGCGCGGCGACCTGCGACCAGGACGCGGCCCTGGTCAGCCCGAGCACGGCGACGCCGGTCTCCAGGACCTTGCTGCGCACCTGCTCGTCGACGTCGACCGGCAGCTTGACGACGATGCCGCTGGCCTCGCGGGCGGCGTCGAGCAGGGCGCAGATGGCGGTGGCGCCCTGCACGCCGACGGCCAGCAGCAGCCCGCCCGGCGGCACGTAGAGCTCGTCGAGCGGGTCGTAGATGTGCACCCCGGTGACCTCGGTGTCGAGGTCACCGGGTGAGGCGGCCACGTCGAGGACCGTGCTGCCGAGATCGAACAGGATCCGCTCAAGGCTGGCGCGCGGACGGCTGTTCATCCGCTCACGATAGTCGACGTAGACCGTCATCAGCCGTGCAGGTGATCGACGGCCAGACGGGCGGCCCGGCCGATGGCGGCGTCCGCGGCCGGGATGCGGAAGGACAGGTCGTCGCCGTGCAGGAACACCGCGACGGCGTACCGGCCGCCGTCGGGGTACTCCACGACGCCCGCCTCGTTGCGCACGCCCCACAGGGTGCCGGTCTTGGCCGACACCCGCACCTCGTCCGGGAAGCCCGAGGAGAGGCGGTGCGGCCAGATCTGCCTGCCCATGATGTCGCGCACCTCCGCGCACGCCTCGGCGGGCCCCGCCTCGTCGCGCCAGACGAGGCCGAGCAGGGTGGTGATCTCCCGGGGCGTGCCCGCGGTGGTCCGTTCCGGATCGCGTACGGCCAGCGCCCTGATCCGCTCCTCGGGGATGCCGGCCACGTCGATGGTGCCCAGCTCCTCGACCACGGACTCGAACAGCGTCGCGCAGCCGCCGATCAGGCGGGTGCGCCTGAGCCCGAGGTCCTCCAGCGTGGCGTTGACGCGGTCGAGGCCCACCCGGCGCAGCAGCACGTCGGTGGCCGCGTTGTCGCTCATCGACATCATGAAGTGGGCCAGGTCGCGCAGCGTCAGCGACACGTCGTCGGCGCAGCCCGAGGTGCCGATGCCGCCGTCCTTGTCCGCCGCGGTGACGGTGAGCCGCTCGGTGCGGTCCACCTCGCCCGCCGCGGCCTGCCTGGCGTACTCCAGCAGGATCGGCAGCTTGAACACCGAGGCCAGGACGACCGGGGCGTCCGGGTCGAGGCCGATCTCGGCCTCGCCGTCCAGGTCGCGGGCGTGCACGAAGCCGCGCACGCCCGCCGCCGCGAAGACGTTCCTGGCCTCCCGGTCAAACACGCGGGACCGCCCGGCCGTTGTGCAGGTGCGTGGCGGCCCCGTCCCGCACGACGAACGTGACGGTGTCGTGCCTGCCCTCCTCGGGCTGCTCGGCGATGAAGGTGTCCTCGGCGAGGTGGACGTACCTGGCGGTGGTGCCCTCCTGGCCCATGCTGGCCATGAACGCGCCGGGGATCAGGGCGACCTGGAGGCCGCCGTCGGCCGCCGAGACCTCGTAGGCGAGCTGGGGTCCCTCGTACCGGCCGGTGTACGCCGCGGGGTCCACGGCCCGCGGCTGCTCCGGCGGGGCGGGCAGGTCGGGGGCGGCCAGCCCGGCCTCCCTGAGCAGCGGCAGGAGCAGGTCGTTAATGACGCCGACGAAGTTGCCGCCGTTGATGCTCATCGCGATCGCGTACGAGCCGTCGTCGGCCACCCGCCAGAACGTGCTCTGGCCCGGGGTCCCGCCGTCGTGGCCGTAGGCGCCCCAGGTGAACAGCTCGAAGCCGAGCCCCCAGTTGGCGGCCATCAGGCCGGGCACGCCCGGCACCGCGGCCTGCGGGGTGCGCATCGCGGCGACGCTCTCCGCCGACAGCACCTGGGTGCCGTCCTCGGCCACGCCGCCCGCGGCGAACATGCGGCCGAACCGCACCAGCTCGCGCGGGGCCAGGCACATGGTGGCCCCGGCGGGCGCGTTGGAGCGGGGCATCTGCCACTGGGGGCAGACGTCGTTGCCCGGCCCGATGTGCCCGGCCGCCACGCGGAACAGCACGGCCTCCTCGGCCAGCAGCGCCGCGTGGGTGGCGCCGAGCGGCTTCAGCAGGTGCTCCCGCATGGCCTGCTCCCAGGTCGTGCCGCGCAGCCTGGCCACGATGGCGCCGAGCACGCAGTAGCCGGCGTTGCAGTACGAGAACAGCTCGCCCGGCTCGTGCACCTTGCCCGCGCCGTGCAGGTAGGCCACGAACTTGTCGAGGCTGTCGTCGCCGCGGCCGGTGTCCTCGAACAGGTCGCCGTCGAAGCCGCCGGTGTGCGACAGCAGGTGCCTGACGGTGATCACGGCGTCGTAGGACAGGGCGAACTCGGGCAGGTAGTGCCCGACCTCCTCGTCCAGGTCGAGCAGGCCCTCCTCGGCGAGCTGCATGATCAGGGCGGCCGTCCACACCTTGGTGGTCGAGCCGACCTGGAAGACGCTGTCGGTGGTGGTCTCGACGCCGGTGTTGCGGTTGACCACGCCCGTGGCCGCCTCATGCAACTGGCCGCCGGTCCACACGGCGATGGCCGCGCCCGGCACGTCGTGCGCCGCGGCCGCTTCGTCCAGGCGCTTCTGCAGATCCATCCGGTCTCCTCAGGCGATCTTGGGGGTGGCGCGGACGCCGAGGTGGAAGTAGGGCGAGCCGTCGTCGAGCTGGTAGAACACGCCCGAGACCCAGTCGGGGTCGCCCTCGCGGCGGCCGACGAAGGTGACGTCGTCGACGGCGACGAGGTCGAGGTCGAACGGCTCCTGCAGGGCGGCGAGCGCGCCCGTCGACTCGACGCGCAACCTGAGCGCGCCGTCGTGCACGCTGGCGGTCATGCGGGCGCCGACCCGCTCGTAGACGCCGGCGTAACGCTCGACGTCCACCTGCACGGGGCTGTCCGGCGGGCCGAGCACCGGCGGCACGGCCAGGCCGTCGAGCTCGGCGAACAGCTCGGTGGCCACGGCGTGGGTGAGGGCGCCGCTGTGGCCGCCGTTGGTGGTCACGCACACGACGGTGCCGGTGTCGGGCACGACCCAGAGCATGGCGTGCTGGCCGATGGTGTTGCCGCCGTGCGAGATGACGCGGTGGCCGGACCACTCGTCCAGGATCCAGCCGATGCCCCACTGCCTGCCCAGGGTGTGCGGGTTGGGGATGTCGACCTGCGGCTCCCACATCGCCCGCGGGTTCTCCAGCAGGCCGCCCTCCAGGTGGGCGCGGCCGAAGGCGACCACGTCCCGCGGACGGGCGCAGATGAGGCCGGCCGGGCCGCACGAGCGCATGAGGCCCCACACGGGAGCCGCCTTGCCGTCCTCGACGTGGCCGTGCGCGGCGCGGAAGCGCAGCACGTCCTCCGGCAGCGTCCAGGTGTGGGTCAGGCCGAGCGGCTCGCAGATGTTCTCGCGCAGCACCGCGTCCCAGGTCTTGCCCTCCAGCACCTCCAGGATGCGCCCGGCGATGACGAAGCCGGAGTTGCAGTAGGACTGGGTGGCGCCGAGCGGGTGGTTCTGCGCCAGGTCGGCGCAGGCCTCGACGTACTTCTCGATGCAGTCGTCGCCGCGGCCGGTGTCGAGGAACAGGTCGCCGTCGATGCCGCTGGTGTGCGACAGCAGGTGCCGGACCGTGACGGTCTTGGTCACCTCGGCGTCGGCCACCCGGAAGCCGGGCAGCAGCTCGGCGACCGGGGTGTCCAGGGTCAGCCGGCCGCGCTCGATCTGCTGCATGAGCAGGGTGGCCGTCCAGACCTTGGAGACCGAGCCGATCTGGAACAGGGAGTCGGGGGTCGCCTCCACGCCGGTGTCGACGTTGAGCACGCCCGCGGCGAACTCGTGCAGTTCCCCGTTGTGCAGGTAGGCGAGCGCCGCGCCCGGGACCTCGTACTTCTCGATCAGTTCGGCGAGACGCTGACCCATTGATCCAGCCACGCGAGGATCCTTTCGTTGTAGTCGAAGCGGTGTGAAGGCCGTCCGTTGAGGATGAAAAGGTGTGAACCACCGGGATACCGGACCAGGCGGACCGGCACCCGGCGCTCGCGCAGCGCCTCGAACCACTGCTCGGCCTGGCCGATCGGGCAGCGGTCGTCCGACCCGCCGTGCAGGATCAGGGTCGGGGTGACGACGTCGCCGGCGTACGTGATCGGCGACTGCTCGACGAACTCGTCCCTGACCTCGTACTTGGCCAGGAAGTAGCCGAGGTCGGCGGTGCCGAGCATGCTGCGCAGGTCGACCACGACCCCGCCGGGGACGGCCGCGGCGAACCGCCGGGTCCTGGCGGTGAGCCAGCAGGTCATGTAGCCGCCGTAGCTGTAGCCGGTGACCGCCAGCCGGGCGGGGTCGGCGACGCCCTCCTCGACCAGGACGTCCAGCGGGGTGAGGAAGTCGTCCTCGTCCGACAGGCCCCAGGCGCCGGCCGTGGCGGTGTAGAACGCCTCGCCGTACCCGTCGCTGGCCCGGGGGTTCACCAGCAGCACGGTCCAGCCCTGGGCGGCCAGCGCCTGGTGGTAGAGGTGCACGCCGTCGAAGACGGGCGCCCAGGCGTTGTGCGGGCCGCCGTGGATGTCCAGCAGCAGCGGGCCGGGCTCGGTCAGCGTCTCGTCGCGCAGCACGAACGCCTCGACCGGCGTGCCGTCGGGGGCGGTGAAGGTGCGGCTGCGCGCCTGGAACAGCTCGACGCCCTCGGGGGCGTGATCGGTGAGGGCCTGGCCGTCGAGGTAGACGTCACCGGCGCTGCGCGGCGTGGAGGCCACGTAGGCCACCCGCCCGGCGGCGACGCTGACGCCGGCCACGTTGCGGTCGGCCTCGACCACGCGCTCGGCGACGCCGCCGGGCGGCAGCCGGTACAGGTGGGTGAATCCGCCGTCGCGGACGCAGAACAGCAGGTCGTCGCCGTTCATCGCGGGCGTCGCCCCCGGGTAGCCGGGCGCGCCGATCATCACGTTGCGGTCGAGGCCGGTCTCGATCTCGGCGAGGTCGTCGCCGTCCAGGGCGAACAGGCGGGTGTGGCCCTCGGGCGCGCCGCGGTAACCGGCCACGATCCAGCGGCCGCCCAGCCACCAGACGCCCGCGCAGATCACGCCGTCGCCGCCCGCGCGTTCGAGCGCGCCGTCCTGCTTGGGCTCGACCAGGTAGAGGCCGCCGCAGATGTCCAGGTCGCGGTCGGGGTCCAGGCCGGCGGTGAAGGCCAGCAGGTCGCCGTCCGGGGCCCAGGCGGGCGCGCCGGCGTGGAAGTCGCCCGAGGTCACCTGTGCCGAGGCGCCGTCCTCGACGTCCACGACGAACAGGTGCGTGGTCAGGCCGCACAGCAGCCCGGCGCCGTCGGCCTTGTACTCCAGCGTGTCGATGACGATCGGCGCGTTCGGGTCCACCTCGCCGGACGGCCCGGCGTAGGCGATGCGGGCGCCGTCGGGCGACCAGACGGGCACGCCGGCGCCCAGCGGCGCCGAGGTGAGGACGCGCGGCTCGCCGCCGTCCATGGGCAGCAGGTGGATCTGCGGCGGCCCGCCGGCCGGGCGCAGGAAGGCGAGGGTGCGACCGTCGGGCGACCAGCGGGGGGCCGCGCCGGTCGCCAGCCGGCGCGGGGCGGCGCCCGGGGCGGCCAGCCAGATCTCGGTCACGTTGGCGTCGGACTCGCGGTCCGCCGTCGTCAGGGTGTAGGCGACGGCGGAGCCGTCCGGACGCAGCTGTGGATCACCGGGTACGGCCAGGCCGTACAGGTCGTCGAGGGAGAGGCGGCGCATGACCGAACGCTAGGCCAGGCCGACGCCGTCCTCTTCATCGTGCACGACGAATAGCGTCTGAGACCTTGTGCCCGGGGCCAAAGCGCTCCCGGGCCGCCCTTCTACCGTGTCGTGGCGTTCTCGCGCTCTGCCCGCTCCCTCATCAGCTCCTCGACCGCGCTGGGCAGGGTCGTCTCGAAGTCGATCAGCTTCACCCACGTCGGGGTGACGACGATCCGGACCATGCCGTCGTAGAGCGAGCGGACCTCGGCCTCCCACTCGACCCGCTGCTCGGGCGTCATCTCGTACGAGCCGTTCATCTGGAGGTACTCCTCCGGGATGCCGTCCACGACGTCCAGTTCGGCGCGGCCGCGGATCAGCAGGATCTTGGGCGGGTGCACCTCGGTGTCGATCGTCAGGGCGACCATCGGGTTCGCGCGCAGGGCCGCGAGCTTGGGGGCGTTCTTCGTCGTGCACATGACGATCTCGGAACCGTTCCAGGTGAACGCGATCGGGACGTTCCGCGGCGTGCCGTCCTTGGCCACGTACGCCAGCCGGGTCAGGTCGCGGGCCAGCAGCTCCCGGCTGAGCGGCCGGTCCAGGATCTCGATGATCTCGTTCGTTCGCATGGTCGTCCCTCCAGGGTCGTCTTCGTGTTCCGCCCCAGGGACGGAGCCGCCGCGCGGTTCTCGACATCCGCCGGCGAGAATTTTTCCGGTCTCCCGATGGCTACCCCCGCCGGCCCTTAGGGAGCACCCGGCGCACGGCGTCACGCGACCAGCGGTGGGCCCCGTCGGCGGTGCGGCGCGGGTGCCAGGCCATGCCGATGGCCGGCGGCATTCGGCATGGCCTGGTCCTGCCTGCGGGCGCCGAGAACGGCTACGCCCGCACCTGCGGCGTGACGCCGGTGGCCTCCCTCACTACCTGACCCCGCTCAGGCGGGGCTGCCGAACCAGCGGGACAGGTGGACGTCCAGGTCACGCTGGTCGTCGCCGATCCAGGCGACGTGGCCGTCCGGACGCAGCAGGAGGCACGGGACGTCGAGGGCCGCGGTCGGATCCGCGAGATGGTCGACCCGGTCCGACCAGCCGCCCGGCGTCAGGCGTTCCGTGCGGTCCAGCAGCAGGCCGCGGCCGCGGCGCAGCAGATCGTAGAGGCGGCCCTGCTGCACGTCGATGTCGCGCAGGCGGCGGCCGACCAGGTCGGGGCCCGCGCCGAAGTCGTAGCGGACGCCGATCGCGGTGATCTTCTCGATCAGGCGGCGGTTCACCTCGTCGAAGTCCATCAGCTCGGTGAGCAGCCTGCGCACGGCCCGCGGGCCCGGCCCGTCGGACAGCAGTTCCGCCTGGGCGCGGGTGTTGTCCAGCACGTCCGCCGCGACCGGGCGGCGTTCGGCCTGGTAGCTGTCCAGCAGCGGGCCCGGCGCCCAGCCGCGGATCTGCGCGGCCAGCTTCCAGCCGAGGTTGACGGCGTCCTGGACGCCCAGGTTCAGGCCCTGTCCGCCGATGGGCGGGTGGATGTGCGCCGCGTCGCCGGCCAGCAGCACCCGCCCGACCCGGTAGTGCTCGGCCAGGCGGGTGGCGTCCCCGAAGCGGGACAACCAGCGCGGGGAGTGCACGCCGAAGTCGGTTCCGGCGACGGCGCGAAGCTGTCGCCGGAACTCGTCGAGGGTGGGCGGCTCGGCGCGGTCGCCGGGCTCGGCGGCGGGCACGACGACGCTGTAGATCCCCTGGCCGAAGGGCCGGACCCAGAACGGCTGGGGCTTCTCGCGCATCCCGGCCACCGTGGCGGCGATCTCCTCCTGCGGCACGCCCGCCTCCATCTCGCCCATCAGCGTCCCGTTGCGCGAGGGCTCGCCGGGGAAGCCGACGCCGAGCAGCTTGCGCACGGTGCTGCGCGCGCCGTCGCAGCCGACGAGATGGCGGGCGCGCACCTGTTCCCCGTCGGCCAGTTCGACGGTCACGCCCGCGTCGTCCTGGGCGAGCCCGGTCACCTCCTGGCCGCGCCGGACGTGCGCGCCCAGTTCGACGGCGTGCTCTTCGAGCAGCCGCTCGATGACCGGTTGCGGGATGCCCACCATGTAGGCGTGCGCGGAATCGAGGCTCCTGGGCGCGGGCTTGTCGATGGCGGCGAAGAAACCGGCGGCCGGACGCTGTCGTCCCTGCCGGAGCACGCGCTCCAGCAGGCCGCGCATCGCCATCAGTTCGAGGCTGCGGATGTGCAGGCCGACGATGCGGACGAACGACTTGGGCTCGGTCTCCTTCTCCAGGACGAGGACCCGTACGTCGTGCAGCCGCAGTTCGGCGGCGAGCATCGCGCCGGTCGGCCCGCATCCGGCGATGACCACGTCGTAGTCGAGGGGCGCGGCGGTGGGCTGCGGAGAATGCATGGCTGTTGCCTTTCGGGAGTGCCAGTTGGCGCGGCGCTCCCGGCGACATCTGCCTCAGTCGCCGACCGTGACCCCCAAGGGGAGCACCCATGTCGTTGTCTTGTGCACGGGTACCACCTCCTCGATCTCTCGCACGGCCACCGGCAACGTAGCAGCGGCCGCCGCCGTCCGCCAACGGGTTTTCACGCCCGGTCCTCGCTGCTGGCGGCCGGTTCCGCGGACGGCGCCCGGTAGCGGGTGGCGAGCGCGGTCGCGCGGGCGTGCAGGGAGTCGCGCAACCACTGCGGGGACAGGGCCTCGGCGTCCGTGCCGAGCTGCCACAACGCCCAGACGGCGTGCCTGTCGTCCTGGAAGGTCACCTCCAGGCGCAGCAGGCCGTCGGCGTCGGCCTCCTCGGCGAGGACGGCCAGCGCGGTGCCCAGCAGCTCCTCCCGCCGCCTCGGGGCCACCCGCGCCAGCACGGTGACCTGGTCGCCGCCGGTGCGGAACCGGGTGCCGCGCTCCCGCCAGGCCCGGTCCAGGTCGACCCGGTCGGGCCGCTGGGCGGGCTCGGGAAGCGCCCTGGCGGCCTGGACGCGCGACAGCCGGTAGGTGCGGTCGGCCCCGGACCTCGTGGCCAGCAGATAGCCCCGGTCGCGGATGGTGACCAGGCCGATCGGGTCGACCGTCCGCCACTCGGGCGCCCCGCCGAAGGGCGCGTAGTGGATCTCCAGCTTGCGTCCGGCGAAGACCGCGCGCAGGACCTCGGCCGACACGGCGTCGGGAACCTCCTCGGCGGCCAGCCGGCGGGACAGCAGGTCGGTCTCCGGGTCGATGAGCAGCCGCTCGGCCGCGCCGGCCGCGGTGTCCCGGTAGCTGTCGGGGAGCGCGTCGACCACCTTGAGCATCGCCGAGGCGAGCGCCGAGCCGAGGCCGAACGCCTGGGCGCCGCGCCGCGACCCGGCGACCAGCAGGGCGAGCGCCTCGTCGGGGTTGAGGCCGGTGAGCTCGGTCCGGAAGCCGGGCAACAGCGCGAAACCGCCGTGCCGGCCGCGTTCGGCGTAGACCGGGACGCCCGCCGCGGACAGCGCCTCGATGTCGCGCAGCACCGTGCGGGTGGACACCTCCAGCTCGCGGGCGAGGGTGGTCGCGGACAGCCGTCCGTGCTGCCGCAGCAGCAGCACCAGGGAGACCAGCCGGTCGGCGCGCATGCGAAAACCCTATCGAGATACACGACACAGGATGTCGTGATTCGTTGGCAGGCTGATCACCATGACGTCGAACAACATGACCTCGAACGGAGCCGGCATGACACTGGAACGAACGGCGATCAACCCGGTCACCTGGTCGGTCGAGATGGGATTCAACCAGGGCGAGCTGGTCTCCGGGCAGACCCGCACCCTGTACTGCTCGGGACAGACCGCGATGGGCGACGACGGCACGCCCCGGCATGACGGCGACATGGCGGCGCAGCTGGCGCTGAGCCTGGACAATCTGGAGGCCGTCCTCGGGAAGGCCGGCATGTCGTTGACGAGCCTCGTCCGGCTCAACGTCTACACCACGAACGTGGACCTGCTCTTCCAGCACTACGGCGTGCTGGCGGCGCGGCTCGGGGCCGCCGGGGCGGCGCCGGCCACCACGATGCTCGGCGTGACCCGGCTGGCGATCCCCACCTTGATGGTCGAGCTGGAGGGCACCGCGGTCGCCTGACGCGACCCGCCCCGCGCTCCTTCATTTCCCGGGCCGCCGGGCACGAACCCGCCCGGCGGTAGCGGAGCTTCAGCGGGCGGCGGGCTGGTAGGCGCCGCCGCGCTGCCGGTTGATGACGGCGAAGCGGTTGGTGGCGTTGATGAGCGCGATGAACGCCACCAGGGCGGCGAGCTGGTCGTCGTCGTAGTGCTCGGCGGCGTTCGCCCAGGCCTCGTCGGTGACGCCGCCGGCGCCGTCGGCGATGCGGGTGCCCTGCTCGGTCAGCTCCAGGGCGGCCCGCTCGGCGTCGGTGAACACCGTCGACTCGCGCCACGTGGCGACCAGGTTCAGGCGCGCGAGGGTCTCACCGGCCTGCGCGGCGTTCTTGCCGTGGACGTCGGTGGCATAGCCGTCGCCGTTGATCTGGCTGGCGCGCAGCATCACCAGGTTCTGGGTCGCGATCGGCAACGCCGACTCCTGGATGAGCACCGGGGCCACTGCGCCGTAGTGGCCCATGGCCTTGGCGACGACCGGGCTGCCGAAGAGGTTGAGGCGGGTTTCCATGATGTGCTCCTTGCGTCTCGGTGGTTCGACCAAGAGATGCCGGAGACCCGCGTCCTGTGACAGCCGAATGCGTGACGTGCGCCACATCGGCGCGGGCCGTCAGCCGGGGGCGGGCTGGGTGCGCCGGGCGTAGGCGCGGGCGGCGCGGGCGCGGTCGCCGCACCGCGTGGAGCACCAGTGGCGGCGGCCGTGCCGCAGCAGGTAGCGGTTGCAGGGCGGGGATCCGCAGCTGGTGAGGCGTTCGGCGTCGGGGCCGGTGAGCAGGTCGGCCGTGTTGGCGGCCAGCGTGGCGAGCGCGCGGTCGAGGATCTCGTTGGTGGGGCACGGCGTCGCGCGGTAGGGGCCGTTCTTCTCGTCCCAGTACAGCAGGGCGGCGGTGGGGGCCTTGCTCAGCGCGTCGTTGACGGCGGACAGGGCCGCGGGCAGGACGGGCAGCCCCGCGACCCGCGCGCTGAACAACGCCCTGACGTGCTCGCGCAGCGAGCGCAACTGCGTCGCGCACATCTCCTGCACCCCGGCGTCGGCCGGCGCGAGGCCGCGTTCGGTGAGCCAGCGATTCGTCGCCGCGGGCGTGCCGAGGAGGTCGACGAACTGGCCTCCGGGCAGCGCGACGGCGCTGTTGACGAAGTCGAGGGCGAGGTAGTCCTCGGCCCCCGGCGCGGGCGGCAGCACGGACTCGGCGGTCGGCGTCTCGCTCATGTGTCTCATGGTACGGCTTGCGCTCGTCCGTGAGACACCGTTACCGTCATCACGGATAAACAACTTCCCATCCGTGAGGTATTCGCATGGCCAGTTCCGGCGCGCCCGTCGAGCAGATCCCCGTCCGCGTCCTGGGCGGTCCCACCGCCCTCTTCGAGTACGGCGGCCTGCGCTTCCTGACCGACCCGACCTTCGACGCCCCCGGCGACTATCACGTGCCGGGCGGCCGGCTGACCAAGACGGCTCCCCCGTCCGCCACGCCCGCCGGCCTCGGCCGCATCGACGTCGTCCTGCTCTCCCACGACGAGCACCCCGACAACCTGGACCAGGCGGGCCGGGCCCTGCTGGCCGACGTCCCGCTCACGCTCACCACGCCCGGGGGCGGGCGGCGCCTGGGCGGCGGGGCCAGGGGCCTGGCCGACTGGGAGTCGATCGAGCTGGACCGCCGCGACGGCGGCACGATCACCGTCACCGGCGTGCCCGCCGTGCACGGCCCCGGCCCGCGCGAGGAGGTCGAGCCGATCACCGGCCAGGTCGTCGGGTTCGTCCTGACCGGGGAGGGCCTGCCCACGGTCTACGTCAGCGGCGACAACGCCTCGCTGGATGCGGTCCGCGAGATCGCCGGCCGGTTCGGCCCGGTGGACACCGCCGTGCTCTTCGCCGGCGGGCCCCGGTTCTCCGTCCTGTTCGACGGGCGGCTGATCGTGCTCGACAGCGCGCAGGCCGTGGAGGCGGCCGGGATCCTCGGCGCCCGCCGGGTGGTGCCCGTGCACTACGACGGCTGGGCCCACTTCACCGAGGGCCGCGACGAACTCGTGGCCGCCTTCACCGCCGGCGGCCTGCTCGACCGCCTGGACCTGGGCGAGCGAGCCTGACCACGCCCATGGGCCTGGGTCACGCCGTCGATGGCAACCCCTCTTCGAAAGAGCTCTCTCGTGACGACCAACGCGCCCGTCCGGGCGGATGACCTCCCGCGCGTCCAGGCGCAGCGCCGCTCCCTGATCGTCCTGGTCATCGCCCAGGTCCTCAGCGGCGTCGGGCTGGCGGCCGGCGTGACCGTCGGCGCCCTGCTCGCCCAGGACATGCTCGGCTCCACCGGCCTGGCCGGCCTGCCCAGTGCCGTGGGCACCGCCGGCTCCGCCGTGGCGGCCGTCGCCGTCGGGCGCCTCTCGCAGGCCCGCGGCCGCCGCCCCGGCCTGGCCCTGGGGTATCTCGCCGGCGCCGCCGGCAGCGGCGGCGTCATCGTCGCCGCCGTCGCCGGCCACCCCGTCCTGCTGTTCCTCTCGCTCTTCCTGTACGGCGCCGGCACCGCCACGAACCTCCAGGCCCGCTACGCCGGAGCCGACCTGGCCGCCCCCGCACGCCGGGCGGGCGCGGTGTCCACCGTGCTGGTCGCCACCACCCTGGGCGGCGTGGCGGGGCCCAACCTCGCCGCGCCCACCGGCGGCCTCGCGGCCGTCCTCGGCATCCCGTACCTGGCCGGGCCGTTCCTGCTCGCCGGGGTCGCCTACGCGCTGGCCGCCCTGGTCCTGGCCGGGTGGCTGCGTCCCGATCCGCTGCTGCTGGCGCGCGCGCTCGAAGCCGATCCCGCAGCAGCGCCGGACGACGCCGCCGGTCGGCCGCGTCCGGACGCCGCGGGGCGCCGCCCCGGCGTGCCGGCCGGTGCGCTGGTCATGGTGCTCACCCAGGTCGTCATGGTCGCGATCATGACCATGACGCCCGTCCACATGCACGACAGCGGCTCCGGCGCCGCCGCGTCCGGCCTGGTCATCGCGATCCACATCGGCGCGATGTACCTGCCCTCGCCGCTGACCGGCCGGCTCGTCGACCGTCACGGCCCCCTGGCGGTCGCCGCCGCCGCCGGGCTGGTCCTGCCGGCCGCCGGGACGCTCGCCGCCGTCGCCCCCGACGACTCCGTCGCCGCGTACGCGGTGGCGCTCGCGCTGCTGGGGCTGGGCTGGAACCTCGGTCTCGTCGCCGGCACCGCGATCATCACCGACGCCGTCCCGCCGGCCACCCGCGCCAGGACGCAGGGCTGGGTCGACGTCTCCATCGCGGTCGCCGGCGCCGTCGGCGGCATGGCCTCGGGCCTCGTCGTCGAGGTCGCCGGTTACCCGCTCCTCGCCGTCGGCGGAGGCGTTCTGGCGCTGGCCGTCGTGCCGGTGAGCATCGCGCTCGCGCGTGGCTCGTTCAGGGACGTCCGCCGGCGGCGGGAGCGCCCGCCCACCGCGTCAGGGCGTCGGTGAGACCGGAGACGTCGGCGACGGAACCGGCCCAGCAGACGTAGCCGTCGGGCCGCACCAGGACGGCGTCCGCCCCGAGCTCCGCCTTGGCGTGCACCCGGCCGATCCTGGCCGACCACGGCCCGGCGGCCCGGGCGCACGCCGCCTCGTCGGCGGTCGTCAGCAGCAGGCCGCGACCGTCGCGCAGCAGCCGGGCCACCCGGCCGGGCCCGGACGCGGTCACCAGGTCGAGGTCGGGGACGCGGCGTCCCAGCAGGTGGTGGCGGCGGCCGGGCAGGTCGTAGCGGACGTCCAGCCCTGAGATCATGCCGGCGACGATCCGGTTGGCCTCGGGCACCCGCACGAGCTGCTCGACGATGTCGCGCAGGGCCAGGTTCTCCTCCTCGGGCACGATCAGCACCGCCTGCGCCCGGGTGTTGGCCAGCACGCGGGCGGCGACCGGATGCCGTTCGGCGTGGTAGCTGTCGAGCAGCCCCTCGTGCGCCCACCCGCCGATCTCGGCCGCCAGCTTCCATCCCAGGTTGAACGCGTCCTGCAGCCCGAGGTTGAGCCCCTGCCCGCCCATGGGCGAGTGGATGTGCGCGGCGTCCCCGGCGAGCAGGACCCGGCCGTGGCGGTACCGCTCGACCTGGCGCGAGGCATCGGTGAACCGGGACGCCCACCGGACGCCCGTCAGCCGGACCCCCGGGCCGAACTCGTTGCGCAGCGCCCGCTGCACCTCCTCCTCGGTGATCGGGGTGTCGCGGGACAGCGCCTGCTGCTCGGCTCCGTAGAACAGGAACCGGTGCACGCCATCGCCGATGGGCGCGATGTAGCCCTTGCCGGTCTTGTCGGGCGTCATGACGGGCAGGGTCCAGGTCTCCGGCACGGCGCCGTCCGGGTCGGAGATCGTGATGTCGGCGACCACCGAGAGCAGCTTGCCGTCCAGGCCGGGAAAGCCGACGCCCAGCAGCTCGCGGACGGTGCTGCGGCCGCCGTCGCAGCCCACCAGGTAACGCGCGGTCAGCCGCGACCCGCCGCCCTCTGGCCCGCGCAGGGTCGCCTCGACGCCGTCGGCGTCCTGCGACAGCGCGGTCACCTCGTGCCCGCGCAGGACCCGGACGCCCAGCTCGCCGAGCCGCTCCTCCAGCAGCGCCTCGACGCGCCCTTGGGGGATGCCGATCGAGTACGGATGCCGGGTGTCCCAGGCGGTGTAGTCCAGTCGCAGCCCGGCGAAATGCCCGCCGGGCACCCGCTGGATCGCCCGGTCCATGAGGGGTTCGAGGAGACCGCGTAACTCCAGCGCCTCCGCGGAGCGGGGCTGGATGCCGAGCGCCTTGGACTGCCCGCTGCGCCGGGGAAGCCGTTCGACGACCACGGCCGCCACCCCTGCGAGGCCCAGCTCTGCGGCGAGCATGAGCCCGGTCGGCCCGGCTCCGACGACGATCACATCGACGTTCATCACGGATGCTCCGTTCGACAGGGATCGGCGATGACGTCGCCGACCGCTGCGCCGACGGTAACGGCGAGGGTGCCGGTTCCCGCAACGATAGTCACCGGCGCTGAGGCCGATCCCTGCGAGCACCGGCCGAGGTGCTAGGCTGCCCGTGAAGTTCGGTACTGGATCTGTGTGGAAGGGAGGTGAGGCTTGGTGACCGCGGTGAAGACCGCTGCCGCGCGCAGCGCCCGGACCAACCTCACGTCCCGGGCCCCGGTCTGACCCACTTCCGCTCCCTGCCTTGAGCCAGGCGGGGTGACGCCCACGTCTCGTCGGGGCCCCTTCTTCGCAAGGGTCTCACGTTGTCACACACCTACACCGATCCATCCGGCCTGTCCCGGTACGGGTGGACCGGCGCACTCGACCGAACCTTCACCGAACACTACGAAGCGGGCCTCGTCCCGGCCCGGATCTCCCGGGTCGACCGCGGCCTGTGCACGGCGGTCACCGCCGAGGGCCCGGTGCGGGCCACGTTCGCCGCGCCGCACCCGCCCGACCCGCTCCTGACGCCGTGCACCGGCGACTGGGCCGCGCTGCGCCCGGGTGCCGAGCCGCATCTGGTGGCGCTGCTGCCGCGGCACAGCGCGATCGTGCGTTCGTCGGCGTCCAGGTCCTCCCACGGACAGGTGCTCGCCGCCAACATCGACACGGTGCTCATCGCCCTGTCCCTGGCCACGTCCCTGGACGCGGCCAAGCTGGAGCGGCTGCTCGCCCTGGCCTGGGAGAGCGGGGCGCAGCCGGTGATCGTCCTGACCAAGGCGGACCTGGCGCACGACGCCGGGGCCGTCCGCGCCGAGGCCGAGGCCCTGGCGCCCGGCGTGGACGTCCTCGTCACCAGCGTCGCCACCGGTCGTGACATCGACGTGCTCGCCGCATTGACGCGCGGCACCACTGTGCTGCTCGGCCCCTCGGGGGCGGGCAAGTCCAGCCTCGGCAACGCGCTGCTCGGCGCGGAGCTGCTGGCCACCGGCACGGTGCGCGCGCAGGACGGCAAGGGCCGCCACACCACGGTCCGCCGCGAGCTGCTCCCCCTGCCGGGCGGCGGGGTCCTCATCGACACGCCCGGTCTGCGCGGGATCAGCCTGCACGACGCCGCCGACGGCCTGGAGCAGGTCTTCGCCGAGATCGAAGAGCTCGCCGCGTCCTGCCGTTTCGCCGACTGCGCCCACGACACCGAGCCGGGATGCGCGGTCCAGGCCGCCATCGGGTCGGGTGAGCTGTCCGGACGCCGCCTGCGCAGCTACCGCAAGTTGCAGCGGGAGAACGCCTGGGCGGCCTCGCGGACCGACGCCCGGCTGCGCGACGAGCGGGTCAACCACAAGAAGGCCATCACCAGCCACCTGCGCGCCACCTACAGGTTCCGGGACCGGCAGCCATGACCGGCCGCCTCCCCCGTCCGTCCATTCCGTCCGCCACGAACACCGGCCAGGTCCCGCATCCGCAGAAGGACAAGGAGACGAACCCGATCATGACTTCTTCCTGGATCACCCGTCCCGAGAACGCCGCCGACGCCGCCGCCGTCCGCGAGATCAACCTCTCGGCCTTCCCCGGCCCGTACGAGGCCGACCTCGTCGAGGCGCTGCGGGCCGACCCGCAGGCGTGGCTGCCCGGCCTGGCCTGGCTGGCCGAGACGCCCGGCGGCGAGCCGGCCGGGTACGCGCTGCTCACCCGCTGCCACGTCGGCGACTCCCCCGCCGTCGCGCTGGGCCCGTGCGCCGTCCGGCCCGCACACCAGCGACACGGGGCGGGCGCCGCCGCCATCCGCGCCGCCCTGCACGCGGCCCGCGAGCAGGGCGAGAACCTGGTGGTCGTGCTCGGTCACGCCGAGTACTACCCGCGCTTCGGCTTCACCCCGGCCTCCGGGTTCGGCATCCGGCCGTCGTTCGAGGTCGAGGACCAGTACATGATGGCGCTGGCCCTGGACCCCGAGCGGCCGGTCCCGACCGGCGTCATCCGCTACGCGGAGGCGTTCGGCGTCTGATCCCCCGCTTCGCGCCCGCGTCGTACGGCCCTCAGCCCGGCTGGGGGCCGTACGGCCGGACAGGTCATGATTTTTCCGGTACGGACGTCGAAACCGGCGCCGCTGCTCCGACTCCGCTGTGACCGGCTCCCATCAGGGGAGCCGCCGACGGCAAGGAACCGACATGGGGATGCTGGAGAACAAGAACGCCCTGGTGACCGGCGGATCGCGGGGAATCGGGCGGGCGATCGTGACGCGGCTGGCCCGCGAGGGCGCGGCGGTGCTGTTCACCTACAACCGCGACCGGGCGGCGGCCGAGTCGGTGGTGGCCGAGGTGACGGCCTTCGGCGGGCGGGCCATCGCCGTACGGGCGGACCAGGGGCGGCTGGAGGACCTCAAGCACCTCTTCGGTGAGGTCGACCGGTGCCTGGGCGGTCTGGACGTGGTGGTCAACAACGCGGCGATCAATCCGATGGGAGACATCCGCGACGCCGTCGAGAGCGACTTCGACGAGGTGATGGCGGTCAACGCCAAGGGCCCGTTCTTCGTCATGCAGGCCGCCGCCGAAAGGCTCGGCGAGGGCGGACGGATCGTCAACATCTCCTCCAGCGGCGCGGTGCCGGGCCTGGCCCTCTACTTCGCCAGCAAGGCGGCGCTGGAGTCGATCACCGCGGTCGCGGCCCGCGAGTTCGGCCCCAGGGGCATCACGGTCAACACGGTCACCCCCGGCGCCACCGACACGGACATGATGCGCGCCGCCGCCGGTGAGCACCTGGAGCAGGCCGTCGAGCACACCGTGGCCATGACGCCGCTGCGACGGCTGGGACGTCCGGATGACATCGCCGACGTCGTCGCCTTCCTGGCCGGGCCCGACGCCCGATGGGTCACCGGCCAGAACCTGCGCGCATCCGGCGGCCTGGTGGTCTGACCGGCGGCAGCGGGCGGTTCCGCCCCGGTCAGGAGGCGAACCCGTCCAGTGGGGCGAGGTCGTCGCCGGTGAGCCGGACGCGCCCCGCGCCGATGTTCTCCGCCAGCTGGGCGACCGTTTCCGCCGGGCCCTGTCCACCTGCTCCACGGTCACACCGCTCAGCTCCAGGTGGCGGATCAGGCCCTGCTCCCGGGGCCGGACCAGCGCGGCCGCGCCGGTGTCGATGTGGTCGACGCCCAGCTCGACCGCCCGGCGCAGCACGGCGAGCGCGGCGTCCTCGTCCGCGGGCGGGCCCCAGATCGCCGGGGCGGGGAGCTGCATGGCGCCGTAGCCGATCCTGCTGACGCTCAGGTCCGGGACCGGCCGCAGCCTCCCGGCGGCAGCGGCGGCGGGCTCATGTTCCTGTCTCACCTGTGACCTCTTCTCGTGGGACGGGCGGGCGGCTCTCCCCGCGCGGACGACGAAGTGATGCGTCGCTGCACCGAGGCGGTCGTCACGCCGCCGCGCCCGCCCGCTCGACCACCCTGCCGCGCACCCGCGACAGGTCCGAGCGCGACTCCAGCAGGATCTCCAGCGGATCGAGCAGGCGGGCCTCCACCAGGCCGATCAGCTGGGACGCCAGTCCCCCCAGGACGGGAGCTCCTCGCTCATGCCCACCTCCGAAGTACTGGACGCCAAGCGTCAAGGAGTGGGCCGCCGGGATCTCGGTTATCGCGGGCGTATCGAAAAACGCATACCTCGCGGCAACGGCCGTCCCCCTTCACTGGGAGGCATGGAAACGGAGAAGGCTTCGGCCGATGACGGGAGATGGGACCGGCGTTCGCTGCTCCGGGGGGCCGCCGTGCTGGCCGGCGCCGCCGCGGCGGCGCCGCTGCTGGACGGGGCCGCCACGGCGCTGGCCGATGGCGGCGACGCCGACGCGCTGTTCAGGGCCGGGAAGTTCGAGCAGGCCGGCCGCGCGTACGAGGAGATCCTGAAGAAGGACCCCGGCAACCTGCACGCCGCCCGCCGGCGCGGTCATGTCGGGCTGCTGTCCAACCGCTTCCCCGAGGCCGAGAAATACCTGAAGGCGGCCGTCCGCCTGGCGCCCGGCGACAAGGAGGCCAACGAGCTCCTGGGCGACTGCTACATCCGGCAGGACAAGTTCGCCCTCTCCGTGCCGTGCTGGAAGGCGGCCGGCGCGGAGGACTACGCCCAGTGGTTCGCGGCGATCAGCGGGGACGCCTACCAGATCAAGGGTGACGTCGGCCGGGTGCGGTTCCTGCAGATGGACCCGCGGCCGCTGGTGGAGGCCTCGGTCAACGGCGGACCGGCCAAGCGCTTCACGTTCTACACCGGCGCCCCGAACCTGAGCCTGACCGCGTCGGCGGCCAAGGAGGCCGGGCTGAAGGCCGTCGTCAGCCAGAGGACCGACTTCGAGGGCACGCCCATCTGGGTGCACTACGGGGTGCTGGACTCCTTCAGGCTGGACGGCATCGAGCTGCGCAACGTCCCCGTCGGCTGGTCGTCGACGGAGTCGGGCGCGGACGTCGGCGCCGACAGCGACGGCCTGATCGGCACGTGGGTCTTCTACCACCTGCTGACGACGTTCGACTACGCGGGCCGGCACCTCGTCCTGCGCCGCCGCACCCCCGAGACGGCCAGGAAGGCGCGCGCCGCCGCCGCGCGGGCGGGCGCCGAGCCGCTGCCGATGTGGCTGGCCCGCGACCACGACGTGCACAGCGTGGGCAGCGTCGCGGGGTCCGGCCCGCGGGTGGTGGGCGTGAACCTCGGCGGGGTCGGCGAGATCGCCGCGGGCATGCCGGGAGAGGTGGCCAGGCGCCTGGGGGTCCGGATCGACCTCGACCGCCCGATCGAGACGTTCGCCCACAGCCACCCGACCGTCACCCACCCCTGCTATCCGGAGGAGATCCGCCTCGGCGACGCCGTCGCGCAGCGGGTCTACTGCGAGGCGGACCCGAACATGCCGGTCAACGTGCCCTGGCCCTACGGGACGGGCATCGACGGGATCGCCCATTTCGCCCACTGCTTCTTCAAGCCCTACAACGTCACGCTCGACTTCACCGACATGAAGCTCTACATCGCCCGCGGCAAGGCGGCCTGATCACTCCGGCCGCAGCCGGTCGCGGCGGCGGGCCAGCGAGGCGGTCTCGGCGGTGTTGCCGGCCAGCTCGATGGCCCTGTCGTAGGCGGCGCGCGCCTCCTGACCGCGGTCAAGGCGGCGCAGCAGGTCGGCGCGGGTGGCGTGGTAGGCGTGGTATCCGGCCAGCCGGTCGCCGAGCCGGTCGACGGCCGCCAGCGCCACCGCGGGCCCGTCGAGCTCGGCGAGCGCGACGGCCCGGTTGAGCGCGACGATCGGCGAGGGGTCCAGGCGCACGAGCTGGTCGTACAGGGCGAGCACCTGCGACCAGTCGGTGTCGCGCATGTCGCGGGCGGAGGTGTGCACGGCGTTGATCGCCGCGAGGATCTGGTAGCGGCCCGGCGCCACCCCGGCGGCGGCCGCGGCCAGGCGCTCGCGCACCAGCCGGTGCCCCTCGGCGATCATTGCCGCGTCCCAGGCGCCGCGGTCCTGCTCGTCGAGCGCGACCAGCTCGCCGCCGGCCGACACCCGGGCGGGGCGGCGGGCCTCGGTGAGCAGCATCAGCGCCAGCAGCCCGGTCACCTCGCCGTCGTCCGGCAGCAGGGCCCGGATCAGGCGGGTGAGCCGGATCGCCTCGGCGGTCAGCTCGTGCCGTACGGGGTCGGTGCCGGGGCCGGTGGCCAGGTAGCCCTCGTTGAAGACCAGGAACAGCACGGCGAGCACGCCGGAGACGCGCGCCGGGAGATCTTCGGCGGACGGCACCCGATAGGGGATGCGCGCCGCCTTGATCTTGGCCTTCGCGCGGGTGATCCGCTGCCCCACGGCGCTCTCCTGGGCCAGGAAGGCGCGGGCGATCTCGGGCATGGTCAGGCCGGCGACCAGGCGCAGGGTCAGCGCCACGCGGGCCTCCATCGCCAGCGCCGGATGGCAGCAGGTGAAGATCAGCCGGAGCCGGTCGTCGTCGATGGCGCCGGCAGGCTCGGGCGGGTCGTCGCAGGACATCTGAGCCTTCCTGTGCTTGTCGTCGCGCTTGCTCTCGCGCCGGATCCGGTCGATGGCCTTGCGGTTGGCGGTGGTGGTCAGCCAGGCGCCCGGGTTGGGCGGCACGCCGTCGGCCGGCCATCGCTCGACGGCGGTCGCGAACGCCTCGGCGGCCGCCTCCTCGGCGAGGTCGAGGTCACCGAAGCGCCTGGTCAGGGCGGCGACCACCCGGGCCCACTCCTCGCGGTGGGCCCGGGCGACCGCCTGGCGGGCGTCGGTCACAGGAACGGTCGCACCTCGACCCTGCGGTTGCAGTGCCTCGACCCGTCGGCGGCGAGCCGGAGCGCCACGTCGAGGTCGGGGGCCTCGATGATCCAGAACCCGGCGAGGTACTCCTTGGACTCCAGAAAGGGCCCGTCGGTGACCATCGCCTCCGCGCCACGGTTGTCGATGACGGTGGCCGTGGCGGGCGCGGCCAGGCCGCCGGCGAAGACCCAGTGGCCCTGGGTCTGCAGGCGCTCGTTGAACACGTCGATCGCCGCGTGCTCCTCCTGGGTGGCCGAGTTGGTCCTGTCGTCGATCACTGAGATCAGGTATCGCATGTGAAGATCATCTCCTGTGAGGTCGAGGCGGCGGGCAGCGGTCAGGCCGTGGCGTACTGCGGGCGCCCGGCCGGCCGGTAGACCTGGATCGTCACGCCCCTGCCCCGGGCCCATCCGCCGCGCTCGAACCCGTTCGCGCGGTCCTCCTGCGACGCGCCGCCGTCGCCCTGCATCACTCCGTCGAGGGTCACCTGGGTCATGGTCGTCAGCTTCATGGTCGTCAGCTTCATGGTCGCGCTTCCTCCGCCTGTGGCGCCGCCCCCTGCGGGCGGCCTCACCTCTGCTACGAACGCCACCGCCGCGATCCGACACCGCCCACCGCATTGTTGTACGTACTTTTACCTGGAACGCCGACCGCGGGCCGCCCGATCATCTGGTGTGCTCCTCAGCAACCGTGCCGTCTTCGCCAGCTCCGACCTCGACGAGGTCCGCGGCGAGGTCGCCAAGGTGTTCTGCCCGCACCGGCTGGACCTGGCCGGGGACGCGGACCTGCTGTCGGCCCGGTTCAACTCCGTGCAGCTCGGCTCGGTCCGCGTGAGCTATCTCGACTACGGCGCCGACGTGCACATCGAGCCGGGCGACCTCGACACGTTCTTCCTGGTCATGATCCCGCTCGCCGGGCGCAGCCTGATCCGTGCCGGGGACGAGGAGATCGTCACCTCCCCGTCCCTGGCCTCGCTGCCCTCGCCGACCCGCCACCTCGACATGCGCTGGGCCGCCGGCTGCCCGCAGTTGCTGGTCAAGTTCGAGCGCACGACGATCGAACGCGCGCTGGAGCAGATGCTCGGCGAGCCGCTCGACGGCCCGGTCGTCTTCGACCTCGGCATGGACCTGACGACGGGCTGGACCCGCTCCTGGCGCGACATGGCCGACCTGCTGGTCAGGGAGGCCGAGCGGGACGACGGGCTGGCCGGCCACCCGCTGGCCGTCGCCCACCTGGAGAACGCCCTGATCACCCTGCTGCTGACCATGCAGCCCTCCAACTACCTGGACCGGCTGACCGCCCCCAGGCCGCCCGCGCTGCCGAAGGTGGTGCGCCGGGCGATGGAGTTCATCGAAGGCCACGCCCACCTGCCCCTGAGCACCACGGACATCGCGGGCGCCGTCGCGGTCAGCAGCCGCTCCCTCCAGGAGGGGTTCCGCGCGCATCTCGGGCTGTCCCCGATGGCCCACCTCAGGCAGGTACGGCTGACGCGCGTGCACGACGAGCTCAGGACGGCCGACCCCGCCAGGGCCACGGTGACCACGGTGGCCGCCCGCTGGGGATTCCTGCACCAGGGACGATTCGCCGCCCAGTACCGCGAGAGGTACGGGCAGCCGCCGTCGGAGACGTTGCGCAGAGGTCCCGCGTCAGGCGGATGAGATCCGCGCTCAGCGGATGGCACGGGCGTCCGCGCCGCCCGTACCGTTCTTGTCAGGCGCCGATCAGATCCTCCACACCACACCAGAAGGACACCACCATGCGCGACATCCTCATCGTCGGCGCCGGCCAGGCCGGTCTCCACCTGGCCATCGGCCTGCTCCAGCACAGCTACGACGTGACCGTGGTCTCCAACCGCACCCCCGAGTCCATCCGCGACGGCCGGGTGATGTCCGGCCAGGCCATGTTCGGCACCGCGCAGGCCCACGAGCGCGAGCTCGGCCTCGACTGGTGGGCCGACGTCTGCCCGCCCATCGAGGGCATCGCGCTCACGGTCCCGGGCCCGGAGGGCGGCAAGGCCCTCGACTGGGCGGCGCGGCTGGACGTCCCCGCCCGCTCGGTCGACCAGCGGCTGAAGATGCCGGCCTGGCTGGGCGAGTTCGAGCGGCTCGGCGGCAAGCTCGTCCTGCACGACGCCACCCCCGACGACCTGGAGAGCTACGCGGCCCGGTACGACCTGGTCCTGGTGGCCGCGGGCAAGGGCCAGATCGCCTCGCTCTTCGAACGGGATCCCGCCCGCTCCCCCTACGCCACCCCGCAGCGCGCGCTGGCCGTCACCTACGTCAACGGCCTCGCCCCCCGTCCCGGTCACTCGGCGGTCTGCTTCAACCTGCTGCCCGGCGTGGGCGAGTACTTCGTCTTCCCCGCGCTCACGCACACCGGCCCCTGCGAGATCATGGTGTTCGAGGGCGTGCCGGGCGGCCCCATGGACTGCTGGGGCGACGTCCGCGGGCCCGCCGAGCACCTGGCCCGCAGCCGCCGGATCCTGGAGACGTTCTTCCCGTGGGAGGCCGAGCGCTGCGCCGGGATCGAGCTCACCGACGCCAACGCGGTGCTGACCGGCCGCTTCGCCCCCACCGTCCGGCGTCCGGTGGCGGTGCTGCCCTCCGGCGCGCCGGTGCTCGGCGTCGCCGACGTCGTGGTGCTCAACGACCCGATCACCGGGCAGGGCAGCAACAACGCCGCCAAGTGCGCCGCCACCTACCTGCGGGCCATCGTGGAACGCGGCGACCGGCCGTTCGACGCCGGCTGGATGCGGCAGACCTTCGACCTGTTCTGGACGCAGGCCCAGCACGTCACGAACTGGACCAACGCCCTGCTCGCGCCGGCCGAGCCCCACCACCTGGCGCTGCTGGGCGCCGCCGGTCAGCGCCCGGAGATCGCCTCCCGGTTCGTCAACGGCTTCGACGACCCGGCCGACTACGCCGAGTGGTTCATGGACGCGGGCCGCGCCGAGACCTATCTCGGCAGGGTGACGGCATGAGATCGCTCCGGGACGCCTTCGGGCAGTTCGCGACCGGGGTGGCGGTGATCACGACGGTGACCGCCGACGGGGAGCGAGCCGGCGTGACCGTCAACTCCCTCACCTCGGTCTCGCTCGATCCGGCGCTGCTGCTGTGGTGCCTGTCGGACCGGGCGCCCAGCGCGCCGCTCTTCCTGCGGGCCGGGCGGTTCGCCGTCAACGTCCTGGCCGCCGACCAGGGCCACCTGTCCAGGCGCTTCGCCACGCCCGCGGCCGACAAGTTCGCCGGGGTGGAGCTGCTCGGCACGCCGCTGCCGATACTCGCCGGGACGCTGGCCAGCTTCGTCTGCCGCACCGAGCGCGTCCACGACGGCGGCGACCACCACATCCTCGTCGGGGCGGTGGAGCGTCACCAGTGGGCCGCGGGCGAGCCGCTGGTCTTCCACTCCGGCCGGTACCGGGAGTTCTGGCCCGAGCTGAGCGCCGGCGAGGGCCGCGTGGCCAGCCACGCGTGACGGCCGCCCGGGGTGTCACTCCTGCCCGGCCGCCGCGGCCACGGTCGGGCGCCGGCAGACGTACGTGCACGCGGGCGGCAGGTTGCGCCAGACGGTTCTGGTGGTCAGCACCTCGTCGAAGGCGGCCTCCAGCCGTCCGCGGAACCGCCTGCGCGCACCGGACCGCGTGCCGGTCAGGTAGGCGATCGTGGTGAAGCTGCCGCCGGGCGCCAGGACGCGGGAGACGGCGTCGAGGATGCGCTCCTGGGCCCGTTCCGGGATGAGCGTCCACGGCAGCGCGCTCACCACGGCGTCCACCTCGCCCGCGCCGATGCGTGACCCCAGGTCGGCGGCGTCCATGTGCAGCACCTCCAGCCACGGACGGGTCTGCGCCAGATGGTCGACCATCGCGCGACCAGCCGGACCGGTCCTCCACCCGGAGGACCCGGCACGTCCGGCCGGCCACCCGCTAGGAGCGCGAGCCGTGCCAGGAGTTCCACAACGCCCGGTAGACCCCGCCGGCCGCGACCAGCTCGTCATGCGCGCCGACCTCCACGACGCGGCCGCCCTCCATCACCACCACCCGATCGGCGTCCCGTGCCGTGTGCAGCCGGTGCGCGATCGCGATCACCGTGCGGCCGTCCAGCACCGCCGCCAGCGACCGTTCGGCGCGCCGGGCCGTACGCGGGTCGAGCATGGCGGTGGCCTCGTCGAGGATGACGGTGTGCGGGTCGGCCAGGACGACCCGGGCCAGGGCGAGCTGCTGCACCCGGTCGGGCCCGAGCTCGGCGCCGGCCGAATGCGGGCCGAGCTCGTCGTCCAGCGAGGCCACCCAGTCGGCGCCGACCGCCGCGAGGGCCTTCTCCATCCGGTTGTCGTCGGCCGCGGGGTCGGCCAGGCGGAGGTTGTCGCGGACGGTGCCCAGGAACAGGTGCTGCTCCTGGGTGACCAGCACGACGTGCTTGCGGAGCTGGGCGGGAGACAGGTCGGCGACCGGGACCGAGCCGACGGTGACCGTGCCGAGCCGGGGCCGGTCGATGCCGGCCAGCAACTTGCCGAGCGTGGACTTGCCGGCTCCCGAAGGGCCGACGACGGCCAGGCGCTCGCCGGGCCGCACCGCCAGGTCCACGCCGGTGACGACGTCGCCGGTGGACTCGTAGGCGAAGTGCACGCCGGCCGCCACGATGTGGTCGTCCCGGGGTTCGGGGGCCGCGGCGTCGGCCCGCGCCGCCGGGAGCCGGAGACCTTCGATCCGGGCGAAGGCGGCGCCGCTGCTCTGCAGCTGTTCCATCCACATGAGGACGGTCTCGACGGGCTGCTGGAGCTGGCGCAGGTAGAGCACGCACGAGACGACGGCGCCGAGGGTGACCTGGCCGCCGTCCAGCAGAATGCCGCCGAGCAGCAGGACCAGCACCGGCGGGAGGAGGGCGGAGACCTCCACCGACGGCCACAGGACACCGCGCAGGAACAGGGTTCGCAGCTGGGCCGCCCGGCTGCGCTCGATCACCCGCTCGGCGGCGCGGGTGCGCCGGTCCTGCAGGCCGAGGGCTTCGATCGTACGGGCGCCGGAGGAGTTGGCGGCCAGGTGTTCGGCCAGTTCCGAGCGGGCGGCCCCCTCCTCCAGGTAGGCGTCGCGGGCGCGGCGCAGGTACCACCGGGAGGCGGCCGCGACGCCGGCGAGCGCGACGAGTCCGCAGGCTCCCAGCAGCGGGTCGACCAGGAAGACGGCCGCGACGAGGAAGATCGCCTGCAGGGTGGAGATCAGCACGGCCGGGGCGGCGTCGCGCAGCGTGCGCCCGACCACGCCGACGTCCGTGGTGCCGCGGGCGGTCAGGTCTCCGGTGCGGATGTGCTCGACGGTGGCGGCGGGCAGGGCGAGCACCCGGTCGAGGAACTCCTTGCGGATGTGCTCCTGGACGCGCTCGCTGAAGCGGGTGCCGGTCCGCTCGGCGTATCGGGACAGGACGAGCTGGAGCAGCGCCCCGCCCACGGCGGCCGCGGCGAGGAGGTCGATCGTCCCGCCGGTGGAGATGGTGTCGATGATGCGGCCCAGCAGCCACGGGCTGACCAGGGCCGCGGCCGCCGCCAGGCCGTTGAGGACCAGGGTGGCGGTGAACCCGGGCAGGTCGCGGCGGATCAGGCGCAGGGCCGCCTGCCGTACGCGCCTGCGGTCGGCGACGGGAAGGTCGCGGGTCACGACACCACCGTCCGGTACTCGTCGCTGGATTCCAGCAGGTCGCGGTGGGTGCCGGTCGCGGTCACCCGGCCGTCCTCGATCAGCAGGACTTCGTCGGCCTGGGCGAGCAGCAGCGGCGAGGTGGTGGCGACGACCGTCGTGCGGCCGGCGCGCGCCGTGCGAAGGCGCTGGGCGAGCAGCGATTCGGTGTGCGCGTCCAGCGCGGAGGTGGGGTCCGCCGCGAGCAGCACCTCGGGATCGGCCACCAGCGCCCTGGCCAGGCGCACCCGCTGACGCTGGCCGCCCGACAGGTTGCGGCCGCCCGGCTCGATCACGGAGTCCAGGCCGTGGCGCAGCCCGGCGACCACGTCCTGGGCGGCGGCGACGGCGACCGCGCGGCGGATGGTCTCGTCGTCCGCCTCGCCCCGGCCCTGCAGGACCTCGCGCAGCGTGCCGGTGAACAGCGCGGCGTCGTGGTCGGCGATCAACGACGTGCCGTCGAACCCGCCGAGGCTCTCCAGCAGCGCCGTGCTCTCCTCGGGACGGGCGCTGACCAGCGCCACGAAGCTGCCCGGGGTGATCTCCGGTTCGGTGGAGCGGGGCCGGTCGCCGGGCCGCAGCGCGAGGAAGCGGGTGACCTGGCGGGCGGAGACCAGGCCGTGGCTGATCTGGAAGCTGCCCTCGATGAAGAAGGACACCGGGACCACCAGCATGGCGATGTACCCGTACACGCCGACCAGCTCGCCCACCGTGATCGTGCCCTCCGCGGCCAGCCTGGCGCCCAGCCAGGTCACCGCGGCCAGGAACAGCGCCGGCAGCCCGACGCCCAGCGCGCCGATCCAGCTCGTCAACGACGCCACGCGGTATCCCTGCTCGCGCAGGCGCGCCGAGTCGGCGAGGTGCCGCTCGGCGTAGGCGTCCTTGCCGCCGAACGCGTTGAGCACCCGCAGCCCCTCGATCAGGTCCACCAGCCGGGCGGTCAGCCGGCCCTGGCTCTCGCGGTAGCCGTTCTGCACCTTCATCAACCGCCCGAGCAGCGGCCCGAGCACGACCCCCAGCACCGGCACGCCGAGCAGCACCACCACGGCCAGCACGACCGAGACCTGGAGCAGCAGCGCCGCCACCACCCCGTAGCTGATCACCGCGCCCACCCCGGGGCCGGTCACCGTCAGCGCGGCGGCGATCGTGATGACGTCGCCGATGCCGATCGTCACGACCTCGCCTGCCGAGGTGCGCCGGTTCAGGTCCGCGCCGAGCGTGTTGATCTGCTGCACCAGGGCGCGCACCGTGCGGAAGTTGGCGTCCATCCGGATCTTGGTCATCGTACGGTGCCGCATCATCGCCAGCCAGGCGTTGACGAGGCCGGCGCCGAGCAGCGCCAGCACCCAGCCGGGCGCCAGGTCGTCGTCGATCGCCCTGGACAGCAGGTACGGCGGCAGCGTCAGGCCCACCGTCCACAGGGTGCCCAGCGTCGCGCCCAAGGCGACCCGGCCCTTCTGCGCCCACGCCAACCAGCACAAATACCGAGCAGCCGCCTTCATGACGATCACGCTAGACCATGGCTGCACCGCCCTCCCGGCGGGGGCTTTGTCCGCGTTCAGCACGATCTTTCCGAGGGCGGCGTCGGGTCAGCCCTGCCCGGCGTCGAAGGGCGGCAGGCCGGCCAGGTCGAGCACGGCCGCGGGCGGGAACGTCGGCGGATCCTGGTCCAGGTCGCGCAGGTGCCTGTCGATGAAGCGCTGGGTGTCGCGCAGCACCCTGACCGCGGTGGCGGCGTCGATCACGCCGTCCTGCAGCGCGTCGGCGAGCTCGTCGAGGTCCAGGACGTCGTAGCGCCGGGCGGCCGGAGGGACCAGGATGTCCACGTAGAGGTCGCGGACCGTCAGCCGCTTCGGGCTCGCCTCCTCCACCTCGACCAGGTCGATGTACCAGCCGCCTTCGAGCGCGCCCACGAAGGTGACCGGCCTGCGGATCTGCACCCCTTCGTCGGCGATCACGAAGCAGCGATCGGTCGTGGGACGGCCGGGAACCCGCCACGGGGGCAGGATCTCGACGTCGTAGGCCACGATGTTGTCGCCGGTTCGGACGCCGGAGCACCACTGCCCGGTGCGGTGGTGGACGCGTACCTCTTCGAGAGTCACGAATCGCAGTATGACCGCACCGGGACGCGGCCCTGCCCGCAGAACAGGACCCCGGGGTAGCGCTTGGAGGGCTTGTCCAGCAGGGGTTGCGGGCGGCCGCGCAGGTGCAGGTCGAGGAAGGCGGCGACGTACCCGCGGGTGAGGTCCACCGAGCGGGTTCCCTTCAGGCCGCTGCCGAGGTCGACGCCGAGTTGCTGGAGCGGCATGTCGTAGTCGGTGAACGACGGGTGCAGTGCCCCCTTCACCACCAGCCAGCGTTTCCGCCCGGTCAGGCGTGCCCGGTCGCGTTTCCAGGTGCCGTCGCGCGAGGGGGCGCCCATCAGCATGAACGGCCATGCCGGCCACCACGTACCCCCTGCTCGCCAGGTCCTCGGCCAGACCCGTGAGGGAACTGCGCGGCCAGGTGAAGCCGGGCGACAGCACCACGAGCGGCAGGCCGCGCCGCCGTCCTGCGGGCTCGGCGTCTTGGAGGGCGTTCGTACGGGTGCGGCTCAGCCCGTCCGGCGGGAAGTTCTCCAGTTCCTTGATCCCTTGAGCAGCAGCTCCGACTCCTTGGGGGTGACGTACGGTGCCCGCCGTCCGGCCTGCGCCGCCGTCGGGTACCACAGGGAGACCATGAGCTCCCTCGTCCTGGCCGCGGGGACCCACGGATCGGGACGGGAGGCGTCGGCCAGGTGCAGGGACGTCGTGCCGACCCCGTGCGGGCCGGTCGGCTCCGGGAGAGACGGCGTACCGGGCGCGGCGGCGGCGGGCGTCCCGGCGAGGGAGGCCGTGAGGGCGAGCAGCCCCGCCACGGCGGCCACGAGGACGGGCCTTCTCCGCGGCGGGCGGGGGATGGCGGGTGCCATGGGGCTGATCCTGCGGTTCCGGCACGGTGCCGGCATCGGCCACGGGTCCCCAACCTCTCGACCGAACGGCTGATCTTGTCCTCCGCCGGAGAACGTGGCTGCCGGGGGCCGTCACAGGTGATCTTGCGGGGTGGCGGCGGCGAGGCGTTCGAAGGGGCCTGGGCCGTCGTGCGGTTTCGGCGGGGCGCCGAGGTGGCGGACGCGCAGCTCGTCCATGAGCTCCTCGATGAACGCCGGGCCCTCGTCACGCATGGCCTGCTGCCGGCTCCGGAGCTCGTCGCTGCCCGGACGCCAGTCGAGACCCCAGTTGCCGAGGGCGTAGATGACCGGAAGGGTCCGGATGCCGGCTTCGGTGAGGCTGTAGCGGGCGCGCTGCCCCCGCGCGGCGGTGCCGCGGGTGAGGATCCCCGCCTCGACGAGCCGCACGAGGCGGTCGGCGAGGATGTTCGAGGCGATGCCCTCGATCGACCCGGTGAGCAGCGCCCGGAAATGGCGGCGGTCGCCGAAGATGACGTCGCGCAGCACGATCAGCGTCCAGCGATCTCCGAGCACCTCGACGGCGGCGTTGATCGGGCATCCGGACCGTGGTTCCACGATTCCTCTCCTCCTTGACGGGGTTCTCGCTCCCCCTATAGTAGTTGCAAATTGCAAGCACTTTTTCACGAGGAGAAGCCGATGGGTCGCTTCGTCTACTCGATGCAGGTGTCCCTCGACCTGCGGATCGAACAGGTTCCGGGGGACGCCGGCGCCGGCGAATGGCTGCGTGTCGACGAGGAACTGCACCGCGAGGCCAACGCGCAGATGCGGGCGCTCGCGCTCATGGTCCACGGCCGGGTCCACTACGAGGTCATGGAGGAGTACTGGCCACGGGCGGGCGAGGACGCGTCGCTGCCGGACTACATGCGTGAGTACGGCGAGATGTGGACCGCCAAGCCCAAGGTGCTCGTCTCCCGCACCCGCCGCAGCGCCGCGCACAACACCCGGATCATCGGCGGCGACGACGCGATCGAGCAGCTCGCCGCCCTGCGCGCCGCGACCGGCGGCAGCATCGGCGTGGGCGGCGCGACGCTCGCGACGCAGCTGCTCCGGGCAGGGCTGCTGGACGAGTTGCTGCTCTTCACCCACCCCGCGATCCTCGGCTTCGGCAGGCCGCTGTTCGACGACTACGACCTGCCGATCGATCTCGACCTGCTGGAGCAGCGGACGTTCCAACAGGGCGTCACGATGCATCGCTACGCCGTCCGGGACGTGAAGGAGGCGGGCTCGTGCTGAGGCAGGTCGCGGAGGGCGTGTGGGTCCACGAGAGCGGGTTCGTGCAGAGCAACGCCGTTGCGGTGCGGGGACGGGCCGGTGTGCTGCTCATCGACCCCGGGGTGACCGGCGCCGAGATCGGCTGCCTCGCGCACGACCTCGGCGAGTCAAATCAGCCCGTGGTGGCGGGATTTTCCACCCATCCGGACTGGGATCACCTGCTCTGGCACGCCGACCTCGGCGAGGCGCCCCGTTACGGCACGGCGCGCTGCGCGGCCACCGTCCGCGAGCAACTGCCGGACGAGGACGCGAAGGCCCGCGTCGCCGACCACCTGCTGGAGACGGAGATCGCCGGCCAGGTGCCGCTGGACCTGCTCGGCCTCATCACCGGCCTGCCCGACGGGACCACGCGGATCCCCTGGGACGGCCCCGAGATCCGGATCATCGAGCACCGGGCACATGCCCCGGGCCACGCGGCGTTGCTGATCGAGGAACGCGGGGTGCTCGTCGCCGGCGACATGCTGTCCGACGTCCTGGTCCCGATGCTCGACCTGGACGCCGCCGACCCGATCGAGGACTACCTCACCGCCCTGCGGCTGCTGGAGGAGGTGGCGGACGGCGTGGACGTCGTCGTCCCCGGTCACGGTTCCGTCGGCGGGCCGGGCCAGGTGAAGGCGCGGATCGAGCAGGACCGGGCGTACGTGCTCGGGTTGCGCAGCGGCCACGTCTCCGCCGATCCGCGGATCGGCCCGTCGGCCCAGCCGGGCTGGGAGTGGGTGAGCAGCGTGCACGAAGGGCAGCTGGAAAGCCTCGCCCGCAGGAGCGGACGCGACGGGACGTCCCGCTAGCGAGATGCCCGCGAGCCGCCGGCCCGGGATCCGTGCGGGCGGGCGCCGGTCAGCAGCAGGCGGGTGCCGGTCGGGCGCGGGCGGCGGACGTCTCCTCGTCCTGGGCGATGCGGCCGCGCATCATGACCTCCATGACCTTCATGAAGCGCTGCGTCCTGGCCCGGCCGATGACGAACGGGTTGGCCGCGCCCGTCGTTCCGGCACGCAGCCGCTCGATGCGGGTCAGGCCGTCGTCGACGCCGCCGTGGTTGGTCAGCTCGACCTCCACCCCCGCGCGCCGCATCGTGGCGGCGAAGGCGAGCACCGAGGCCAGGGTGGTGCGCTTGTCGGCGGTCGCGACGGGCGGGTTGGTGCCGCCCCAGAACATCGCGGTGTGCCGCCGTCCCTTCCAGTGGACGGGGAAGATCGACGATACGGTGCCGGGCGTGTGCCCCGGCGTGTGGTGGAAGGCGATGGTGGTGCCGCCGACGGTGAGCTTCCGGCCGTCGGCGATCTCCAGGTCACGTTCGGGCGCGTTCGCCGGACGTTCGGCGGCGATGAGGTCCCAGTCCTTCCGGCTCATCATGACGCGGGCGCCGTAGCGGTCGGCGAGGAACCGGGCGCCGCCGAAGTGATCGGCGTGGCCGTGGGCGACCACCACGTACTTGATCTGTGCGGGGTCCGCGCCCACGGCGCGCAGCCCCGGGACGATGATCTTCTCGGCGTCGTCCGGGGATCCCATCGCGTCGAGGAGGACGATGCCGCCGGACGTGAACAGCGCTGTGGCCTGCACGAAGGTGGTGCCCAGCACCGCCACGTCGTCGAAGACGCGCAACGGCCCGAGCGGCTTCGGCTCCGGCATCGTGAGGCCGGGCGCGAGCGCCTTGACCAGGGCCCGCAGCACCGGATCGTCGCCCGCCAGCGCGGCGGCGCGGTCGTAGTAGCGCCGAGCACGACTGGGGGCGGTGACGGCCGAGGCCGGGCGGCCGGCCAGCGGCAGGAGAGCCGCGGCGGCCAGCAGCGCACGGCGGGACGGTACGGACTGCCCGAGGGACATGGTCGGCCACCTGCTCTTTCCCGGGCACGGATCCTGATCCGAGCGGCCCGGCGGGACGTCGATGCCGGTCCAGCAGATCAGAACAGATCTTGTGGCGTCCAATACCGGTATGGCAGGCCGGGCGATGGCGATGTGGATATCGCCGCTGGTCCGGCGGGCTCAACGCACGCTCTAGGCGGACGTCGTGAGGCGCTGCGCCTGTGCGCGGCCGACCGAGGCGGCCCGCTCCAGATAGTCGGCGATCAGGGCGAGCGCGTCGTCGTCGTAGTGGTCGAGCATCTCGACGAACGCCTTGCCTGGAACGTCCCAAGCCGCGCCGATCCGGGCGCGGGCCTCCGGGGTCAGGGCGACCAGGGCGCGCCTGCGGTCGGCCGGATCGGCATGCCGGACGACCAGACCGGCCTTGTCCAGGCGGTCGACCAGCCGGGTGGCCGATCCCGGGGTGAGCCCGGCCAGGCGGGCGATCTCGCCGGTGCTGATCGGCCCCTGCTCCAGATCGAGCAGGGCCACGCACTGCAGGTCGGTGGGGTGGAGGCCGAGCCGGTCGGCCATGGCCTGGTTGAACAGAGTGTAGGCCGCGTAGTGGCGCTGACTCTCGTCGCTGATGCGCTTGAGCATCTCGGCTCGATTTGACACGTGCGGCTCCGTACTCCTCATAATGTCGTCACGCAATATTTGCGTGGCGCAACTTCTGTGTCGCGCTTTCATTCTATCGACAGGCGTCGCGCTCACGTCGCGAAGAGCCTGCGAAGGGATCTGCACCGACATGACCACTCTTGTCACGGGCGCTCGCGGCGCCGTCGCGACCGCCCTCATCGGCCTCCTGCGCGAGCGGGGCCTGCCCGTACAGCCGGCCTCCAAGGCCCCCGCCGACCCGTCCGTCGTCAGGTGCGACCTGGGCGACCCGTCCACCTTCGGCCCTGCGCTCGAAGGCGTGACCTCGGTGTTCCTGTACGCCGACCCGTCGCACGCGCAGGAGTTCGCCGCGGCGGCCGAGGCGGCCGGGGTCGAGCAGGTCGTGCTGCTGTCCTCGGCCGCCGTGCTCATGCCCGATCCGGACAGCAGCCCTCTGGCCGCCGCGCATCTCGCACCGGAACGCGCCCTGGCCGCCTCGTCCGTGCCGAGCACCGTGCTGCGGCCCGGCACCTTCTGCGGCAACGCGATGGCGTGGTCATGGGCGATCAAGTCGGGGACGCCGATCAGCCTGCCCTACCCGCACGCGCACGTGGACGCCATCCACGAAGCGGACATCGCGGCGGTGGCGGCCGCCGTGCTGGCCGACCCCGCCCTCGGCGGCAGAGCGTACACACTGACCGGGCCGCAGTCGCTCACCTTCTCCGAGCAGGTCGAGATCCTCTCCCGCGTCACCGGGCGGGACATCGCGATCACGCCCGTCACCAGGCAGGAGTGGACGGCCGAAATGGCGCAGTACATGGACGCGGCCCTCGCCGAGGCCCTGCTGGACTACTGGCAGAGCTGCGACGGCCGCCCGATCGAGCTCACGTCCGTCGTGGAGGAGCTGACCGGCACGCCCGCGCGGACGTTCGCCTCCTGGGCCGAGGAGAACCGGGCGGCGTTCCTCGGCCAGTGAACCGGTCGGTGAGCCGGTTCGAGACGCGGTCGGCGGCGGCACCTTGCGACTCCGGTCGCAGGCAGGTCGCGGAGGTCATACCGGGGTCGCAGGCAGCTCTCGGCCTCGGGCCCGATGTCCGGCCGAGGTCGGTGCGCCACCGTGATCACATGACTGTGACCGTGTTCGGCCTGTCCCTCGTGGAGCTCCCGGCCCTGGCATCCGCCGTCGTGCTGGTGCTGGCCCGCTGGCTGCCGCCCGGAGCGCGCCGGCCGTCGACTCTGGCCGGCGCGGCGGGCCTCGTGGTGTCCGCGATCGTGGCGGCCGTGCTCGGGATCCGCTGGCCACTCCTCCCCGTCCTCGCAGGCGGGGGCATCGCGCTGGCGTTCGCCGCGCCCTCCCTGCTGGGGTGGCGGGCCGGACGGCGGGCTCGATGGTGGGTGGCGCTGCCGGGGTCGGCGGCCTGCCTGGCCCTGATCGTCGCGGGCGCGGCGGCGGCGTGGGCGCTGCCCCTGCCCGTGTTCCCCGAGCCGTCGGGCGCCCACGCCGTCGGCACCACCGTCGTCCAGTGGACCGACCCCGATCGCGCGGAGGCCGCCACGTCCCGGGCCGATGACCGGCGGACGGTCGTCGTCCAGCTCTGGTATCCCGCGCGGGACGTCCCCCCGGCCGCCCAGCGGGCGCGGTACCTCGGCCGCACGGCACGCGAAGCGCAGGTCGTCGCCCGTGGCGAGGCCGGCTACCTGGGCCTGCCCGCCTTCGTCCTGGACGAGCCGGCACGCGCCCGCACGCGTTCGGCGCCCGACGCGCCGGTGGCCGGCGGCGGCGACCGGTTCCCCGTGGTGCTGTTCTCACCCGGGCTCGGCGGCGTGCGCACCCAGAACACCGCCTGGGCCGAGGAACTGGCCAGCCGCGGGTACGTCGTGGCGGCCCTCGACCACCCGTACGACTCGGCCGTCGTCACCCTCGCCGACGGCCGGACGGTCCGCACCCGGGTCGCGGCCACCGGCGACCAGGCGGAGGACAACAGACGGGCGGCCGGATGGACGGCGGTCAGGGCCGCCGACCTCAGCTTCGTCCTCACCCAGCTCGGCCGCCTGGACCGCGGCGAGATCCCGGGCCTGCTGAGCGGACGGCTCGACGTCCGCCGGGCCGCGGCGACCGGTCACTCCCTCGGCGGCGCCGCCGCCCTGCAGGCCGCCCGCCAGGACCCCCGCTTCGCGGCAGTCATCGACCTGGACGGCTTCCCCCGCGACCCCGCCGCGCGCCCCTTCCATCAGCCGGTGCTCGCGCTCACCCACGACGTCGAACCGGGCGAGGAGCCGGACTACCTCCCGCGCCTCACGCGGGTGCTCCAGCTCAGCACGGCGACCGGCTACCGCCTCACCGTCCCCGGCACGGCGCACCTCACCTTCACCGACGCCCCGCTCTTCATGCCGCCCCTGCCCGCGCTCACCGGCTCGCTCGGCCGGACGGACGGGCCGCGCATCACCGCGGCGGCCACCCTCGCCTTCCTGGACGCCACACTCCGCGGCGGATCCGGCGACCTGGCCGCGACCCTGTCCAGGTACGGCCGCCTGACCGTCCTGTGACGGCCCACCGCGCTACATGCAGATCGGGTGGCAGACCCACTTGCCCTGCCAGAAGGTGCACCGCTCGCACTCGCTCCGTTCGACCAGCTTGTCCACGATCGAGACCCCTTCGAACCCCAAAGGCGTCAGCAGGCCGGAGAGCTCCCGCTCGTCGCCCGCCTCGACGGCGGCGCTGAACCTGCTCTCGAACTCCTTGTCGTACTTCAGCAGGACGGCCAGCTCGTGCAGCTTTCTGGCGTAACTCAGCAGGTCGTCGGCCGTGGGCCGGGCATCCGTCGTCATGCCGCGACTCTCCCCTGGAGGAAGCACCCGAAAGCCTGCCCTCGCCGACAATTGACCCGAGATCAACGAATGCATGAAGGATGCCGCCTTCTCCCGGACGCACTGGTCGTCGTGTTCAGCGGCGTGTCAGGAACGGCAGCAGCCGGCTGACCTCGTCGTCGACCGCCTGCTGTTCGTTCCGGGAGAGGCTTCCGAACGGCGCCAGTCGTACTTCGCCGGCGGTGAAGGACCAGGTGCCGCGGACGTGACCGTCGACGAGCACGGTGGGCAGGACCCTGGCCTGTCCGGGGGCGACGTGCCTGCGGTCGGCGTCGGCGATGATGCGGCTGCGGTCGGCGTGGCCCAGGAGGGCGTTGTCGTAGGCGGGCAGCAGCCGCACCGGCGCGGGGGTGTCGGGGTCGGGCAGCGGGACGTCGGGCAGGTCCACCAGGCGCCGGCCGTCCGGGCCGGTGTAGTGCCGCAGGTCCGGGCCCATGCCCGAGACGATCTCGTCCAGCCGGGTCAGCCCGCACCACGCCTGGACGTCCGCCACGGTGGCGGGCCCGAAGGCGGCCAGGTAGCGGCGGACCAGGTCGCGGAGCGCGGCGGGCCGCGGGGCCTCGACCGTGGCGGCGCTGACGGTGATCGACGAGCGGGTCCCCCACCCGCCCCAGGACGCGGTGGCCGGGTCGTGGACGAGCGGGGTGCGCAGCTCGATCTCCCCTGCCAGGACGCGGCTGTCGCGGCCCGGGTGGCGGGTCGCGAGGCGCCTGGCGAGCTCCTTCCTGGGCAGCGGCCCGGTCCGCAGCAGGGCGCGTCCCTCGGCCACCAGCGTTTCGGGGTCGAGTCCGGCGTTGTTGCGCCGGAAGTGCGCCGAGTCGGCGGTGCGGTTCAGTACGGGCTGCAGCACCGGCCGCAGCCGGCGGAAGTCGTCGGCCGCGGCGAGGTGCATCGTGCTGCGCAGGAGCCCGGACCGCACGACCCGTCCCTGGGCGAGCAGGGCGGTGAGGTCGGCGTGGGTGAAGTCGCGGATGCGGGCCCACAGGCCGACGTAGGGCCAGTTCGGCTCCTGCGCCTGCATGGCGACCAGGCGGCCGATCACCTCCAGGGCCGTCAGGTCGGTCCGCTCCAGCAGGAACTGCCGCTGGAGCAGGGCCCGGTTGAGCGCCCGGCGGCACAGGACGGTCATACCAGCCGCACCGAGACGTTGCCGCGGTGCTCGCCGCGCAGCAGGCCCAGGAACGCGCCGGGCACGCCGTCGATGCCGGTCTCGACGACGGTCCGCGGGTGGACGAAGCGGCCCTGGCCGAGCGCCGTGCGGAAGTGGCGGTGCCAGGCGGCGAGCTGGTCCGGGGTGTGATGGCAGGAGAACGGCAGCAGCTCGACGCCCCTGGCCAGGGCGGCGTCGCGGTCGGGCTCGGGGAAGCGGTCGGAGGCGGCGCCGAGCTGGGTGGACAACGAGCCGCACAGGGCGAACCTGGCACCGGGCACGGCGACTTCGAGCGCGGCGTCGTACAGCGCGCCGCCGACGGTGTCGAAGAAGACGGTGATGCCCTCCGGGGCCAGCTCTTTGAGCGCGGCGACCGGGTCGCGGTGGTAGTCGAAGGCGGCGTCGAAGCCGAGTTCGTCCACGAGGTAGTCGGCCTTGGCCTGGCTGCCCGCGCTGCCGATCACCTTCCTGGCGCCCAGGTTGCGGGCGATCTGCCCGGCCAGCGAGCCGACACCGCCGGCCGCGCCGGAGACGAAGACGACGTCGCCCTCACCGACCTTGGCCACGTCCGCGACGCCGTGGTAGGCGGTCGGGCCCTGGGCCAGGTGGTAGGTCGGGTCGGGATAGGCGTCCGGGTCGAGCTTGACGTAGGAGGCCGCCGGTCCCGCCGAGTGCGTGCTCCAGCCGCTCATCGACTGGACCAGGTCGCCCTCCCGCAGGTCGGGGCTCGCCGAGCTGAGCACGGTGCCGATCGCCATGACGCCCACCCGCCGGCCGGGCTGCCAGGCCGGGATCGGCAGGTGGCAGTCGGCGCGCATGAGTTCGAGATAGGTGGCGGCCAGCCCCACATAGTCCGTACGGACCACGACCTCCCCCTCGATCTCGGCCGGCGCGACGGTGAAGTGCTCGGGTCCGGGGACGGCGGCGATCTGGGCGGTCAACTGAACCTCGTGAGTGATCATGGTGACCACTCTAGGGAGGCTTCCGGCCACTTTCTGACCGGAAGTGCGCGGATAATCAGGGATATGGCCAACACCAGCTCCCGCACGCTCACCCTGCTGTCGTTGCTGCAGACGCACCGCCACTGGCCGGGCGCGGATCTGGCCGAGCGGCTCGGCGTCTCGGAACGCACCCTCCGCCGGGACGTCGATCGCCTGCGCGAGCTGGGCTATCCCGTGCACGCCTCCCGAGGCACCGACGGCGGATACCAGCTGGCGCCCGGGGCCGTGCTGCCGCCGCTGCTGCGACGACGAGGAAGGGGTCGCGCTGGCGGTCGGCATGGGAGACGCGGCGCAGAGCGGCATCGCGGGGCTGGAGGAGGCGGCGGTGCGCGCGCTGACCAAGGTGGTGCAGGTCCTGCCGCCCCGCCTGCGGGCTCGGGTGAACGCGCTGCGCGCGATGACCGTCTCGGCGGCCTCGGCCGGGCCGGTGATCCCGGCGGAGGTGCTGACGATGATCGCCCAGTCGTGCCGGGACCAGGAACGGCTGCGCTTCCACTACGTCACACGCGCCGGCGGGCGCACCGAACGCGAGGTGGAGCCCCATCGCCTCGTGGCGCTCGGGGGCCGCTGGTATCTGGTGGCCTACGACCTGACCAGGCACGACTGGCGCAGCTTCCGCCTCGACCGGCTGACCCGGCCATCCAACACCGGCGCCTCCTTCCTGCCACGGCCGCTGCCCGGCGGGGACGCCGCCGCGTTCGTCCGCACCGCGGCCCGGGTCCCCACGGCCAAGACCGTCGTCGCGCTGGTTCACGCATCGGCGGAACAGGTGCGCCGCACGGCCGGCCAGTGGGGTGAGATCGAGCCGGTCGCCCCCGATCGATGCCGGCTCACGATGGTCTCCACCAGCCTGGACTGGCCCACGCAGGCCCTGGGCAACATCGGCGCCGAGTTCGAGGTTCTGGAGCCGCCGGAGTTCGTCGATTACCTTCGGAACTGGGGCACACGCTTCCTCGACGCCGTCGAGAGATCGGCCCCTGAGGCGCGGTGACAGCTCGGCATGCGCGTCAGCCGGCCGGCCTGGCCTGACGACGGTCAGAATGTCGTGCGCGTCTCGCTGCGGGGGTCTCCCGGCACCCGGTGATCGTCATGGAGGCCGGCGCGTGCCCGGCGTCGCCAGGGCCGGGCCAGGCGGACCGACACGTCGATGTCCGCGTCCGGCGCGTCCAGGTCGAGATCTGCCACGGCCAGGGCGGGGCGGCCGTCCGCCGGGCAGCGCGCGAGCCAGCGACCGCCCGGCGCGACGATCCCCGACGGGACGGTCGCGCTGAACTGCGCCGGGACGGAGTACCCGAGCCAGTAGCCGTACAGCCTCCCGTACGCCTGCGCGACCACCGCGCGCGCCGCGTCGTCGACCATCACCGACAGCAGCACGCAGTGCACGTCCAGGCGCTCGTACTCGGCGAACACCTCGGGGAACTCGGCCTCGATGCACAGCGCGCACCCGAACCGGAGGCCGTCGATCTCGAAGACGACAGGGGACGAACCGGGCGCGTACATGAACGACACCTCGGTGTTCGACAAGAGCCGCTTGTCGTACCGCGTGACCAGCCGGCCCTGGTCGGAGACCACGTACAGGCTGTTGTGCGGCCGGTTCGGCCGGGTCAGCGGGTGGATCGAGCCGAAGGCCACCCAGAGCCCGAGTCGTCCTGCCAGGCGGGCGATCGACTCGGCCTCCTCGCGCAGCACGTCCCAGCGGACCCGGCTCCAGTCCGCCGCGCTCAGCGTCCCGGACGGCCCCGAGCACATCACGTCCCTGCTCGGATACGTGATCGCCCCCTCCGGGAACTGCACCAGCCGCGCCCCGGCCGCGCTCGCCTCCCGCATCAGGCCGCGCACCTCCGCGCCGCTCTCCCGCAGCGCACCGGGCTCGGTGGGATCCCCGGGCACCGTGCTCTGCGCAACCGCCAGCCGCAATGTCCTGGCCGGCCCGGGGCCGCCCTGGGCAATGTCGTCCGTCATGGGAACTCCTGTCGTTGAGCATGTCGTGCACGGTCGCACTCGATCGGGGTGAATGCACTTGCATGAACCGCCACGCTCTCCTATAGTTGGTTTGAGCCAACCAACCAATCGTGGAAGGGGGTCGGGGTGGCGGGATCGGCGGAGAACGGGGACGTCCGGCTGCGGGAGGCGACTGATCGGGTGGCGGCGGCGCTGGCCACGGTGGGCAACTGGATGTTCGCCCCGACGACGCGGCGACGGATCATGGCCGCCTCCGGGCTGGAGTTGTCGCTGGGCGACTACACGCTGCTCGCGCAGATCTCCCTGCACGCCCCCGTGCGGTTGTCGGTGCTGGCCGAACTGATGGAGGTGGACAAGTCCACGCTCTCGCCCCCGGCCAAACGGCTGGAGTCACGCGGGTTCATCGAGCGTCAGCCCGACCCGGACGACGCGCGGGCGCGGCTGGTGAGCGTCACGCGGGAGGGGAAGCTCGCCATCCGCGAACTCTGGAAAGCCCGGACGACCGCCGTCGCCGCGCTCATGGAGGGCTGGGCACCGTCCGACGTCGAGCATCTGGCCGACGGTCTCGCCGCCTTCGCCGAGGCGATCAAAAAGGGCGCATGACCACGCGTCACGGATAGCACGAAACACACGCCGTCGCTGCGGAAGTACGCGTGGCCCCTACCCCGGGGGCCGCGACGTCGAACCCGGCCGCCATCGGAAAGCGCCTTCCCTGCGGCCCTTCTCCTTCCCCGCGCAGCACGGACCCCATCACGCCCCAAGAGCCGTAACCGGCCTGGGCGAACACCGATTTCACTCTCGAAAAGGAGCCGATGAACATGTCCACTTCCAAGGTCTTCGTGGCCGGTGCCACCGGCCTGCTCGGCCGCCAGATCGTCAGTTCCCTTCTCGACCAGGGCGCCACCGTCCGCGCCCTGGTCCGCCCCGGCGCCGACGCGACCAAGCAGGCGGCGCTCGCAGCGCTGCGGTCGCGCGGCGTGGAGGTGACAGAAGGCGACGTCACCGACCCGGCCGAGACGCTGGCCGAGGCCGTCGGCGACGCCGTCACCGTCATCTCGGTCGTGCAGGGCGGCCCCGACGTGATCGTGGACGGCCAGGCCAACCTGGCGCGCGCCGCCGCGAAGGCCGGTGCCCGCCGGTTCATCCCCTCCGACTTCGCCATCGACCTGACCAGGCTCGACGACGGCGACAACGTCATGACCGACTGGCGTCGCCGTGCCGCCGCCGAGTACGCCGACGCCGGCCTTGAGGTGATCTCCGTGCTCAACGGCGCGTTCTACGAGGTGATGGTCGGTTTCATGGGCCTGGTCGACTGGCAGCGGGGCACCTTGTCGCACTGGGGCGACCCCGATCAGCCGCTCGACCTGACCTCGGTGGCCGACACCGCCGCCTACACCGCCGCCGTCGCCCTGGACCGGCAGGCCACCGGCACGCTGCGTTTCGCCGGTGACGTGCTGTCCATGCGGCAGTTCCACGAGGCCGTTCAGCGCGGCTCGGGCCGCACGCTGGAGCTGCGGCGCCTCGGCACCGCCGACGAGCTGCGCGCCGAGATCGAACGCCAGGCCGCCCGGACCCGTAACCCGTTCGACTACGTCGCCCTCCAGTACCAGTGGTGCATGGTGACGGGAAAGGGGAAGTTCGCCGCCCTCGACAACGACCGGTACCCGCAGATCACACCCACTCCGGTGGCGGACTTCGTCCACGCGACCGCACCCACGGCCTGATCCGCGCCTTCCTGTGCCCGGAGGCCCCGAGAACCCAGTCCTCCGCGGAGATCACGTGGCCGTCCGGGTCGCAGGTGTGCCGGCCCAGGTCGTCGCCGCCGGCGAGGATCGACACCACGTCCGGGCGCGCGTCGAGCACGTCGGCCTGCCAGCGCAGCGGGTAGCCGGCCCCGAAGACCCAGCCGCCGGCAGTCGGTGACGGAGTCGCCGGTGAACATCACGGTGCTCTCCGCCCGGAGGGTGATCGTCATGCGCCGGGCACGTGTTGCGCCGTTCAGGCGGCTCCCGATCCGCTCGCCGGACGGCCGAACCACCGGCTCGCGGCCCGTTCGAACCCCTCACGATCAGGGTCGCCCGCCCAGGCGACCACGCCGTCCGGCCGGACGAGCACCGCGGCCGCTCCGAGGTCGTCTCCCGCCGCCCCATCCGCGTACCGGATCCGGCTCTCCCACCTCGTCGCCGGATCGCGCAGGCGCCGGTCGACACTGAGGTCGAGGGCGACGCCTCGTCCGTCCCGCATGAGGTCGCCGAGGCGGGCGCCGTCCCCAAGACGGAGGTCCGGGGCGTTGCGGCCGGTCAGCGGGTGGTCGCCGCCGAGGTCGTAGCGGATCGACGAGCCCGACGTCCGCTCGTGGACGTACGTCGCCCCGTCACGGGTCCCGATCAGGTCGCGAACGACGCCTTGGATCGCCTGGCCGTGCGCGTCCGGCCGCATGACCGCCGTCTGGGCGCGCGTCCAGTCGAGCGCCCGGGCGCCGACCGGACGGCGCTCGGCGGTGTAGGTGTCGAGCAGCCCGTCCGGCGCGTGCCCGTGCACGGTCGCCGCGAGCTTCCAGCCCAGGTTCATGGCGTCGCCGATGCCGAGGTTGAGTCCCTGCGCCCCGAGGGGAGAGTGGATGTGCGCGGCGTCGCCCGCGAGCAGGACGCGCCCCTGCCGGTAGGTCGTCGCCTGCTTCGCCCGATCGGTGAAGCTTGAGGCGAGATGTACGTCGGTCAGCGTCACGTCGGTGCCGGAGACCCGGCGCAGGACCGCCTGGAGATGGTCGCGGGTCGGCTGCCGTGAGCGGTCGAACGCGCCGCCGTCGAACTCCAGCATGCCGACGTACCCCTCCGCGGGCGTCCGGAGGTACATGCCTGCCGGCGTCAGGTTGAACCCGGGACGCAGCTTCTCGGGGTCGGCGACGGCGGCGAGCACGACGTAGCCGGTGAACTGCGGCTCTGTGCCGGTGAACGCGAAGCCAGCGAGCCCGCGCACCGTGCTGCGTCCGCCGTCGCAGCCGACGACCCAGCGCGCAGCGTCGGCCCTGTTCGACGCGTGGGAGGCCGGCTTCCGGTTGCGGCTCGGCGACCTGGACCGGGCGCGCGCTGCTGGACGACGCCGAACGGGACCTCGACGGCGACACCGCGTTCGCCGGTGACCACGTGCGCACGCTGGTCGGCAGCGCGCGGGCCTGGCTCTGCCTGGAGACCGGCGACCTGCCCGGCGCCGCGAAGGCGCTGGAGCAGGCGTACGCGGCGCCGGTGCGGACCGGGGACCTGCCGATCCTGTCGCTGGTGGCGGTGAACGCCGCCGCGTACGCCGGGGCACAGGGACGGCATCACGACTCGGCCGTCCTGCTCGGCGCCGCGTCCCGGCTGCGCGGCGCTCACGACCGCACCGATCGGCAGGCCGGCGAGCTCGGCCGCCGGGCGCGGGCCGCGCTGGGCGAGGCGGCCTTCGCCGCGGCGTACGGACAGGGCCGGCACCTGGACGGGAAGTCGGCCGTGACCGCAGCCGACCCGGCCCGGCTGCACGGAGAAGTCAGGACGGCCCGCCCGGCCCCGGAGTGATCCGGCGGGCCCGCCGCCCGGAAGGAGCCTCGCCGACCCGGGTGGTTCAGGAGATTGTGCAGCAGTGCGGCCACGGCCAGGGAGCGCTGTGCGTGGGTGCAAGGGCGGGCGGATGGCGTCAGGCCGGCTCCCGGTCGCGGGGCTGGCGAGCTCTGTAGTCCTGGGCACGGGCGGCGAGTTCCCGGAAGAACACCGGTGGTGGTGTGACCTGGCCCTCGCGCCCGATCGGGGATGGTGCCAGCGGAATGAGCAGGTCGGCGTGGGGTGGGTGCAACCACAGGGCGGTCTGGTAGAGCTCGGGGATCCGCAGGAGCAGGTTCCACAACACCTCGGCCGACTACGTCATCGGCCGGGCGCGGACCAAACGGGCGTAGGAATCGCTGCAGGGGCTCTTGCTGACCAGCAGCAGCGAGAGGAGCGAGGCCAGCCGGCCGGCCAGCAACGCCGCGCGCTCATATCCCCGCTGCACGCTCACTCCCAGGACGCCGACCCGTTCGGTGCCGCTCAGCAACGGCACCCATAGCCGCTGCGGCCCCTCGCCGACCGGCGAGGCAGGGACGCTCTCGGGAGCGGCGGGATCCAGCACATGCCGGGCCTCGACGATCTCCACGTCGCGGAAGGCGCGCCCGGCCATGGTGGCGTCGATCCGGATCGCCTCCATCGCGGACAGCTGAGTGGCGTCCAGCAGGCCGCCCAGCATCCGCTCACCATCACCCGTCACCTTGACGCCTTCCCCGTGGAGCCCCCTCCCCTCACAATGGATCGTCTCCTCCATGTGGAACGAGCTCCTTTCATGCGTGCTGACCAGGGCTAACGTCCCCCGAGCTTGCTGGTGCGCAGTGTGTGCTTGCCGGCCACCATGCGTGGGTGGCCGAGGACGTCGGCGGGCTGCCAGTGCACGTTGGTGGCCCAGCGCAGGCGTTCCAACAGGCGGATGAGCCCGGCGGAGGGGTCGATCTGGCGGGGGCCGCGGCCGTGCCGGGCGCAGCCGGGCTGGCTGTGGTGGCCGTTGTGCCAGCTTTCCCCGAAGGACGCGATGCTGACCAGTCCGGCCCAGATGAACGCGGTCAGAGCACCGTAGAGGCTGCCGCTGATCGCCCAGCCCGCCGCGAACGGCAGGAGCAAGGAGGCGGCGCACCAGGCGGGGAAGGCGCGGGAGATCCGCAGCATGGCCGGATCGTTGCGCAGCAGGTCGGGGGCATACCGTGCGGCCGAGGTGGGCACGCTGGAGAAAAGCCAGCCCAAATGGGCGTGGGCTGGACCGCGCAGTTGCCCATGAGGTTGCCCTGAACGCTCATCGATCCGGCCGCGGCCCGTACGATGCGCAGCCACGGGCGGGCAGTGAAGGAGCGGTGGGTCAGCAGCCGGTGGAAGCCGACCGTCACCCCCAGCCCGGTCAGGCGGCCAGCAGCAGGTCGGTGAGGGTGATCCCGCTTCCCCACGCCAGCGAGATGCCGGCGCCCAGCGCGATGAACGACGCGATGACGATCGCCGCGGTCAGCGTCACCGGGACGATACCGGCCCGCGTGGGTGCAGCCGGGCGGGGGAACGGCGCATTGCCGTCATAGCCCTCCCCGGCGGTGGTGCGGGTGACGCTCGGTATGCAGGTCACGCCATGACCGGGAAGCGGTGGTCCAGGCCGGTGATGCGCAGCAGCCGGGCCATGCGCGGCGGAACGCCGGTCAGGGCCAGCGTGATGCCCCGCGCCCGGGCACGGCCTTGCACGCAGACCAGCACGCCGATCCCGCCGGCCCCGCAGAAGGTGACCCGGGACAGATCCAGGACAAGCAGGTCGGTGCTGTGGTCGAGGGCGGTGATCAGCCGCTTGCGCAGCCGGGCTGTGGTGAAGATGTCGATGTCCCCCGACAGGTGCACGAGGGTCGGCGCTGAGGCGCTGGCCCCAGCGAGCGGGGCGGTGTCGATGACGGTCATGGAGTGTCTCCTCACGGGAGAAGCTGAAAGGTGATGAGATGCCTGCCGGCCGGAGATCGGCCCGCCGCCAGTACGGGCGGTGCCAGGACCGCTCGATCCGGCCGGCAGGCGGCACGGGTCATGGCGACGGCGCCGGCCGTCCCATGGATGGCTGCGCCGCCTGCCCGATGACCGACCCGCCCTCGTCCTCCCAGCGGGCCGAGCCGTCGGCCGAGGCCCGCGGAGCGGGGTCGCCCGGCAGGTGCGCGAGGGTGAGGAGGGCGTCGATGCTCAAACCGGCGATGTCCTGGGCGGTGAGCTTGAGCGTGGCCTTGGCGGCGCCGGCGACGGTGCCCGCAGGGATGATCAGCAGGACGACCGGCTCGCCGGCGGCGAAGCTGAGAGTGATCACGCGCGGGTCGGTGTGGCGGAACCAGCCGATGCGGACCTGGCGCCCGCGTGCCGGGATGCGGCGCGGGATGTTCTGCCACGCATCGCCATGGACGCCGATGCGGAGCGTGATGCGATCCAGCAGCCGGTCGACGGCGGCGATGAGGCCGGGCAGTTCGGCGGCCGCGTCGCGGGAGGAGGGCCACCAGGCCCCGTCCACCACCGCCCGCCGATTCGGCACCGGCCGGAGACTGAGGCGTAGCGCGGAATCGACCCGCGGGACCGCGGAGGGGGCGGCGCTGAGAGGCGCGGAGTAGGAAAGAAGCGTCGGCGTCATGATCTGCCTGACCTGTCCGGGCCCTGCGAAGAGGGCCGGTGGTGGTTCGCCGGGGGCGACGCAGACCTGAATGCCAACGCTCGAAAAGACCTCGGTACCTTCAGCGTACGTCATGACTTCCGGAATTGCGCGATTCCGGAAGTAAACTCCGGGAGTGACTTCCGGAAACGCGCCCGTAGAGATTTCCCAGCCTCCCGGAACAGCTTCCGGAAACACCAGCCGGTCGCCTGCGGTCGCGCTTCCCGGCCCGTACGCGGCGATCCTCGACCAGTACGCCACCGCGCTCGATGGCTCACCACTGGCCGACTCCAGCAAGGCCAAGTATCGCTCCCGGCTGCGCGGCTACCTCGCCTGGCTCGCCGACCAGGCCGAGGCCGGCGCGCTCGACGGCGACCCGCTCACCGACCCCATCGCCGCCACCGGCGCGGTGCGCGGCTTCCGCCGGCACCTGAAGAACGGCCGCCGTGCCCCCAACACCATCGACACCTACCTGTCGGCCCTCGACGACTTCTACGCCCGCCGCGGCCTCGGCAAGCCGCAGGCCCGCCGCGAACGCGACTCCCGCCGCACCGCACCCCGCGCCCTGGACCAACGACGGGCCCGCCGCTACGTCCGCCACGTCCAGCTCACCGCCGCCCCACGCGATAAAGCCCTCGCGCTGCTGCCCTACTTCGCGGGCTTGCGCATCGCCGAAGTCGTCGGCCTCGACCTGGCCGACATCCGCCTGTCAGCCCGCAAGGGCGAACTGCGCATCCGCGGCAAGGGCCGCGACGGCGGCAAGATCCGCCACCTGCCCGTCCACCCCGACCTCCGCCAGGCCCTGACCGACTGGCTCCAGGCCCGCGCCGAATGGAAAGGCGCCGACAGCACCGCGGTGTTCCTCAACCAGCGCGGCGGCCGCCTGACCGACCGCGCCGCCCGCGACATCATCACCGGCCTCGGCGAGGCCTGCGGCATCAACGACGACCCCGCCGAGCCCTTCGGGCCGCACGTCCTGCGCCACACCTTCGCCACCCAGCTCATCCGCGACGGCAAAGACCCCGTCCTGGTCGCCGAACTCCTCGGCCACGGCTCTCTGGACACCACCCGCCGCTACGCCCTGCCGACCGAAGCCGACAAGGCCGCCGCCCTGGACGCGCTCATCACCGACCACTGACCAGAACAACAAACCGGTTCGGAGCGGGTGCCGCGATTGTTTACTCCCGTATCCCAGCCCGGCTGGAGGGCACCACGTCCGCGGACAGCGCTGAGGCGGGCCAGTACCTGTAGCAGCGGCCCTCCCGGTCAAACCGCGTACGCCGAAATCGAACGGGCAACGTCACAGGTCATAGGCGTCACTGCACCTTTCTCGCCCTTGGCGGCTGCGGCCGCCGACCCGGCTTTTCCGGGTTTTACGGAGATAGCGCGACTCCTCCTCTTTCATCTTTGTACGACCCGATAGGCGGCTTTTAGCGCAGACAAGACGGAAACGCTATAAGCGTGGGGTGACTAATGATTCGCCCGAGAAGACAGCGGTTAGTGCGCGGACGGGTGACTGTCGCGCCCACATGATCGATGAGAGTTTCACCGTGACATGGCGTTGAACTGTTCTGTTCGGTGATGAAAGTCGGGGTTCGGGGACACCGGGCAGGTGCGCGCCGCCGTGTCTGGGCGCCCGGCTGTGCAGCGCGGTCCGACAGGGACCGGGCGGCCGAGGCGGCGAAGCCGAAGGGAAGTCCTTCCTCATGCCCTCGACCACGAACATCTCCCTGCGCGGGCGCAGCCCGCAGGGCCGTCTGACCAGGCTGGCCCTGCGGGGCGCGCTGGCTCTGGCGCTGGCCACCGGTGGCCTGGCCGCGGTCGCCCCGGCAGCCCAGGCCGACACGACGGTGACGTTCACCTACACCGGTGGCCCGCAGACGTTCACTGTGCCGGATGATGTGACCTCGATCGAGGTGGACGCGTTCGGCGCCCAGGGCCAGGCCGGGCCCGGCGAAACCCCGGGTGGCGCGGGCGGCCTGGGCGGGGAGGTCAAGGCCACCCTGGCCGTCACCCCCGGGCAGGAGCTCCAGATCAACGTCGGAGGGACCGGCGGCTACGGCGGCGGAGGCCCCGGCGGCAAGGGCGGGAACATCTCTGGGTACCTCGACGGCGGCGCGGGCGGCGGCGCCTCAGACGTGCGCACCGGCCCCGGCTACGGCCTGGACGACCGAGTGCTGGTGGCCGGCGGCGGTGGCGGCGGTGGCAACTACACCCGCGTCGCCGCGGGCGCCGGAGGGGACGGAGGCGGTGCCGCCGGTGCCCCCGGCGGCAGCTCGAGCCTCGGGTCCAACCCCGGCGGCGGAGGGACATCCTCGGCCGGTGGAAGCGGCGGCGCCGGCAGCTACGGAGCCGACGCCGGAGCCGACGGCACGGCCGGTACGGGCGGCGCGGGAGGCGCGGAGGTGCCCGGCGGGCCCTCCGGCGCCGGCGGAGGCGGCGGCGGAGGCGGCTGGTACGGCGGCGGTGGGGGCGGTGGAGGCGAATACGCCGGCGCTCCGACCTACGCCAGGGCCTCGGCGGGCGGTGGCGGAGGCAGCGGCTACGGCCCGGCCGGGGCCGTCTTCCAGACCGGCGTGCGATCCGGCAACGGCCTGATCACCATCACCTACACCCCGCCCGGGGCCGACCTGGCCGTCACCGTCACCGACTCGGCCGACCCGGTCACCCCCGGCACGCCTGTCACCTACTCCGTGACCGTCGCCAACAACGGGCCCCGTTCGGCGACCGGCGTCTCCGCGGTCACCACCTTGTCCGGTGTGGCCCGCACGATCGGATCGGCGACACCGTCTCAGGGCTCGTGCGCGATCGCCGCGCCGACCATCACCTGCCCGCTCGGCACCCTGGCGGCCAGCGCCAGCGCGACGATCACGATCACCGTCACCCCCACCGCCGTCGGCACCTTGACCGCCACCACGACCGTCTCCGGCACCGAACCCGACCCTGACCCGGCCAACAACAGCGACGCCGGGAACACCACAGTGGCCGCCGCCGACATCGACGTGAACCTGGGCGCTCAGCCCCACCTCGGCATCCTGGTCCCCTACCTGCAATACACCCTGACCGCAGACAACACCGGCCCCAGCCCGCTCGCCTCCGCCACCTTGACCGCGACCCTGCCGACCGGCGCGTCGGCGAGCGACCTGTCGACCGGCTGCACCAGCGCTGGAACCACCGTCACCTGCGCCTACGGCGCCATCGCCAGCGGAGCGTCGGTGGACAAGACCTTCCGGATCCCGCTGTCGCTGCTGTCGCTGGGCCAGGTCACCGTCACCGGAGTGCGCACCACCAGCACCCCCGCCGACCCCAACCCGGCCAATGACAGCGCCTCGGCCACCTGCACCGTCATATCCATCGTCCTGGTCACCTGCTCCTAACGGGAGCTACCGGCCAGGGCCCAGGCCATCCAGAACGTGCTGCGCTCGGAGCAACTGGGCCAGGCCGGCCTGGTCGCCACCGCCCACACCTCGAAGGTCCGGGCCCTGGTCGTGGTCATCACTACCCTCAACACCGAGATCAAGACCCTCGAAGACGAGGTCAAGGCGCATTTTGGCCGGCACCCGGACGCTGAGGTCATCCTCAGCCAGCCCGGTCTTGGGGGCGTTCTCGGCGCCCGGGTGCTCGCCGAGTTCGGGGACGCCCCGGCCGCTACGCCAGTGCCAAGCACGCAAGAACTACGCGGGAACCAGCCCGATCACCCGCCGATCCGGCAAGATGCGCACCGTCCACGCCCGGTTCGTGCACAACGACCACCTCGTCGACGCCCTCCACCTCCAAGCCGGCTGCGCCATCCGGCATGACCCCGAAGTCCGCGCCTACCACGACGACCTGCGCGCCCGTGACATCGGGCACAACGCCGCGCTCAGACAGGTCGGCAGCGGTGCTGCCCCTCCCAGTGCAGCAGGCGGATGAACTGCGGATGCTCACGGTGGTAGTCGTACACCCGGCCGGCGTACTCCGGCAGGTCGCCGGCCAGGGCCTCGTCCAGCGGCACTGCCTCGGCGAGCTTGCAGCGCCCAGGTCAGCACGGCGGCGAACAGTTGCTCCTTGCTGCCGCCCCGCCCGCGGCGGCGGCCACCCGACACCGCGACCGCTTCCGCTGCGCCCCCGCTGACGCCTGAAGACCAGGTGCCAGTCGTCGAAGCCGTCTTCACGCGTGTCCTGGGCTGCGCGACGAGGGCGGTTGTGGCATGGACGGCGAGCAAGTGCACGAATCGAGAGCGCGGGCGGGAAGTGCGCGTCAGACGCCCTTCAGCACACGATCAAGTGCCGCGCGGCCCGCGGGCCCCCAGTGCGACTTGCCGCCGGGATGGCCCCGATCGCCGCTCTGCCCCATGAGCAGCAGGAAGAGGCTCTTCATGGCGGCCAGCCCGCGGGCGCGCCGGATCGCCGCCTGGTCCGCACGTCCGTACGCGTCGAAGAAGCGCGCGGCCGTGCCTTCGGGAAGCAGGACCCATGCGGCGGCCAGGTCCCACGCCGGATCGCCGGCGAACAGGCAACCGAAGTCGACGACGCCCGAGAGCGTTCCGTCCGAGACGACGACGTTCGCGGGATGGAGGTCGCCGTGCACCCACACCGGCGGGCCCGCCCACTCGGGGGCGGCGACCGCATCGGCCCACACGGCACGGACGGCGCCGACGTCACCGAGCGCGTCGGGGTCGATGGCCTGCAGGAACTGCTCGAAGCCGCTCGTGCACCTCTTGGGGTGAGCGCCGAGGTCCGCACTGACGGGGGCGTCGGCGGGCGCCTCCCGATGAAGCGCCCTGAGGAAGCCCGCCAGCGTGTCGGCCGCGTGGTCGCCCCGGCTGATCGAGCCGTGGTCCAGCGGCTCGCCGGCCACCCACGTCATCACGGTCCAGTGCTTGGGGAAGCGTGCGGACGGTTCGCCGAACCGCACCGGGGTCGGCACCGGCAGCGGCAGGCGCGGGGCCAGCACGGGTAGCCACCGCCGCTCCTTGAGCTGGAGCTCCGGGGTGGGGTCCATCCGCTGCATGCGCACGGCCAGCTCGTCCCCGAGGCGCCACATCTGGTTGCCCCAGCCGCCCGCCACCTCGCGGACGGCCAGCCCGGCGAGGTCCGGATGTTGCTCCCGCAGCAAGTCACGGACCAGGTCAGCGGTGACCACGATCTCGGTGTCGGTCATGCGACGTCACAGTACCGGAGCGGCCCTCGCGCCCCGATCGTCAGTCAAGCCGCAGAAATGTGCCGTTCAGCGACCTGGCGGATCTCCTCCGTCAGTCGATGCGCTGGCAGATCGTCACCGGCAGGCGCGGCGACCAGGTGCGGGTGGCCTCGTCGTAGGCCTGCGCGTAGCCGTTCTTGCTTCCCGAGCAGGGCGCGGCGATGGTCGTCTCCACGTAGACGGCGCCGCCGGGGGTGACGGGGTGGGTGCGGGCGATCACCCACCTGGAGAACTTGGTGACGCCGTTGTTGAACTTGACGGCGACGAAGACGCGGCGGTCGACGGTGAAATTGCCGCCGGCGACCTTGAGGTGGTTGTTGAAGGTGTAGGTGAACAGGAATGAGCGCGCCTGTGCGAGATCATGGGCGTGACTGGTGTCGTTGAGGCCGGACGGCGAGGCCGGCGACGCGTTCGCGGCGCCGCTCATGGCCGGGACGGTCAGGGCGATGGCCGCGGCGGTGGCGGTCAGGCCGAACAGGGTGCGCAAGCTGCGGTTCATCGGAACCTCCTGTTGTATGCGGACTTGAGCACTATTGAGCGGCAGACCGCCTGCAACGCGCTTTCAACCGCCAGACACGGCGAACCCGGCCGCGTGCGGCGGTGCGCGGGTAACGCTGAAAGGTGGGATGACGGCCGGCGGGCAGGCTTTTCGTCTCCCGATCACCGAGCCGAGCGGCCGAGACACCGGCGCAGGGCTTGTAGTCCGGCTGGGACGAAAGGCCCTCGATCGACCACCGTCCGCAGCTCGGGCTCCGTGACCCAGGCATGCCAGGCGATCTCGGACGGGTCCGGAGTCAACGGCTCGGCGATCAAAGCTTCGTGCACCCCGAACCAGACGGGGCCCATCCCGCCCTGGAACAGGAACTTGACCAGGAATCGGACCGGGACGCCGACACCCAGTTCCTCGACCAGTTCGCGGGCCGCCGCCTCCTCGTACGACTCGCCGACGCCCACGGCGCCGCCCACCATCACGTCATAGTGGCCGGGAAAGCGAACATGCCCGTCGGCTCGGCGCAGCACGAGGATCCGCCCCGCCGGATCGCGGCAGATCGTCGTCGCGATCCGATGCATCCATCGCCGGCGGACCGCCTCCGCGCGCTCCACGACCTCCAGCACGCGGTCCTGTTCGTCCACCCGCTCGACCAGCTCACCCATGCGCACACGGTCGCAGACCCCACTGACACTCCGGAGCCCGGCAGCCTCACGCCGAGCGGCTCAACCAAGCCGACCGGGACGAGCCGTCACCGGACGCTCGCCGACTCCTCGGCCTCCCGGCTGTTCGCCTGGACGCCGCCCGGCGTCCGGGCCGCGGTCAGCCACAGGCCGGTGAGGACGGCGCAGGCCAGCGTCACGGCGCCCGCCACGAGGAAGGCGCTGTCGAGGCCGGACTCGAACGAGGCGCCGCCGGACTCCCGCGTGTGCACGATCGCCCCGAGCACCGCCACGCCGAGCACCGCGCCGATCTGCCGGGTGGTGCTGCTGACGCCCGAGGCGAGGCCGCCCTCCTGCGGGCTGACCGCCTGGATGGCGGCCCCGGTCAGCGGCGACATGGTGAGCGCGAACCCGGTGCCGACGACCGCCAGCCGCCACCACACGTTCCCGTAGCCGGTGTCGGCGTGGACGAAGCCCAGCGCCAGCAGCCCCAGCCCGGCCAGCGCCAGGCCGACGCCGGCGACGACACGGAAGCCGTACCTGGCCGCGAGCCGGCCCGCGTACGGGCTGACGATCACCATGGCCAGCGAGACGGGCAAGGTCTGCAACCCGGCGACCAGGATCGAGCTGCCCTGGACGTAGACGAAGAACTGGGAGAAGAAGAACGACGACCCCATCAGCGCGAACCCGACCACGACCATCGCCGTGTTCGACACCGTGAACAGCCGCTGACGGAACAGCCGCAGCGGCAGCATCGGCGTCGGCACCCGGCCCTCGACCACGACGAACGCCACCAGGAGCACCAGTCCGGCGGCGAAGCCGCCCAGGATCACCGGCGAGGTCCAGCCGCGGGAACCGCCCTCGATCAGGCCGTAGGTCACGGCGCCCACGCCCGCGGCGGACAGGATCGTGCCGGGGACGTCGATCGGCGGCGCGCCCGGATTGCGGGACTCCCCCAGCACGCGCCACCCGGCCAGCAGCAGGGCCGCCCCGATGGGCACGTTCACCAGGAAGATGGCGGGCCAGCCGAAGGACTCCACCAGGATGCCGCCCGCCAGCGGCCCGGCGGCCAGGCCGATGCCGCTGAACCCGGCCCACAACCCGATCGCTCTGACGCGCTCCTTCGGGCCGGGATACGCGGCGGTGAGCAGTGCCAGCGAGGCGGGGCTCAGCGCCGCGGCGCCGACGCCCTGCAGCACCCGTCCGGCGATCAGCCAGCCGAGCGAGGGCGCGAGCGCGCACACCACCGAGGCGGCCGTGAACGCCACCACCCCGGCCAGGAACACCCGCCGCCGTCCGAACCGGTCGGCGAAGACGCCGCCCGACAGCAGCAGCATGGCCACCAGCAGGACGTAGGCGTCGACGATCCACTGCAGCCCGGTCAGCCCGGTGTGCAGCCGCTGCTGCATGTCGGGCAGGGCGGCGCCGACGATCGTGTTGTCGAGCAGCACCATGAACTGACCTGCGCAGGTCAGGGTGAGCAACGCTCTCACGTACATCTCTCCTAAAAGCAGTTGGTGACTGCGTTAAGGTAGACCTTCCAAGGCCCTAACGCAAGTCTCAACTGCGTTAAGGTGGACGCATGGATGAGCAGGGGCGGGCCAAGCGGCCCGGCGGGCGCAGCGCCCGGGTCCGCGCGGCAGTGCATCAAGCCGTCACCGAGCTGGTGAGGGAGCGCGGCTACGGGCATTTCACGATCGGCGACATCGCGGCCCGCGCGGGCGTGGCCGACACCAGCCTCTACCGCCGGTGGGGCAACCTCCAGGCCCTGCTCAGCGATGTGCTGCTGACCCGGCTCAACACGCAGTCGCCGATGCCCGACACCGGCAGCCTGGCCGGCGACCTGCGCACCCACGCCGCCAACGTGGCCCGCGAGGTCACCGGCCCCGACGGCCTGGCGCTGGTGCGGCTGACCCTCGCGCTGTCAGGCGAGGGTCAGCAGGGCCTCAAGGCGCGCGACGAGCTCCTGGCCGACCGGACCAGCCAGTTGCAGGCCGTCCTCGACCGCGCCCGCGGCCGCGGCGAGGAGCCGCCCGACGTACTGGAGGTGCTGGACCATCTCCTCGCGCCGATCTACATGCGCGTCCTGTTCGGCGCGGGCCCGCTCACCCCTGACTACCTCGACGGGCTGGTCGACCGGCTGCTCGCCCCAACCGGTCCGTCGCGCCGCGGCGCCGGCGAGCGAAGGAGCGATGCGTGAACCCCGGGCAGCCCCGACAGCGGACAGGAACTGCCTCTGGACCAGCTCGCCGTCCGGCTCGGCGGGGGCGCGCCGTACCAGCTCCATGAGCCGGCGTCGCCCAGAGCCGTCCTGATCCCCTACGACACCGACAATCCTGTGTCCGTCGACTGGCGCGGATCGGCCGCCATGCTCGCGGTCATCGACCGGACCACGGGAGCACGGCTGACCGGCGAGTGGCTGGAACAGCCGCACCCGTACCTGACGGTCCGCATGCCCGACGCGGCGCGCTGACCCCCTGCCGGGCCGCCGCGGCATGTATGAAGACTCTTCATGCATGCCGCCTCATCCACAAGTCCCGCCCGCTACCTGCGCAACCGTGCGGCTCCTAGCGTTGACGGCATGAGAGCGATGGTTGCAGAACGCCTTGGCGGACCCGAGGTCCTGACCCCCGCCGACCTGCCCGACCCGACGCCGGGCCCTGGCCAGATCCTCCTTGACGTCGAGGCCGCCGGTCTCAACTTCGCCGACGCCGAACGCCTGCGCGGCACCTATCTGCCGCCGCGACTGCCGTTCGTCCCGGGCAGCGAGGTCGTCGGCCGCGCCCCGGACGGTCGCCGCATGCTCGCCTTCGCCGGCGGCGCCTTCGCCACCAGGGCGCTGGCGCAGGATCCGGTCGAGATCCCCGAGGACGTTCCCGCGGGCGCCGCGCTCGCCCTCCTGGTCCAGGGCCTGACCGCCTGGCACCTGCTGCGTACGGCTGCGCGGGTCCGTCCCGGCGAGACCGTCGTCGTCAACGCCGCAGCAGGAGGCGTCGGCCACCTGGCGATCCAGCTGGCCAAGGAGTTCGGCGCCGGACGGGTCATCGGCACCGCCTCCACCGCCGACAAGCGCGCCCTGGTCCTGCGGCTCGGCGCCGACGCCGCCGTCCCGGGCGACGCCGACGGCTACGCCGAACGCGTCCGCGAAGCCAACGACGGCGCCCTGGCCGACGTGATCCTCGACGCCGTCGGCGGCCCCGTCTTCGAGGCGGCCCCCCATGCGCTGGCCCCCTTCGGCCGTCTGGTCACCTACGGCACCTCCGGCGGGATCGACCCCGGCCCCGTCGACCCCGGGATCCTGAGCGAGCGCAACATCAGCGTCGGCGGCTACTGGCTGGGCGCCCACCTGCGCCTCCCCGGCAGCGCCGCCGCCGCGCCGCTGCACGACCTGCTCGCCCTGGCCGCCTCGGGACGCGTCCACCCGATGGTGGGCGGCGAATACCCGCTCGACCAGGCCGCCGCCGCCCTCACCGCCCTGACTTCCCGCCGCACCACCGGCAAGGTCATCCTCCGCATGACGTGAAGCCGCCCGCAGCGGCGTCCCTGGACGCTCAGTTGCGGACGGCTCGTTGCAGGACGGCCTGGATGTGGTCGGGGTCGGCGGGCACGTTGTCCAGGAGGATCGCGGTGCACAGCCCGTCGGAGGCCGCGACGAGGGCGGCGACGGCGGCGGGGTCGTCGGTGAGCGTGGTGGCGAGTTCGGCGATGTTCTGCCGCCAGCGCCGTGCCACCGGGCGCAGCGCGGGGCGGCGGGCGGCCAGGGTCGCCAGCTCGCGTTCGGCCAGGGCGCGTTCCCGTCCGGGGCCGGCGGACTCGGCGATGAGGTGGGCCAGGCCGCTGAGCTTGTCGCCGGGGGTGTCGATGATGTCGCGGATGCGGGCGGTGTAGGCGTCGGCGACGGTCGTGAGGGCGGCGACGAGCAGGTCGTCGAGGGTGGCGAAGTAGTAGGTGCTCAGGGACGTCGTGGTGCCGGCCTGCTTGGCGACCGTGCGATGGGTGACGCCGGCCGCGCCGTCGCGGGTGACCACGGCGAGGGTGGCCTCGATGATCTCCGCGCGCCGCTTCTCGCCACGTGCGCGACGTCCGTCGACGGGGTCGTCCTTGCTGCTCCTCGGCACGAGGCCCAGGATAGTCGGCCCATCGTTCAGACGTCGGTGTCGCCGTGCTGCGCCGCCCCGAGCGGGGGCACGTGGCGCAGCATCGCCAGGCACAGCGCCGTGGCGGCGGCGATGGCGACCCCCGCGACCAGGGAAGCGACGTTGAGCCCGCTGGTGAAGGCGTGCCGGGCCGCCTCGACGGTTCCGGGCGGCAGGCTGCCGGTGATCGCCGCGGTCGCGTTCAGGCTGTCGGCGAGGGGGCCGGAGCTCTCCGGCGTCAGCCCTTCGGGCACCGTCACCCGGGCGCGGTAGACGGCGGTGGTGAGGCTGCCGAGCAGGGCGACGCCGATGGCGATGCCGAGCTCCTGGACCGTCTCGGAGATCGACGCCGCCGACCCGGACCGCGCGGCCGGCACCGCGCCCACCACCATGTCGGTGCCCAGCGCGGCGAGGGCGCCCAGCCCCAGGTAGACGAACGTGAAACCGGCCGACACCGGGACCTCGTCGTCGAGCCCCGCGGTGGCGAGCAGCGCGTAACCGGCGAGGGACGCCCCCAGGGCGGCGCCCATGACCGAGCCGGGACGGAGGCGCCGGGCGACCAGAGGAGCGCCGATGGCGGCGGCGAACATCGCCAGCGCCGGCGGTCCCATCCAGAGCCCCGCGACGAAGGGCGTGAGCCCTTCGACGAGCTGGAGGTACTGCGTGACCAGGTACATCGAGCCCCCGACCCCGGCCAGCCCGATGAGCAGCACGCCCAGGGCCACGACGAAGGCCCGGTTGCCGAACAGCGTCACGTCCAGCAGCGGATCGGGCAGGCGGCGCTGGCGGCGTACGAACACGATCGCGGCCAGGACGCCCGCCCCGGCGCAGACGAGGGCCGGGCCGCCCGAGCCCTCGGAGGCGATGTGCTTGACGGCGTAGATGACCGGCAGGATCGCCGCCAGGGACAGACCGACGCTGATCAGGTCCACCCGGCCGCCGGACGGGGCCGCGTACTCGGGAAGCAGGGCGCGCGCCCCCGCCAGGACGACGACGGCGACGGGCACCGCCACCAGGAACGGCGCTCCCCACCAGAAGGAGTCCACCAGGGCCCCGCCCACGATCGGCCCGGCGGCCATGCCGAGCGCGAACATCGTGGCCCAGACGCCGACCGCGACGGCACGCTGGCGCGCGTCGGGGAACATGTTCGAGATCAGCGACAGCGTGGAGGGCATGAGCGTCGCCCCGGCCACGCCGAGCAGGGCTCGCGCGAGGATCAGCAGCTCGGCCGTGGGGGCGAACGCGGCGAGCACCGAGACCGCCGCGAAGGCGACCATCCCGGCCTGCAGCAACCGGCGCCGGCCGATCCGGTCGCCCAGCGTGCCCATGGTGATGAGGAACCCGGCGACGAGGAACCCGTAGGCGTCCATGATCCACAGCAGTTGGGTGGCGGACGGTGACAGGTCTGCCGCCATGCTCGGCGCCACCAGGTACAGGACGGTCACGTCCAGCCCCAGCAGCACCGTCGGCATGGCCAGCAGGCCCAGGCCCGCCCACTGGCGCGCCCCCGCCCGCGTGAACTCTCGCTGCGTCATCGGCTCCCCTTCGCTCTCATCATGTTGAACGATAGTACAACTTGTACGTACGTTCAACATGATGGCGGACCGCCCGGGATCGTCGGCCGTTCGGCCGACACGATCGCCCGAAAGGCCGATGGCGGAGGCCGGTCGGCGGGGGACGATCCAGATCATGGAATGGACCCCCCTCATCACGGGCTTGGCGCTGATCGCGGCAGCGGTCCCGGCGGCCCCCGCGGCCGCGACCCGGGCAGGTGCGATCACCGCAGAAGCCATCGACTGGCGAGCCTGCGGAACGGAGCCAGGGGCCGGGTGCGGCAGCCTCGCCGTGCCGGTGGACTGGGCGAAGCCGGACGGCCCGCAGATCTCGCTGAACATGACGCGACGCAAGGCCACCGGACAACGGATCGGGACGCTGTTCTACAACCCGGGCGGGCCAGGGACGGGCGCGGCCGACCTGGTACGGGACTGGGCGCCGTACTACTTCTCCGAGGAGTTGCGCGAGCGGTTCGACCTCGTCGGGATCGACCCGCGCGGGGTCGGCGGCAGCGAGCAGCTCCAATGCGGAAAGGCGGTGCACGATCCGGCCGTCACGCAGTTCCCTGGGACGCGGCGGGAGTACGACCGGCTCGTCGCGCACAACCGGGCCGTGGGCGACAGTTGCGGGCCGTTGATCCGGCACATGGACACCGGCAGCGTGGCCCGGGACTTCGACGCGGTGCGCGCCGCGCTGGGCGAGGACCGGATCAGCTACCTGGGACGCTCCTACGGGAGCCTGCTCGGCGCCGAGTACGCCCGGCGGTTCCCCACCCGGGTGCGGGCGTTGGCCCTGGACGGGATCGTCGATCACGGCATGAGCTCGCGCCGGATGGTGCGCGAGGCCGCGGCGGCGGTGGAGGACGGGTTCGCCAGGTTCGCCGGGTGGTGCGAGCGGACGCAGGAATGCGAGCTGCACGGCCGGTCCGTGCCGCAGGTGTGGGATGCGCTGGTGCGCAAGGCGGCGCAGAGCCCGATCCCGGTGACCGGCGGGCGTCCGCTGACGGCGGACGAACTGCGCTACGTCGCGTACGCGATGCTCACGATGGCCCCCGACTTCAACGGCGGTCTGGCCCGGGGCATCGTCCAGGCGGAGCAGGGCGATGCGGTGATCTTCGGGCAGATGCGGGCCGAGGCGCTGGACAACCCTGCGACGACCTCGGCCTACCGGGCGGTCCTCTGCCAGGACATCGACCCGGAGATCAAGGCGTTCCCGCAGCTCAGGACGCGGGCTCGGGACGTCATCCGGAGGGCCCCGCACATGCGCGGGACGTCGGAGTTCTGGGACATGACGGCCGGATGCCTGGGCTGGCCCGTCCCGCCGGCCAATCCGCAGCGGCCGGTGCACATCACCCAGGCGCCGCCCGTTCTGCTGGTCGGGAACACGCATGACCCCGCGACGCCGCTCGCCTGGGCCAAGAGCCTGGCCAGGGGCATCAAGGGGGCGCAGGTGCTGACCTACGACGGCGACGGGCACACCTCATACCTGCGCAACCCCTGCGCGACGGGGAGCATCGACCGTTACTTGATCTCCGGGACGCTTCCCGCGCCCGGCACGGTCTGCCGCTGATCCCTGCACGCCGGGATGACCCTGCGGCCCGCCGGCCGCACTCTTCCGGCTTGCCGGGGCTCGCCCGTCCGGCGCGGCCATGACGCTTCCGGGGGCGGTCAGGCGCCGGACCAGAGGGCGGTGAGCAGCGCGTTCAGCCGCTCCGGCGCCTCGACGTGCGGATAGTGGGCGCTGCCCGGCACCTGCTCGTGCCGGGCGCCGATGCGCTCGGCCGTGACCCGCGCGCAGGCCATGAGAGGGACGCCGCCGCGCTCCCGATACGGCCCCGGGGCGTCCTCCCAGGTGCCCGAGACGACCAGCTTGGGGAAGGACGCCGCCCGCAGCGCCGGCAGCGGGAGGCCGGCCTCCCAGCAGACGCGTTCGCGCAGTGCCGTGGCGGCGGCGCGCAGCCGCCGATCGCCCGTGCCTGGCTCCGGCATGCCGGTCGAGCCGGCGGCGGCCCGCAGCCACTCCTCGGGCGTCAGGTCGGGCAGCTCGGCGTAGGCGGCACGGTTGACGCGCAGCGCCTCGGCCACGGCGGGGTGGTCGGCGGCGGCCTGGTAGCCGCCCGGCTCGATCAGAGTGAGCGAGCGCACCGCCTCCGGCCGCCGCGCCGCCGCGATCATGGCTCCGACGGCGCCGTAGGAGTGGGCGACCAGGTGCGCGCCCGCGCCGAGGAGTTCGGCGACGTCGTCGGCGTCGGCCAGGTAGTCGCCGGGGAACCTGTCCCCGGCGTCCGGGCTGCCGCCGTAGCCGCGGCGGTCCATCAGCAGCAAGCGGAACCGGCCGGCCAGCGGGCCTTGCGCCGCGAACCCGTACACCGGGTCGTCGCCCCAGCACGTGGAGCCGTGCACGAAGAGCGCCGGCGGCCCGGACTCGGGGCCGAGCGCGGTCACGTGCACCTCGCCCGGCAGCGGGCCGTTCGGGCGGAACATCAGGGCGGGCATCCGACTCCTCCTTGAACAGCGTTCAACACTCTTGAACGTTGTATAGGGAGAGGGAAGGCGACGTCAAGGCGGGTAGGGTGATCGCGTGCCGTCGTCAGAGTCTCCCGGCGGGTCCGTGTGGCTGCGTCCCGAGCGGCCGCCGCGCGACCGCCAGCTCACCCGCGAGCGGATCGTCGAGGTGGCGGTCGCCGTCCTCGACGCCGAGGGTCACCGCGGGCTGTCGATGCGCCGCGTCGCCACCGAGCTGGGGGTGACCGCCGGGTCGCTGTACTGGTACGTCCACACCAAGGACGACCTGCTGGAACTGGCCCTCGACCGCGTGCTGGGCGAGGTGCGCGCCGGCCCCGGCACGTCCGGCTGGCGGGACGGCCTGGCGGCGCTGGCCCGCAGCAACCGCGCCATGCTGCTGCGCCACCGGTGGGCCCTGTCCGAGCTGACCGTCAGGCCCAACCTCGGCCCGAACGCGCTCGCCCTGGCCGAGACCGGGCTGCGCCTGCTGGAGCACGCCGGGTTCGCCGGCCCCGACCTCGACGCCGCCATGGCCGCCGTCAACGACCACGTGGTCGGCGCGGTCATCGCGGAGGTCGCCTGGCGCGACACGCTGGCCCGCATGAGCGGGACCGGCTCCGGCTGGGACGAGCAGGCGGCCGACTACCTGCGCCAGGTCGCCGAACGCCACCCGACGCTGGCCGGCCGGATGGCCGCCACGGGCGAGATCGACGTCGAACGCGAGAGCGAGCGACGCTTCACCTTCGGCCTCGACTGCCTCCTGGACGGCCTCGCCACCCGCTGCGCGACCCCTTCATAGCGCCGGACCGCACGTCACCAGTTGCGCACCTCGTGTGCCCACGCGATCAGCCCCGCCACGAACCCCTGCCGGTCCGACGGCGAGAGGCTGTCCAGAACGCGCAGCAGCGGCGCGGCGCGCAGGGCGACGAACCCCTCGACCATGGCCCGATGATCAGGGGCCAGCGACACCAGGGTACGGCGGCGGTCGGCCGGATCCTCCCGGCGTTCGACCAGGCCGGCCCGGCTGAGGTCGCCCACCAGCTCGCTCGCGGTCGGCAGCGACATGCCCATCCGGTCGGCCAGCTCGCTCACGCTGAGCGACGGCTCGACGGTGAGCTGCGGGATGACCGCGCCGTGCCTGCCGGTGAGCCCGTGGCTGCGGAAGATCTCCCGCATCCGGTCCGGCATCTCGGCCTGGGCCCGCCGGAAGTACGCCTCCACCAGGGGTACGAAGCCAAGGGCTTCCCTGACCTCCTCGGGCCGTGGCAGTCGCGGGGGCGAAACGGGGTCCGTCACGGTCAAAGGATACAGTGCCCATATCCAAACAGTTCGGATATCCGAAGTGAGGTAGACGTGATTCTGGTGACAGGCGCCACGGGTAACGTCGGGCGTCATCTGGTGGAGCTGCTGCTCGGGGCGGGCGAGCAGGTCCGGGCGATCAGCCGCGCTCCCGAGCGGGCCGGCCTGCCCGACGGCGTGGAAGTGGTCAAAGCCGACATGTCGCGGGCGGAGGATCTGCGGGTCGCGTTGCGGGGTGCGGACCGCGCGTTCCTGCTCCCGGCCGCCGGCCAGGTGGACGGCTTCCTGCGCGAGGCCGCGAGGGCCGGCCTCGGGCACGTGGTGCTGCTGTCCGCGCTGGCGGTGACCATGAAGCAGGCCGGCGTGCTGGGCAGCGCCCACGCCGAACACGAGCGGGCCGTGGCCGGGTCGGGGCTGCCGTGGACGTTCCTGCGTCCCGGCGCTTTCATGGCGAACGACCTGCGGTGGGCGCCCGGCGTCAGGAACGGCGGCGTGGTGCGCGCTCCGTTCGCCGAGGCCGCCACCGCGCCGATCGACGAACGCGACATCGCCGCGGTGGCCGCGCGGACGCTGCTCGACGACGGCCACGCGGGCAAGGCGTACGAGCTGAGCGGGCCCGCCTCGCTGACGACGGCCGACCGGGTCCGGATCCTCGGCGAGGTCCTGGGCCGCGACCTGCGTCTGGAGGAACTGTCTCCCGAGCAGGCGCGCGAGCAGATGATCGCGCACACCCCGGCGGCGGTCGTGGACTCGGTCCTCACCCTGTTCGCCTCGTTCGTCGGCAGGGCCGCGGACGTGTCACCGGCCGTGCGGGAACTGACCGGCGACGAGCCCCGCGCCTACGCCGACTGGGCGGCCCGCAACGCCGCGGCCTTCAGCTGAGCCCGCTCCCGGGCACCGGCCGGACGACCTCGTCGAGGTGCGGCTGTCACCAGGGCACGTTTCCGGCGTCGTCGAAGAATCCGCCGGTCGGGCCGTCGTCGGGCAGGGTCGCGAGGCGAATGGCGATGGCCGCACCCTGTTGCGGCGTGCGGACGCCCTGGAAGCCGTTCAGGTCGGTGGCGGTGAAGCCCGGACACCCGGAGTTGATCAGGATGCCGGTGTCGCTCAGTTCCTTGACGTACTGGACGGTGACGGCGTTGAGGAAGGTCTTCGAGGCCAGGTAGGCGACGGGAACGGGGCCTATGTCGATGCCGGGGGTGGTCTGCAGGCCGAGCGAGCCGACGCTGCTGGACATGTTGACGATCCGCGGCGACGCCGAGTCGCGCAACATCGGCAGCATCGCGTTGGTGACCCGGATGACGCCGATCACGTTGGTCTCCACGACGGCTCGCACGGTCGCGGGCTCGACCGTGGTCGGCGTCTGCGGCATGCGTCCGGTGATCGCGGCATTGTTGACCAGGACGTCGAGCCCTCCGGCCTGGCCGGCGATCAGCTCGGCCGCGGCGGCGACACTCTCGTCGTCGGTGACGTCGAGCGGCACGCCGAACGCGTCGACCCCGGCCGCGCGCAGCTTCTCGACCGCGGTGTCACGACGATGCCGATCCCTCGCGCCCACGCCGATCCGCCAGCCGAGCGCGCCCAGCCCTGCCGCGATCTCGTATCCGATTCCCTTGTTCGCGCCGGTCACCAGCGCGATCGTCTGTTCACTCATGCCGTCGATCATGTTGCGGACTCGGGCGGGGCGTCCAAGACCGGTCAGGTGGACGGCGATACCTCACGGGTATCGGCCGTGGTCAGCGCTGGATACGATGAGCTCGTGGAGACGCGGGAGCTGCGGTACTTCGTCGCCGTGGCCGAGGAGTTGCACTTCGGGCGGGCGGCGCAACGGCTCTCGATGGCGCAGCCACCGCTGTCGCGGGCGATCCAGCGACTGGAACGGCGGCTCGGGGTCGTTCTCCTGCACCGCGACGCCCGCGCGGTCGCCTTGACCGAGGCCGGGTCGGTGCTGCTGCGGGAGGCCCGGCTCGCGCTCGACGCGGTCGAAGCCGCCGAGCGCCGCACCCGCCGCGCCGCGGCCGACCGGCCCGGTGTGGTCCTGGCGACCAAGGCCGGAGCGTCCAGGGAACTGCTGTCGAAGCTGCTGCACGCCTACGCCGCCGAACCGGGCTCGGTGCCGGTCGAGGTGATGTTGTGCGGGCCGGGCGAGCCGGAGGGTCTGCTGCGCACCGGGCGTACCGACGTGGCGCTGCTCCACCGGCCCTACGACACGACGGCCGGACTCGACACCGAGGAACTGCACACCGAACGGCAGGTGGTGGTCCTGCCCAAGGGCCATCCACTCGCCGGCCGGGCGCACCTGTCGTCGGCCGAGGTCAACGCCCTGACGGACCTGCCCCTGCCGCGCTGGCCCGGACGCGATGGCGGCCATCCGGACGGCCCCGGCCCGCAGGTGCGCGACCATACCCAGCTGTTCCAGCTGATCGCGCTCGGACTGGCCTGCGCCGTCGTCCCCGAGTCGCTCCGGGAACAGCTACGCGACGACTACGCCATCGTGCCGGTGCCGGACGCCCTGGCCGTCACGACCGTCATCGCCTGGCCGCCGCACAGCAGGTCCAAGGCCGTCGCCGACCTCGTCCGCACCGCGACCCGCCTGGCGCAGGCCGGATAAACCTGTGGCGCATCGAAAGATCCTTTGGCAGGGTGGCCGCATTCTTGCTCGAGTCGAGGGGAAACGCCCATGGGCCGTGCCGTTACGTTGATCCGTTCGTCCTCTTTGTCCGACGTCGCCCAGTACGCCTACGCGGCCACGGCGCCCGCCGGATCTCGCCTGATCTTCCTCGCCGGAGCCTGCCCCCTGAACCAGGACGGATCCACGGCCGCGGTCGGAGACTACGCAGGCCAGGCAGCGAAGGCTCTTGAGAACATGCAGACCGCCCTGACGGACTCCGGCGCAACCCTGCAGGACGTCATCAGCACCAGGGTTCTCGTGGCGTCCAGCAGGCAGCAGGACCTGGGAGCCGCCTGGGCGGTGGTCCGGGCCTTCTTCGGCGATCACGACGTTCCCAGCACATTGGTGGGCGTCACGGTGCTGGGCTATGAGAATCAACTGGTGGAGATCGAGGCCGTCGCCGCCGTGCTCGACTCCTGAGACGGCGATCGACCGAACCTGCCGGTGGTAGCGGCGTCGGCAACGAGCGCTCCCGGTCGGGTCAGGACTGACGGCATGCCTGTTCGAGGCCGCGGATCAGCTCGCCGAGCGTGCGCTCGTCGGAGCCGAAGGTGATGCGGACATGGGTGTCCGGAGCGTGCATGTCGGCGCCGCGGACCGTCGCGATGCCGTTGCGCAGGAGTGCGCGGTCGATGGCGGCCGGGGTGTCGCCGAGGCGCGAGCAGTCGGCGAGCAGGAAGGCGCCGCCCATCGGCGGCACGGGCCGGCCGAGGCCGCTCGCGGCGATGCCGTCGCAGACCAGGTCGCGCTTGGCCTGGTAGCCGGCGAGCGCCTGGTCGAGCCAGTCGCGCGGGCCGGTGAGGGCGGCGACCGCGGCCCGCTGCGGGACCGCTCCGCAGCACACCGCCTCCCACTCGAAGCGGCGGTTGAGCGCGTCGATGACCGGCGGCGGCGCCAGGACGTAGCCCAGCCGCCAGCTCGCCAGCGCGTAGTACTTGCTGAGGCTGGTGACGGTGACCAGATGCGGCCAGCGGTCGGCGAACGCCTCCACCGGGTGGTACCGGTGGCCGTCGTAGGTGAAGTGCTGCCAGGAGTCGTCGGAGATGACGAGCAGCCCGTGGCGTGCGGCGAGGTCGACCACGGCGGCGAGGGTCGCGGCGTCGGGGAGGTAGCCGGTCGGGTTGGTCGGGTTGCACAGCAGCACGGCCCGGCTGCGGCTGGTGACGGCGGCCTCCAGGCCGTCCAGGTCGATCGCCCAGCCGTCGCTCTCGCGGGACGGCACCCGCACGGGCGTCGCGCCGGCCTCGCGGACGGCGCCGTCGAAGAAGTAGGTGGGGGTCGGCACGATCACCTCGTCGCCCGGGGCGAGCACCGTGCGCAGCACGAGGGACAGTCCCTGCATCGCGCCGTGGGTGATCAGCAGGCGACGCTCGGGATCGACCCGCAGGCCGTGCTCGCTCCGCAGTTCGGCGGCGATCGCGGCGCGCAGTTCCGGCAGGCCGCGGGTGTCGCGCGGGTCGGGCTCGTCCATGGCCGCCGCGACCGCCCGGCGTACGTGCTCGGGCATGGGCAGGACCGGGGCGCCGACCAGGGAGAGCATCCGCACGCCGTCGCGTGCGCCGCGATCGGCGCGGGCGCGGGTGCTCATCGCCCCCAGCGCCGGGAAGTCGCTCGCGGCGGGCAGGACCCAGGGATTCGAGGTGCGTCGCTGCATGGACGAAGCATGGCACATTGAGATATCAGCGACAAGAATAAATATCTCTATTCTCCGGACGCGAGCGGAGCTGCTGTATCAACGCCAGAAGTTGATATTCTTAACGGATGTCCGACATCCATGGCGTGATCAGCGGAACGCCGCACATCCCCGCGCTGCTGCTGGTCGGCAGGGACGAGAGCAGCCTCGATCGTACGAGTCAGGCATATCGGGCGATCAGGCGGCAGATCATCGATCTGACGCTACCGCCCGGCAGCAGTTTCACCGAGTCGTCGCTCGCCGAGCAGTGGCGCATCAGCAAGACGCCGGTGCGCGAGGCGCTCGCGCGGTTGAGGCGCGACGGGCTCGTGACCGCGCTCCCGCGCGCGGGCTACGTCGTCAGCCCGATCACGCTCCAGGACACCGACGCCCTGTGCGGCCTTCGTACGCTGCTGTCGGGCGAGGCCGCCGCGGCGGCGGCGCGCCTCGGCGTCACCGCGCCGGCCCTCGAACGGCTCGAAGCGCTGTCCAAGGTCCCCCTCGCGCTCGCCGCCGGCGAGGTCGAGCAGGAGGAGTCGCTGCAGGCGGGCATCGAGTTCGAGGGGATCATCGCGAATTTCAGCGGCAACCCCCGCCTCGGCAAGTCGATCGTCGACGTGCTCGACGAGCTGGAACGGGTGCTGCGGATGGCCGCGCTGATCGATCCCGGCATCGCGAGCCCGCCCGGCGAGCTGGGCGCCGTCTTCGAGGCGCTGCGCGACCGGGACGCCGCCGCCGCCCGGGAGGCGATGCGCGCGCGGTGCGAGCGCGTGCGCCGGGACCTGCTCCAGGTGCTGGCCAAGAGCACGTCCGTGAGCAGGGCGCACATCGAGCTGCCCGCCGCGCGTCCGCCGGCCTAGCCGGTACGCGCCGAGGCGTGGCGGCCGGGCCCCGGATGCGGTGCCGGGGCCCGGCCGCCGGTCAGACCGCCGTCGGGAAGGACAGGTCGCCGCGCGGTCGCGGGCCGTCCCCGGTCTCCTCGGGCCACCGGACGGTGACGGCCTTCGCGCGGGTGTAGAACGCGACGCCCTCGGGGCCGTGCATGTGATGGCCGCCGAACAGCGACTGCTTCCAGCCGCCGAACGAGTGGAACGCCATGGGCACCGGGACCGGCACGTTGACGCCGACCATCCCGGCCTGCACCGAACGCTGGAAGCGGCGGGCCGCGTGGCCGCCGGCGGTGAAGATCGCCGTGCCGTTGGCCAGGCTGTTGCGGTTGATCAGGTCGATCGCCTCATCGAGCGAGCCGACGCGCACGACGACGAGCACGGGGCCGAAGATCTCCTCCCGGTAGACGTCCATGTCGGGAGTGACGTGGTCGAACAGGGTCGGGCCGACGAAGAAGCCGTCCCCTGGGAGGTCGAGCTCGCGGCCGTCCAGCACAAGGTCGGCGCCCGCGGCGACGCCGGAGCCGATGGCGGCCCTGATCCGGTCGAGTGCCTCCGGTGACACGACCGGGCCCATCTCCGCCCCGGCCTCCAGCCCCGGGCCGACCTTGATCGCCTGCGCCTTCTCGCGCATGAGCTTGACCAGCGGCTCGGCCACGTCGCCCACCGCGACGGCGACCGAGATCGCCATGCAGCGCTGGCCCGCCGAGCCGTACCCGGCCGCGATCAGATGGTCGGCGGCGTGGTCGAGGTCGGCGTCCGGCAGCACGACGGCGTGGTTCTTGGCGCCGCCGAGCGCCTGCACCCGCTTGCCCGCGGCGGTCGCCCGCTCGTACACGTACCGCGCGATCGGCGTCGATCCGACGAACGACACCGCGGCGATGTCCGGGTGGTCGAGGATCGCGTCGACCGCGACCTTGTCGCCGTGGACGACGTTGAAGACGCCGTCGGGCAGACCGGCCTCGGCGTAGAGCTCGGCGATGAGGTTGGACGCCGACGGGTCGCGTTCGGAGGGCTTGAGGACGAACGTGTTGCCGGTCGCGATCGCGATCGGATGCATCCACAGCGGCACCATCGCCGGGAAGTTGAACGGCGTGATCCCCGCGCAGACGCCGACCGGCTGCCGGAAGGAGAACAGGTCGACGTCGGTCGAGACCTGGTCGGAGTACTCCCCCTTGAGCAGCTGCGGGATCCCGCAGGCGAAGTCGATCACCTCCAGGCCGCGGACGAGCTCGCCCCGGGCGTCGTCCAGGACCTTGCCGTGCTCGGCGGAGACCAGCCGGGCGAGCTCGTCGAGATGTCCGGCGACCAGATTGCGGAAGGCGAACATCAGCCGCGACCGCCGCGTGACGGACGTGTCGGCCCAGTCCGGCAGCGCGGCGCGCGCCGCCCGCACCGCGGCCTCGACGTCGGCGGGCTCGGCCAGCAGCACGTCCGCCTGGTGCTCGCCGGTCGCGGGGTTCCACACCGGGGCGGTCCGGATCGACTGGCCCGCGGTCTCGTGGCCGCCGATCCGGTGCTGGATCATCCTGACTGTTCGTGTGCTCACAGAGGTTTCGTCCTTTTCATGGGGATGCTGGGTGCGGCGCCGCGTCAGACGATCAGGTCGCCGCCGTTGATGTCGATGGCCGCCCCGGTGATGTACGCCGCGCGGTCCGAGGCGAGGAACGCCACGAGCTCGGCGACCTCCCAGGGCTGCCCGGCGCGGGGCACCGGGAAGGGGCGGGTGGCCTGTTCGAGGGCCCGGCCAGGCAGCAGGGCGCGGGCCATCGGGGTGTCGATGAGCCCAGGGCAGACGGCGTTCACCGTGATCCCGTCGGGCCCGTAGTCCTTGGCCAGGTGCCGGGTCAGCCCGAGGACGCCGTGCTTGGCCGCCGTGTAGTGGGCGCCCGCGGCGGTGCTGACGGTCTTGCCGGCGGTGGAGGAGAAGTTGACGATGCGCCCCCAGCCGCCGCCGCGCATCGCGGGCAGCGCCTGCCGGCAGCACAGGGCCGTCCCGATCACGTTGACCGCGAGCACCCGTTCCCACTCGGCCGGGGTGATGTCCTCGAACGCGGTCGGCGGCGCGATGCCCGCGGCGTTGACCAGGATGTCCAGCCGCGCCCGCTCCCCCAGCAGCTCGGCGAACGCGCGCTGGACCCGGTCGCCGTCCGTGACGTCCACCGCGACCGAATGGACGCGGTCCGCCGTCACCTCCAGCGTCGCCGCCAGCTCCCCCGGGTCCGGCGCGGCGGGGTCGAACACCGCGACGGTCGCGCCGCGGCGGGCCAGCGCGTGCGCCGCGGCCAGGCCCATGCCGCCGGCCCCGCCGGTCACGATCGCGACCCGGCCCGCCAGCTCGCCGCCGTCGGCGCTGGTGGGCGCCCGCAGCCCCCCGGCGCTCATGAGTCCACCAGGACGGAACGCGCCCGGCCGAAGGCGGCGGCCGCCTGTTCGAGCTGGCCGGGCGTGTGCGAGGCCGAGACCTGCACCCGGATGCGCTCCTCGCCCGCCGGGACGACGGGATGGGAGAGCGCGAAGACCAGGACGCCCTCGCGGCGCAGCGCCGCCGCCACGTCGGCGGCCCGCGTGCCGCCGCGCAGCATCACGGGGATGATCGGATGCTCCCCGGGCGGCACCTCGTAGCCGAGGTCGCGCAGCGCCCCGCGCAGCCAGTCGGCGTTGGCCGTCAGGCGTTCGCGCAGCTCGGGACGTTCCCGCGCGATGCGGATCGCCGCCAGCGCGGCCGCGGCCAGCGCCGGGGCCATGGCGTTGGTGAAGATGTAGGGCCGCGAGCGCTGGCGCAGCGTCTCGACGACCGCGCGGGGACCGGCCACGAAACCTCCTGATCCGGCGCCGAGCGCCTTGCCGAGCGTCCCCGTCAGCACGTCCACGCGGCCCGCCAGCCCGAAGTGCTCGGCGGTGCCCGCCCCTGTCGCGCCCAGCACGCCCGTGGCGTGCGAGTCGTCCGCCACGAGCACGGCGTCGTGGCGCTCGGCCAGCTCGCAGAGCCGGGGCAGCGCGGCGAGGTCGCCGTCCATGCTGAAGACGCCGTCGGTGACGATGAGCCGGTGGCGCGCGCCGGCGTGCTCGGCGAGCAGGCGGTCCAGCTCGTCGAGGTCGGCGTGGGCGAAGACGCGCCGGCCGGCCCGCGCGAGGCGGATGCCGTCGATCAGGCTGGCGTGGTTGAGCGCGTCGCTGAGCACGACGTCCTGCGGGCCGAGCAGGGCGTCGAACAGGCCGAGGTTGGCGTCGAAGCACGAGGTGTGCAGCACGGCGTCCTCGGCGCCGACCAGCTCGGCGACGGCCGCCTCCAGCTCGCCGTGGATCGCCCGGGTGCCGCAGAGCACCCGTCCGGCCGTGACCCCGAGCCCCATGTCGCGCAGCGCCCGCCGTGCCGTGCCGAGGACCTCCGGGTCGCCGGCGAGCCCGAGGTAGTCGTTGGAGGCCAGGTTCACCAGCCGCTCGCCGTCCACGCCGAGCGTCGGCCCCTGGGCGCCCGAGACCACGAGGTCGCGCCGGAGGCCGGTGGTCGCGCGGCGGTCGTCCAGCTCGGTCCGGAGCCGGTCCAGCAGCGCGGCGTTCACGTCGTCCCTCCCGGGCGGTGGGCGGCGGTCATGACAGGCTCCCGTCCAGCCGCTCCATCCGGCGTCCCGCGGTGAGCAGGACGACCAGGCCGGCGGCCATGATGATCGCGATGGCCAGCAGCGCGTAGGTGAAGCTGCCGGTCGCGGACCCGATGGTCCCGGTGAAGTAGGGACCGATGAATCCGCTGACGTTGCTGACGGAGTTGATCAGGGCGATGCCGGAGGCGGCGGCGGCCTCGGTCAGGCCGATCGCCGGGATCCGCCAGAACTGCGGCATGGCGGTGATGATCCCGGCGACGCTCAGGCAGACCGCGAGCACGAACAGGGTGCCGCTGCTGGTGAAGGTCGCCAGGAGCAGGCCCACCGCGCCGAGGGCCATCGGCACGGCCGTGGCCGTCACCGCCGTCCGGCGCGCGGCGAAACGGGCCCAGAGCAGGAGCGCGACCGCGGCCACCACGTAGGGGATCGCGGACAGCAGCACGCTGCTGACGTCGGCGGAGTCGCCGACGCTCTGCGTGATGGACCTGATCATCGTGGGCAGGAAGAACTGCAGCGGGTAGAGCCCGAACGCGATCGAGAACCACGTCACGGCCATCGCCCAGACCCGGCCGCTGGTCAGCGCCTGGCGCAGCCCGGTGAGCGCGCCGTGGGCGCGTTGCTCGGCGGCCTCGTCGGCCAGGATCTTCTCGATGGCGGCCTTCTCCTCGTCGTCGAGCCACCGGGCGTCCGCCGGGCGGTCGGGCAGGAAGAGGAAGATCAGGACGCTGACGACGACCGTCAGGACGCCCTCGACCAGGAACAGCGCCCGCCAGCCCGCGATGCCGAACAGGTTCTGGCCCCACTCCAGCAGCGCGGCGGCCAGCGGAGAGCCGATGATCGAGGACAGCGGGATCATCACGATGAAGGCCGACAGCGCCCAGGAACGCTGGCGCCGCGGGAACCAGAACGTCAGGTAGAGCAGGATGCCGGCGGCCAGGCCGGCCTCGGCGAACCCGAGCAGGAGCCGCGCGACGAACAGCGTGGCGGCGGAGTTCACGGCGGCGGTCGCGGCCGTGACCAGCCCCCACGTGATCATGATCCGGGCGATCCACTTCCGCGCGCCGAACCGGCTCAGCATCATGTTGCTCGGCACTTCGAACAGGACGTAGCCGATGAAGAACAGGCCGGCGGCCAGGCCGATCTGGCTGCTGCCGAGGCCCAGGTCCCGTGACATGGGGGCGGCGATGTAGCCGACGTTGGCGCGGTCGATGTAGCTCGCCACGTAGGCGAGGCCGACCAGGGGCATGATCCGGATGCCCACCTTGCGCCACGTTTGGGGCGAGACGGTGCTCCGGGGGGTCGCGACGTTCGAACTCATGGGGGGTTCCAATCGGTCAGGGGGGTGGGGGTGCCGCGCGGGCCCGAGCTCGACCAGGTGCCGGGCGCGCGTGTTCGTCGGGGCCGGGAGCGCCCTTCAGCGCGCCCGGCCGCGCAGCCCGGCGGTGGCGTCGGCGTCGATCGCGCCGTCCGGGGTGATCACGACGCCGTAGTCCCGTTCGGCTCCCTCGCGGGTCACCTTGCCGTCGAGGACGTCTTCGAGGACGAGTTCGGGGACGCGCTCGAACGGGACGCCGTGGCCGCCGCCGCCGGCGGTCACGTGCCGGTGGCGGGTTCCCGCCGTCATCACGAAGTGCGGTTTGGACTCCAGCAGGCGTTCACCGGGCCCGCCGGGGTCGAGCACGTTGAGCGACGGGCTGCCCTGGGCGCCGCCGGCCAGCCCGTACGGCAGGAAGGTGCGCCGGTCCGACCGGATCTGCACCCTGGCCTCGGGCGCCAGCAGCGTCATGTCCCGGAAGGTGGCCAGGCCGCCGCGCCAGCGGCCCGCTCCGCCGCTGTCGGGCAGGTAGCCGTAACCGTCGATGCGGATGTGGCCGGAGCGTTCCAGCTCCTCGACCGGCGTGTTCGTCAGGTTGGCGCCCAGGGAGCTGATCCCGTCCACGCCGTCGCGGTCGGGACGGGCGCCCCAGGCTCCGGCCAGCGGATCCCACAGCACCATGGACTCCCCGTCCGGGCCGACGAGGCCGATCGCGATCCCGTCGGGCCCGCCCTCCCCCGCGGCCGGCACCCGGTCCGGGAAGACCGGGGCGAGCGCCCCGAGCACCGCGTCGATGATCCGGAAGCCGACGAGCCCGCGGGCGCCGCGCGCGGACGGACGCCGCCCGTTGAGGATGGACGCCTCCGGGATGACGAAGCTGAACGGCCGGTAGAAGCCGCTGTTGGCCGGGATGTCGGAGGCCAGGACGCCCTGCAGGGCGGCGTAGGCGGCCGAACGGGTGAACGAGGCCGTCGCGTTGAGCGCTGAGTCCACCTGCGGCGAGGAGCCGGTGAAGTCGAGCTCGATCCCGGCCGCGGACAGCGTGACCCGCACCCGGATCGGGATCGGCCCGGACCCGAGGCCGTCGTCGTCGATGTGGTCGAGGAACTCGTAGGAGCCGGGGACGGCCTCGGCCAGCGCGGCGCGCAGCAGGGTCTCGGAGTAGTCGAGCAGCTCGTCGACGAGGCCGGCGAGACCTTCGACGCCGTGCCGCGCGGCCAGGGCGCGCAGCCCCTCGGCCCCGGTGTGGCAGGCCGCGAGCTGGGATTCCAGGTCGCCGCGCAGCAGCTCGGGCTCGCGGACGTTGCGCAGGATCAGCCGCAGGAACGTCTCGTTCACCGTGCCCGCCTCGACCAGGCACGACGGCGGGATCTGCAGCCCCTCGGCGAAGATGCTGGTCGACTGCACGGCCATCGAACCGGCCGCCCAGCCGCCGACGTCGGTGTGGTTGACGACCGTGACCGCGAAGCCCAGCAGGTCCCGCCCGGCGAAGACCGGGGCGACCGCGAAGATGTCGGGCAGGTGCATGCCGCCCAGGGACGGGTCGTTGAGCAGGTAGACGTCCCCCGGCCGGAGCCGGTCGCCGAACTCGCCGAGGATCGCCTCCATCGCGTCCGGGATGGACCCGAGGTGCACCGGCAGGGTGTTGGCCTGGGCGATCACGCGGCCGCGGGCGTCGCACAGAGCTGCGGAGAAGTCCATGCTGGACGCCACGAGCTGGGAGTGCGCCGTGCGCAGGATCGTGATCGCCATCTCGTCGGCGAGCCCGGTGACGGCGTTGCGGAAGACCTCGAAGGTCACGGCGTCGCGGATCATGAGGCGCTCCAGGTGATGACGATGTTGTTGAAGCGGTCGCGGTGCACCCGCGCGCCGGGCGGGACCAGGGTGGTGGCGTCCATGTCCTCCACGACCATCGGTCCTTCGACGGGCTCCGGGCCGAGGGCGGAGCGGGCGACGACGGGCGTGGACACGGTCTCGGCGAACCGGCATTCGCGGGTGGTGGGCTCGCCGGCGTCGGCGAGGGGAAGGCTCAGCACGTCCGCGATCGACACCGGGGTGGGCAGCCGGCCTCGTACGCGGAGGTTGACCAGCTCCACCAGCTCGTCGGCGCCGGCCCGGCCGTAGGTGCGCCGGTGCTCGGCGTGGAAGCGCGCCCGCGTCTCGGCGAGCAGGTCCTCGGTGAGGTCGCCGTCGGGCACCCGGATCCGCAGCTCGAACCGCTGGCCGCGGTAGCGCATGTCCAGGAGGCGGTCCACGACGGCCTCGGCCCCGAGCTCCTCGCGCACCTGGGCGGACAGCCGCGCGAACTCCGCCGCGAGCGCGCCCACGTCGGCGAACCCGGACCGGTACGGGGTGAGCTCCTGGCGTTCGGTGTCGGCCACGAGCAGGCCCAGGCTGCTGAACAGCCCCGGATAGACGGGCACGATCACGGTGGAGATCCCCAGCTCGCGGGCCAGGGCGGCGGCGTAGAGCGGGCCGGCCCCGCCGAAGGCGACCATGGTGGCCTCGCGGGGGTCCCGGCCCCGTTCGCTGGTCACCGCCTTGACCGCGGTCGTCATGCTGGACACCGCCACCTGGTACGCGCCGCGCGCGGCGCCCGCCACGTCGTCGCCGAGCCGTTCGGCGACCGGCGACAGCGCCTTCACGGCAAGCTGGGGGTGGATCGCCACCCGGCCGCCGGCGAGGGCGTCCGGGCTGAGGTATCCGAGCGTGACGTTGGCGTCGGTCAGGGTCGGCAGCTCGCCGCCCTGGCCGTAACAGGCCGGGCCGGGACGCGAGCCGGCGCTGACCGGCCCCACGTGCAGCGCGCCCGCGGCGTCGACGGAGATGACGCTGCCGCCTCCGGAGCCGACCTCGGCGATGTCGATGGACGGCGCCCGCACCGGGTACCCGGCGCCGGAGCTGAGGCCGCGCGCGCCGTTCATCCCCCCGCCGACCTCGTAGTCGGCCGAGACGAACGGCTCGCCGTGCTCGATCAGGGACGCCTTCGCGGTGGTCCCGCCCATGTCGAACGCGACCACCGTGGACAGGCCCATCAGCTGGGCCAGCTTCTGCACGGCGGTGACGCCGGCCGCGGGCCCGGATTCGATGATCTGCACCGGCCGCCGCGCGACGGAGGCCGCGTCGAGCAGCCCGCCGCTGGACTGCATGACCAGCAGGGGCGCGCGCACCTTCGCCGCCCGCAGCCCCGCCTCCAGACGGGTGAGGTAACCGTGCACGGTGGGGCCGACGTAGGCGTTGACCGTCGCGGTGCTCATGCGTTCGAACTCGTGCGGCTGGGGCGAGACGTCGACCGACGCCGTGACGTACACGCCGGGCAGCGCGGCCCGCAGCAGCTCGGCGACCCGCCGCTCCTCGTCGGGGCGGACGTAGGAGTTGAGCAGGCACACGGCCACGGCCTCGATCCCGTCGGCGCGCAGGCGCTCGGCCAGGGCGCCGATCTCGTCCTCGGCGGCCGGCGGGTCGAGGCGTCCGTCGGCGGTGATGCGCTGGTCGAGCTCGTGCCGGTGCCGCCGCCGGGCCAGGGGCTCGGGCTTGGACCACGACAGGTCGTACAGCACCGGGCGGCGCAGCCGCCCGATCTCCAGCACGTCGCGGAAACCGCGGGTGGTGACCACCGCCGTGCGGACGCCGTTCATCGACAGGATCGCGTTGGTGGCGACCGTCGTGCCGTGCAGCATCGCGATCACCGCCTCCGGGTGCGCCCCGGCCAGCGAGAGCACTCCGGTGGTCGCCGCCACCACGCCGGCGCCGTAGTCGGGCGGGGTGGACAGGACCTTCATCGGGACGAGCTCGCCGCCCGGACCCAGCGCGATGACATCGGTGAACGTGCCGCCGATGTCGGCGCCGACTCGCCAGCCGGCCGGTCGAGGATCGTGACTGGGGGGCACTGGATCTCCTTCGCTCAACGTGCGACTGGGATCACAGTACGAGCGAGCTGAGATATCAGCAATGCCCTGTTGCTATTTTTATCCGCACAAGTGATATGCGTAGGACCCGATCGGTCGAGTGGCCCGAGGATGACGCCTTGGCCGCGGCCGACCAGGCGCGCGCGCAACGCCTTGGCCAGGCGTTGTGCCCGGCCAAGGCGTGACGGGGGTTCCGTGGCGCCTGTGCCCAGGATGGATCAACCGGCGCAGGCAGCTCGGAGGCGTGAACGGCCGGACGGAGGTCCGCTGCTCAGGGCACCAGCGCCGACATCACGTCGGGCGGCAGGGCCGGATTGGCGGCCAGGGCGGCCCGGACACCGGGCTCCGGGTCGGCGGCGAGGCGTTCATAGACCATCGCAGGCAGGTCGGGGCGGACGGCCAGGGGCCGGCGCAGCAGCATCGACGGGTGGTCGGCGAAGCCGATGACGGCCGCGGTGGGCGTGGCCGGGTTCCACAGGGCACTGACGTGTGTCTGGTGAACGGTGGACTCATGCGAGCCGTCGCAGGCGGCGCCGGGCGGCAGGTCGCAGTCGAGCTTCGGGCATTCCGGATCGTGGGTGAACGGCGTCTCCTCCCGGTCGCAGACCGGACACCGCCGTGCCGGCGGTAGCCCCTCGCCGGTGACCAGCGCGGCCAGCACCGCCGGCGGTGCCGCCTCGTTGCCGGCCACGGCGCAGCGGACCTCGGCATGAGGATGCGCCGCGAGCCGGGCCGCCATCTCCGCGGTCGCCTGCGAGGCCAGCTCCGTCACGACCCGTATCTCCGGATCGGCGGCGAGGATTTCCTGCACCTCAGGCGGGAGGCCGGGAGAGGCGGCCAACCGTTCCCGGCGTTCGGTGATCGGATCGGCCGCCAGCAGCCGCGCCCAGGGCCATTCTGCCCGGACCGTGATCGCGTGGCTCGTGAGTGTTTCCGTGATGGCGAGGCGCTTTGCTGTGAACAGGTGGCGGACGGTCCGAGACGCGGTGGCTGCTGGGGCGCTCAGCCGGAGCCGGACAGGTAGTCGCGAACGGGACGGTCGAGATCCGGCACGCCTACGTCGACCAGGTCAGTGGACGGTTGACCGTGGCCCGCTACGGTGCTCGGCCCGAAGGCGGCGGCGTACGAACCCGGCAAAGCGCGCACTACCTGAACCCGCGGTGCGCGCGATCCTGCCGGAAGGCGTCGAGGCGGTCGAGGTCGAGCAGGCAGGAGGACAGCGGCGCGTCCGGGCAGGCGGTGAAGAAGCCGTCGGCGGCGTCGGGGCAGGGGTTGGCGAACCCGGTCACGCCCGCACACGGCCGGCCCTGGTAAGTGGCCTCGTGATGCCAGTCACTGACCGCGACGTACGTCATGAACTCGTACGCCCGCGCCACGCTCATGTGCCGCCACAGCGCACGGGCGGGGCCGGGGCCGTCCCAGCGGGTGACGGAGAAGGCGGAGACCAGGACGACGTCGAGGTCGTCCTGCCCGGCCAGGGTCGCCGAGTACCACAGGTCGGCGCAGAGCAGCACACGCAGGCGGCGGCCGGCCAGCTCGAACGCGACCCCGGCCCTGCCCGGCACCACACCCGAGCGGCGTTCGACGTCATAGGGGTGGACCTTGTCGTACTCGGCCACCAGCGCGCCGGACGGATCGATCACAGCACCCCGGTTGACCAGGCCCGCCTCCGTGCGGTCATAGTGGGAGCCGCCGGCGACCGTCGCGCCGGTGCCCACGGCGAGCGCGGCGACCCGGGCCAGATAGTCGGCGCGCGACAACGAGGACCCGGCCAGCTCGGGCAGGAGCAGCACGTCACTGCGCACGGGCTCGCGCGCGGCCAGCTCCTCGATGGCGTCGAAGTTGGCGTGGCCGTCCGGGGACCAGGTGGGAGGTTGAACCAGAAGGACCTTCACTCCCCCACTGTGGCTTATCCAGGCGAATGACGGTCATGTCCTGCGGGCGCAGCGGTTCCCGGCAGCTCCGCGGCCGATCGCCGCAGCCGGCGGACGGTGCGGCACTCCCACCGCGACCACCACAGCCAGCCTTGGATCCCGCCCTGGCACGTTGGCTCAGGATGGCACGCGCGGTTATCGGGAGCGGCATGAGCTGGTGCATCGCCGGGAGGCGGGCCGGCCCACCAGATCTGGCTGGCCGACCACACGCAATGTGACCTGTGGGAGATCGCCCCGGCCGGCAACCGGCCCGGTCCTGGCTGACCGTCATCGAGGACGATCATTCCCGTGCGATCGAGGGGTACGCAGTCCACCTGGGCGCTCCTGGTCGGCCTCGAAGCCGACGTCGGCGCAGGGTTCGGGTCTGTCGGCCCTACCGCAGCGGGACGATCGCACCCAGCGCCTCGAGCAGGGCGGGAGGCAGCGGAATGGCGGCTGAGCCGCCGGCTCCCACCCTAGGACGCAGCCCGTACACGTCGGTCTCCCGTCCCGCCGGAAGGCGAAGTCCAAGGTGAAACTCTTGCCTCCGATGCGGGAGGTGCTGATCAGCACCTCAGGTCGTCCAGCACCGTCGATGCCCTCCTTCCCGTCGAGTTCGGCGTGCACGACACGTACGTCGAACCCCAATGTCGGGCCACTGGCCGTACGGCAGGCCACGATGGACGAAGAAGCCGGTCACCGCCTCGTCGACATAGGCCAGGTACCACATGTTGAACATGACGCCCTGACCGTCGATCTCGTAGAAGCGGGGCGTGAACGCCTGGGCGAAGACGCCGTCGAAGTCGGCCGAGAACTCTGTGTCGTCCATGGCAGAGCCTTTCTCAGGGGCGGCGAGCGGCCTGGCGCCAGGCGGGACCTCGACCGCGCCTTCCGGCTCGGCGAGGCGCTGGACGTCGGCATGGTGGGCGTCAACACCGGCCTGGTCTCCAACCCTGCGGCGCCCTTCGGCGGCGTCAAGCACTCCGGCCTGGGCAGAGAACGCGGACGAGCCGGGATCGAGGAGTATCTGGAGAGCCAGTATCTGGCCATTCCCCGTTCCTGATGACACCGTCAGACCGCTGCGAAGGAACCCTCGGTCCGGCTGGTGCGTCCCGAGAGCCTGCCTTGCGGTCAGCGCCTGCTGTGCAAGCGGCCATGTCCCCCGCACAGCGTGGATGGGTGCGGTGCGGAAGACGCCGCAGGAGCATCGGGGCGCTCGGCCATGATCCCCTGGGCCGCAGCGTTCAGGCGGGGAGCCGGACCATCCAGTGAGGCTGCCCTGTTTTCCTCTGCCTTCCATGTCTACGGACGAGAAGGCTGCCTCTGCTTCTTCTCACGTCGTGGCATCAGGTCGCTGCTCCGCGGGCGTGGTGGACAGCAGGGGCGTGACCGTGGGGACGCGGAGGCGTTCGACGGCGTCACGGGCCTCTTCGTCCGGGCGCACGTCGTAGCGGAGGGTGGTGCTGGGGCTGGCGTGGCCGGCCAGCCGGGCGGTCATGATCGCGTCAGCCTGTGGCAGGAGGTTGGAGATGAAGGTGCGGCGCAGGTCGTGCGGCCGGACCGGCGTGGTGGCGGCCTGGTCGGTGCGCTTGGCGAGGATGTCGCGTACCGCTTGGGGGTTCATCTGCCAGGGACGGCCGTCGGGGGCGGTGCGTATCGCGCCACTGCGGGTGAGACGGGGGAACAGCGGGCCACGGTGGGTGCCCCGGCAGGCGAGCCAGGCCTCCAGGCGGCGGGCGGCGAAGGTGTTGACGGGGATGCGGCGCTGTTTGTCGCCCTTGCCGATGACGGTGAGCATCCGCCGGGCCCGGTCGTAGTCGGCGTACTGCAGGCTGACCAGTTCGGCACGACGCAGACCGCAGGCGTCCAGCACGGCGATGATGGCCGCGTCGCGGAGCCCGGCGCTGGTGAGGGCGCCGGCGGGAGACCGGTCGGCGTCGCAGGCGGCGATGAGCGCGCCGATGACGGTGTCGGGCACGTGCTGACCGGCCGGCTCCCGGTGGCCGGCGAACGGGGCCAGGGCGACGGCGCGCTGATGGTCGTCGGTGCTGAGCAGGCCCAGTTTCCAGGCTTCCTTGAGCACCCCGCGCAGTGCGGCCAAGTGCTTGTTCCGGTAGGCGGGTGACCAGTCCATCTGGTCGATCTGCTCGCGGATCCAGGCGGTGTGCTCGTAGCGCAGGTGGTGCCAGGGCTGCCCCTGGCCGGAGACCGTGGCGTTGTCGAGCGGGTCGCCGGTGAGCATGCGCGTGATGTGGTCCAGGCAGATCTGCATCCCGCGCCGGGAGTCGGCGCTGCCCAGGCGTCCCAGATAGAGCAGGTACGGGTCCCTCGCGGGGGCGGCCGGCGTCAGCCCGGCAGGGAACGCAGCGGTGGGGAGCGGGCGGGAAGCCGGCCTGAGCGACGCGTCGGACTCGATCACGACTCCTACCCTAGCAGAGATGATCTTTGAGAAGTTCACTTCTCAGTGATCATAAAGATATCGCACATTCTTTATGTGAAACACCGTCGGAAAGCGCATGTGCTGATGCTAAATTCATGGTCGTGACGGAGACCAGCTTCAACCCCGGCGATCCGAGCCGCGCCGACGCCCACGCCGGCGCACCGCCCGCCCCAGCGGCACCGTTGACGCCCTCGACAATGGGGACATCCGCGGCCTCGCCCGGCGGCCTGCTCGCCGCAGCCGACAACGAGCCGGCACCCGCGGACCGCGAAGCAGGGCAGGAGTCGCCCCGAGGCGGCCGCGGTCACAGCCGCGACTGCCCGGCCCTCGCAACCGACGACGTGCTGCGGCAGTGCGCCCGGCCCGGCTGCGGCCGAGCCAAGCCCGACCGTGCACCCGGCAAGGGCGGCCGCCCCAGCAAGTACTGCTGCAAGCTGTGCGGCAACGAGGCCAGCCGCACCGCCGACAGCGCCCCCGCCGCGCTGGCCACGCACACGGCGGTCAGTCTCTTCGCGTCCGAGGCCGGCCAGATCCGCGCCGCTCTGCACGAGCGCGACGCCCAGTTGGCCGCCGAACGCGAGGACCTGCGCCGTCTCGCCGAGCGGCTGGAACAGGTCGGGCAGGCCATCGACACCCAGCTGGCCCAGGCCGAAGCACGCGTGCAGCAGGCCGAAGCCGACGCCGAGCAGGCCCGCGACGCGACGCGCGCCGCCCACGCCGACCGCCAGACGGCCGAACAGGCACGCGACGCGGCCCTGCACGCCCAGCAGGAAGCGCTCGACGCCCAACACGCCGCCGAGGAGCATCGCGACCGCATCCACGCCGAAGCCCGCGCCGACGCCGAACGCCTCGGCGTCCAGATCGGCAACCTCACCACCCGCCTGAACGACGAGCAACTCGTGACTGCCCGCCAGGCTGAGCAGCTCAGCGGCCTGGCCGCAGACCTGTCGCGCGCCCAGGCCCTGGCCGAAGAGCGCGCCGTGGCCCTGGCCGAACGCGACCGTCAGCTGGACCAGGCCGGCGCCGAGGTTCGTCGGCTGGCAGACAATCTCGAACAGACCGGCGCCCACCTGGCCACCACTCAGGCACAGCTCCACCAGGCCGGCGTCGCCGCCGAGCAGGCACGAGCCGAAACCCGGGCAGTCCGCGACACCCTGGCCGGCAGCACCCGCCGGTTCGAGGAGGAACGCGACCAGCTACGTGCCCAGTACGATCAGGCCCGCCTGGCCCAGGCCACCGCCGAAACCCGCCTGGAGATGGCCGAACGCGAACTGCACACACTGCGCCGCCAGCTCGCCGCCGCTCAGGCGGCCACCGGCCTCGTCGTGCCACCGCTGGCCGACGTCAACGGATACCCTGGCGTGCGGCTGCCCAGCGGCGCCTTCGACGCCGTCACCCTCCAGGACGGCGTAGTGATGTTGCATCACGACGACGTCGTCATCGGTCTCGGCGACGCCCGGCAGTCGCCGGCGCACGCCCGGGCGTTGAGCGCCGCCCTCCAGGCCGTCACGGCCTCACCACCAGCCTGATGGTTCGTTCTTTGCAGACACGTCAGATGTCGGGTGAGTGCGGCGCGGCGTCGGCGGATGGAGCGTCGGGCGGGTTCGGGTTGCTTGCCTTTGAGCTTGCCGTTCTTCTTGGCCAGGCTGTAGCCGCTGTGATCTGGGTCCATGGCATCGATCAGGAAGGGGCTCCGGCGTGAGCGCCTCAGCGCCTGGACACTGGTCGAGGGCGATTGGGACCTGATCGGGGAAAGGATGGGGACCGGCAGGCTCAGCTTGCCCGTCTCCTCCAGAAGTTCGCGGGGTCTGTGGCACTTACCGGGATCGATCCGGGCGAGGCATCCGACAACCGCGCCGGCAGCAGCCGATCCTCCTCCACGGCGATCGCGTACGCCGAGACGCGGGTTCTCACTTGAGAGTCCACAGCTCCCATCCTCTCCGCGCCACCTCAGCCTTCCGGCGGGAGCCACGCCTGCAGGGTCCGCGGGTCGATCGGCACCGAGACGTGCTCATGGGTGATCAGTTCCTGCGTTTCCCGCTGTCCAGGTGGAGCATGTGCGCGAACGCGACGTCCACGCCCGCCGCGACGACCAACTCGCGGGTCTCCAGCGTGATGGGCCCGTCGTACTCCCCGAACCAGCGGACGAAGTTGCGGCGGGCCTCATCGAGCCCGGCGAACCTCATCGGGGGGACGACGTCGTAGTACACGACGTCGGGAGCGTAGAGCGCCATCAACCGATCGACGTCCTTGACCCGGCAGGCGTCGGCGCGCATCTCCAGCAGTGCGCTGATCGCGGACTCCTCCGACATCATCGCCGTCCGGCCTTGAGCGCGGCCGCGATCTCGGTGACGCGGAAAGCCTGGTAGGCGGCGGCGGCCTGCAGGGCCAGCTCCGTGGGCGGGCCGTCGCCGGCCACGTGGGAGGCGCCGTAGGGGTTTCCGGACCGGAACTGGACGGGGTCGGTGTAGCCCGGCGGCACGATGACGCCACCCCAGTGGTAGAAGGTGTTGCTCAGCGCCAGGATGGTGGATTCCTGCCCGCCGTGCGCGGTGTTGGAGGCGGTGAAGGCCGAGTACACCCTGTCCGACAGCTTGCCCTGCATCCACAGCGGGCCGGTGGTGTCGATGAAGGCCCGCAACTGGGCGGCCGGGTTGCCGAAGCGGGTGGGGGTGCCGAACAGCACCGCGTCGGCCCATTGCAGGTCGTCGTGGCCGGCTTCGGCGACGTCGGCGGCGTCGCGCAGGTGCTGGGCCCAGGTCGGCTTGGAGTCGATCGCCGCGGCCGGCGCCGTCTCCGCGGCCTTGCGCAGCCGTACGCGTGCGCCCGCCTTCTCCGCATTTGCGGCGGCGGCCTGGGCCAGCGCGTGCACGGTGCCGGTGGCGCTGTAGTAGATGATCGCGACGTTCACGTGTTCCATGGCCGCAACGCTAGGAGGCGGCCCCACCGGCCCGAATCCGTGGCGCCACGGTAGTCACCACCGGGGTCGGTTCACACCAGGCCCGCCAGCTCCTGCCGGGAGCCGATGCCGAGCTTGGGATAGGCCTTGTAGAGGTGGTACTCGACGGTCCGGTGGCTGAGGAACAGCTGCGCGGCGATGTGGCGGTTGCTCACCCCCGCCGCGGCCAGCCGTACGACCTGGAGCTCTTGAGGGGTGAGCGCCGCGAGCGCGTCGGCGGGACGGGCGGCGGGCGCGCTGTCCCCGGTGGCGCGCAGCTCGGCACGGGCACGCTCGGCCCACGGCGCGGCGCCGAGCCGGTCGAAGATCTCCAGCGCCGACCGCAGCGGCGGACGCGCCTCGGCCCTGCGCCGCGCGCGGCGCAACCACGCGCCGTACAGCAGCTCCGTGCGGGCGCGTTCGAACGGCCGGCCGCCGTGCCGGTGCAGGTCGACGGCGCGCGCGTAGTGCTCGCCCGCCTCCTGGACCGGGCTCAGCAGGCCACGGCAGCGCTGCGCGACCGCGCAAGCCCATGGCCGGTCGGCCGCCCGGGCCCAGGCCGCGAACCGGGCGTAGGCGTCCGCCGCGCGGTCGGGCGCCTCGGCTCGGACGGCCGCCTCGATCAGGTCGGGGGCGGCGAAGACGACGGTGACCGCGGCGAGATCGCGCAGCGCCTGCTCGTAGTGGCCCAGGGTGAGGTGGAGCAGGCCCGTGTGCGCGCGGTCGCGGCAGCGTTCGGCGTCGCCCTCGATGGCCGCGATCCTCGCGGTGATCGTGCGGAGCTGCGCGATCCGGTGGCTCTGGCCGGTGTCCCTGGCCAGGTCGAGCGCCTCGGCCACGGTGGCCTTGGCGTCGTGGTGCCGTCCCGCCATCAGGTGGGCGTGCGCGAGCGCGTGCAGGGTGACCGGGAGCGCCCCGGCCAGGCCCTGGTCTCTGCAGCGGACCACGTCGGCGGCGGCCAGCTCGCCCACGGTCTCGTCGTCGCCGAGGTGGAGCGCGGCAGTGGTGACGAAGATGCGGGTGAGGGCGTTGTCCGGCGGTTCGGCGCGGGCCTCCTCCACCAGGGCCGCCAGGGCGGGCAGCGCGGCGGCGTAGTCCTCCTCGAGCAACCGTGCCAGGGCGCCCATGGCCTTGGCCGTACGGCCGGGGAAGGAGCCCGCGAGCCGGGCGACGCGCCGTAGGGCATCGGCCTCGCCCAGCGTCCAGGCATTGGTCGCGGCCATGGTCAGCATGTCGAAGGCCAGGCCGGGGTCGTCGCGCAGGATGCGTCCGGCGCTGTCGGCGAGCAGGTGCGCGGCGCCGTGCGGCCTGCCGCGCTCGAAGGCGACGCTCGCGCGGACCATCGCCAGGCCCGCGCTGTCGCTCCCGAGGTCGGCGGCGCGTTCCGCCAGCGCCGCGGCCTGCTCGGTGCGTCCGCTGGCGATCGCGGCCCTGGCGGCCAGAGTCGTCCGCCGCGCCCGCTCGGCCCGGTCCGGACTGAGCAGCGCGGCCTGCTCGTAGATCGACGCGGACGTGGCCATGCCGCCCCGGCCGCGCGCCGCCCCGGCCGCTTCCTCCAGCCGGGCGGCGATGGCCTCCTCCGGTGCGGTGGCGGCCGCGGCCTGGTGCCAGACCCGCCGCTCGGCGTCCACGACCCCGGCCAGCTCCTCGTGCACGGCCACGCGCAGGCTCAGCGGGGCGCGCTGGTAGGCGGCCGACCGGATCAGCGGGTGGCGGAACCCGACCTGGACGCTCGTGATCCGCAGCAGCCCCGCCTTCTCGGCGACGTCCAGGTCCGCGACGTCGGCGCAGAGGGCCCGCGCCGCCCGCAGGACGGTCCCGAGGTCACCGCTCCCCTCGGCGGCGGTGACCAGCACGGCCAGCCGGGCCCGGTCCGGCAGGGCGTCGATCCGGGTGCCGAAACCGGCGACGACGCGGTCGGTGACGGCCATAGCGCAGGCGAAACTCCGTACAGGCGTTAGCAGGCCTCGACCCACTTGTGCGAGGCGACGTTGTCGTTGAGGGCCTGCCCGTAACCGGACAGGCCGGCGCCGCCGTTGAAGGTCTCGCGTCCCAGCGAGAGGTTGTCCCAGTGGTTGCCGGGCGCCAGGCAGCGCCAGGCGCCGGTGTAGCTGCGGCCCCAGAAGAGCTTGACGACGTCGTAGTTGCCCGGGAACCCGTTGTTGAACATCTGGGACGCCTGGTTCTCCATGCTGATGGTCTGGTTCTCGCCGTTCAGGCAGTCGGCCCAGGAGGCGTCGTAGATGAGCCACCTGCAGTACTTGCCCTGCCCGTACGGGTGCTCGGCCGCGTAGAAGAATCCGTCGGCGATCATGAGATTCTCGGGCGTGACCGCCTTCTCCGCCGTTCCGTCGGCGGGAGCGGCGGACGAGGTGGACGCGGTGGGAGCGGCGGGAGCAGTGTCGTCGGCCATGGCCTGGCCGACCGGCAGGACGGCGGCCAGGCCGGCGATGGCCAGTGCCACGGCCACGGAGGTGATGGTGCGCATGGTGATCCTTTCTCGGGTTTGACAGAAGACGGGCAGTCAGGGGGACGCGGTGACGGTTCGGGCTCGCGGAAGCGCGGAGAGCGCCAGGCGGCGCCAGGTCGCCAGCTCCTGGCGGTATCGGGCGTGGATGCGCCGCTCGTAGTGCCGGTCCAGGCGGTGCGCCGTGGCGGCGAAGCCCGTCCGCAGGGCGCAGGTGGCCTCGGCGACGGCGGTCCGGCGCCACCGGGCCTCCGTCCCGTTCTGGCGGCTGTTGTCGAGGGCGACCCGGATCTCCCCAGGTGATCCGAACGCCTGCCCCTGCCCGCGCATGCAACCCGCCCACCCGGCCATGGCCGTGGCGAAGGCCGGATCGCCGCTGACGGCCTCGTACCGGACCGCGCGCAGGCTCGTCCTGATCTCCTTGACGCGGAACCACGTCCGGGCGTCGCCGTACAGCTGCTGCTGGGCCTGGGACGTGCAGCCGCGCGAGCTGTGACGCACGCGTCCGCCCGACGGCAGACTCGCCTCGAACTGCTCGTCCGTCAGGCTGCCGTGGATGGCGAGGAGCCAGGCGTGCCGCCGCTCCGGCGGGAGGCTCATCCCGTGGACCTGGTTGGGATGGGGTGAGCGGCCGCGCGCTCCGCCGGTGTCGTAGCCGTGGGCGCCGGCCGCGTTCACGTCCTCCAGGACGTAGGGGAACGCGGGGGGCGGCGCGTACTCGACGACCCAGTAGGCGAAACCGCCTTGCCGCATGCATCGCTGGATGAGGAGCTCTTCCGCGTCGTGCAACAGCGCTTCTTCCCGCGGGGTGGGATCGCGAGGAGCGGTGAGGGCCGGCGTCGGGACGGCGGCCCCCGAGCAGACGGCGACGGTGGCCAGCACCCCCGCTGAGGCCAGCCACCGCCGCCATCGCGACGACGGACTCACCGGCCCGGCCGCGGCGCGGGGCGCGGGTGTCTTGGAGGCATGGCGGCGGCCTTTCTGGAGGAAGGGGATGCGCGAGAAGCCACCCGGACGCGGGCCGCGCAGCGAGCGCCGCGCCACGGGCCGGCGCTCTCACGACCCCCCAGTCTCGGCCGCCGGAGAATTGTCCGGCACCTCCATCCGCCACCCGGACAAACCTGCTCGCCCTCCCCCGCTGCCCTCCTGCCGATCCGCCCCGCACGCCTGACGAAGAACACCCCCCGAACGGCCGACGAAGAACAGCCTGCGGGCCCCTCGTCCGCGGGCAGGCCGCGTCATCGGCCTCGCCCCGCAGGCCACTGCAAGCCATGCACGAAGTCGTCAAGCCTTCGCCAGCAGCTCTCAGGTGCCACCCATGCCCGGCGATCTTCGCTGATTCGCATTTGGCTGCGAATCGAGCAAACATGGCAGATTATCTCCTTTTCTGTATCCATCCGGCATGTGACAGTTGTGAAAACACCAAATCAAGCGTTAGGGGATCCAGTGCGCGTAATAATGCGTGCCTTGGGCACGCTGGCTCTTGCAGGCGGAATGCTTGCCGGAACGCTCGCTCCCGCCGTAGCCGAATCAGCCGCCGCGCCATCCGGCGATGTCGGCACTCTCTCGGCTCCTGTAGGTAAGCAGTGTGGCGCATATCTGACCGGCACCCAGTGGGGATCGCAGCTGCGTTACTACCACTGCGGGAACAGCGTGATCGAGGTAGAAATCGATATGCGCGGACAGCCTAACCGGCTCGCGTGCGTCGGTCCGTGGCAGGACGTCTACCTCGACAACTGGGAGTACGCGGACAATGCCTGGTATGACGGCAATACGTGCTAGTAAGGCCTAGCAATAAGTAACGGGCGCCCGGCGATGCGGGGGCGTCCGTTACTTATGTTAAGCGGTACTGACTCAGCACTGGGCACTTCATCGCGATCTCATCGTAGGCTGCCGGGACCGGCCGGATAAACCGCATGCCCGGCCGATCGATCCGCCAGTCAAGAGCGCCCGACGCGGATCGCGTCGGGCGCTCTTGAAGCCTCAAATGAGCGATTCGGTAACTCGTTGTTTGTTGATGCGCGTCTGGACCACCCTCGCGGCGTCCACACGTCGCAGGAGAAGGTCGAAAGGGCGCTCGACGCTCTGGCCGCGCCGGCTGACGATCTCGGCGAGAAGGAGCGACCAGAAGATTCCGATCACGGCTTGATCGTCGCCGGGTCGGGGAGGCCAACCGCTACGCACAACGGACAGCCGGTCTCCCCGGCTCGAACGACACAGGCTTGAACTCGGCCACTCTGAGGAGGGTGGCCTTGAGCGTTCGGCGGTGGTTGAACACCGCCCCGCGATGGTCACCGTCTCACCCCCTGACCGTCGAGCACCACCGCGAACCGCTCAGCATCGGCGAGCCCGCCCGCGGATTTTCTGGAAGGGATGACTAGGGCCCCACCCACAGTTCCCAGTGGGACGTACCGGGCGGCATGTGCCACGTTTCGGGGTACCACTTGCATTCGTAGCCGGTGGAGCCGTCTGCGTAATATTGGCCCTCCGTGTGGCATGCGATTTCGTTCGCCGCGTCGCCAGGAATATAGGATCGAACCCATTCCCAGCCCTGCTCCTTGACGGACGCAGATGCTGCAGAAGGAATCGCCGTCCCGGCCATCAATCCCGCAAGGGCGGCAAGTAGAACAAGGCTGTTTTTCGCCGTGGTCACAGAGAGTCGCCTTTCGTTGGCTTGATCTATCTTCGAGTCTATTTGGACCACGCGCTACGGAAAGCGGTATAGGTGCCACTTTTCGGCGAGATACTGCCAAAGGCGATCTCCGCAACGCCTTCGTCCTTGGCCATGTTTCTTCTGGCCTGCCCATCCCGCACCGGCGTCGTCCATCAGCCGCCTCATCCTCGACACTCGCGGCATTCGTCCGCACCGTAACCACCAATCGCCGCCCACCGGCAGCCAAACCCCCATCTAGGGCCTGAGATCATCAGAGGGATCGTCTGCGGTATGGCCGGTGCCCCAAGTAGGCCATCGAACATGGCGCGTGGAGACCTCACCGACGAAGAATGGTCCTTGATCGAGCCCCATTACCGCTGGGCGAGCGGGGTCCGATACCGGATCTGCGGCGGCTGTTCAACGCAGTGATGTGGCGGTTTCGTACCAGCAGCCCCTGGCGTGACCTGCCGATCGAGTACGGGCCATGGTCCACCGCCTACGACCGGCGCCGCACCTGGGCGCGGGACGGCGTGTTCGAGCAGCTGCTACAGACCATGATCGCTGAGGCCGCAGCCCGGGGACAGGCCGACCTGGGCCTGGTCGGCGTCGTCTCCACCGCTGTCTGCGCCCACCATCATGCTGCAGGGATGGCGTTGGACGGCGAGCTGAGCGCAGCACTGGAAGAAGCCGCCCGGCAGGAAAGGGGGCTATGCCAGAGGGGCAAAACGCCCCCGACGACGATCCCGGCTACCCCGTTGACCAGCAAGGTGCATCTGGCTGCTGATGGCCGATGCCGTCCGCTGTCTTTCGTCATGACTGCCGGCCAGGCCGGGGACAGCCCTCAGTTCCGCCCGGGTCATCGCCGGGCACGGTGATCGACCAGCGGCTCTACCCCTTCCAGCACACGCCCCACGACGGCCCTCACAGCACGGCTTCCCGGTCATGAGCTCCCAAGGCAGAGCGTTGCCGTAGGCCAGAGCGGAGGACGGCTGCGGGCGGTCGCGGAAGTAGTGCTGTACACGTAACGGTCCGAGCGAGATCGCGTGGCGCTCGCTCGGACCGTCCGTCATGCCTTCCCGGGCACCTTCTCGAGGTCCGGTCCTCCCTAGACCGTCGCGGCGATCCAGCCGACGGTCTCGGTGCTGTGGTAGCCGTCGCTCTTGACGGTGCTGCTCACGAGGACCTCGTTGAAACGGATCTTGAAGCCCTGGGGATTGACCTCCGCGATCCTGATGCCGGGAGTGTAGGGGCCGTTGAAGGTCTGCACGAACGGAATGACGACGACCTGCGCGCCTGACGGAAAGGGAGTGGGAAAGGTGACCTGGGTGAAGGTAGTGGTGTTGCCGCCGTTCTCCTCGACGGGATGCTTGGAGTCGAGCTGCAAGCTACCGGTCTGGATCATGCTCATGAGAGATCTCCCTCACCGTGCGGGACTGACTATCACTTAAAGTATTTACGTAACTACAGTCCGCGCTATCGGTGAATATGTGTCCTCACCTGTCACAAAAGCTCACCCTGGTGACGCTGGACAACATCTGCGCATCAGCACTCAAGTTCTTGATGAACGGAAGGCGGTCCCCCGTGGCGCTCGTCGGCCTGGTCCGGGTCAGCACCGACAAGCAGGAGACCCAACGCCAGCACGACACCCCTCGACCCGATCTGCCTGAAGGTGTTCGAAGAGAAGATCGGCGGCAAGCTCGCCACCGACGACCGGCCCGCACTGCGACGTCGTCCGCAAGACCAAGAACGGCCTGGAGGTGGCCCGCCGCCAAGGCCGGGTCGGCGGTCGCCGGGCCGCGGGCGACGACGACAAGCGCGCCGCCACCCTCCCCCGCCGGGAGCGCGGGGAATCCATCCGCACCATCGGCGTCGGCGTCTCGGTCGGTGTCGTCCACAAAACCCTCGCAGCCGCTGAGGGGACCCCCACTGACCAGTTCCCGGCTCCCTGAGCAGGCTGTGACCCTACTGAAGAGTAGGATGCTCGGGTCATCCTGCAGAGCTGTATTCGTCCATGAGCCGGAGGAAGATCATCGACGCGGCAGGCAGCTCCGGGTCCGCGCAGTGGTGGGAGAAGGTCGAACGGGAACGCGCAGATGCTCTGGCCGCTCTGGAGCAGGTACGCGCCGAGTCCGCTCAGCGGCTGAATGCCGCCCGCGCTGATGCTGAGCGCCGCATCGCCGCCGCCGAACAGGAGATGGCCGACGCGATCGCCGAGGTGGAGCGGATCCGCCATGAAGTGGCCGCACTGCTGGCCCAAGCCCACCGTCAGGCCGCCGAACGCCTCAATGCCGTGCAGGCGCGGTTGCACGATTTTCCTGATCCCTAGGACTGCCATCGCGGGTCTTAAGGCGTCCGGGACGGCGGCCTTCTCTCGAAGCTGTCCTCAGCCGCCAGGTAGCGGTGATCGGGGCAGGACAGCGGTTCTGTCCGCCCCATGGAGCTGCATAAACGCAGGTCAGCGTATCAACCTTGTTGCTGCACCGATTGTGGTCGCATGCTTGCTCAGCACCCGAGACCGCGGCGTAGCCGGGTGACGCTGTACCGGACGTTGGAGGGCGATGACCTGAGCAGCCCCAGAATTTGATCTTGCATGGCTGAACCCCCCGGACCGTCCGGGAAGTTCCACCGGGTGTGGTCAGCAGGTGAAGGTGATCGGGTTGGCCTGGAAGCCGGAGTTGACGTAGTAGGTCTTTCCGGGCTGAGGGGTGTCATTGATCCACAGGACCAGGCGGTGGGTTCCAGCGGCCAGGCCCGGGAGGGTGAGGGCGGCGGTGCCACTGCCGTTGGCGTCCGTGGTCAGGTTCACGCCGGTCCAGACGAAGTCCGAGCCGTCCAGCCTGTAGACCAGGTGGAAGGTCTTGCCGGGCTGGCTGGTCTGGCGGAGGACGACCTGGAGGGTGAGGGTGCCGCCGACGCAGGCCGCGGTGGCGTAGCTGTTCTGGCCGAACCCGTTCTCCATGGGGGTGATCTGCTGGCCGGTGTAGGAGGGAGCACCGTCAGCACGACGCAGCCGGGCTGGCCGGATGTGCTGGCCACGACTGCGCCGGCGCCTTGGACGGGCCCGCCGCCGGAGCCGCCGGAGCCACCGGCGCCGTGGGTGCCCGACGGTGAGCCGACGCCTCCGCCGCGGGCGGCCACCACGATCACTCCGCCGGTGCTGACGGTGCTGTCCCCGCCGTTGGCACCCGGTTGCCCGGCCTGACCGGGGGTGTTGTTCGCGAAGTTGGGCGGAGCTGGGGCACCACCTGCGCCGGCTGAGATGTTCGCGCCCATGGCCCGCTCCGATCAGCGGGTCAAAGGGCGCGACGAACCTGCGTGGATCACCAGGCATGGTTGCAGCAGTTCGTGCCCACGTCATGGGATGACCATGCCTGTGATGCCGCCACCGGTCCGCAGGTGGCCGCGCGACGGGACCGCTGCGGGATCCCCGGACAGGAGCGGCATCTGCCGAAGTGGACGACCGGGTGGAGAGGCTCGATGCGCCGATCGAGCAAGCCGCGTGGCCGCTTCGGAGAACATGCAGCTCAAGCCCTGTGTGAGGGGTTGGACGCGGCACAGGGCGAACGGCGGGGTCTATGCGACGCCGGTCTGAGCGCGGACCATCCGCGCGTACCACCCGTACCGGTCGCCGAGCAGGTCGAGGCGGTCTCCGTGTTCCGCCACCCGGCCCTCGTCCAGGGCCACGACGGTGTCGAAGGAGTCGAGGACGCCGAACCTGTGGGTGATCATCACCGTCGTCCGTCCCGCCCGCTCGGCCAGGATCGCCTCGACGACCTCCAGCTCGGTCATCGGGTCGAGCGCGGAGGTGGCCTCGTCGAGTACCAGCACTGACGCGCTGGCCAGAAGCGCGCGGGCCAGGGCGACGCGCTGTCGTTCGCCGCCGGACAGCAGCGCCCCCCGTTCTCCCACCAGCGAGTCGTAACCGTCCGGGAGTGCCATGATCCGCTCGTGGACGCGAGTGAGCCTGCAGACGCGCATGAGATCGTCCGCGGTGGCGTCGGGGGCGGCGTACCGGAGGTTGTCGGCGATCGACCCCTGGAAGAGGAAGGGCTCCTGCGTGGCGATGCAGACCCGTCCGGGCGACGGACGGGTGATCTTCGCCCCGTCGATTCGGACCGACCCCTCGGCGGGCGTGTGCAGGCCGGCCAGCAGGTGGCCGAGTGTCGTCTTGCCCGAGCCGCTCGGGCCGACGACCAGCGTGGTGGATCCGGCCGGGAGGGTGAGACTCACGCCGTCCAGTGCCGGACGGCCCCCCTCCCCTGCGGCGTACCGGAACGTGGCCTCATGGACGGCGAGCGCGCCGGGCCCGGGAGCGGGGTCCGGGCGTTGATCAGGCCCGGGCTCCAGCTCGGGCTCGGGCTCCATGTCGAGGTAGTCGAAGACCCGCTCGAAGGCTCCCTGGGCGGAGCGGAACTCGGTGGAGATGTGCAGGAGTTGCCAAAGGGGCTGGTAGAGCCTGGCCTGCAGCACGGTGAAGGCGACCAGTGTGCCTGCGGTGATCCCGTCGGACAGGCCCGCCGCCACGAACACCAGATAGGGAGTCAGCACGAAGAAGACGTGTCCCGCGCTCAGCACCCCCTGGGCCACCAGTCCGGAGCGCACCCCGAGCCGGATCAGCCGCCGGCTCTCCGCGGCGAATCCGCCGGCCTCGTCCGCGCTTCTGCCGTGGACCCTGGCCAGGGTGACGGCGCCAAGGCTCAGCCGCTCCGCCACGATGGCCGACAGTTGCGCGCGAGTGTGCTGGCTGACCTCCGACAGGTTCTTGAGCGCTCGCCCGGAGCGGGAGGCCACCCAGACGACGATGGGCGCGAGAATCAGAGCGGCGCCCGCGAGCCGGGGTGAGAGTGCCACCATCGCGCCGGCGGCGGCCACGAATCCGACGACGCCGGACAGCGTGCTGGGCAGGGTGTCCTTGACGGCGTTCTCGATCTGCACGGTGTCGTTGGCCAGCCGCGACTGGATCTCGCCGCCTGGTGTCGCGGCGAAGAAGGCCAGCGGCATGCGCTGGAGACGGCCGAACAGCTCCACGCGCAGCGCGTGCACCACTTGCTGCGCGACGCGGGCCGACACCCACGACTGGCCGAGGTCCACCACACCCACAGCGCAGGCGGTGGCCGCCGCCAGGCCGGCGATCAGCGCGAGCAGCGGCAGGTCGGGACCGCCCGCGCCGAACAGCGCCCGGTCGAAGACCAGCTGGGTCAGCAACGGGACGGCGGCGTTCAGTGCGGAGTAGGCCGCGACGAGCAGGACGACGAAGCAGATGGCGAGCCGGTACGGCATGAACAGCCGCACGACCCTGCGCCAGGTCCCGGGGGCGGGAGGCCGCTCCGGAGCGAGGAGGGGACGATCGTGCACGGACCGGGCCTGTCCTTGTCTGGTGATCGAACGTCTACTGATCGAACAGGGCCCCGCCCGCCCGTGTCCGGACGGGCGGGTTCGGCTGTCAGTTGTCGGTGCAGCCGAAGTGCTTGATGCAGTTGGTCAGCCGGAGCGCCTCGTTGGCGCCGGGCTCTAGCTCCTGGAGCGCCTGCAGGTCCTCGACGTCGAAGGACATGGTCGTCACCTCCTTGTGAATGCCGGGGCCGCCTGTGGTGCGGCCGTCTGTCATCGCCGTCCCGCTGCGGGAGCGGCGAGTCTGGGGGCCTCTTGCGGCATCCACAACCGGGCGGACCGGTCGCGCAGTCGCAGGAGGAAGGCGACGATCCCCGCCGTACCGGCGAGAAAGGTCGGCGGGAAGTCTCCCTGGGGTCCGGGGACGAGCAGGCGGCCGCGACGGTCGGCCGCGCGGAGCTCCAGGCAGCCGGCCAGATCTCGCGCCCACTGCCGGTAGTGGTCGTCACCGGTGAAATCGGCCATGTCGAGCAGGAATTCGCCGTCGCCGGGCAGTCCGTGGCACGGCACCGGCCCTGACTGCCATCGAGTACGGTGCACGGCCGCTGCGGCCTTGCGCGCCAGGTCCAGCGCGGGCGGGTCGCCGGTGGCACGCCAATGCCTCACGAGGAAGGAGCCGATCCCGGAGGAGCCGCTGCACCAGTACGGCCGGCGCGGGCGCACCGTGGACAGGTCGCCGCGCTGCGTCGGCCACCAGGCGGTGTCGCCGTCCACCTCGGCGTGTTCGTAGAGGGCGCGGGCGATCTCGTGGACGGTCGCCGTCCAGTCCGGCCGGTGGAGAGCCTGGCCCGCGTGGAGCAGCGCGGTCCCGATGCCGGCGATGCCGTGCGCGAAACCGAAGTGGTTGGCCCCGGCCAGGCCCGAGTCGAACGTCTGCGGCGTCGGCCACTGCGGGTGGCCGTTGTCGTACGACCGCGCCTGATGCAGGTTCTGGAAGACCTCGGCGGCCCGGTCCCGGAGCGCGAGATCTCCCGAGGCCAGGGCGATGTGCAGGAGCGCCATGCCGCATCCGGCCAGTCCGTGCGTCACGTCGGAGCTGGGGTGGTCGGTCGGCAGTCGCCGCGCTGTCCGTACCGCGAACCGTGCCAGCTCGGCGTCGCCCATGGCCGTCGCCGCGTCGTACAGCGCCCACACGGCGCCGGAGCGCCCGAAGTGCAGGCCGGGCGGCCAGACGTCCTCGGCCGCCAGCCGCCGCCTCAGCCAGCGGGCGAGTTCGGCAGCCGCCCTCGCGTGCGGTTCGGCCCGCGTCAGGACGCCGAGGATTCCCGCCGCGCCGCCGTTGATCGAACAGGGATCGGCTTCGAGGCCGTCGGCGGCGTCGGGCCACGGCGAGGGGGCATCCTCGCTCGTGTCCGTCGTCTCCACCAGGTGCGCGATGCCGTCGTCGATCAGGCGGCCGATCCGCTGCGGCGGCCGGGACCGGTGGTTGGGGGCGGCCCGCTCCGGGGCGAGCGCGGTGAGGAAGCGGAGGCAGCTGTCCAGCGACCAGCGCCGCTCCGGTTCTGTCGCCAGCAGGCTCTCCACAAGCGGTCGCAGCAGGGCGAGCGTGGGGTTTGTCGCGGCAACCGCTGCCACCCTGGCCGCCTGGCCGGGGCCCGGCGGGTCCAGGTGGGCGCCGACCGCCAGGAAGTACGCCATCGCGCCGAGACTGTAGAGGTCGGCGCCTGCGTGCGGGGCGGCCCGGAACTCCCCCGCGTGGCCCGCCAGCTCCGGGGCGAGGTAGCCCGGAGTCCCGCCCACCATGACGGTGGTGCCCGGCACGGCCGCGTGTTCCAGGTCGATGAGCCGTAGTTCACCGACGGGCGAGAGCATCACGTTGTTCGGCGACAGGTCGCCGAACACGTAGCCTCGGCCGTGCAGCGCCTTCAGCGACGCGATCAGGCGGCTGATGATGGGCAGGACCTGCGCCGGGGCGCTGCCGAAGCCGTCCTCGCCCAGTGGCCCGGCATTCTCGTCCGACCAGCGCTGCAGCGTGATCCCCGGCACGAACTCCTCGACGAGGAAGGTGTGGCCGCCCTGCTCGAAGAAGTCCACCACGGCCGGTGTGACCCCGGTCGTGGCGAGGGCTTCCAGGCAGGAACGCTCGGCCGCGATCCGATCTCGCGCGTCGCGGCCGCTCAGATCGGCGCACGCGTGCGGACGCCCCTCCTTGACGACGACGTCGTGGCCGGTGGTGGTGTCCTCGGCGAGGTAGACGCCGCCGCGGTTGGCATGCCGTACGGCTTTGCGGACGATGAACCGGTCATTGAGCATCACCGCGGCGGCCCGCGGGCGCCGGCTCGCCTCCGGAACCTCGAACGGGCAGGTCGCGAACGGTGGCGGGGAGAAGCTCGGCCGCCGTTCGTCGGGAACGAGCCGGCCCTGCGGTGAACGCAGCCGAATCTCGTAGAACCCGTCGTTGCCGAGCACACGGTGCCCGCTGAAGGCGCCGTAGCGGTAGTGGACGATCCCGCCTGCCCGGTACGGACGGTCGGAAAGGATCACCGGGCCGGGAAGTCCCCGGGTGGCGTCATCGAGCAGGGCGGCCAGGCGTACCGACTCTGCGTCGTCGACGGGATAGACGGTGATGAACTTCCCGGCCTGCGCCCGGCTGCAGTGCGGTTCAAGGAGTTTCCAGTAGTCGCTCAGCCGGGCGGGGAACTTGAAGGCGCAACGAGCCTCGGTGAGTACTCGCGAGGCGCGGGCGAGCGCCAGCGGGGCGGAGAGCATCGTCGCGGAGACGTGCAGCTTCCATCCCTGGTCGGGCATCGGGTAGGCGTCGGGGGTGACCTTGCACCAGAGGTTGTCCTCGAAGATCGACCAGTCCCGTGCGCCCGCGCGCCCGAGTTCGGCGGTCACGATGTCGCGCAGAATGGCCGGGTCTTCTGAATGGATGCCCACGTGACCCGCTTCCACTGTCGCCGCTTCCTGCGGAACCGAGAGTCGCGAAGTGCTCTTGCAGATGAATGGGAAATGAATTGAATGCGAGGTGAGAGCATTCGGGTGAGATGCAGGAGGTGAGGCACAGCGCGAAGCAGCCCGGACGCTTTCCGGGCGAAGTTCGACGGCCGGGGTTGCGCCTTCGCGTTCGACCCCCATCCCGTTTTTCCGAATTTGCGGTTTCGGGGCGTCCGTTTTAAACGCTCAAACCTTTTCCGTGGGTTCTCGGGCAGTTCTTCTGGAGCTCGATATTTCATCATGTCATGTGTGACATGCTACTGATCGTGTGTGGCGCGAGGCCGCATGCCCGATCATCAAAGGGGAAACCGTTGAAGCAGATCGTCAAGCGTGGAGCCGCAGTACTCGCCGCAGGGGCGGCGGCCGCGGGGGCGCTCGCGTCGAGCAGCCCGGCATCCGCCGCCACGACTACGACCACCTGCAGTGACAGCGTCCTGATCTCGGGTCTCTCCACCAAGGCTTGCGTGGATCTCACCGGCACTCAGGCGCGGTTCTACGGCACCGTCGGCGCGCCCGGCATCGCTGAGCCTGGCCCCGGCGGAGTCGTCACCCCACAGCGCGCCGAGGTGGAGGTGTCCGGACAAGTCGTCGGTGGCCTGTTCCTCGGCTCCCGGCGGCAGTCGGTGAGCATCTGGAACAACACCGTGACCGTTGAGGGCGCCACCGCGACCGCCCCTTGCGGATCGACGATCCGCGCCGAGGTCAAGCTGTCCCAGGGGCCCGCGGGTCCCGGCGGGTCCAGCTTCTACGGCCCTGCCTCCGTCACGGTGGATGCGCCGGTCGGCTGCTGAGACAGATGGATCGACGGTGGGCGCGGAACAGCCGTTCCGCGCCCACCTGCGCATGCCCGCGGCTCGCGCCGCATCAGAGCGATGAGGGATGCGCCGCCGTGCCTTGAGGATCAGAGTTCGGCGTGTAGGGTTTCGCGTCCCGTCCACGATGTACAGGCGAGACGCGAAACCTCACGCGCCCGCGCCGGATCACCCGTTGCCGCGCCGCGCGTCCGACAGTTCATCGGAGGCCCAGGTGCCCTTCCAGCCGTCTTGCCTGGTCCCGGCCCTCGTCATCCTCCTCACTCTGGCGGCCTGCTCCTCGCCGGAGAACGCCCCTGTGACGCCCGACGAGATATCCGCTTCCGCCGCGGGTACCCCTGGGTCGGCGGGGACGCCGAGCGGCGTGACCCCGGGCTCGCGGCCCCCTCGCACCTCCAGTCCCCAGGGAAGCCAGATCAGCTGGGTCCCTTTCGGCCCCGCCGATCCCGACAGCCCGCTGCGACGCTTCGGGGACGCCGGCATGAGCTGCCGCGTCGGTTGCGTGCCCCCGGGAAGGGCCCCTCCCTCCGGTCAGGGCCGTTCTTGAAACGGCTGGACTGAGGTTGACGGGATCCCGTCCGATCATCTGAATCGGACGGGATTTCGTGTTTTCCTGTCCCGTCGCAGCGAAGGCTGAGCATTGTCAGCGAAGGTTGATGACGACTACGGTGTCCCACCGAAGGTTGAGTGACTGCTGGGGCTTGATGTCCGTTGCACCTCACCGACGGCGCGTTCGAGGTCTGGTCTGTCGTCGCCGCAGAGGGCCGCGCATTGTGCGGTATCCCGTTAGGTGAGGCGGGTTGCCGGGCGCAGATCGGATTCACAGGTTGGCGGGAGGCCGTCCTTACGTGGAGCAGTGCTCACCAACCGGGTCTGGAGGCGTGATCGAGAAGCGATCGTATGCGTTGACCGCGACCATGGTGGCGAGCTGGCTCGTGGTGGTGACTGGACGGTATCTGCTGTGGCTGGAGTACTACGATCGGATCATCGAGCAGTCGATCCTCGGGATCGTGTTCGTCGTGGCCGTGCTTTCCACGTCGTGGTGGGCGCGGAGACTCGTACGCCGACATGGTGACATCCGCGGTTACGTCGCGGCCGGTGCGGCGGTCGTCCTGTGTGCCGCCGTTGTGCTGCTGCCCTGGAACGGGATCTTCGGGCGTACGTGGTTCGCGGTCCATCACGGCAAGTTCACCGCGCTGGCCCAGTTGGCCAAGGACAGGGAGCTGTCGGCGGACACGCCTTCGGGTGGCTGGGTGCATCTGCCTGACGAGTTCGATGTCCTGCATTTCGATCATCCCAATACGCGGGATGTGCCGATCGAGCTTTACCCCGGACGTGTTCTCATGATCGGCCTGTCGAACGAGGAAGTGTCGGAGAACATGTTCCTCTACATGTATGACCGGCCTGACGCCGCGCGGATAAGTCCCTGTGATCTCACCAAGACCACATTCGACGATTACTACAGGTGCAGCCGGCTGAGTGACGGCTGGTGGTGGCTGGCGCGCAAGTCACACTATCCGGACGTGGACGAATAGGCACGCGAGGCTGAGCGGGGCCGGCGCCCCAGGGTCGTGATGCCTCCGTGTCGTGGTCAGCGGAGACTCCTTCTCACCGGCAGGAAGACCTGAACGACTGCGTCAGGAACCTTCCGGGCCAAGGTGACGTGCCGCAAGCCAGTGCGCGTCCCTCCCGCCAACTTCCCTGGGAAGGGACACCACCACCCGAAACGGGGAGAGCGTCCGCGGTGTCGGCCGCGGCTGCTCCGCTGCCCGCTGTAGCGGTTGCCTGTGGTGGAGCTCCGGGATCGACCAGCTTCTGACCGGTGACGCCCTCGACGAAGCGGTGAGCCCGCCCTCAGCACCAACCGCGCCAGGCCGTCGACGAGCGGTTCACCCCATTGAGCGAGGTTTGCGGCGGTTTCCTTCTTATACAGGCGGCGGCCCGAACCCTCGGCGCGGGGAGGGACGCGCCTGCGAGCGCGGCCCGGCCGACCCGGCGCCTGTACGGGCTTGTACGGATGATTCGGCCAGGGCTTCACCGGCCGGCGTGTTCTCGTCAGCGTGGTTCCGGCAACCACCCGTCGCGGAGCGCACGTGGCTTCGCGTGAGCAGAGAGGGGATCCCGTTGTCCAGACTCGTCAAGGTCGCGTCCGCCGCGGCGGCGCTGTCCGGAGTTCTCGCGCTGACGGTCACGGCGGCCCAGGCCGTGGCCAGCTCCCAGACAGGCACGCAGACCAGCGTGCAGTACTTCACCGGCGAGAGCGCCCCCTGGACCGCCCAGACCATCGGCGCCTGGGGGAACATCCCGACGGCCGCCGTCAACATCACCGTGCCCACGGGGACGACACGGTTCCTCGACGCCCGCTTCACCGCCGAGTCCGTCTGCGCCGGCACCGCCGGCGCATGGTGCTCCGCGCGCATCGTCGCGGTCAACTCCGCCGGGACGACCATCGAGCTGCAGCCGGTCGCGAGCACCGACTTCAAGTTCGACAGCCCCGACAGTGCCGAGGAGGCGCACGCCTTCGAGCGGTTCTCCCCCTCCCTGGGCCCCGGAACCTACACGGTCCGGGTGCAGGCCCTGCGCATGTCCGGCATCAGCCAGTTCACCCTGGACGACTACGCGTTCACGGTCGGTCTCGTCGAGCCCTGAGTCTGCCCTGCGTCGGGCCGCGAAGCTGCCGGGACATGACCCCGCCCGTCCCGGTCACGGGCAGGGGGGACGATAGGCCAGGCCCGGCATGCGGCGGGCCCATTCCGCCGGGCTGATCACCGGGTAGGCGAGCGCGCAGGCCAGCAGGGCGGCGCGGCCGGTGTCGGTCTCCCAGAGCCGGACGGTCGCGTCGACGCCGCCGGTGACCAGCGTGCGGCCGTCCGGGCTGAATGCGGCGGCGTACACCCGGTCGGTGTGGCCGTTCAGCGTGACCGTGGCGTCCGGCCGGCCGGCGCGCGTGAGGTCCCACAGGTGGACGGTGCCGTCGAAGCCGGCGGAGGCCAGCAGCCGGCCCCCCGGCTGGAAGGTCACGGCGGCGACCGCGCTGGTGTGGCCGGTCAACGGCACGGGCGGCCGCCGGTCGGGCCGGGCGGCGACGTCGTGGAGCAGGACCACGCCGTCGGCGCCCGCCGAGGCCAGGCGGCGGCCGTCCGGGCTGAACGCCACGTCGTTGACGGCGTTGCGGTGGCCGGTCAGGGTGGCGGTGACGGCCGGGTGCCGGGTGTCGGTGACGTCCCACAGTCGTACGGTGCGGTCGGCGGCGCCGGTGGCCAGAGTGCGGCCGTCGGGCGAGAAGGCCACCGACAGGACCGTGTCGCCGTGCCCGGTGACCGTCGCCAGCGGCCGAGGGTGGCGTGGATCGGCCACGTCCCACATGCGCACGGTACGGTCGGCGCCCACGGTGGCCAGGGTCCGCCCGGACGGATCGAAGGCGGCCGAGTACACGTTGTCGGTGTGGGCCCTGATGGTGGCGAGCGGGCCGGCGCGCCCGTCGTCGCCGGCCTGCCAGAGCCGGACGGTGAAGTCGAGGCCGGCGGTGGCGAGCACCTTGCCGTCCGGCCGCCACACCGCCCGGACGATGCCGTCGGTGTGGCCGGTCAGGACGGCCCTCGGCCTGGGCGGGCGTCCGGGGGACAGTCTCCACAGTCGCGCTGTCCGGTCGGCCCCCGTGACCAGGGTGCGGCCGTCGGGGCTGACGGCGACCGTGTAGACGGTGCCGTCCTGCCCGCCGATCAGCGGCGCCCGCAGGTCCCAGAGCCGGATGCTTCCGTCTCTGGAGGTGGTGGCGAGCGTTTCACCGCCGGGCTGGAACTCCGCGGCGAGGACCGTGTCGGCGTGCCCGGTCAGGGCCAGGGGGATGCTCGCGGGCCGCTGGAGGTCCCACAGCCGTACGGTCATGTCGTAGCCGCCGCTGGCGAGCCGCCGGCCGTCCGGGCTGAACGCCAGCGCCGCGACGCCGTTGGTGTGCCCGGTGAGGGTGCCGATCGGCTTCGGCTTCCGCGGGCGGGCGACGTCCCACAGCCGTACCGTCCTGTCGAAGCCGGCGGTGGCGAGCGTGCGGCCGTCCGGGCTGAACCGCGCGGCCAGGATCGCGGCGGTGTGGCCTTCGAGGTCGGCCAGGCGCCGGGGGCGGCGCGGGTCGGCGACGTCCCACAGCCGCGCGGTGCCGCCGGGCCCGGCGGTGACCAGGACGTCACCGGCGGGGGCGAAGACCGCCATGGTCATCGTGCCGGGCTCGACGGGCAGCGCGGCGGCCAGCTGCGGACGTGCGGGGTCGGACACGTCCCACAACCTCGGGACGCCGTCATAGCCCGCCGTCGCCAGGGTGCGGCCGCTCGGGCTGAACGACACGTGCCGGATGCCCTGGGTGTGGCCGGTCAGCACGGCCAGAGGGCGCGGTGCGTGCGGGTCTGACACGTCCCACAGCCGCGCCGTGCGATCGTCACCGGCGGTGGCCAGGACGCCGCCGCCCGGCGCGAACGCCACCGCCGCCACCGCACCGAGGTGGCCGCGGAGGACCGCCAGAGCCTGCGGACGGCGTGGACGGCGCACGTCCCACAGTCGCGTGGTCCGGTCGGTGCTCGCCGTGGCCAGCAGGCTCCCGCCGGGCTGGAAGGCGGCTCCGTAGACGGCGTTCTCGTGGCCGGTCAGCAGGGTGGCCGGCATTCCGGCCACCGCGCTGAGCAGGGCGGCCCTGGCTTCGGCGGTGGGCGACAGCCGGTAGGCGGCCAGGGCGAGCTGCGCGGCCAGGCCCGGGTCGGTCACGCGCAACGCGCCGGTGTCCGTCGCCGTCTTCCGCGAGAGCGCCTGGTCGCGCTGGTACGTGGCGGTGCGCTCGGCGTCGGCGGCGGCCCGCTGCGCGCGTACCGCCATGCCGGACGCGACCAGGGCCAGCACCAGAAGGGCCGCGAGCGTGGCGACGGCCTGGTGCAACCGGCGGGTCCGCCGCCGGGACTGGCGAACGCTCGCCTCCAGGAACTCCCGCGCCTCCGCCGGGAGCCGCCCGTCATAGCCGGCGGCCCACTCCTGCGCCGCGACCAGGCCTGCGCCGCGATACAGCGCGTCGGGGTCGCGGTGGAGGCGTACCCAGGCCGCGGCGTCGGCGGTGAGCCGGCGCGCGACGACCAGCCCGGCACGGTCGGCGTCCACCCAGGACCGCAGCAGCGGCCAGGCGCGCAGCAGGGCCTCGTGGCTGATCTCGACGGTGTCCGCGCCCGCGGTGATGAGCCGGCGCGCGACGAACCGGTCGAGGACCTCCTCCATCTCGGCCGCCTCCTCGCCGTCGCAGCCGTCGAGCAGCTCGGCCATGGTCGCCCTGCGCCGGGTGTCGGCGGCGTCGGGCGCGACGTGCACCAGGTGAAGGAAGAGACGGCGGGCCAGTTCGCGGCGGCGGCCGGTGAGCCCGTCGTGGACGGCGTCCGCGCTGGCCGCCACCGCGCCCTCGATGCCGCCCACCGCGTGGTAGGCGGCCACGGTCAGGCTCCTGCCCTGCCCCTGGCGCCAGGTGGTGTACAGGGCGTGCGACAGCAGCGGGAGCACACCGACCTCGTGCGCCCCGCCGTCCGCGGCGACGCCCCCGGACGGGGCGACCTGCCGCAGCAGCAGCTCCACCAGGCCGTCCTCGATCTCGACGCCGGCGCGCCTGGCCGGCTCCACGATGGCCTCGCGCAGTTCGGCCTCCTCCATCGGGCCGACGGCGAGCTGGCCGTCCTGCGCGAGCGCGACCAGCTCCGGATGCCGCAACGCCGCCGCGTAGAAGTCGGCACGCAGGCCCAGCAGCACGAGCGCGCCGCCGGGCGGCGCGGCCGCGGCACGCACGGCGGCGATGAAGTCGCGCCGCTCCGCCTCGTCCCCGCACTCGGTGAACACCTCCTCGAACTGGTCCACCACCAGCACCAGCGGCCGGTCGCCTGCCCGGCCGACGTACCTGGCGGCGGCCCCGGGGTCCTCGCGGACGTCCGCGCCGATCTCGCCCGCCGGCACGTGGGCCAGAGCCGCCAGCCGGGCGGCCAGCTCGGCCACCGGCCGCGCACCGGGGACCGTCACGACCACCAGCCAGTGCGCGGAGCCGGGCAGGGCGCCGTCGCGGAGGGCCGCGACCACGCCGGCCCGCAGCAGGGAGGACTTGCCCGACCCGGAGGGTCCCACCACCAGCCGTACGCCCCCGCCCGCTGCCCTCATCCCGGCCACCTGCTCAAGCAGCCGGGCGGTCAGCGCGCGCCGCCCGAAGAACCAGCCCGCGTCCTCCGGCTGGAAGGGGGCCAGTCCCCGGTACGGCTCGGGACCGGCGACGCGGCGGCCGGGAGCCCGCCGTACCCGCCGCCAGGCGTCCAGCCACGCGCCGGCCTGCGCCGGATCGGCCACGCCGCACACTTCCAGCACCCGTACCAGCAGGTCACGCGAGGACGGGGACGGCAGCCCGCGGCCGGCGAACCAGTCGCCGAGGGTGCTGTGCGCGCCGTACGCGCCGGCCTTGGCCGCCACCTGCCGTACGGTCAGACCGGCCCGCTCGCGCAGCGCCGAGAGCTCGCGCGCGAACTCCTGCCGGGTGGCGATCCCACCCGGATCGGGACGGTCCGGATCGGGACGGTCCGGATCGGGACGGTCCGGATCGGGACGGTCCGGATCGGCGTCGGCGGACTCGGACACACGGCCTCCTCGGCAGTCGTGCGGCTACGCGCCCTCGACCGGCGCCACCTGTATGTCGCTGGCCGATCACAACTGGTTACAGCCGTCCCGTACGGTTTGTACGGAAGATTCGGTCTCCTCGCGCATCTCCCGTACCAGTGACTCGTACCTCCATCACCCGCGTGCGCGTAGCGAGCGCCGGTGGCGGTGGCCTGGCATGGGCAGCCAGGTGCGGGTCGGTCGTCGGCCGGCTCCGCGGCATGGGCGCGATCCCGACTGTTCGGGACGGGCAGGCCCGCCGGTCGGCAGGCCTGCCGTTGTCGTCTGCTCCTCCTGGTGCAGCTCCAGCCATTGGTCGGCGAGGGCGTCGGGGTGGCCGAGCCGGGCGTTCATGGTTCGGACGGCCTCGATCTCGCCGGGGTGCAGTTCGCCGTCGGCGGCGCAGGCACGCAGGGCGTCGTAGGTCAGGGAGCGAGTGGAGGACCCGATGGCCGAGCTGGCACCGACGAGCTCGGCGAGGTCCTGGTCGATCGGGTCCCCGTCCGGCTGCGCTTCCCCGAACAGGACGCCGACGCCAAGGCGCACGCCGCCGCCACCGTGCCGGCCGGACTCTGGCAGACCGACGAGGCCGACCGCCGGCGCCTGCGCCACGCCCTGCTTCCGCCTCTGACCGCTCACTTCGCGACGGCGCCGACCACCTCAGCTCTCGGAGACCTGTTCGGAGGTCCGCTCGGTGCCCCGGGCGACTGGTGGGGCACAGCGTGTAGCGCGACCTATGGGATGATTGCCCCATGGTGTCGGTTAAAAAGGTTCAAGTCGCTTTTGATTGTGCGGAGCCTGAGCGCGTCGCGCGGTTCTGGTGCGAGGTGTTGGGATATGTCGCACCGTCCCCGCCGGAGGGGTTCGCCAGTTGGGACGACTACAACCGCTCGTTGCCGCCCGAGCAGCGCGACTCGTGGTTCGCATGCAGCGACCCCTCGGGTGCGGGTCCCCGGCTCTACTTCCAGCGAGTTCCCGAAGGCAAGGTCGTCAAGAATCGAGTGCACCTTGACGTGCGGGTCGCTACCGGGCTCGTGGGCGCCGAGCGCCTGGCCACACTCGAGGCCGAATGCGCCCGGCTGATCGCGCTCGGCGCCGTACGCGAGCGGCTACTGCCTGCCGACGAAGAGAACGAGTCGGTCATCGTGATGCAGGACATCGAGGGCAACGAATTCTGCCTCAGTTGAGATCCTTTCTCCGGTCAGGCCTGTACCCCGTCGGCAGGAAGGGCGGCCGGGCGGGAGAGGTCAGCCGGTGATGGGCACGCCGTGCATCGGGGTGAACCCGAACAGGTTCACGTCCACGCTGGTCACGTCGGCCGGTGGGGCGGTCATCAGCACGAACATCCGGATCTGCTCGCCCGCTCCCAGCGATTTCAGCACCGTGGTGGAGCAGACGCAGTGCCGGGGCACGTCGAGGCGGCCGGGCGTGGTCAGCGGGAAGTAGCGCGTGTGAGCCGCGTCGGTCAGCGCGAGCCAGAAGAAGTCGAGCTTGTAGCCGTAGATCCCGGCCTGCTGGTCGACGTCGGCGTCCCAGGCTCCCCTCTCCAAGGAGACCTTGCCGCCGCCGCCGGCGTGGCGGAAGGTGACGGTGACGATGAGGGTCCTGTCGCTGATGCGTCTCAGCTCTTGCAGGTCGGCCTTGAGGCCGGTCAGCTCGCGCAGGCCGGTGGCCGTCGGAACGGTCCCGGTCGCCGTCGCCGTCGCCGTGCTGGACGGCGTCGGAACGGGCGTGCGGGGCGCGCCGGCCGGCTTGGGCAGCCGCTGGAAGGTCACCTCGACCCGCCGGTTGCGGGCGCGGGCGGCGTCGGAGGTCGCCGCCACGGCGGGTTCCGTCTCGCCCTTGCCCTCCACCTGCAAGGGGGTCGGGCCGACGAGGCCGGTCAGCGCCTTCTGCACGGCCTTGGCCCGCCGTAGGGACAGGTCCATGTTGTACGCGTCGTCGCCGACGTCGTCGGTGTGCCCGACGACCCGCACGTCCCCCTGGGCCTCGGTTCGCACGCGCTCCGCGACGCGCTGCAGTGTCTTCCTGGCGCGGGCGGTGAGGGTCGCCTTGTCGAAGGCGAACAGGACGTCGGTGTTGAGCGCGAGCTCCACCTGCTGGTCCGACTCGGTCACCGAGGTCGTGGTGGCGGTGGAGCGGGTGGCGAGCGGGACGGTGAGCGGGAAGGCGGCGGCGATGGCGGCGGCGTCCGGCTCGCCGTCCAGGCGTGGGCCGGTGCCGGCGGGGCTGATAGGCAGGGGCGCGGTCAACCCGGCGCTGTCGAAGCCGACGGCCAGGCTGGTGGTCTCCGGCGGCACCTGGTAGGTGGCCCACATCAGCGCGGGACTGCCGGGGGTGGCCTTGGCGAGCGGCCCGGAGTAGCTGCACAGGCAGCGGGCCCGCACCTCGGCGTTGTCCTTCTTCATCGGGTAGTAGACGGAGAAGCGCGGGTCGTCCAGGAGGTAGAAGCCGGAGGCGGCCTGGATGTAGTCGTAGGGGGTGTCCCCGGCAAGCTGGCCCGCGTGGAAGCCCTCCAGACGGACCTCGTCCCGGTCGGCGCTGATCCGGAATCGCGCGGTGACGGCGTTGGGGGCGCTGCGTTCCAGCCCGATCACGTCGATGCGCGCCGCGGCCAGGCCGTCGGTGTGGCCGTCGCCGTACAGCGTGGCCAGCGCTGGAGCGTCGGCGGGCGTGGTGGCAGCGGACGTGGTGGCAGCGGGCGTGGTGGACGGGATGACGGATGGCTCCCGTGCGGTGGCCACCGGCGCCGACGGGAGGGAGCAGCCACAGAGGGAGAGCAGCGCCACGACCAGAATCCGGCCGCTCGCTGAAAGCCTGCCAAAGTTCATGATCCGCCATTAAATCAGTATTGATTTACCGCTTTCACGCGTCCGGCCGAGGATCGCACGACACAGCAGAGACCCCGCTATTCGGTGCAGCGCCATGCCGAAACGCGGCATCTGTCATCCCCCGGCTCCCGGAATGTCACCGACCCGCATTGCCGTGTTCACCATCGTTCGCCCTTCGGAGGTCTCCTGCGCCATTGCCCGCCCTTCTCCGGTTATGTGATCTTCTGGTCACCCGGGAACGATAGAGTCGCCTGCCACCGCGACAATTGGGGAAGGTGCACGATGAGGTCGGTGATGTCCGTCTTAGGGGCGACCGCTGGGGTTGTTCTGATGACCCTGGCTTCGGGCGGCTGCAGCGGCGCCGGCCCGTCCGCGCAGCGGGCCACCGAGCAAGCTCGCCGGAGCGAGTCCACCTCCGCTCCGGTGGCGCCGGCCACCGGTCGAGCACCTCTGGGCACGCGGGCGCTGGCGATCGGCGCCAAGGTCTCGGTCGACCTGCTGGCCCTGGACCGGGTCTCCCCGACGGCTGTCGTGGCCCGATGGCGGGTGCGTAACGACCTGCGGGAGGACTACTCCTTCAGCGCGAGCTTGGCCGTGCCCTGGCACAGCGCCGACATCGGTTCGAACGCGATCGGCGGCGTGTCCCTGCTCGACAGCGCCCACGGCCGCTGGTACTTCCCGCGCGCCTACCGCAACGGCGACTGCCAGTGCACGCGGGGCTGGCCGACCGTCAAGGCAGGCCAGGAGCAGGAGCTGGTGGCCGTCTTCCCCGCTCCGCCCGGCGACATCACGCAGCTGGACGTGATCTTCCCGCAGGCGCCGCCGTTCCTCGACGTCCCGCTGGGGGAGGCCGCGCCGACGCCCTTGCGGGTCGACGACGGCGGCGGGGATCCGGTGGATCCCAACTCCAGCCGGGTCGGTGAACCGGTGGTGCTGTCGATCGTCAACCAGGTCGAGCAGGCGGGCGCGGCACAGGACGACGACGGGCGGCAGGTGTCGGTGCGGCTCTCGACGGACGTGCTGTTCGCCGTGAACAAGGCGGACCTGTCCTCTAAGGCTCGGGCCGTGCTGAAGGACGTGGCCGCTCAGATCGACCGCTCCGAGGGCGAGGAGGTCGCCGTCGACGGCCACACCGACGACACCGGGACCGACGGCATCAACGACCCGTTGTCCCAGCGGCGGGCCCGCAGCGTACAGAACGCCCTGGAGAAGCTGGTGACCCGCTCGGGCGTCGCCTACCGGACGCGAGGCCACGGCTCGCACGAGCCGATCGCGAGCAACGAGAACGCCCGCGGCCGCGCCACCAACCGGCGTGTCAGCATCACCTTCGCCCGCCCGGCACCCGAGCCCGCCCAGCCGACGCCCGCCGCCACAGCGCCCGCGCCCGCCTCCCCCTCCACGACCGCGTCGCCGGTGCTCGGCACCGCGCCCGTCGGCAAGGCGCCCGACATCGAGAGCGACCGGAACTGGCCGCGCCGGGCCGAGGTCCGCATCAACGAGCTGACCAGGGACGCAGGCGGCTACGTGAACCTCGTGTGGACCATCCGCAACGACGACGACATCCCGATCAACGCCTGGTCCTCCTCCTACGACTGGGGCGGGGTGTACGCCGAGGCAAGCACGAGCGGCGCGGCGCTCGTCGACGGCCCGCGCCGCTACCGGCCGCTGCGTGACGCCAAGCACAACGTCGGCGTGGGCCCCTACCTGCTGTCGGTGCTCCGCCCGGAATACCTGGTGACCAAGGGTGAGGAGTACACGTTGTGGGCGATGTTCAAGCCGCCCGCGGACGTGCGATCCGTCACCGTGCATATCCCGGGCTTCGAACCGGTCGCCGACCTGCCCATCCGATGACGGGCAGGTGACCCTGAGCCCGTACGTACGGTCTCGGGGCGGCAGCGCTCGGGCCTCATCCGCCCGTCATGACGACGCCGCGGACGTCCGCCGGACGTTTGAGGAGCTTGTAGGCGTGGGCCAGGTCGGCGACCCGCTGGAGCTCTGACAGGTCCAGCTTGGCCGGGTAGGAACCGAACGCGACGTCCGCGAGCTGCGGGCGGGTGATCCTCGTGTAGGTGGGCAGCAGGTCGCGCGCCTGCTGCGGATCGTCCGCGATCAGGCGTTGCGCCTTCGCCAGCGCGCGCTGGAAGGCGGCCAGCGTGCGGGGGTTGTGCCGGGTCCACTCGGCCGTGGCCATCATGCCCGCGGTGTGCAGGCCGGAGAAGCTCTGGGTCATGGCGTCCTCCAGGATCCGCGAGCGTCCGTTCTGGCGGCTCAGGGTGATGTACGGCTCGGCGAGCAAGGCCGCGTCCACCTGGCCCCTGTTCAGCAGGCCGAGCATCTGGGGGTAGGGCCACTCGACCAGGACGACGTCCCGCAACGTCAGCCCGGCCCTGTCCAGCGCCGCCCTCAGCGCCAGCGGTCCGATCCCTGCGATGTTCGGCACTGCTATCGTCTTGCGCCTCAGCCCGGCCGTGCTCGTGATCTTCGATTTGGCGTTGGCGACGATCGCGTAGCTGCCCTGCGCGGCTTGGTACATGCTGGTGACGATCTTGAATTCCTTGCCCGCCTCGTTCGCCGCGAAGGCCATGGCGTAGTCGGTCTGCGCCAGGTCCAGCTCGCCCTTGCCGACCTGGTGCACCGCGGCGGCGGGGCCGGTCACGACCACCGGCTCGACCGTCAGGCCCTCCTCCTGGAAGTAGCCCTTGGCCCGGGCCACGAACACGGGCGCGGACTCCACGGTCGGCACCACGCCGACCTTGATCAAGGACTGCTCGGGCGAACCGGCCGGCCGGGTGGCGGCACGCGGCTCGGACGACAGCGCCCGTACCCCGACAGTGGCGGCGAGCACGGTGACGACGACCATGGCGACCGCCGTGAGCGTCATGAAGTTGCGCCGTCTGCGCTGGTGGATCGCGATCGTCCTGGCGCCCAGGTCACGTTCGGGCATGTCGTCGGCGATGCGGCCGAGCTGTTGTCTGAGCCAGGTCATCGGCGGATCCCCTCGTGACGGGTCGGGCGGTCCAATTCGGGCAGTCGCGGCGCGAGTTCGGGCGCCAGCGCCCTCAGGCGGCCCAGCGCGTGGTGCGCCTGGCTCTTGACTGTGCCGACCGAGCAGCCCAGCAGATCGGCGACCTCCCGTTCGGTGCGGTCCTCGTAGAAGCGCAGGACGAGCACCGCGCGCTGTTTGGGCGTCAGCCGCATGAGCGCCTGGTGCAGCACGATCCGCAACACGGCGTCGTCCTCGGAGGAGTACGCGCGTTCGGGCGGCACGGCGCTCAGCACCTCGCTGGAGCGTCGGCGACGCCGCCATGAGATGTGCTGGTTCACCATGATCTTTCGCGCGTACGCGTCGAGGTTGTCGATGTGGCGTAACTTCGGCCACCGTCCGATCATGCGGAGCAGCACGCCTTGCAGGAGGTCCTCGGCGAGGTGGACCTCTCCGGTGAGCAAGTAGGCCAGACGCATCAACGGACGTTGGTGAGCATTGACGAACGCCAGGAAACCGGTATCACGATCCAACGTCTCTCCCTGATCTAGGTATCCTCCCAACGCCGTGGACGCCGCAAAAGGTTGGCACTCCTGAGAGGCTGACGCACGAAAGAAATGTCGTTCTTCTGATCCGTCAAGGACGTCGGCCGGCCCGCTGGCTATCTGGAATCAGGAGGAATATGTCGGCTATGTGTAAACTTCCGGGTCCATGAAGATGCGCTCACTGGTGGCCGCCGCCATGCTGGCCATGACGTTATCGGCGTGCCAGCTCGGCCCCGCCCCGTCCACCCCGTCCGGTTCCGGGCCCATCTCCTCCAGCGCGCCGGTGGCCCCGGTGTCCGCCTCCGCCCCGCCCGATCAGGTGCTGGCCGGCCGGGAGGGCAGCGTGGAAGGCAGACGGTTCCGCATCGACGTGGTTCAGCTGGTACGGCGTGACCGGTTCGTCAACCTCACCTTCACCCTCGCCCTGACCGGCGGCGACGGCTGGCAGGTGCACAACGCCTTCTCCGCCGTCCCGCAGGCCAACCCCACCATCGACGGCGTCTACCTGATCGACACGGTCAACGCCAAGAAGCATCTCGTCGCGCTGGACAGCGCGGGCGGCTGCGTGTGCAGCCGGACCAAGGACCTGACGCTCAACCCGGGCGACACCGCGGTCTTCTCCGCGACCTTCGCCGCCCCTCCGGAGGGCGTGAAGTCCCTGGACGTCCACATCCCCCACGCCGGGACACTGGCCGATGTCCCCCTTTCCTGACCTCCTGCTCGTGGTGGCGCTGCTCACGCCGACGCCCCGCCCGCCCGTCCAGGTGCCCGTCAACACCGCTCCGCCCGCCACCGCGCCGATCCTGGACCTGACCGGCGAGCCGCGCGACATCACCGCCGACGTCCTGGACATCGGGGAGCGCATATCCAACCTGGACGAGTCGCTGATCCAGGAGACCCGCGGCGCCCGCGACAAGATCATCGTGGCGGCGGACGTGCTGTTCGCCTTCGACAAGGCCACCCTCACCACCAAGGCCAGGAGCCGGCTGGCGGAGACAGCCAGGCTGCTCACGGCCAAGGCGCACGGCAAGCAGGTGCGCGTGGACGGCTACACCGACGCCAAGGGCTCCGACGCCTACAACCAGGCGCTCTCCCAGGCCCGCGCCCAGGCCGTACGGCGGGCCTTGACCAAGCTCCTGGCCGGCTCCGGGATCACTCTCACCGTGCAGGGCCATGGCGCGGCCGACCCGGTGGCGCCCAACACCACGCCCGAAGGCGCCGACAGCCCCGCCGGCCGGGCCAAGAACCGCCGCGTGGAGATCAGCTTCCCCCGCTGACGCCGCTGACGCCGCTGACCTCGCCGACCTCGCCGACCTCGCGCTCGGCGGTGGCGGGCCGCCCGGTCAGGTTGCGGGCTGTCCGGTGAGGTTCCGGGCGCAGGCGGAGAGCAGCGCTGCCAGGTGCCCCACCTCCTCGGACGGGAAGCCGGCGGTCATGCGCCGCTCCACGTCGAGCACGATCGCGTCGGCCTGGTCCAGCAGGGCCCGGCCGGGGCCGGTGAGCGTGATCGGCAGCGCGCGGCCGACGCCGGGCCGTTCGGCGACGGAGACCAGACCGGCCGCGGTGAGGCCGGCGAGCACGTCGCGCAGGGACTGGCGGGTGACGAAGGTACGGCGGGCCAGTTCGGCGGCCGGCGCTCCCGGGGCGTCGGCCAGGGCCCGCAGCAGCGCGTACTGGGCGATGGACAGCCCCAGCGGTCGCAGCCGCTCCTCGCCGGCGCGGCGGAACGCCTGGTCGACCTGCTTGACCAAGTAGCCGATACGTTCCCGGACATCCTCTTGACTCATGACAGGAACCTTACACATAATCGAGGCATGTAAGGAACCTGACACAAGGAGAGGTCATGCCGTCCACCACGATCACCACCGACGCTCCCGTCGCCACCCTGATCAACGTCTTCACCGTGCGGGCAGACCGTCAGCGTGAGCTCGTCGACCTGCTGACGCGGGCCACCGAAGACGTCATGCGGCACCTGCCCGGGTTCGTCTCCGCCAACATCCACGCCGGCGTCGACGGCACCCGGGTGGTCAACTACGCCCAATGGCGGTCGGCGGACGACTTCCACGCCATGCTCGCCGCCCCGGAGGCGCAGGTGCACATGCGCCAGGCCGCCGCCCTGGCCGACCACTTCGACCCCCACCTGCACACCGTGGAGTCGATCCACCACCGCTGATCCCGCGGCGACCGGAACCGGGCGCTCCGGGGGCGGCGGGTCCGCGCACGCGCCGGCGTCAAGGGGCGATCTCGCGGGTCAGGAGTCCGGCCCGGTCCGCGGCGGCCCGGCGTTGACGTCGGCGATCGAGGCGCGAAGCTTGGTCACCAGCCGCTCCAAGGTGCGCACCTCCTCGGCGTCCCAGTCCGCGGTGAACCGCATCCACCGGCTCAGGCCGGCGGCCTCCAGCCGGGCCAGCTCCCGCCGGCCGTCCTCGGTGAGGGTGATCGGGCTGGCCCGCCGGTCGTTCTGGTCGGCGGTCGTCCGCACGAGCCCCTTGCTGGCCAGCGTCTGGATCTGCCGGGTCACCGACGACTGGTGCACGCCGAGCTCCTGGGCCAGATCGGAGGTTCGCGCCGGCTCCTTGGCGGCCAGGAGTTGCAGCGTGCGCAGCAGCCCCGCGCCGGGACGTTGCCGCCGCGCCCGCTCGATACCGTCGCTGAGCTGCAACAAGGCGTTCACCATCTGCTGGACGTCGTTCTCGCTCGGTCTCATGCCGCCAGTATACTTGCTTGCTGCATGCATGTAATGTTAGCGTCGAAGACATGAACGCGATGCAGATCTCCTCCCAGCGCGCCACCCCGCTCTCCGTCGCCGTCTCCCCGCTGGCCGTCCGGCTGGCCAACGCCGCAGCCGGTCTCGGCGTCGCCCTGTTCGCCGTGACCATGGCCGTCGCCGCGCTGGGCACCGACCCCGGCTCCACCGTCTGGAACCGGGCCGGCGGCGTGCTCGCCGGCTCCCTGATCTGCCTGGTCATGGTCAAGAAGGCCCAGGCCGGCAGCCGCGGCGCCTACACCCGGGTGCGGTGGATCACCGCGGTGGCCGGGGCGGCCATGATGGTCACCGCGGTGATCGCCGGCTCCCTCCCCCTGTGGTTCCGCGCCGAGCAGGCGGTGCACGCTCTGGTGATCGGGGCGCTGGCCTGCGCGCTCAACGCCCCGGCCCTGCTGGGCAACCGCCCAGACCGATCCCGGTGAGAACGGGCTCCTCCACCCCCTCGTCACCGCCGCACGCGCCCCGCGGTTGGCCGCCTGATCCCTCTTCTCGCGGGTGACCGCCTTGATCCCGCGCTGGCGCAGGCTAGGTATGGATCTTGGTCTCGGCTCGCTTGCGCTGGTAGAGGGCAGCGGGTCGAAGGTCCGCAAATCGTAGGCATGGCAGACCGCCCCACCCCGTACAGTGCGTGGCCGAGGCCGATCAGCCTGCCGGGCTCTGGTCGCCGTCCTGGCGAACCGTCCCGAGGGGGATGCAGTTGTCCGGGGTTCCGGTACGTACTCCCTCACACAGCTGAGCCCGCGACAGGTCGGCCTTCTCCGGTACCAGTTGCCAGGCGCGAGTCCAGTACGGGGTGTCCGCCACCAGGTCGCCGAACTGTTTCGAAATGCCGGTGCCGTACTCCTGAGAGTGGATCTCCTCTTCGGTGAAGTAGTTGGTCCCGTCGTCCATGCCACCACAGCTGACCTGGCTGTTGGCGTCCTGGGCGGACTTGCAGCCGTCGTACCGAACCACCCAGTACGCCTGGGGGTGCGGGGCCTTGAGGGGGCGTCCCGGAGTGCTGGTGACCTTCAACACGAGCTGGATGTATGTCAGGCCCCGCGGCGCCGGGGCCTGCGGAGCGTCAGGGCTGAGCTGGGCGTCCACGATCTGAACCGAGTGCGGATAGGGCCCCTTCTTCACAGACAGCACCGGACCGCGTCCCTCGAACGAGGAACCCGACGGAGTGGGCGACGGGCTCATCGCGGCAGACGTCCCGGGGGTGACCGCCGGGTCCGGGGCAGACCGGTTCGGCGGCATCCATCCCCCACACGCAGCCAGAAGACCACTGCAGGCCAGGGCGAAACCGCCTCGCGCCCACCGGACCAGACGTATGCGTCCACCGTTCCCCATCGATCCTCCTGTTGGTCGCAATGGGGTCGCGCTCCCAGCCACCCCCCTTCTGATCTTGGGTAAGAGTAGCGAATGCGGTTATTCGGACTTCCTGAAGGCCTTCTTCGCATTCTGGCCGGACTTGGCCACAGCGTGAGACGCCACAGCGGGGCTCGTACTTTCCGGACTGGCTGCTGGAGCGGCGTCGCCGGACCGAACAGGCGCTGGTCAGCGTCGTGGCCGGGCCGCCGTGTGATCTGGCTGGCCTTCGCCGATGCCACACCACCCGGGCTTTCCTGTACGGGAAGCTGGGAGAGGGTCAGGGGGTGAGGCGGTAGCTGCTGACCCAGAGGCCGGAGATGACCTCGGCGTCGTTCACCCAGGTGAAGCCGTACCCCTCGTAGAGCCGCCGGGCGGGTGTGTTGTCCCGCCCGGTGGAGACCAGCACCGTACGGCCGGCGGCCCGGTCGAGGGCGGTGGCGACGAGCAGTCGCCCGATGCCGCGCCTGAAGGCCGACGGCGAAACCACGAGCCGGTTGATGTCCAGCGTGTCCGCGTCGGCCTCCCACGCGACGGCCCCCACCAGGGCGTCGCCGTCGAAGGCGCCGACCCAGGTGAGCGGCGCGGCGAGCAGATCGGCGAGGGGCTCGTGCAGGGGCGGGATACGGTCATCGCCGATGAGGGCGGCTTCTACGGCGTAGGCGGCCCGCTGCAGGTCGAGCAGACGCTGATCGGGCGAGATGTCGATGACGTGCACAAGGTCACCCTAGGCGGGCGGGCAATGCCCTTCGCCCAGATCGGCCCGGTCCTCCAGCTCGCCGTCCGGCGCCGCGCCAAGGCGTGGACGCCCGTCCTGGTGGTCGCCGACGTCATGGTGCCGTTCGTGGACAAGGACCTCATGCCGCTGGTCGCCGCCTGCCTGCCGGTCTCGTTCCTGGCGCCGGCCCGTACGTCCCGCCTGACGGACGGGCCGCGCCCGCCGTACCGGCTTCTGCGTGATCAAGGGAGGGCGGCGGCCTCGGGGCCGGGTGAGCGGGGTGGCCGGCTGCCCCGGAAGGCTTGGCGGTAGGCCGAAGGCGGAACGCCGATGACGGTGGCCAGGTGCTGGCGGAGAGCGGCGGCGGTGCCGAAGCCCGCATGGGCGGCGACCTGGTCGACCGGCAGGTCGGTGGACTCCAGCAGCCGCCGTGCGCGCTCGACCCGCTGCCGCGTGAGCCACTGGCCGGGCGGCAGGCCCGTCTCGTCACGGAAGCGCCGGCAGAACGTCCGGACGCTCATGCCGGCGTTGTCGGCCAGTTCGGCCAGAGTCAACGGCCGATGCAACTCGTGCAGGGCCCACGATCGCGTGGGGGCCGTGGTGGCGGCCGACTGCTCCGGGATCGGCCGGTCGATGTACTGGGCCTGGCCCCCCTCCCGCCACGGAGGCACCACGCAGAGCCTGGCCACCCGGTTGGCGATCTCGCTGCCGTGGTCACGGCGTACCAGATGCAGGCACAGATCGATGCCGGCGGCGACGCCCGCCGCCGTGAGGATCTGCCCGCCGTCGACGAACAGGACGTTCGCGTCCACCTGGACCTGCGGGAAGGACCGCTGGAAGTGCTCGGCCTCGTTCCAGTGAGTGGTGGCGGGCCGCCCGTCGAGCAGTCCCGCGGCGGCGAGTACGTACGAAGCAGTGCAGATCGAGACGATCCGGGCGTCGGCCGGCACGAGGGCAAGAGCCTCGCGCAGCCCGTCGGGCAGCCAGTCCCTTTCCTCGTCAGGGCCGCAGGTGAACGGCGGGATGACCAGAGTGTCCGCCGACCGCAGCGCCTCGCTCCCATGGGCCACGGAGATGCTGAAATCGGCGCTGGTGGTGACCGGCCCACCGTCCAGGCTGCAGGTGGCGACCTCGTACAGCGGCTCGCCGTCGCGACCGGCGGCCGTGCCGAAGATCCTCACCGGGATGCTGAGCTCGAAGGGATAGACGCCTTCCAGAGCCAGGACGCGAACGCGATGCATGGCAAGATTCTTCCACATGTTGGCATTCCTGCCACTGGCTGCCCTGCGCGGACTCCGCAAGCATTGATCTCCACGGGGCCACGGAAACTGCCCCGGAACGACAGAGGCAGGAGATGGACATGCGTGCGATCGGCCAGGACGGGTTCGGCGGGCCCGAGGTGCTGAAGGTGATCGAGGTGGAGCGCCCGGAGCCCGCTCCGGCCGAGGTGCTGGTACGGGTGCACGCGGCAGGCGTCAACCCCACCGACTCCTGGCATCGCGCCTCTGGAGGGCTGGCCGGCGCGGTGGTCCGGCTCGGCTGGGACGTCTCCGGCGTGGTCGAGGCGACGGGCCCGGGGGTGACGACCCTCGTCCCCGGCGACGAGGTGTTCGGCCTGCCGCGTCACCCGCTCCTGGCGGGCACCTACGCCGAGTACGTGACCTCCCCGGCCCGGCACCTGGTCCGCAAGCCCGAAGCGCTGACCCATGAGCAGGCCGCGGCGCTGCCGCTCGCCGCGCTCACCGCCTGGCAGGCTCTGGTGGACGTCGCCCAGGTGCGGCCGGGACAGCGGGTGCTGATCCACGCGGCGGCGGGCGGCGTCGGGCACCTCGCCGTCCAGATCGCCAAGGCCCGCGGAGCCCAGGTGATCGGCACCGCCCGTACGGCCAAGCACGCGTTCCTGCGCGGCCTCGGCGCGGACGAACTCATCGACTACACCGAGACCGACTTCGAGACGGCCATCGAACCGGTGGACGCCGTCATCGACACCATCGGCGGCTCCTACGGGCCACGCTCGCTGCGCGCCCTGCGGCCGGGTGGCGTTCTGGTCGCGCTCGCCTCCCCCGCCGAGGCGTACCTGGCCGACGAGGCCGCCGCCCTCGGCCTGCGTGCCGCATTCATGATCGTGGAAGCCGACCACGCGGGCATGCGGGAGATCGCCGCGCTGGCGGCGTCCGGCCTGCTGCGTCCCGAGATCGACACCGTGCTCCCGCTCGACCAGGCGGCCAAGGCTCACGAACTCGGCGACAGCCGCCGTACCACCGGCAAGATCGTCCTGTCCCTCGCGAACTGAGACCAGGAAAGCCCACGATGACCACCTTCGTCCTCCCGACCTCGCCCACCGCGGGGGCCGGTGAGCGGCGCTTGATTGTCCCGGGCAGATGCCGAGCCGGTGACGTCTGAGTTCAGATCCCGGGCGGCTGTCCTGCCACGAGCTTCCCCGAACACTCAGCGGCACCTACACGATGACCGGCGCGGTCTGCGGATCACCTGGAACGGCTGCGTCTTCGAGATCAGCCCGTTCTGAGGCCGTCCGGGTCGCGCGGGCTCCACCCCGTCTACGCCTGTGGGGGCAGGAACCGGTCGTGCGGGTGCAGGCGGGCACGGTGTGGTTCCCTCCTGCGCAGGACGACCGTGGAGCAGCCCGTCACGTACGTTGTCGGTCGTGGGATTGCCGGAGATCTGCCTTTTCTGCCGGGTGCTCATCGGTGTGGTGTTCGCCGTCGCGGCGCTCGGAAAGCTGCGCGGGGCCGCCGCGCGGCGTGCGTTCGCCGACTCCTTGGTGCCGGTGCTGAGCGCCGCGGGCATCGGACGGCGAGCCCGCCACCCGGTCGCCGTCATCGCCGAACACGGCCGCTGGGCCCCCACATCACCCGTGGTGTTGCGGTACATCCGCGCGGTTGCTTGCAAGTGATGGGGAAGGAGGGCGAGAGGGCAGGGGCAAGCCACGGCCACAGCCGCGACTGTCTGGCCCTGAGCACCGATGACGTGCTGCGCCAACGCGCCCGACCTGGCGGTTGCCTGGACGAGCGGATCGCTCCGCAGCTTGAGCGGTGCGCCGCGGCGACAGTCCGGCTGGCGGAGGCGATGGCCGAGCGCACCCGGCAGCGTGGTGCGTCCACGAGGTGAACAGGGTCAGATTTGTCGTCGCCCCTCGACCTGCGGCCGGTCTGCATTGCGGCAGCGCCATACGGGTGGTGCGGCGGACGGGGGCTGTCCGTGATCAGGAAACCTGGGACGAGGAGACCGTCCAGGTGTTGCAGGCCTGCGGGGATCTTGTGCGGAAGCCCTTGTCGAGCCAGGTGGCGCGGTTGCGTCCCTTGCCGTGGGAGCGGATCTTCTGCTGCTCGTCCCCGCTGTCGCGCACCATCTGGAGCAGGATCTTCCAGTCTTCCTTGCTGCGTTCTGTCAAGGAGTCCCAGACGCTGCCGAAGAACACCCCGCCCAGGCACTCCGCCTGCAACTCCATGCGGCGGTTCTGCTCGTTCAGTTCGCTTTTGTTCCGGTACGGGTAGCGGTCGTAGCTGCGGGCGATCCCGGTGAGGTTCTGCACGTGGTGCCCGTACTCGTGGACGGCGGTCTCGAACAGGAACAGGCTGGTGGAGACGTCGAGCATGTCGTCGTCCAGAAGGACGAGGAAACGCCGCTCCGCGTCGCAGTAGGTGGCTGCGGCGGAGCCCCAGGGCCAACCGCAGTACTTGCGTGGTTTGGTGATGAATCCGATCTTGGCCTTGGCGAAGGGCAGGCCCGCCCTCTTGAAGTGGGCGCCCCACGACCGGTTGAGACAGTTCAGCACTGCGGTCAGGTACCGCTTGGCGGAGGCGACGGTCTTCGCACCGACGTCGCGCTCCGCGCACTGGCTCGCCCGGAGTTCGCCCGTACGGTACAGCTTGTTCGCGGTCAGAACCCGGGCCCTGATGGGGAAGGCGGACGCCGCGTGCGCAGCGTTGGACAACGGGGTGCTGGATAACAGCAGGCAGGTCAGCGTGGCGGTGGCGACAAGGGTGGCGAAACGCATGATCGCCATCTTAAGCAGGAGGTAACGGAACTCCACCGGCCAGAAGCGTGCGTCAGCAGCCGTCCATCTGGGCTGCGGGGACGGCGGTGGCAGGGGCCGCGGGCAGGCCGGGCTGGGCCCAGAGCAGGTAGGAGACGGCGCCGGCGTCCGCGGCGGGGCCGATCCAGAAGGCGCCGGTCTGCTTCGGGACGGCGAGGCCGTAGTGCCCGGCGTTGGTCCTGACGCACCAGGAGCGGTCCTGGGTTCCCGGCTGCCAGTCCCGGAACTCGCCGGTCCAGGCCGCGGCGGGCATGGACATGCAGGCGTGCAGCGTGGGCCGGCCGGTCCCGGCGAACAGCGCGGCCGCCGCGCCGTTGACCAGCTTCGGACCGACGTTGAAGCCGAACGTCTCGATCTCGACGTCCCCCGCGCGGGCGCCGGGCGAGTCGTCGGTCGAGGTGTGGCCGGTGTCGAGGTCGAAGGAGCCGTCCAGGTCGCCGGGGACGGTGCCGCGCATCGCGACCTCGTCGCCGTTCCCGGCGTCGGTGACGGAGACCTCCGCCGCGGTGCCGCGCGGGATGATCACCTTGATCTGCCGCTCCTTGACGTAGAGGTCCACGTGCTTGAGCTGCGCGCCGTTCACGCTGACCTTGAGCTCGTGGTCGGTGCCGAGCTCGAACACGCTGGTCCGCTGCTGCCCGTGGAGCGTCTGCTCGATCAGCAGCCACGTCCTGTCCTTCGGGACCGTGTGGTCGATGAGGTATCGCGCCAGGGCGTCCGCCGCGAACAGGCCGAGGCTGACCGCGATCCCCGGGATCGCCTTCGGCACCACCTCAGGCAGGACGGCGAGGACGATGGGCGAATAGGCCTCATAGACGCCGGCGATCGCCTTCGGGGCGCAGTCGCCCTGGTCGCAGCCGGAGATCAGGCCGCCGATCAGGACGCAGGTGACGGCCACTGATGCTGTGTGTCGAGACATGGTTCGTCCCCCGCCGGTCGCGTGGCCCCCCTCCAGAATCGGCCTGCGGCCTCCCCCCTGGCAAGAGCCGGACGGCTCCGCCGTCGGGAGCGAGCCGGCCACACGCTGAGCCGGGATCACGTGAACCAGGTGATCTCCTGGCCGTGCGATCGGGTCCAGGCGAGCGGCTGCCCGTCCAGCGCGAGCACGTGGTAGTCCGCCTCGCCCGGCGGCGTCGGGAGCGTGTCGTAGGGCAGCACGGCGGCGGTCTCGTTCGCGATCCAGTGCCCGGGGAGCTCGCGTACCGCCTCGGCGAACTCCATCCGTCGCGGCATCGGCACGTGGTACAGCACCGAGCTGTGGAACACCACCAGCGTCGCATCGGGCGGGGACTGCGCGGCCAGGGCGGGCAGGTCGTCCACCAGGTCGCCCTGGACGAGCAGCGGCGGGTCGGCTGCGACGACGGCCGCAGCGGCGCGCAGCCTGGCCCGGCGGTGCGTGTGCTCGGGCCAGATGAGGGCGTCGAGCCAGGCCAGGTCCGCCGGGTCGGTCACGTCGAGCGGGTTCAGGTCCAGGCCGGCCCGCCACACCACCTGGGGCAGGCCGGTCGGCGGCGTCAGGTTGGCGGCCGTGCAGGCGACGACCGGGTCACCGGAGCCGACCAGGTGATCGCCGTAGCGGTAGGCGTACCGGTCGGGGTAGAGGCACAGTCCGGCGGACGCGCCGACCTCCAGCAGCGCGAGCGGCTGCGGGAGCGCGTTGAGCACCGGCAGCAGGACGGCACACCGTCCGGCCTCGTTCGTCTGGGTGGTCCGGGTGCGCATCTCCGCCTCGATCACGGGCCAGTTCGCCACCGTGTACTCGTGGAAGGCGGCCGGATCGTCGACCGGCCCGCCGAGCAGCCGGACCACGCCGAACAGCAGGTTCGGCTGCCGTTTGGCCGGCGGAAGCCCGGCGAGCAGGGCCAGGAGGTCGAGATCCCGCGCCACCGCGGAGGCCAGGCGTTCGTACGTGGGCGACACGTCGTGCGCCTCGCGCGCGGCGAACTCGGCGTAGACCGCAGCGATCGTCATAGTGCGATGATCGCAGCCGACTCCATCGCCACTGAGCCGGGTGCGGAAGAAGCCGCCGCACGGCGTCGGCGCGGGCCGGGCGGCGGGTGGTTCATCGGCGCGCTGAGACCGGTCACCTGCTCGCCCGCCAGGGAGAGGGCTGCGCGGGAGCTCGGCCGGGGGCTCCCCTTGCGTTTTCATCCCATGAGACGGATCATTCGTGCGCACCGTGCACCCGGACTGGTCCTGCTTCCCCCCTTCTCCCTGCGCATCAGGAAGGACGATCCATGATCCGTCGCGTACTGGCCGTCGCGGTCCTGGCCGCCGCCACGCTCGCCACCATCCCCGCCGCCGCGCACGCCATCCCCGCCTGCCCGGCCGGCTACCTGTGCAACACCCAGTACTTCTCCGACTCCGCGCGCACCAACCTGGTGGGCGTCAGGACGCAGTTCTGCGACGGTTCGGTCTCGACCTGGGGCAGGCTCAGCGGCTACATCACCTGGTCCTCCAGCCCCTGCAACTGATGGAAGGCCTCCGGCAGGGGGCCGGGGAGCCCTAGTCACCCGTCCTGCTGCCGGAGCTCCGGGGACGGCGCGGGCTCGGTTCGCGGCCGGGCGGCTGGTGGATCTGCTGCTCCGGCGCCGGTCGCGACGGGTTGGGCCGGGTGACCTCCATCCCGTCCAGGACGATCTGCTCCCCGTGGTGGGTCACCGTGATCGACGGCCCCCGCAGCAGCCGGTAGGCCGTCGCCTCCGGGGCGACGCCGACGCTCAGCAGGCTGCCGCGGTAGCGCAGCCGGAAGGCGAGCCGGGTGATCCCGGGAGGGAGTGAGGGGGCGAAGCAGATCCGTCCCTGGCCCGCGCGCATCCCGCCGAAGCCCGAGACGAGGGCGATCCACGCCCCCGCCAGCGAGGCCATGTGCACGCCGTCCATGGTGTTCCTCTCCAGGTCCGCCAGGTCCATCAGCGCCGCCTCGCCGAGATAGCGATAGGCGAGGTCCAGATGGCCCACCTCGGCGGCGAGCACCGCCTGGGTACAGGCCGACAGGGACGAGTCCCGGACGGTCAGCGCCTCGTAGTAGGCGAAGTTGCGGGACTTCTGCTCCGGCGTGAAGGCGTCCCCGCGCAGGTGCATGGCGAGCACCAGGTCCGCCTGCTTGACCACCTGCTTGCGGTAGAGGTCGAAGTACGGGAAGTGCAGCAGCAGCGGATACTGGTCGGGCCTGGTGGCCGCGAAGTCCCAGAGCGCGTGCTGGGTGAAGCCCTCGCACTGCGGGTGGACCCCCAGCCGCTCGTCGTAGGGCACGGACATCGCCTCCGCCGCGTCCCGCCAGCGGCGGATCTCCTCGGCGGTGACCTGGAGCCGCCCCGCCGGGCCCGGATGGCGGTCCGCGGCCTCGGCCGCCGCGCGCAGGTTCTGCTGGGCCATCAGGTTCGTGTACACGTTGTCGTCGACCACGGCGGTGTACTCGTCGGGGCCGGTCACACCGTCGATGCGGTAGCGCCCGGCCGGGTCGTGGTGGCCGAGGGCGCACCACAGCCGGGCCGTCTCGACCAGCAGCGGCAGGCCGGTCCGCTGCTCGAACGACATGTCCTGGGTGGCGTCCGCGTACTGGATCGCCGCGTGCGCGATGTCGGCGTTGACGTGGAAGGCCGCGGCTCCGGCGGGCCAGTAGCCGGAGCACTCCTCGCCGTGGATGGTCCGCCAGGGGAAGGCGGTGCCGTGCAGGCCGAGCTGCTTCGCGCGCTCGCGGGCCAGGGGGATCGTGGTCCGCCGCCAGCACAGCGCGTCGGCGACGGCCGCGGGATGGGTGTAGGTGAGCACCGGCAGGACGAAGATCTCGGTGTCCCAGAAGGCGTGCCCGTCGTAGCCGGAGCCGGTCAGGCCCTTGGCCGGGATGGCGCGCTCCTCCAGGCGCGCGGCCGACTGCAGCAGATGGAACAGCCCGAAACGCACCGCCTGCTGGACCTCGGCGTCGCCGTCCACCTCGACGTCCGCGCCTTCCCAGAAGTCGTCGAGGAAGCGGCGCTGGTCGGCGTGCAGGCCGTCCCAGCCGTCCAGGCGGGCGGAGGCCAGCGCCGCGGCCACCTGGTCGTGCAGCGCGGCCCGCGAGCGCTGCGCCGACCATCCGTAGGAGAAGAACTTGACCAGCCGCAGCGTCTGGCCGGGCGACAGTCGGGTGGCGACGGTGAGCCGGCTGACGTCGTCGCTGCCCTGGGCCTCGATCCGGGTGCCGTCCGGCCCGTCGATCTCGTGGCACATCCCGGCGGCCACGCGCAGGCCGCTGGCCCGGGTGCGGTGGACCATGATCGCCGTTCCGTCGCTGCTCGGGACGTTCTCCTCCGCGACCAGCGGCGCGTGCAGCGGGGCGGCGGCGCGCGGGTCGCCGCTCTCGTAGGTCTGGGTCTCGTTGGCGATCAGCTCCGACTGGACGACCACGCGCGACGGCCGCTCGACGGCCTCGACCTCGTACAGGATCGCGGCGACCGCGCGGTGGGTGAAGGACACCAGCCGGGTGGACGTGATCCGGACCGGGGTCCCGGTCGGCGAGCTCCAGTGCGCGGTGCGCGTCAGGGTGCCGGCGCGCAGGTCGAGGACCCGCTCGTGCTGGTGGAGCGTCCCGTACCGCAGGTCGAACGGCTCGTCGCCGACCAGCAGCCGGATCACCTTGCCGTTGGTGACGTTCACCACGGTCTGTCCGGATTCCGGGTACCCGTAGCCCGCCTCCGCGTAGGGCAGCGGCCGCACCTCGTAGAACCCGTTGAGGTACGTGCCCGGCGCCCCGTGCGGCTCGCCCTCGTCCAGGTTGCCGCGCAGCCCGATATGGCCGTTGGACAGCGCGAACACCGACTCGGTCTGCGCCAGCACCCGCAGGTCGAGATGCCGTTCCCGGACCGCCCACGGCTCGACGGTGAACGCCGGATGCCGGATCATCCGGCCTCCCGGGACGGCGTGCCCGGCTCCAGCAGGTCGGCCAGGTCGGAGACCACGACGTCGGCGCCGTGGTCGCGCAACGCCTGCGCCTGCCCGGCCCGGTCCACGCCGACGACGAAGCCGAACCTCCCGGCCCGGCCGGCGGCGACTCCGGCCAGGGCGTCCTCGAACACCGCCGCCTCGGACGCCCGCAGCCCCAGCGCCTCGGCGCCCGCGAGGTACATGTCCGGAGCCGGCTTGCCGGCGAGCCGGCGGTCCCGGGCCACGACGCCGTCGATCCGGGCCTCGAACTGGGCGGCGAGCCCGGCGGCGGCGAGGACCTGCTCGGTGTTGGCGCTGGAGGACACCACCGCGCGGCGCAGCCCGGCGTCCCGGACCGCGGCCAGGTAGCGGACGGAGCCGGGGAACACGTCCACGCCGTCCCGGTCGATGATGGCCTGCACCAGGTCGTTCTTGCGGTTGCTCAGGCCGTGCACGGTCATCGTGCCGGGCGGGTCGTCCGGCGTTCCCTCGGGCAGGGTGATGCCTCGGGCGTCCAGGAAGCTGCGCGCGCCGTCCGCCCGTTTCTTGCCGTCGACGTAGCGGTCGTAGTCGGCGCCCGCGTCGAAGGGGACGAACGCGGTTCCGGTCTGCTCGCTCCAGGCCCGCAGGAAGTCGTCGAACATCGACTTCCACGCCCTGGCGTGCACGGTGGCGGTGCGCGTCAGCACGCCGTCCATGTCGAACAGGCACCCCCGAATCCCCTCAGGCAGCCCCAGCATGGATCCCCCCGTTCTCCCTCACACGAGCTCCCACCTGCGCATACCCTGCGCCGGGCGTCAGCAACAGGAGGCGTTTGCCCACTTCGGCCAGGGGCATGTCGGCTGAACGGCGTGAGGTGCCATCGGTGCACCGCGTCGGGGGGAAGGGGAACCCATGCCACTCGTCAACGTGAAGGTGATCGAGGGTGTGTTCAGCGCCACCCAGAAGGCCGAGATGGTGCGGAAGCTGACCGACGCGATCGTCGCCGTCGAGGGTGAGCACCTGCGTCCCCTGACCCTGGTCGTGATCGAGGAGATCAAGAGCGGCGATTGGGGTGTGGCGGGACAGCCGGTGACGGCCGCGGAGGTGAAGGCGCTGGCCTCGGGCGGGCCCGCGTAACCGCCTCCTCTCTCTACGATGTCGCGCTCTGGGCGTCCAGCGCGGCCAGGGTCTCCCGTAGCCAGCCGATCTCGGTCCTGCTGGTCGCGGTGGCGATCGTGAACAGGCCCTTGCGGAACGGGTCGTCGAAGTCGGCGGCCCGCAGGGGGCGGTCGCCGTCCCAGAAGAAGCTGGCCGGTTCGGTGAGGAAGGTCAGCCTGCGTCGCAGCACGGCCGCCTGGAGCGCGGGGTCGCCGAGGTGGCGCAGGAACGCCAGCATCGTGAACCAGCGGTTCTCGTCGGTGATGAACGGCTCGTCCGGTTCGGCGAGCCGCCGCCTGAGGTCGGCGCGCCCGGCGTCGGTGAGGGTGAGCACGTGCCGGGGCGCGGCCTGGGCGCCGGGCTGGAGGTCGCGTTCGAGCAGGCCGTCGCGCTCCAGACGTTTGATCGCCGGGTAGAGGGTGCCGTCGGCGATGGGCCGGACGTGGCCGGTCAGGGCGGCGACGCGTTTGCGCAGCTCGTACCCGTGGAGCGGTTCGTCGTAGAGGAAGCCCAGGATCGACAGCTCAATCACGCCGCTATGCTATCTCGATGTCTTGATATATCGACATCTAGGTATCTCGGAGGGGATGGTCATGAGGGACGCGCAGGTGCTGCCGGACGGGAGCCGCATCCGCTGGGCAGAGGTGGCCGGTCGTGAGCCGGTCCGCGTCTACGTGCACGGGCTGGGCGCGGCGGCGGCGCCGTACTTCCTGGGGGTCGCGAGCCGGCCGGAGCTGGCCGGGCACCGGAGCCTGTTCGTGGACCTGCTGGGCTTCGGCACCAGCGACCGGCCCACCGCGTTCGGCTACACCATGGAGGAGCACGCGGACGCCCTCGCGACCGCGCTGCGGGCGGCGGACGTGCGCGCCGCGCAGGTGGTCGCGCACAGCATGGGCGGGACGATCGCGGTGCACCTGGCCGAGCGGCATCCGGAGCTGGTGGCCGACCTGGTGCTGGTGGACGCCAATCTGGACCCGGCCGAACCCGCGCCACGGCCGGGCAGTTCGAGCATCGCTGCCTACTCCGAGGCGGATTTCGTACGGCACGGCTGGGAGGAGACGCTGACCCGGGTCGGGCCGCACTGGGCGGCCACGATGAGGCTAGCCGGACGGGAGGCGCTCTACCGGAGCGCGGTCCACCTGGCGCGCGCGGACGTGCGGGAACGCCTGCGCAGGCTGCCGATCCCGCGCGCCTACCTCTACCCGGAGGCGGACGGCGAACCCCGCGGAGCGGCCGAGCTGGCAGCCTCCGGCGTACGGCTGATCGCCGTCCCGGACACCGGCCACAACATCATGATCGACAACGCGGCGGTCTTCGCCAGAGAGGTGAACGGCCTTCTCGCCTGTCGGTGATCGTGCTTCCCGGCCTGATGCGGCGTGACCCGGCCGACGTCCAGGTCACCGGCGAGGTCCGGAGGCGTTCGGGCTCGGACGCTTGACGGACGTGCACGCGATGACGGCGCTGCTGTCCGCCGAGAGGAAAAGCATGGGGGTCCATGCGCCGTCGCCCGCATCGATGCGCCCCAGCCGCAGAGAGGTCCGGCCGAGCCGGACGAGGACGTCGAGGGTGTCGTCGAGGCCTGTTGTCGGTGTTCCCCGCCTGACCGTCGACCGTCGGCGGCGCGCGTAGACGGTGGCCAAGAGGGCTGCCTGCACGAGCCCGTCCCAGACGACGAAGGCTCCGCCGTCCGCGAGCGCCGCGCGGGCCGCATGGAACCGCTGGCCCTGTGCGTCGAGCAGAGCGAGCAGCTCGGTTCGCGTGAGGTGGTCCGGCGGTGGGTTCACTCTTCGGCGGCCGACCGGATCCGGGCATCGTCCTCATGGGCGGCGAGTTCCTCGGGAGTGCCGGCGAAGGCGGGGCCACAGCCCCGGTGGCCGCTGCCGATGACGGGGGGCTCGGCGTAGGCGGCGTCGGCCAGTTCCTTGTGCACGCCGCCGTCGTCGCGGAGGTCCCGCCAGGCGGCTTCGACCAGGTCGGGCCCTGTCGCATCGACGCTCATGGCGACATCCTGCCCCAGTTCGCCGGCGAGGGCAGGGGGCGACTTCCGATGCGCGGCTCGGAATCCTGTTGGTGGAGGCCCGTCGGGAGAAGGCGTCTCGTCGCGCGCTGTTTGCGGGGGAATTGGGGGTGACCGATTCTCCCGATCCAGGCCGTGACAAAAGGGGTGACAAGCGCTTGAATGGCGCTCGAACATGAAGAGTCACATCGGGCTGGTGGGCCGGGGCGCGGAGCTGGAGCGGCTGCTGGCGGCCGTCGTCCATCCGCCCGCTCTGGCCGTCGTCGAGGGTGAGGCGGGCATCGGCAAGACCCGTCTGGTCTCCGAGCTGGCCGCGCGGGCCGGCCGGCCGGTGTTCCTGGGGCGGTGCGCGCACATCCGGGAGCCGTTCCCCCTCGGCCCGCTCCTCGACGCCGTGCGCGGCATCGGCGCAGGAGCCGGCACCGGCCTCGGCGCGAACGGGCCGCTGTCGCCCGTCACCGGCGCGTTACGGCCGCTGCTGCCGGAGCTGGCCGGGCAGTTGCCGCCCGCCCCCGAGCCGCTGGAGGAGCGGGCGGCCGAGCGGCACCGGATCTTCCGAGCGCTGTCGGAGCTGCTGGGCTCCCTGGGCGAGGTCGTACTCGTGCTGGAGGACCTGCACTGGGCCGACGAGCAGACCCTGGCCTTTCTCGGTTACCTCATGGGCGAGCCGCCGCCGGGGCTGTCGGTGGTGCTCACGTTCCGGGGCGAGGAGGTCGCGCTGGACGCCAGGACGATCGCGGCGCGGGCGGCTCCGTCCGTGTCGCGTGCCCAGGTGGCCCTGGAGCCGCTGGACGTGGCCGAGACCCGGGAGCTGATGACCGCGATCCTCGGGTCGGAAGGGGTGTCGGAGGAGTTCGCCGCCCATCTGTGCGAGCGGACGTCGGGACTGCCCTTCGCGATCCAGGAGATGGTGGCGCTGCTGCGCGAGCGCGGGACGCTGATCAGGCGCGGTCGCGGATGGGCGCGTAAGGCCATCGACGAGCTGAACGTCCCGACGGCGCTGCGCGACTCGGTGCTGGAGCGGGTGGGACGGCTGCCCGCCGGAGCGCGGGCCGTGGTGGAGGCCGCGGCGGTGCTGCAGGTGCCGGTGCCCGTGGCGGTGCTGGTGACGATCTGCGGCCTGGCGCGCGCGGACGCGCTGGCCGGGCTGGAGGAGGCGCTGCGCTCGGGGCTGCTGAGCGAGCACACCGCGCTCCCGCGCGGCGCCCCCGACGGCTCGGCGCGCGCCGCGGGTGTGGGGTTCCGGCACATGCTGGCGCTCCAGGCGGTGTACGAGAGCATCGCGCTGCCCCGGCGTCAGGTGCTGCACGGACGGGCGGCCGAGGCGGTCGAGCGGTTGCGGCCGGTGCCGATCGGGCAGATCGCCCACCACCTGCGGCACGCCGGGATGATGGAGGAGTGGGCCAGGGCGGCCGACCGGGCCGCGGCGGAGGCGGGCCGGCACGGCGACGACAGCGAGGCGGCCCGTCTGCTCGGCGACGTCCTGCGCGAGGCGCCGCCCGAAGGGGAACTGCTGGAGGACATGGCGGTGCGCTTCGGCTGGGCCTCCGTCCAGGGCCTGCACGCCCAGCCCGGCTTCGGCCAGATGGACGATCTGCTGCGCCGCGACCTCGCTCCCGGCGTGCGCGGCGAGCTGCACTTCCTGTACGGCCTGCTCCTGGAGAGGGCGGGCGCCGCCCCGGAACTCCGGCGGGAGCAGTTCGCCACGGCGGTGCGCCACCTGGACGACCGTCCGGAGCTGGCGGCCTGGGCGATGGTCGGGCTCGGCGTGCCGACCTCGGCCGGGGTGTCGCCGGCCGAGCACGTCTACTGGCTGGACCGCGCGCTGGAGACCGCCGAACGGCTCGGCGGCAGCCCGTCGCTGCAGCTGTCGGTGCTCGGCAAGGTGGCGATGGTGCTCACCACCATCGGCGACCCGCGCTGGACGGCGCTGACCGAGCGGATGACCCGGCTGGCCGGCGGGCGTCCGGAGTCCCGGCAGGAGGTCGTCGCGTTCTGGTCGGTCGGCGACGAGAGCTGTTACGCGGGCCATTACGCGGTGAGCGAGCGGCTGCTGGACGCCGCGCTGCGCGGCGGGCTGAAGATCGACAGCAGCCGGCGGCTGGAGTACCTCATCCGGTCCTCCCTGGCGGTGCTGCGCTACTTCCGCGGGGAGTGGACGGGCCTGGCCGACGAGACCGCCCTGCTGCTGGACGCGCTCGACGAGCAACCGCACCAGCGCGTCACGGCCGAGCTGGTCGCCCACTGCCTGGCCGTGGCGCGGGGCGAGATCGAGGAGGGGGCGCGCAGGCTCCGCGCGGCCGTCGGCAGGGCCGTGGAGGTCGGCGCGGTGGACGCGCTGCCGCCGGCGGTCGAGACGTTGCTGCGCCTGGGCACGGTCCGGGGTGAGCCGCCGGACGAGGAGTTGATCGGGATGCTGGCGGGGTGGCGGGCCAAGGGGTTGCAGCCGCTGGCCGTACGCGCGCTGCCCGCCCTGGCCGGTGCGCTGGTCGCGGCGGGCCGGACGGCCGAGGCCGGCCGGTTGTGCGCGGAGCTGGAGCGGGAGCTGGACGGGCTGGACGCGCCGCTGGCTCCCGCGGCGCTGGCCCACGCCCAGGGGTTCGTGACGGGAGATCCGGAGCGCTTCCTGGCGGGCGCGCACGCCTACGACGAGCTGGGCGGCCGGTACGAGGCGGCCCAGTGCCGCGCGCTCGCCGCAACCGCCCTGCTCGACGGCGACCACGACGACACCGGCGGCCACGACGACGGCGACGGCAGCGGCGACGGCGACGGCAGCGATCCCGGGCGGGCCGGGGCGCTGCTGGGGGCCGCCATCGCGGTCTTCGAGGAGCTGGGGGCGCGGTGGGACCTCGACCGGGCGGCGAGCACGGCCAGGCGGCACGGCGTGGCCGGGCCCGTCCGGTACCGGGGCGGCACGCGCGGCTACGGTGACGCGTTGTCGCCGCGCGAGGCCGAGGTGGCCGAGCTGGCCGCGACCGGGCTGAGCAACAGGGAGATCGCCAAGAAGCTGTTCCTGTCGCCGAAGACCGTGGACAAACATCTGAGCGCGGTGCTGCGCAAGCTGGGGCTGCGGTCGCGGGCGGGGCTCGGGCAGCGCATGGGCGGATCCGGCTGACCCACCCCCACGAATGGGGATTTTTCCCCATAGCTGGATGGATGCCCCTGTCATCACGCTTGTCCCATGGACAGCCCCGACGAGCCCACTGAGACCGAGGACGCCGAAAAGCCGACCCCGACCCCGGCCTCGGCCCCGGCCCCGGACGACCACGTCGCCCCCGCCGCCGACCCCGGAACCCCCACCGCCGACGGCCCGACCACCGTCGGCGCCCCCGCCCCCGCCACCGCCGCCGACGACGACGGTTGGGTCGAGGCGTGACCCCCCACCGAGGACAGGAGCCCGCATGAGCACCTCCAGGCCGCGCTCAAGAGCGGTGGTGATCAGCGCGACCGCGGCCCTGGTCGCCGGACTGGGCCTGACCGGCTCGACGGCCACCGCGGCGACCGGCGCGGCAACCGGCGCGGCGACCGGCATGGCAATCGGCGCAGCAACCGGCATGGCGACCGGCGTGCCGGCCGTCGACCCCGTCATCCCGTACGAAGACCCCCCGGCCGTCGCCCGGGAGCAGCCCGCGGCCCCTCCCCGCCAGACCACCGTCACCCTCGTCACCGGCGAGCAGGTCCGCCTGGACGTGGACGAGCAGGGCCGCCAGAGCACCACCGTCCTGTCCCCCGGCGCCGTGCCGGCCGGCGGCACCTACCTGAGGTTCGGCTGGCACGGCGACCAGTACGTCATCCCGAGCACGGCCGTGCCGTTCCTGGACCGGCTGCTGGACCCGCGCCTGTTCAACGTCAGCCACCTGGCCAGGACCGGCAACCGGCCCGTCCCGGTCAAGGCCACGACGGGCCGGCTCGCCGCGCTTGGCGCCACGATCACCCCGGACGAGGCTCCGGCCCTCGGCCGCGTGCTCGCCGAGGAATGGCGCGCGGGCCGCGGCGGGACGCCGGCCGGCGTCGAGCGCATCAGCGCGCCGGACGACGCGCCGCCCTCGCCGTTCCGGCGGCCCGCGACCGCGAAGGCGGCCGCCGGCGCCTACCACACCCTCTCGATCGACAGCGTCGACCTGGACGGCAAGCCGGGCGCGGTCGTCGCCTACGTGCACAGCGTCGATGACACCGACCTCGGCTTCTACACGATCGACTACCCCGGCGAGACCGGCGAGGTCGCCTTCAGCGTGCCGGAGGGCACCTACGCCGTCGAGGCGAGCGTGTTCACCGGGCCGGCCGACGACCTGACGAGCCGCGCGGCGTTCGTCGTCCAGCCGGAGATCAGGGTCGGCGGCGATGTGCGGGTCACGCTGGACGCCCGCGCCGCCGTGCCGTACGACGTCGAGGTGCAGCAGCCCACCGAGGGCATGTACCGGCAGGACATGTTCGCCTTCGTCAGGAAGAGCGAGGCGGGCAACGCGGCCGGGGTGGACGCGTGGGGGCTGGGAGCCTTCCAGCTCGTCGCGTTCCGGATCGTGTCCAACCCGGAGTTCGGCAGCCGGCCGCTGTACGCGACGCCGACCAGGCCGGTGCGCAAGGGCAGTTTCAGCTTCGCCGCCTACACCCAGCTCACCGAGACCGCGTCCGGCTCGCCCGGAAAGCCCAGCTACCGGCTCGTCCTCCCCTACGCCAAGGGCGTGCCCGGGAGCCTGACCCGCAAGGTGCGGGACTCGGAGCTGACCACCGTCCGCTCCACGATCCTGCGCAGCCCGTACGGGCAGCAGGACCGGTTCGACCTGTTCCCCGAGGTCTTCCTGCCCTGGACGCAGAGCGCGCTCGGGGTCGGCTCGTCCGTGCTGCCGGGCGAGCGCACCGACTACCTGTTCAGCGGCGCCCCCGACATCACCGTCTGGCACACCGCGTTCAACTCCGACGACGGCGCGCGGCACTACAACCAGCGCCGCCACCTCAGGCCGGGTTCCGTGGTGCGCGAGGTGTGGAACAAGGCGCCGGGCGTGCCGTCGCGCACCGCGCCCTACCGGCAGGAGTCGACCATCGGCTTCGGCGGCGACTCGCCGCTCGTCGACGATCCGTTCGCGACCCTCTGCGTGGCCTGCCGCCAGGGAGACCTGGGCATGATCTATCCGCAGCGGTTCGCGGACTCCACGCCGGGCCACTACTCGCCCGGCACGTCCTGGGACGAGCACTCCGGCCTGGACTTCTACCGCAATGGCGAGCTGGCCTTCACCTCCGACAACCGCATCACCGGCGCCCTCGGCGCCCAGGCGGCCGACCTGCCGATGCTGCCCGACCCGGCCGCCTACCGGCTGGTGTGGAAGCAGGACCAGCGCGGCGAGCTGGCCGGCACGCCGGTCACGACGGACTGGACGTTCCGCTCGGGTCCCTCCGACCAGCGGGCCAAGCTGCCGAAGAGCGCGTCGTGCGTGCCCGACGCCACGCGGGAGTGCTCGTTCCTGCCGCTGCTGTTCCTCCGCTACGACCTGCCGCTCGACGCCGCGTCGAAGGCGAAGGCCGGGCCGTTCCAGGTGGCGTTCGCGGTGGAGAACCAGGAGCACATGGCCGCGCCGAAGGGCGTCGAGGCCACCGTCGCGCTCTCCTACGACGACGGCGCCACCTGGAGCGAGCCGCTGACCGCGGGCAGGCGGGCCGACGGCCTGTTCGCCGCCACGGTCCGGCACCCGGACTCCGGCGGGTTCGTCTCGCTGCGGGTCAGGGCGCACGACCGGCAGGGCAACGCCGTCGAGCAGACCGTCGTCCGCGCCTACGGCCTGACGAGCTGAAGGAGCTCATCATGGTGAAACTCATCGCGGCGGCCGCGGCCGCCCTGCTTCTCGCCGGGCCCGCCGTTCCGGCCCAGGCCGATCCGGCGCGTTCCTGCCCGGCCGCGCGGGCCGGTTCGGCCGGCTGCCTGCTGACCGCCCGGCCGGCCGCGGAGGCCAGGGCGGCCGGGCTGCCCCAGCCGTTCTCGGCCGCCGACCTGCAGCAGGCCTACCGGCTGCCGTCGGCGCGGCTGGGCGGCGGCCAGACGATCGCGGTCATCGTCCCGTACCACAACCCGAACGCGGGCAACGATCTCGCCGTCTACCGCAGGGCGAACGGGCTGCCGCCGTGCGAGGGCGAGTTCGACTGCTTCCGCCAGGTCAACCAGCGCGGCGGCGACGAGCCGCCGGGCGCCAACCCGGACTGGTCGCTGAACAGCAGCGCCGCGCTCGACATCGCCGCGGCCGCCTGTCCCAACTGCAGGCTGCTGCTGGTCGAGGCCGACGACGCCGGCGCCGAGAACCTGGGCCTGGCCGTCGACCAGGCCGTCAAGCAGGGGGCCACGGTCGTCACCACGCCGTACGGCCTGCCGGAGTACGCCGGCGAGCTGGCCCACGCCGCCCACTACGCGCACCCCGGCGTGCCCGTCACCGCCCCGAGCGGCGACGGCGGCTTCCCCGCCAGGACGGGCAGGCAGCTCGTGCCCGCCGCGTACGGGACGGTCACGGCCGTCGGCGGAACCACGCTGTACCGTCAGGCCGGCGCGCGCGGCTGGGGCGAGACCGCCTGGTCCGGATCGGGGTCGGGCTGCTCGGTCTACGTCGCGCGGCCCGCCTGGCAGCCGAAGGGGGCGTGCGGCGCCAAGCGCACCGTCGCCGACACGGCCGCCGTGGCCGACCTGCGCACGCCCGTCGCCGTCTACGACAGCTACTCCTACGGCGGCTGGGTCGCGGTCGGCGGCACCCCGATCGCCGCCGCGCTGGTGGCCGGGGTGTACGCGCTGGCCGGCAACGGCGACCTGATCACGCCGGGCAGGCAGCTGCAGGCGGGCAAGGCCCACCTGTTCGACATCACGGCGGGCAGGACCGGCGCCTGCGCCGCGCCCGAGCTGTGCAACGCCCGCCCCGGCTACGACGGCCCGACCGGCTACGGCAGCCCCAACGGCATCGGCGCCTTCTAGGAGAGCCCATGAAGACCCTCATCGCCGGCGCGCTGCTGGCCACCACTCTCACCACGCCCTCGGCCGCACCGGGAGGCTGCGTGCCGTCCTGGAACGTCGTCGACACCTCCGCGATAACCCCGGTCGACAGCTATCCGCAGGACGTCACCGTCTTCTCCGCCCGGAAGGCCCTGTTCACCGGCTCCTCCTCCGGCGGGTCACCGGCGGCCTGGACCGGCGACCTGCGCGGCGGCCGGCCGCACGACAACACCCGCCCGCCCGTCCCGCCGCACACCAGGCAGCTCGCCGAAGCCAGCTCCTTCCACTCCCCCGACGGCGGCTGGCTGCTGCTCGACCACATGGGCACCGGCGCCGACACCACGCAGGCCGCCCGCTGGGACGGTCGGCGGTGGACGCTCCACCCGACGGCCGTCTCGCCGGCGGCGGCCACGACCGGCCTCTACCTGGCCGACGTCGCCTCGGTGTCGAAGAACGACGCCTGGGCCGTCGGCTACACCTACGGGGCCAAGAAGGGCGACCTGAACCCGCCCACCGCCGCGCTGATCGAGCACTGGGACGGCCGGCGCTGGTCGATCGTCGAGAACCCGGCCGCCGGCCGCCCGGACGCGATCCTGCGCGCCGTCACCGCCGTCTCGCCCGACGACGTGTGGGCCGTGGGCAACCAGCGCGACGCCGACGGCGTCGTCAGCCCGCTCGTCCAGCACTTCGACGGCACGCGGTGGACGGAGGTGGCGGCCCCGCACCCGACGGGCGCCCTCTTCGCGGTCTCCGGCACCGGCCCCGGCGACGTGTGGGCGGTCGGCAGCCGGCGCCGCGACGGAGCCGACAACCAGGCGGCCGCCCTGGTCATGCACTGGGACGGCACGGCGTGGAGCAGCGTGACCACGCTGCCCGACCTGGGCAACAGCCGCCTCGACAGCGTCTACGCCGCCGCCCCCGGCGACGTGTGGGCCGTCGGGGACGTCGGTCTCGGCCAGGAGGAGGAGTTCCTGCACTGGGACGGCTCCGCCTGGACGACGGTCTCCCACCCCGGGCCGCGCATGAACGGCCTGACCTACAACTTCCTGGACGTGCACGGCAGCGGACCGGACAACGTGTGGGCCGTGGGCCTGACGGTCTCCGAGGTCGCCCAGGAGGTGCGGCCGGTGGCCGCCCGACTCACCTGCGGAAAGGGCTGACATGCGATTCCGGGCCTTACTCCCCGTGCTCGCCCTGGTGGCGGGGCTGACCGCGGCCTTGCCCGCCGAGGCGGCGCCGGGCGACGTCTGGGTGATCCTCAAGCCGGAGGCCAACCTGTCGGCCGCGCCCAAGGCGCGTTCCAGGACCGCGCGCGGCCAGCTCGTCGTGGACGCGCTCAAGGACACCGCCGTCCGCACCCAGTCGGACGTCAGGAAGTATCTCAAGGACGAGAAGCTGGACAGCGAGTCGTTCTGGGTCACCAACGCGATCCTGGTCAAGGGCGCGACCCCGGCCCAGGTCAGGAAGCTGACCGCGATGGGCGGCGTGCGGCAGGTGCGGCCGCCGAAGACGTACGCGCTGGCCGAGCCGGTGCGGCGCGCCGCCGCGACCGCGGCAGGCGGCGGCGTGGAGTGGGGCGTGGCCGACATCAACGCCGACGACGTCTGGAAGGAGTACGGGCGGCGCGGCGAGGACATCGTCATCGCCAACATCGACACCGGCGTGCAGTTCGACCACCCCGCCCTGCGCGCCTCCTACCGCGGCGCGAACGCCGACGGCACCGTCACCCACGACTACAACTGGTTCGACACCTCGGGGCACTGCGCGGGCGGCGCTCCCTGCGACACGCACGGGCACGGCACCCACACCATGGGCACCATGGTGGGCGACGACGGCCAGGGCAACCAGATCGGCGTCGCCCCCGGCGTGAGGTGGATCACCGCGAACGGCTGCCAGACCTGCAGCGAGGAGGACCTCGTCGCGGCCGCCCAGTGGATGCTGGCCCCCACCGACAGCCACGGCCAGAACCCGGACGTCAGCAAGCGGCCGCACATCATCAACAACTCGTGGAGCTCGACCGAGCCCACCGACGAGCCGATCATCGAGGACATCCTCCAGGCGTGGGCCGCCTCCGGCATCATGGGCGTCTGGGCCAACGGCAACAGCGGCCCGTCGTGCAGGACCAGCGGTTCGCCCGGCAGCCGCACGCTCAACTACTCCGTCGGCGCCTACGGCGTGAACGGCGCGATCGCCTCCTTCTCCAGCCGCGGCCCCGGCCAGAACGGCGAGACCAAGCCGAACATCGCGGCTCCGGGCGTCGACGTGCGCTCGGCGCTGCCGGGCGGCTCCTACGGGCTGATGTCGGGCACCTCCATGGCGGCGCCGCACGCGGCCGGCGCCGTCGCGCTGCTGTGGTCGGCCTTCCCCGACCTGGTCCGCGACCTCGACGGCACCCGGGCGCTGCTGGACGCGTCCGCGATCGACACGGCCGACGCCCAGTGCGGCGGCCCGGCCGAGGACAACAACGTGTTCGGTGAAGGGCGGCTGGACGCCTCGGCGCTGCTGGCCGTCGCCAAGGTCGGCCTCGGCACGCTGGCCGGGACCGTCACCGACGCCGAGACGGGCCAGCCGGTGCCCGGCGCCACCGTCTCCGTGACCGGCCGGCGCTCCCGCGACGCCGTGACCGGCCAGGCGGGCGACTACTCGCTGCGCCTGATCGGCGGCGACTACCAGGTGAAGGTCAAGGCGTTCGGCTACGACGACGCCACGGCCGCCGCCACGATCGCCAAGGACGGCACGGTCACGCTCGACGTCCGGCTCGCGCCGACCGCGCGGGTCCAGGTCGGCGGCGTCGTGCGGGACGGCTCCGGCCAGGGCTGGCCGCTGGCGGCCAAGGTGACGGCCTCCGACGGCGCCGGGCACACCTGGACGGCCAACTCCGACGCCGGGACCGGCGCGTACCGGCTGGAGCTGCTGCCCGGCACGACGTACACGCTGGAGGCGGCGGCCGTGCCGCGCGGCTACACCCCGGCCGTCCGGCAGGTGAGGGTCGGCACGGCGCCGCTCACCGAGGACTTCGCGCTGACGGTGACCCTGGCCTGCGAGGCCCCCGGCTACGCGCCGGTCCTGGAGGGCGTCACGGAACGGCTGGACGCCGGGCTGCCGGGCGGGTGGAGCGTCACCAACGCCGATCCTGGCTTCCCCGGGTACGCCCACGAGCCCGGCTGGGTGCTGAACGATCCGGGCGGCCGTACCAACAGGACGGGCGGCAAGGGCGGGTTCGCGATCGTGGACTCCGACCACTACGGCCTGCACCACGTCCAGGAGACCACGCTGACGTCGGCGGCCGTGGACCTGTCGAAGGCAGCCGCCCCGGCCCTGCAGTTCGCCTCCGACGTGGAGCCGAGGGTGAACGGCACGGCGCTCGTGGACGTCAGCCTCGACGGCGGCCGGACCTGGGCGAACGTCTGGAAGAAGGCGGGCTACCCCGGGGCTCGCGGGCCCGAGCTCCAGGTCGTGGAGCTGCCGCAGGCGATCGGCCGCAACGCGGTGCGGGTCCGCTTCACCTTCCTCGGCCAGCTGTCAGGGTGGTGGGGGATCGACGACGTCTTCCTCGGCCACCGCACCTGCGAGAAGAAGTAGCCTCTCCGGGGCCCGTCCCTGACGGGCCCCGGAGCTCGACGCGGCGCCCCCGAGCTCACCCACAACCCCCTGTACAAGAAGGGCAAGCTCCCCAAGATCAGCTGCAAGCTCGCCAAGGGCACGACGAAGTCCTCGACCACCACATATCCGTGACCGGCCCTGATGTCGGTCCTGACCGGCTTGAAGTCGGGGATGAACGGCTCCCAGGCGTCGTTCAGGCAGCCGACGAGGGTGTTCGCAACACCTGGAAGGCGCCGGAGTCCAAGGTCGCGTGACGGGCCCCTCCGCCGGTATCCGCCTGGCATGAGCCCGAGCGCGGATGGATCTTGGCTCTTCATTTGTGAGCGATGCTCATGTATGGTCGCCGTCACTATGAGGAACCGCTGGTTGTCGCCGATCGCCGTCGTGGTACTGGCCGCCGTCATCACGCTGGGAGCGGTGTTCGACCCGTCTGGGTTGGCCGCGCCGTACACCTGGACGGGGGCCGAGCTGCTGCCCGTCGCCGCGCTCTGGCAGGTGGCCCCCCTGGCCGTGTACGTGCCGCTGCTGCTGGCGGGGGTAGGCGTGCTGACGTGGGCTCTCGCCCGTGGACGTACCCCGCTGCGTACGGCGCTGCTGGTGTGGGGCGCGGTGGTTTGGTCGGCGATGGCGGCGAAGCTGGTGATGTCGCTGGCGATGACCTTCGACGACGTGCTCTACCTGGTGTGGTCGACGGGCTTCACCGGCGTCAAGGCGGCGGTCTTCGGGCTGCCGGTGGCAGTGGCCGCCTGGCTCACCCAACTCCTGCACCGCCGCCTCACCCCGCTTCCCGCGCCCCCGACGTCCGAGGCGTCCGGGACGGCCGCAGCGTCGGGGGCGTCCGGCGTGTCCGGGGCCTCCGCAGCCCCTGCGGCCTCCCCTGCGGCCGCGTCCCCGGCCTCCCCGGCCTCCCCGGCGTCCGTGGCGTCCGCGGCCCCATCCGCCCCTGCGGCGCCCGAGGTCCGGCCCGCGGCGGTACCGGGGGCGGTCGTCCTGGGGGTGTCGGCGTCGGGATGGGTTGCGGCGGGCGTGGCCGTCGTCCTGGGTGTGTCGGTCGGCGGGGTGTGGTGGGGCGGGTCGCCTGTCGGATATGCCATCGGTGACTCGCCGCTGGCCCCCGCGCCCGAGGCGGGACCGCTGGGCTGCCTGGCCGCCGTCACTCTGCTCGGCGTGCTGACGTGGGCGTTGCACCGCTGGTTCAGCGCCACCGCCTCGCCACGGCCCGCGGTGGCGGGGCTGTCGGCGCTGGGGGCGGCCGGGACGCTGGGCCTGGTCGAGGTGGCCGTCGGGATCCCCGGCGACCTGGCGGGCGGCGGCCTGTTCTGGGCGCCGGCGATCATGCTTCGCCTCGCCCCCGCGCTCTCCTTCGGCGCCCTCCTCGCCCCGGCGACGGCGGCGCTCGTCGCCCTCCTCGACACCACGCGTCCGGCACGCAAAGGCGTCGCCCTTCTCCCCGCCAGCCGTCCGGCGGACCAGGGCGCGCCCCTTCTCCCCGCCACCCGCCCGGCGGACCAGGGCGTCACTCTCCTCCCCGCCAGTCGCCCGGCGCGCAGGGGCGTCGCCCGGGTCGCGCCGATCGCGATGGCGGTCGTCGTGGCCGTGGCGGCGCTCGCCTTACCGCTCCTGCGACCCGCCACCACCACCGCCCAGCCACCGCGCACCCCCGGCCTGACCCTCTCGGCCGACCGCCGGATCGTCGACGCCGACGGCAACGAGGTGCTGCTGCGCGGCGTGAACGTCAACCAACTCGAAGACTATTTCCAGAAATTCCCGGACAAGGCGGTGACGCGACCGCTCACCGACGCCGACTTCGCCGGCATGGCGAAGATGGGCTTCAACGTCATCCGGCTGGCCCTGTCCTGGTCGGCGCTGGAACCCCGCCCCGGCCACTACGACCCGGCCTACCTCGCCAAGATCTCCTGGGCCGTCGAAACCGCCGCCCGGCACGGCCTGCGCACGGTCATCGACATGCACCAGGACGCCTGGGGCAAGGGCGTCGGCGCCGCCCCCGGCGCCACCTGCCGGAACGGCTCCCCGATGCACGGCTGGGACGGCGCCCCCACCTGGGCCGACCGCTTCGACGGCGCCCCCAGGTGCGAGTTCACCGGACGCGACATCTCCCCGGCCGTCGCCCGCGCCTTCACCAGCTTCTACCAGGACAGGGACGGCATCCAGACCCGCCTGGTCGCCGCCTGGGGCATGCTGGCGGAGCGGTTCGCGAACGAGCCGATGGTCGCCGGATACGACCTGCTGAACGAGCCCGGCTTCGGCGAGGCGCCGCCGATCACCTCCGGCGTCCTGCTCGGCCGCTACTACGACCGGGCGATCAAGGCCATCCGGGCGGGCGAGCGGCGCGGCTTCCCCCACCTGGTCTTCTTCGAGCCGTCCGTGCTCTGGTCGGGGCTCGGCTTCGAGGTGCCGGTGCCCAAGGGCTTCACCGACGACCGGCTGCTCGTCTTCGCTCCCCACCTCTACAACGAGTCGATCACCATCGACCAGGGCACCGGACTCACCGTCACGAGCATCGAGCGCGGCTTCGAGCTGGCGAGCCGGGCGGCGGAGTACTACGGCGCCGGGCTCTGGTCGGGCGAGTGGGGCTGGTTCGGCGACCCCGCCGCCGCCCCGATCGCGAGATACACCGACCAGGAGGACCGGCACCGCATCGGCGGCGCGTTCTGGGTCTGGAAACAGTCCTGCGGCGACGCCCACGCCGGCGCCGACGCCGGGACCGGCGGCAACCTCATGATCGAGGACTGCGCCACCGGGAAGGACCTGCCCCCGCCCGCCGAATACGTCGCCGAGCTGTCGCGCCCCTACCCCCGCTCCGCCCCCGGCCGTCTGACCGGCCTGACGTCGGACCGGGCGAGCCTCACGGCCCGGGGCGAGGGCAGCGGGTGCGGGCTCGACGTCTGGTTCCCGGGCGACGCCCGGCCGTCCGTCCGTGGCACCGGACTCAGCGGCGTCGCCGTCCGGCAGGCGCCGGGCGGCTGGCGCATCACCGGCTGCACCTCGGGTTCGTACAGCGTGACAGCGGACGCATAGCGCTCCCCCGGTCGAGGGGGACGGTCACGTCACCGGTGTCCGGCGGCGTAGAAGGCGCGGGCGGCGAAGCCGATCCACTCGGGGCGTTCCCAGGTGGTCCAGCGGGCGCGCGCCTGCGCGTCGATCGTCGCGGCCGTCTCGTCGGCGGAGGCGCCGGCCGCGCGCAGGCGTGCGACCTCGCCGTGCACGTGGTCGAGGTAGTCGCGGACGTCGCGGATCAAGGAGACGCCGCCCACCTCCCCGTGGCCGGGCACGACGATCTCGGGCTCGGCGGCGATCAGGGCGTCGAGCACGCCGATCCATCCGGGGCCGTCCACGTCCACGTCGTACGGCGGGAAGTACGGCGCGATCGGGAAGATGCGGGTCTCGATCAGGTCGCCGCCGAACAGCACCCGGTCGTCGATGACGACGACCTGGTCGGAGGCCGTGTGCGCGGGGCCGACCGCGCGCAGCGCCGCCTTGCGGCCGCCCAGGTCGATCTCGGCCCGGCCCTCGTAGACCAGGTCGGGGTCGACGAGTTCGACGCCTTCGAGCTCGGCCGCCGCGGCGGCGCTCAGCCCCGTGAACATCTCGACGTAGGCGGCGCCCTTGCGGTGCAGTTCCGCGCGCTGGGAGGCGTTGTAGACGATCGTCGCGGCGCCCTTGAACGCCTGCGCCCCGAACCCGTGCTCGGGGTGGAAGTGCGTGATGGTCAGGTACAGCCGCCGGTCGCCGGCCAGGCGCCGGGCCTGCTCCAGGACGAACTCGCCGTTGCGGCGGCCCATGCCGGTGTCGACGACCAGCGCGGCGTGCTCGCCCACGACGATGCCGACGTTCGGGACGAGCTCGACGCGGTTGTCCGGGATGACGTACACGCCGTCGGACACCTCGACGGGCTCGCCGCGCACGACCGGCGGCGGGCTCGTCCGCACGTCGGGAAGGTCGGACAGGTCAGGGGACGGGTTCGGCGTCACATCGGCAGGGCACATGATCCGGCTCCAATCTGAACACTGTTGAGATGCTGGCGAGCGTAGCAGAGATCTGATCAGTGTTAAGATCGGGCGATGGCGAAGGGGCGATACCACCACGGTGACCTGCGCAGCGCGCTGCTCGACGCCGCCGAGGCCCTCGTGCGCGAGCGCGGCGCCGACGGCTGGTCCCTGCGCGAGGCCTCGGCGCGCGTCGGCGTCAGCCCCAGCGCCGCCTACCACCACTTCGCCTCCCGCGACACGCTGGTGCGCGCCCTGTCCGAGCGGACGCTCGCCTGGCTCGGGGAACGCCTGCGACAGGACTGCGAGCGCGCGCCCGGCCAGGCCGGCGACCCGCAGCGGCGGCTGATCGCCCTGGGGTGCGGCTATGTGCGCTGGTCGCTCGGCGATCCGGCCGTGGCCCGGCTCGTGCTGCGCGGCGGCGCCACCGCCCCCGACTCCGCCATCTCCCCCCACCCGCACGACGTCCTGACCGCGGAGCTCGACCGGCTCGCCGCGGCCGGCGGCCTGCCGGAGCCCGCCCGTGAGGGGGCGGAGTTCGTGGTGTGGGCCGCGCTGCACGGGCTGGCCGTGCTGCTGGCCGACGGCCTGGTGCGCTTCGACGACGCGCGCGCGGTCGATCTCCAGACCGCGCGCGTGGTCCGCACCACGCTCAACGGCCTGGCCCAGGAGGCGTCGCACGCGGCGGGCCGTCCCGAGGGGCGCTCGGCGCACACCGAGCGCCTGGCCCGCCGCCCTCCCGCCTGACCCCGTCCTTCGGCCGCCTCGCCGCCGCCCGGCCGGGCCGGTACCCAGCCGGTCAGCGGTCCTGCGGCCCGCAGGTCGGCTGGTAGGGGAAGTCCGGGAAGTACCTGGCCCATTCCTCCCGGCCGAGCCCGTGGCCGACCCGCCGGCATACGGTGCTCGCGGCCCCGGCGGCGCTGAGGTCGTAGCGCTGGAAGGGCAGGTGCTTGCCCGCCACCGACAGCGCGTCGCCGCCGAGGGACAGCGCGAGGACCGCGCCGCCCGGCGTGGCGAGGGGCGGGCCGACAGGCCGCCGCCCGGCGGTGTCCCACAGCTGGACGGCGCCTCCCTCCGTGCCGACGGCGAGCAGGCCGGCGTCCGGGGAGAAGGCCAGCGCGGTGACGGCTCCGGAGGCGGTGGGGGGCAGGGTGCCCAGGTTGCGGCGGAGGTCGCCGTCCCAGAGGGCGGTTCGTCCTCTGGTGTCGCCGGTGGCGAGGAACCGGCCGTCGGGGCTGAAGGCCAGCGCCTCCGCCGGGCCGGGGCCGCCGCCGGCCGGCCGCAGCGGCGGCAGCGAGGCGACCTCGCCCCGGTCGGTCAGCAGGCGTTCTCCCCCCGGGGCGACGGCGATCCGGGTGCCGGTGACGCCGGGGTTCGTGGTGACGGCGCCGGTGCGCGTGTTCCAGCTCGTGAGCGCCTCCGGCCCGGCCGAGGCGCCGCTGATGAGCAGCAGTTCGCCGTTCCGGGCGAAGGCGAGCGGCCCGCCGTGGCGGAAGGGCGGCGACTGGCCGGTGATCCGCCGTCCGGCCAGGTCCCACAACGTCGCGGTGAAGGAGGCGGCGTAGGCGTCGCCGTAGGCGAGGGTCCGGCCGTCGGGGCTGAGGGCGGCCTGCATCCAGCAGGGCGTCGGGCAGGCGGGCCGGGGCGGGCCGGGCAGCTCTTGCCCGGTCCTGGCGTCGCGCAGCTCGACACGGTCCCGGTAGGTGAGGAGCAGGGTCGTGCCGTCCGGGCTGAAGGCGGCGGAGGTCGCCCTCTCCTCGCGCCAGTCGCGGGTGAAGGCCGAGCCGACGCGCAGGGTGTGCACGGTGGAGCCGGTCAGGTAGCGGATCTCCCCGGCGTCGGGGCCGATCCAGAGGTCGTCGACCAGGTCGCCGTGGAGCGGGTGGCGCAGGAGCACTCCTTGGAGGTGGTTCGTGGCGCGCACCTGGAGCTCGTCCTCTCCGGCGGTCGCGACGAAGGCGCCGTCGGCGCTGAAGCCGATCTCGCGCACGCCCGGCGCGCTGAGTGCGGCGGCCTCGGTGCCCGAGGCCACGTCCCACGCCCTGACCAGGGCGGGGGTGGCCAGGAGCAGCGTCCGTCCGTCCGGGGAGAGGCGCAGGCGTCCCTCGCGGCACTGCTCGGCGGTCGGGGTGGGCGCCCAGGCGGGGGCGGTGGGGCGGCCGGTCGCGGGGTCGGGCAGGCGCAGCGGTTCGCCGGGGCTGCACACCAGCGGCGGCGCCGCCGCGTCGGAGCCGGCGGGCGCGTCGATGACCTGGGGCTGGTGGGTGCGCAGGTCCCAGCGGGTGACCCGGGTGGCGGTGGCGCTGATCAGCCAGCGGCCGTCGGCGCTCAGGCTGCGCCGGGTGTCCGGGGAGGTGTCCTGGTCGGTGAAGACGTCCTGCTGCGGCTGGAGGCTCGGGGGCCGGGGGGGCGCGCGGGGGGGGGGGGGGGGGGGCCCCGCCCCCGGGGCCCCCCCGCGCCCCCCGGCCCCGGCCGGGTCCGCCCCGGGCCCGGGCTCGGCCCGCCCCGCGCGGTGGCG